>NZ_JAVKPS010000001.1:0-693186 GCF_040981005.1 Kocuria sp. CPCC 205258 | reverse complement strand
CCCCCGCTCCAGGACCTCACCGAGGCAGACCTCGCCGACCTCACCGCCCTCATCGACGCCCTCCCCACCGGAGCTGACCAGGGCGATCGCCCGGGCCGGCACGCCGTCCCGGCCGCCGGCTGATCCGCCCGGCGCGGGCGGGCGGCTCAGGCTGCGGGCAGCAGCTCCGCCCGGTCGACGACGTCCAGGCCGTGGGCCTCGCCGACCGAGCGGTGCGTCACGTGGCCGGCCATCGTGTTGAGCCCGGCGGCCAGCGCGGGGTCGGCGGTCAGCGCCGCCGCAACGCCACGGTCGGCGAGGGCGGTCACGTAGCGCAGCGTCACGTTGGTCAGGGCGTAGGTGGAGGTGTTGGGCACCGCGCCCGGCATGTTGGCCACGCAGTAGAACAGGGTGTCGTGCACCGGGAAGACCGGGTCCTGGTGGGTGGTGGGACGGCTGTCCTCGAAGCACCCGCCCTGGTCCACGGCGATGTCCACCAGGACGCTGCCCGGCTTCATCCGCCCGACCATCTCGTGGGTGACCAGCTTCGGGGCCCGGGCTCCGGGCACCAGCACCGAGCCGACCACGAGGTCCGCCTCGGTCACCGCGCGCTCCACCTCGTAGGCGTTGGAGGCGACGGTCCGCAGCCGCCCGGCGTACCGGTCGTCCAGGGCGCGCAGCCGGTCCACGTCGATGTCCAGGATCGTGACCTCGGCGCCCAGCCCCACGGCCATGGCGGCCGCGTTGGTGCCGGCCACGCCCGCGCCGATCACGGTCACCTGCGCGGGGCGGACCCCGGGCACACCGCCGAGCAGGACGCCCTTGCCGCCGCCGGTGGCGGTGAGGGCCGAGGCCCCGGCCTGCACGGAGAGCCGGCCGGCCACCTCGCTCATCGGCGCCAGCAGCGGCAGCCGACGATCGGCGGTCTGCACGGTCTCGTAGGCGACGGCCGTGACCCCGGCGGCCAGCAGGGCGCGGGTGAGCTCCGGCTCCGCGGCCAGGTGCAGATAGGTGAACAGGACCAGGCCCTCCCGGAACCGGTGGTACTCGGAGGCGATCGGCTCCTTGACCTTCAGCACCAGGTCCGCCCGGGCCCACAGCTCGTCCGGGTCCGCCACGACCTCCGCGCCCGCGGCGGCGAAGTCCTCGTCCGCGAAGCCCGAGCCGACTCCGGCACCGGCCTCCACGAGCACCCGGTGGCCGCGGCGGCGCAGCTCGTGCACGCCGGAGACCGTGATGGCCACCCGGTGCTCGTTCGTCTTCACTTCGGTGGGAACGGAGATGATCATCGAGGGCCTTCCGCAGAAAACGTAGAATGGGTGTCACAAAACTACGATCCGACACCGTTGCCGGGGCAGAAGTCGACGATCCTTCGGCAATCGGTGCAGAACTGGACGAACCATGGAGAAGGTGACCCCGCCCACGCGGGCCGCTCCGCAGGATCGGCGGCCCCGGGACGAGCTGGACGACCTCGACCGGCGCCTGCTCGCGCTGCTGCGGGAGAACTCCCGGATGACCAACCAGGCGCTCAGCGAGGCCCTCGGCGTGGCCCCGTCCACCTGTCTGGCCCGGATGAAGGGCCTGCAGCGCTCGGGCGTGATCCGCCGCTTCACGGTCGAGGTGGACCCCCGGGCGCTCGGGAGCACCATTGAGGCCCTCATCAGCGTGCGCCTGCGGCCGGGGGCTCGGCACCTGATGTCCGCGTTCGGCGAGGGGCTGAAGTCGGTGCCCGAGGTGTCCCAGTTCTTCTTCCTGGCGGGCTCGGACGACTTCCTGATCCACGTCACGGCGCGGGACACCGACCACATCCGCCAGTTCGTCCTCGAGCACCTGTCCTCCAACCAGGCGGTGGCGGCCACGCAGACCAGCTTGGTGTTCGAGCACGTCCAGGGGTCCGTGGAGCCCTGACCGCCCCCGGGGCCCTCAGCCGCGGCGGGGAGTCCCGGCTCCGGCGCCGTGCGCGCGGGCCCGCACGGCGCCGGCCGCCGCCTCGGCCACGAGGTCCGCGTTGATCGCGGCGGCCGCGCCGACCCCCGCCCCCGCCGCGGAGGAGACCATGGCCGAGAGGTCGCCGGCGTTGCCGGCCGCCCACACGCCGGGGACCTCGGTGCTGCCCATCGGGCCCGTGGCGATGAGCGCCCCCGCGGGGTGGTCGGTCAGGGTGCCGCCGAGCTGCTCGTACAGCTCGGCCCGGGCCGCGAAGCGGGGCGCCACGACCAGGGCGTCCACCGGGACTTCCTGCCCGTCGTCGAGGACCACTGCGCGCAGCACGTCCCCGTCGGTGCGCAGCCGCTGCACGGGCCCCTCGGCCACCCGGATCCCGAGGGCGGAAAGCTGCTCCCAGGCCTCGGGGCCGGGATCGGGCATCCGGTGCGGGAAGAAGGTGACGTCCTCGCTGAGCTGCCGGAACAGCAGCGTCTGGTGGATGCTCATGGGTCCCGCGCCGAGCACGCCGATGCGCCGTCCGCGGACCTCCCACCCGTGGCAGTAGGGGCAGTGCAGCACGCTCCGCCCCCACAGCTCGGCCACGCCGGGCACGTCGGGCAGCTCGTCGACCAGTCCGGTGGCGAGCAGCAACCGCCGCGCGCGCAGCACGCCGCCGCCGGCGAGACCGACCGTGAACCCCTCCTCCTCCGCCCGGGCGGTGACGGCGCGGTCCCGGAGGATCTCCGCCCCGTACTGCTCCGCCTCCCGCCGGCCGGCGGCCAGCAGCTCGAGCGGCGGGATCCCCTCCCGGCCGAGGAGGTTGTGCGCGCCGCCGGCCGGGGCGTTGCGGGGTTCGCCCGCGTCCACCACGACCACCGATCGCAGGGATCGCGCCAGGGCGACGGCGGCGCTCAGGCCGGCCGCACCGCCTCCGACGACGACGACGTCGTACGCGGAAATGCTGTTCATGGTCTGCTTCCTCTCGTGCTGGTGGTTCATGGCCGGTGCGCCGCCCAGACGAGGCGTCCGGCGCGCAGCACCAGGTCCTCCCGGTGCAGGACCGCGCCGGGGGAGTCCTCGGTGAGCAGGTGCTCGAGGGCGAGCAGGTCGTCGGCGTCCAGCCGGCCGGCGAGGACCGGGAGAGCGCGGCGGAACGAGTGGTCCGCCCAGCGCCCCGTGCCGGGCGGGGCCGGCCGCGCCTCGACGCCGAACCGGCGCTGCCCCGCCGGCCGGAAGCCGGCCTCCTCCAGGCGGGGTCCCCAGTCGGGCACGGCGTTCCAGCGCGCCCGGGCGAGGACCTCGTGGCAGCGGCGCTCCAGGCCCGGGCGGCCGATCCCGATGTCCTCGGGCAGGAACCGCGGCAGCGCGTCCATCTCCACGACCGCCAGGAGACCGCCGGGGCGCATCCCGGCGCGGAGCTCCCGCAGCAGCCGGTCCGGCGCGGCGAGCTCGTGCAGCGAGGAGGCCGCCCAGGCGAGGTCGACCGCCCCGACCTCGGGCCAGGCGGTGTCCAGATCGGCCTGTACCGTGCGGATCCGGTCGGACGGGCCCGGTGTGCCGGCCGCGGCGCGGAGCCGCTCGAGCCTCGGTGCCGACCGGTCGATCGCGACGATCTGCGCCGACGGGAAGCGGCGGGCCAGGAGCCGGCTGCCGGACCCGGTGCCCGCGCCGATGTCCGCGACCGTGCCCGGCGCGCCGTGGACGTGCCGGGCGACCCAGTCGAGGACCTCCTCCAGCAGCGGGCCCAGGATCTCGGCGTCCAGCTCGAGCAGCTCGGCCAGTCCGTCGTCGTCGTGCTGCTCGGGGTGGGTGTGGTGCCCCGCCGTCGGGTGCGGGGAGTCGTGCGGTGTCATGCCTCCACGGTAGGCGGGGAATGCCTTCAAGGCATACACTCTTGCCCATGACGCAAGAACTCGACCTGGACGCTGTGATCCGGCGCCGCATCCGCGGTCTCCGGCTGGCGCGGGGCTGGTCCCTGGACGCGCTCGCGGCCCGGTGCCACCTCAGCCCGTCCACGCTGAGCCGGCTCGAGACCGGGCACCGCAGGATCGCTCTCGACCAGCTGGTGCCCATCGCCCGGGCGCTCGACACCTCGCTCGACCAGCTCGTCGAGTCCCCCGAGGACGAGGACGTGGTGATCCGCCCGCAGCCCAGCAGCACGCCGGGGCTGACCATGTGGTTGCTGTCCTCCGAGCGGGCCCTGCACGGGATGACCGTGGCCAAGATGCGCATCCTGCCGGGTCCGCCCCCCGCACCGGACCGGCTGGCGGTGCACCCGGGCCGGGACTGGTTCACCGTGCTCTCCGGGACCGCCCGTCTGCACCTGGGCGAGCGGGTCATCGTGGTCGAGGCCGGTCAGGCGGCGCAGTTCTCCACGATGGTCCCGCACGCCATCGTGGCGCAGGGCGGACCGGTGGAGATCCTCACCGTGCTCGACCACGACGGCGAGCGCGCCCACCTGCACGCGGACGAGCCTGCCGGCGAGCGGCGGGTGCCGGCGCCGGCCGATCGCCCCGCGCCCGGCCGGGACGGACCCGACCCGACCGGGTGAGGTGCGACCGGGGCGCCCGGCCGGCGGGCCGCTCGGCTCAGGCGCCCGGCGCCGCCGGCGCCGTCTCGGCGCGCCCCGGTCGCCCGCGCCGCGCGGCCGGACCGGCCGGGCCCGGGAACTGCGGGATCAGCGCCACCGAGCCGGCGGCGACCAGGGCCACGGCGGCGAAGACGATGAAGTTCCACTGGAACGGCAGGGCCATCGAGCCGATCCAGCCGCCGATGAGCGGGCCCGAGATCGCGCCGATCCGGGCGAAGGACAGGGCCCAGCCGGTGGCGGTGGCCCGGGAGTGGGCGGGGTAGTACTCGGCCACCCAGCCGGTGAGCACCAGCGAGGTGGAGATCGAGCCGATGCCGGCCAGGGCCACGAACACGTAGTTGACCACGATGCTGTTGGGGAACATCAGCAGCAGGATCCCCGCCCCGCCCAGCAGGTAGAAGACCACCAGGATCAGCTTCTTGCCGTAGGCGTCCGCGGCGCGGCCCAGGGCGATGCCGCCGATGGCCGAGGCGAGGCTGAAGACCACCAGGAACGTCAGGGCCGGACCGAGCTCGTAGCCGGCCGAGCGCATGATCGAGGGCAGCCACGTGTTGAGGCCGTAGACCAGGACCATGCCGCAGAACAGGGAGATCCAGAAGAACACCGTGGCGGTCAGGTAGCCGCCGGAGAACATCGCAGCCAGGGACTGCTTCCAGCCCACGGACCGCGCCTTCGCCTCCTCGGAGCGCACCGGCGTCCAGTCGCCCTCGGCGAACGGGGACACGTTCAGCCGCTCGGCCAGGCGGGCGGCCTCCTCGCGGCGGCCCTTGCCCATGAGGTACTCGAGGGACTCGGGCAGCAGCCTGGCCACCAGCGGCAGCAGGACCACGGGCAGGAACCCGACGCCGACCACCCAGCGCCAGCCCAGCGTGGGCAGCAGGACGATCGCCACGAGCGCGGCGGCCAGGATGCCGAGGGAGTAGCCGGAGTACATCACGCCGTAGTTGAAGGACCGGCGCCGCGGCGCCGAGTACTCGATGGTCAGGGCCGCGGCCACCGGGATGATCCCGCCCATGCCCAGGCCGCCGAGCAGCCGGAAGAGCCCGAAGACCTCCGGGGTGGGGGCCAGCGCGGCGCCCAGCTGCATGGTGGTGAAGATGGCCATCGAGACCAGCAGCATCCTCCGCCGGCCGATCCGGTCCGAGAGCGTGCCGATGACCATGGCCCCGATGAGCATGCCGACGAGGGCGTAGGAGCCGAGGCCGCCGAGCTCCAGCGGGGTGAGGTCCCACTCCCGGTGCTCCGCGAGGGCGGGCAGCACGGCGCCGAGCACGCCGACGTCGTACCCCTCGGCCAGGATCGCGAGCCAGCAGGCGAGCAGCACCCGGTTGGTGGTCTTCGGCGGGACGGGCCACGCGGCGGTGGTGGGACTGGTCATGCGGGGAAGTCCTTCGAAAGGCGGCGGGACGCCGGGGCGCCGGGCGGGGCGCGGGCGCTCGCCGGGGTGACCGGGACCCCTCGATTCTAGGGAACGCCCGGGGCGGGACGGTGGCGCCGGACGGGTGGCGGGGCCGGTGCGAATAATTGCCGTCCCCGCCCGGTTGTACAGTCGAACAGGCGCCGCCCGCTCGAGGGCGCGCCGTCCCCGCCTCGATCCAGGACCGTGAGATGACCTGTGCCCTGCCGTCCGTCCGGACGCCCCCGACCGTCCCGCCCGTCTCCGCCGGGGGCGACGACGACGCCCGCTGCCTCGGGGTGGACATCGGCGGAACGACCATCAAGTACGCGGTGGTGGACCCGGTCCGCGGCACCACCGTGGGCCCGGTGCGCCGGGTGCCCACGCCCGCGCCGGCCACCCCGGCCGCGGTGGTGGCCGTCCTGCGCGGGGTCCTGGAGAAGCTGGAGCGCGCGCCCGGGCCGGGCGGGCCCCTGGCCGGGGTCGGCGTGGGCGTCCCGGCGATCATCGACCACGGCATCGCCCGCTCCGCCGCCCACCTCGACGACTCCTGGATCGGCACGGACGCCCGGGAGCTGCTCGCCGCCGGACTGGGGCGCGAGGTCGCGGTGCTCAACGACGCCGACGCCGCCGGGCTGGCCGAGGTGCGCTTCGGCGCCGCCCGGGGCGCGAGCGGGACGGTGCTGGTGATCACGCTGGGCACCGGGATCGGCTCGGCGCTGTTCCTGGACGGGGAGCTGATCCCCAACAGCGAGTTCGGCCACGTGTGGCTGGACGGCCGGGACGTGGACGGCTGGGCCGGCGCCTCCGCCCGGATGGAGGAGGCCCTGGACTGGCCGACCTACACGGACCGGCTCCAGCGCTACCTGTCCCACCTCGAGCGCCTGATCTCCCCGGATCTCATCGTCCTCGGCGGAGGCATCAGCGAACGGCACCAGGAGTTCCTGCCGCACCTGCGGCTGCGCGCCCGCGTGGCCCCCGCGCAGCTGCGCAACGCCGCCGGCATCGTCGGCGCCGGCCGCCAGGCCCACCTCGGCGCCCTGCGGGCGTCCGGTCTCGTCGGCAGCCGCTGAGCCGGATCGGGGCATCAGCCCCTGGTGTGCTCCGGCATCGGGGGAGCCTCATCGGGCCGCCGGGCGGTCTCCCGGGCGGTTTTCCGGGCGTCCAGCGGGCCGGTGCCCGCGGCGGTGGACCGCCGTTCCGGCAGCGCACCGGGCCGCCCCCGGTCCTGCTGCTCCAGCCGGCAGAGCGCGGCGTTGTTCATGTTGATCGTGATCACGGCATCGACCCCTCGTAGCTCATGTCAGTGAATGTAGGCGCGCGGCGGGGCCGCACCGCAGACCGCGGGGCGTTCCGTGCGTCACAGTCGGCTGTGCCGTCTGTCCGCCCAGGTCAGAAGAGGGTCGGGGGCTCGGGGATTGTGACTCTGTGACGCCCGGCGACGCCCGGGGCGCCGGAGTCTGCAAGTTCGTGCACCGCGGCCGGCGGGCCGTGGACCGATGCGAAGGACTCTTCCCCTGTGTGACGTGGCTCTCTATCATGGGAAGGGACAGCGTGGTCGAGCACACCCGCCCGGCACCGGGACCTTCTGCAGCTCCCGATGCGCTCGCACGACTGGAGATCCCCGCCATGAGCCTTTCCGAACTGACCCCTGTTCCCGACGACACGGGACCCCTCGACGTCCTCCCCGGCATCGGCGTGGGTCCGGTCGTCGACCCGATCTCCTCCATCACCGTCTCCCACGTGGCGCGCTACCGGATGCGCACCGACCGCGCGGGGCTGAACCTGCGGGCGGGCGAGATGGTGCTGTGCGCGCCCTACGACCCGGTCGAGCTGGGCATGGTCGTCCTGGTGCGCTGCGAGGCCGACGGGTACAGCCCGGGCGCCCTGGTCCCGGCGTCCGACGTCGAGTACCTCGAGCCGGCCGGCCCGTCCTTCGGCCCGTTCGTCTGGGGCACTCCCGGCGTCCGCGGCTGAACGCCGCGTCCCGCCCGACTGCCGCCGCGCCCGTCCTCGGGCCCGCGGCGGGGCAGGTCTCCGGCTAGGCCTCGGTGAGGGCGTCCGCCTTGTGGGTCGCGCGGGCCCCGGAGCTGTCGGACTCCACGATGTAGTGCGGATCGTCCGTGCTCGCGCGGTACGTGCGTCCGTCGAGCTCGAAGTCCTCGGTCTTCTTCTCGACGATCTTCCCCTCGGTCCTGCCCTGCGGGGTGTTCCACGTGACCCTGGTGCCCTTGCTCAGGCCCATCCGCTGCTCCTCTGCTCGTCCCCGGTGCGTGTGCGCCCCCGGGGGCGCCGCCGGCCAGGGTGCCTGCCGTGCACGGTGCCCAGCCTACGGAGCGCTCCGCGCCCCGGCCAGCGCGCCGCGGGCGTCCCGCGCGTCGTCGCCGGCGACCCGCTCCTCCTCGTCGTCGGCGCGCGGCGCGGCGGGCTCGTCGGCGGTGACCACGAGGCGGCCCTCGGCGAGCGCCTCCGGCTCGACGTCCTGCTCGATCGTGGTGGCCAGCGGCTTCTCGGCGACGAAGCACAGCACGGCGGCCGCCAGCAGGCCCAGGGGCATGATCCACAGGTAGATGGGCGTCAGGGCGTCGTTGTAGGAGGTCACGATCGGGTCCTGCAGCGCCTGCGGCAGGGACGCGACCACGGCGGGGGTGAGCGAGTTGGCCCCGCCGGCGCCGCCCTCGAGCGCGGCCGCCGGGACGCGCTCGGCCATCATCTCCGCCAGCCGGCTCGCGAAGACACTGCCGACCACTCCCGAGCCGAGGGTGGCGCCGATCTGGCGGAAGAAGTTGTTCGCCGCGGTGGCCGTGCCGACCTGGCGCAGGGGGAAGGTGTTCTGCACGATCAGCACGAGCACCTGCATGGACAGGCCCAGACCCAGGCCGAGGACCGCGATGTAGAGGCACACGTGCCACACCCCCTGCTCGGAGGTCAGGGTGGCGAGCAGCCCCATGGCCGCGGCCACGATCACGCTGCCGGCCACCGGCAGCCACTTGTAGCGCCCGGTCCGGCTCACGGCCTGACCGGCGAGCACCGAGGTGACGAGCATCGTGCCCATCATCGGCACCATCAGCAGCCCGGACCGGGTGGCGTCGACGCCGAAGACCATCTGCAGGTAGGTGGGCAGGTAGCCGAGGGCCCCGAACATCGCCACGCCGGTGAGCAGACCGGCGAGGGTGGTGAGGACGAAGTTGCGCTCGCGGAACAGGTGCATCGGGATGATGGGCTCGGCGGTGCGCCGCTCCACGGCCACGAACGCCGCGGCGGCCACGAGCGTCCCGGCGATCAGCCCGAGGATCACGGGGTCGGTCCAGGCGTACTTGCCGCCGCCCCAGGTGGCGAACAGGACCAGGCAGGTCGTGGCCACGGCCAGCAGCACCATGCCGCCGATGTCCAGGCGCGGCCGGCCGCTGTGCCGGGGCAGCTTGAGGAACAGGACGGCCCCGGCCAGCGCGAGCAGGCCGAGCGGGATGTTGATCCAGAAGACCCAGCGCCAGCCGGGGCCCTCGGTGAAGAACCCGCCGAGCAGCGGGCCGGCCACCGAGGACACCGCGAACACCCCGCCCATGACGCCCATGTACTTGCCGCGCTCCCTGGCCGGGACCACGTCGGCGATGGCGGCCTGGGAGAGGATGATCAGCCCGCCGCCGCCGAGACCCTGGATCGCGCGGGCCGCGATGAGGACCTCGATGGTGCCGGCGAGCGCGCCGACCACGGAGCCGGCCATGAACACCAGGATCGCGCCCAGGAGCAGGGGCTTGCGGCCCATCAGGTCCCCGAGCTTGCCGTACACGGGCATCATGATCGTCGAGGCCAGGATGTATGCCGTGATCACCCACAGCATCTCGTCGACCCCGTTGAGCTCGCCCACGATCGTGGGCAGCGCCGTGCTGAGGACGGTCTGGTTCAGCGCGGCCAGCAGCATGGAGAGCATCAGGCCGACGAAGAGCAGCGCGAGGTGCCGGGAGCCGGAGCCCGGTTCGGCGCGGTGGGCGGGGGTGCGGGTCATGAGAGCTTCTCCTGGAGACGGTGGAGGAGGGAGAGCGCCGACTCGTGGTCCTCGGTCGGCAGGCCGTGCGCCGGGGAGTAGCTCTCGGCGGTGATGGCGAAGCGCAGCGGGACGCCGCCGAGCAGGACCAGCATCCGGGCGACCTCGTCCACGCGGTGCTCCCCGATCCCGGCCGACCACGCGGGGTCCCGGGCCAGCAGCTCCGCGAGGGTGTGGCGCACCAGGGCCTCGGCCTCGAGCATCAGCTCGTGCCGGCGGCGGCCCAGGCTCGGGTGGTCCTGCAGCAGCCTCCGGCGCCGCTCGGCGTCCTGTCCCGCGTAGGCGCTGCGGGAGACGGCCAGCAGCAGGCGCGAGACCTGGCCCAGCAGGTCGCGCTCGAGGGAGAAGCCGTCCAGCAGCTCGGGGTCCAGCGAGGGGGCCCGCATGCCCAGGACGGCGTCCTCCTTGGCGGGGAAGTAGTTGAAGAAGGTCCGCGGGGAGACGCCGGCCGCCGCGGCCACGGCCTCCACCGTGGTGCCCTCGACCCCGTGCTGCACCGCGAGGGCGGCAGCCGCCTCGTGGATCGCGGACCAGGTCTCGGCCTTCTTGCGGGCGCGCAGGGTGGGAGGGGATTCGGCGTTCATGCCCACATTTTTGCACCTCTGCAAGTTTTGCACAACTGCAATATTTGCCCGGCCCGCCCGGCGGCGCCGGGCGGGCCCTCCGGCTCAGTCCTTCAGGGGGTCGTGGCCCCAGTTCATCAGGGAGTAGCGCCACCGGGTCTCGCGCACGTCCCCGTCGGGGCGCTGGGCCAGGTGGCGGTGGACGTAGCCGACCACCTTGCGCATGTGCTCGTGGTCGGCCTCGGTGCGCTCGCCCTTCGGCTTCTGCAGGATCTCCACGATCCTCCGCCCGGAGCGGTGGCCCACCGACTCCCCGCCGTCGTCCTGGCCCACCGAGGTGGACTCGTCGGTGTCCAGCCACGTCGACAGTTGCTTTGCGGTCATGTTGACGGCCTCGTCGAAGTCCTTGCCGGTGGTGTCGTCCTTCTCGCCCATGCCCTGCTCCTCGCTCTCGGACCGGGCGGCCGCCGTGTCGCCGCACGCCCTCGGTGCCCGGGCGCCCCGGGTACGAGGCCCAACCTACCGGCGGGCCGAGGTGCCGGCGAGCACCCGCGGGCGCCGAGCACGGCGCCGCCGGCGGGTGGGTGCGGACGCCGCACCGGGCCGGGACTACGCCGCGACGCCCACCTGGATCAGGGTGTTCCAGGGGTCCTCGAAGCGCAGCACGGCGCCGTCGTGCCGGGTGGGGATCCGGTGGTCCGCGAGCCGGGACGCCAGGGCCGCGACGTCGTCGGCGTCCGGCAGATCGATGTTGACCTGGCCCAGCCCCAGCGACGCCGCCCGCGGGCCGGCCCCGGCGCTCTGCCAGGTGTTGAGCGCGATGTGGTGGTGGTAGCCGCCGGCGGCGATGAACAGGGCGGAGCCGATGTCGCTCATCACCTCGAAGCCCAGCACGTCCACGTAGAACTGCCGGCCCAGCGGGATGTCACCCACCTGCAGGTGCACGTGTCCCAGGGTGGCCGGCGGCGCCGGGAGCCGCCCGCCCTGCTCGGCCAGGTGCTCCTGCAGGAAGCCGTTCGGGTCCAGGGGGTTGGAGGCCAGGGTCAGCAGGCCGGTGGGCTCCCGCCGCCACGTCTCGCGGGGGCGGTCCGTGTAGAGCTCCACCCCGTTGCCCTCGGGGTCGTCGAAGTAGAAGGCCTGGCTGTAGAGGTGGTCGGCGCTGCCGGTGAAGGAGCGGGGCGCCACGGTCGCCACGGACGCGAGCGCCGCGGCCAGGGCCGGCTCGTCGTCGAAGACCACCGCGGTGTGGAACAGGCCGGCCTGCCCGCGGCGGGCCGGCGGGAGCTCCTTGACCTGGCGCAGCCGCAGGACCGTCCGGCCGTCCCGGCCCAGGACCGCCGTGTCCCCGGCGTGGGCGAGCACGTCGAGGGTCACGGCGTCCGAGTAGTAGGCGACCATCGTGTCCAGGTCGGAGACCAGCAGCTCCACCGCACCCATCCGGGTGTCCGCGGACAGCAGGTCCTCGGCGGGGCGCTTCGTCAGGCTCTGGGGAGCGGGGTTCTGGGGAAAGATCGGCATCGCGGGGTTCTCCGTCGGCAGGGGCGGCGCATTGGTTGATGTGTCCCCAAGAATAGCCCCAGAAGCTTTCCTGTGCAAGTAAATGGCGTGCGTTGGGCTCAGAGGATGAAGATCAGGGCGGCGATCACCGCCAGGATGCCCAGGAAGACGAACCCCCACGCCTTGAGGTTGTCGGAGTCGTCCTCCTCGGGCTCGGCCGGGCGCGGCGGCCACCCGCCGGGGCCGGGTCCGAACACCGGCCCGGAGGCGCCCTGGGCACCGGTGCCCGGTGCGCCGGGCTGCTGGTCCCCGGGGCCGTACCCGGGGGTGCCGTATCCCGGACCGCCCGGGCCGGGTGCCCCGGGTTCGGGGTGCTGGCCCGGGAACTGCCCGGGCGGCGGCGGGGCCGGGCTCGCGGGGCTCACCCCCCACTGGGGGTTCTCCGGCGAGCCCGCCGGAGGGGCGCCGGGCGGGGGTGTTCCCGGGCGGATGTCACCGTCCGCGGCCGGGCCGGTCACGGAGGAGGATCCCGCGGTCGGGCCCGGCGCCGGGGGAGCCGCCGGCGGCAGGGTCTCGCCCGAGAGCACGGGCCCGTCCTCGCGGTGGCCCCGCTCCGCCTCGTTCAGCAGGGTCACGAACTGCTCGAGCGGCTCGGACCCGTCGTGCTCCCGCGCCAGGAAGCGCTCGGCGCGGCGGCGCACCACCTTGTAGACGCGCCCGTCGTCGGGAATGCCCAGGTCCCGGGCGGCCCGCGCCACGGCCAGCGGGGGCTGCTCCGGCAGGGGGTTGGTGCCCCACTCCAGGAGCCCGGTCAGCAGGGGGCGCTCGAGCACGGCGGCCAGGGCCGCCCGGGCGCCCGGCACCCGGGTGAGCTCCAGCAGCCCGCTCGGCGGCGCGGACGGGCACCCCGGCACGTCGCTGGGCAGCCGGGCGGCGCGCTCCAGCCAGAAGGTGTCGCCGAAGAGGGTGGCGAGCAGCACGGCGGCGGCGAGCCGGTCGTCGCTCGGGGCGGCGTCCTCCGGGAGGCCCTGCTCCCAGTGCGTGCCGAGGGCGCGGCGGGCGGGCTCACCGGCCAGCCGGACGCGCAGCTGCGCGTCCTCCGGGCCGCGGGCGGTCTCCGCGGGGCGCTCCACCGCGTGCCGCACCTGGGGGTCGAGCTCGGGGTCCATGGGCCACCTCTCCGTCGTCGTCCTGCGTCCATGCTCTCAGAACGTGCTGGACGGCGGCGGGGAGCCGACGGTGAGACGGGCGGCGGTCCGCCCCGGGCTCAGGCGGGGAGCAGACCGCGCAGCTGCCCGGCGGCGACGCGGGGATCGGGGGCCTCGGTGACGGCGCGGACGACGACGACGCCGCGCGCCCCGGCCTCCAGCACCTGCGGGAGCCGCGGCTCGTCGATGCCGCCGATGGCGAACCACGGCACGGGCAGGACCTCCGGGTCCGCGTCCAGCCGGGCCTCCGTCAGCTCGGCGACCGCGCGGACGAACTCCAGCCCGGTGGCCGGGCGCCCCGGCTTGGTGGGCGTGGCCCAGACGGGGCCGGTGCAGAAGTAGTCGACGTCCGGGTCCTCGAGCGCCGCCGTGGCCTGTCCGAGGTCGTGGGTGGAGCGCCCGATCAGCACGTCGGGGCCCAGGAGCCGCCGGGCCTGGGCGGGGCTGAGGTCGTGCTGGCCCACGTGGAAGACGTCGGCGCCCACGAGCGCGGCGATGTCGGCGCGGTCGTTGACCGCGAACAGGGCATCGTACTCGGCGGCGACCCGGCCCAGCAGCTCCAGCGCGGCGATCTCCTCGTCCGCGTCGATGCTCTTGTCCCGCAGCTGGACGATGTCCGCGCCGCCGGCGTAGGCCGCGTGCAGGAACTCCTCGAGGTCGCCCCGGTCCCGGCGGGCGTCCGTGCACACGTACAGCCGGGCGGCGAGGAGACGGGCCGTCCGGGTGTCTCGCAGGGAGGACTCGGCAGGGGCGGAGGCGTCACGGGTAGGGTGGGTCACACGCTGATGATAGGTCAGCGGTTCTGCGGGAGCCCCACCGGGGGCTGAGAGGGCGTCCAGCGCCGACCGCCACACCTGATGCGGGTCATGCCGCCGGAGGAAAGGACGTTCCCTGTGACTGCCGCGCACCCCGCCCCCACGACCGCGCCCCACCCGCTGGTCGACGGGCCCGAGCACGTCCGCGCCGACGTCGCCGTCGTCGGCGCCGGGGTGATCGGCCTGGCCACCGCCTGGGAGCTGCGCCGCCGCGGCCGCTCGGTGGTCGTGGTGGACCCCGAGCCGGGCTCCGGCGCCAGCCGCGCCGCGGCCGGGATGCTCGCCCCGGTGAGCGAGGTCCAGTACCGGCAGGAGCCCCTGTACCCCCTCATGACCGCCTCGGCCGCCGAGTACCCGGCGTTCGTGGCCGCCCTCGAGCAGGCCGCCGGCGGGACGGTGGGCCACCGGGCCACCGAGACCCTGGTCTGCGGCGTGGACGCCGCCGACCGGCAGGCCCTGGCGGACCTCCGCGCGCTGCAGGGGCGCCACGGCATGACGGTGGAGCCGCTGACCCTGCGCGCCGCCCGCACCCTCGAGCCGGCCCTGAGCCCGCGGCTGTCCGCGGCGTTCCGGATCCCCGACGACCACCAGGTGGACCCGCGCCGCCTCGTGGCCGGGCTGCTCGCAGCCCTCGTCGCCCCGGAACTCCCCGACCTCCCGGAGCTCCCGGAGCGCCCCGGGCTCCCGGCCGCGCGCGACGGCGGACCGGCCCGGCTCGTCCACGACCTCGCCACGGGGCTGCGCCGCAACGCCGAGGGCGCGGCGACCGGCGTCCGCCTGGCCGGCGGCGGGATGGTCTCCGCGACCTGGACGGTCCTCGCCCCCGGCGCCGGGCTCGGCGAGCTCGAAGGGCTGCCGGAGGACTGGCACCCGCCGCTGCGGCCGGTGCACGGGGACATCCTGCGCGCCCGGGTCCCCGCCGGGGCGCCGGAGCTGCTCGGGCGCACCGTCCGCGGCCTGGTGCACGGGGTGCCCGTCTACCTGGTGCCCCGCGCCGACGGGACCGTGGTGATCGGGGCGACCTCCCGCGAGGACGACCTGACCGGTCCCAGCGCCGGCGGCGTGTTCCGGCTGCTGCGCGACGCCCAGGCGCTCGTGCCCGGCGTCGCCGACCTCGAGCTGGTCGAGGTGCTGGCCCGCGCCCGGCCCGGCACCCCGGACGACATCCCCTACCTCGGCCGGGTCCGCGACCCGGACGGATCGCCGGTGCCGGGGCTCGTGGTCTCCACCGGCTACTTCCGCCACGGCGTCCTGCTCGCCCCACTGGCCGCCCGGCTCGCCGCGCAGCTGGTGGCCGGCGGGACCGGAGCCGATCCGGCCGCCGACGCCGAGCACCTCGCCACCACCGACCCGCACCGCTTCGACCGCCCCGTCGAGGCCCGTCCAGGGGATCCCGCGCCGGCCGCCGCCGGGCCCGGGCCCCGGAGCAGGAGCACCCGATGACCGCCATCACCCTCAACGGCCGCCCGCACCGCGTGGCGGCGGAGGCGACCGTCGTCGACCTCGTCGCCGAGACCGTCGGCCGCCCCCTGGGCCCCGACGGCGCCCCGCTGGACGGCGGGCGCCTCGGCGTGGCCGTGGCCGTGGACGCCGCGGTCGTGCCCCGCAGCCGCTGGCGGCGGACCCCCGTGGCGGAGGGCCAGTCCATCGAGATCATCACCGCCGTCCAGGGAGGCTGACGTGACCGCCCTGCACCCCGACCCCCTCGTGCTCGACGGCATCGAGCTGAACTCCCGGCTGATCATGGGCACCGGCGGCCTGAGCTCGCTGCACACCCTCGAGCAGGCGCTGCTGGCCTCCGGCACCGAGCTGACCACCGTGGCCCTGCGCCGCTACGCCCCCGGCCAGGGCGACTCCCTCTTCGCCCTGCTCGAGCGCAACGACATCCGGATCCTGCCCAACACCGCCGGGTGCTACACCGCCCGGGACGCGCTGCTGACCGCCGAGCTCGGCCGGGAGGCCCTCGAGACCGACTGGGTCAAGCTCGAGGTCATCGCGGACGAGGACACGCTGCTGCCCGACGTGGTGGAGCTCCTCGACGCCACCGAGCAGCTCGTGGCCCGCGGCTTCAAGGTCTTCGCCTACACCTCCGACGACCCGGCCGTCGCACGCCGCCTCGAGGACCTGGGCGCGGCCGCGGTGATGCCCCTGGGCGCCCCCATCGGCACCGGGCTGGGCATCCTCAACCCGCACAACATCGAGCTCATCGCCTCCCGGGCGTCCGTGCCCGTGGTGCTCGACGCCGGGATCGGCACCGCCTCCGAGGCCGCGCTGGCCATGGAGCTGGGCTGCGACGCCGTGCTGCTGGCCAGCGCGGTCACCCGCGCCCAGGACCCGGTGGCGATGGCCACCGCGATGCGCCACGCCGTGCTCGCCGGCCGGCTCGCCGCCGGTGCCGGGCGCATCCCGGCCCGCCGCCACGCCCACGCGTCCTCGCCGATGGCCGGGCGGATCGACACGGACGCCGCCGGTGCCGGGCCGGCTGACGGCCCGGCGGACGTGCCGCGCGGGGACTGGGCGCCCGTGGGGGAGCGGCCGTGAGCCCGCTGCCCCCGCTCGTGGAGCCCGGCCCCGAACTGACCCGCGAGGAGCTCGAGCGCTACGCCCGGCACCTGACCCTGCCCGGGATCGGGACCCTCGGCCAGCGGCGGCTGCGGAACGCCCGCGTGCTCGTCGTCGGCGCCGGGGGGCTCGGGTCCCCGGCCCTGCAGTACCTCGCCGCGGCGGGGGTCGGGACCCTCGGGATCGTCGACGACGACGTGGTGGCGGTCTCCAACCTGCAGCGCCAGGTGGTGCACACGACCGCCGACGTCGGCCGCCCCAAGTCCGTCTCCGCCGCCGAGGCCGTCACCGCGCTCAACCCGCTGGTGGAGGTCCGCACCCACCCCGTCCGGCTGGACGCGGACAACGCCGTGGACATCATCGGCCGGTACGACCTGGTCCTGGACGGCGCCGACAACTTCGCGACCCGCTACGTGGTCAGCGACGCCGCCGCCCTGACCGGCACACCCTGCGTGTGGGGCTCCATCCTGCGCTTCGAGGGGCAGGTCAGCGTGTTCTGGGCCGGGCACGGGCCCACCTACCGGGACCTCTACCCCGAGGCCCCGCCGGACGGCGAGGTGCCCAGCTGCGCCGAGGGCGGGGTCTTCGGCATGCTCCCCGCCACCGTCGGCGCGGTCATGGTCACCGAGGCCGTCAAGCTCGTCACCGGCACCGGGGAGCCCCTGCTCGGCCGGGTGCTGCTGCACGACGCGCTGGCGATGACCTGGCGCGAGATGCGGCTCACCCCGGATCCCGACGCCGCCCCGGTCACCGCGGTGGCCCAGCCCGCCGCGGTCTGCGCGCTGCCCGGCGCGGACGCCTCCGAGACCGTCGGGGCGGCCGAGCTGGCCCGGCTGCTCGAGCGCCGGGAGCGCGGGGAGGCGTCCTTCGCCCTGGTGGACGTGCGCGAGGATTGGGAGCGGGAGCTCGTGGCCATCGACGGCGCCGTGCCCGTCCCGCTGCAGGAGATCCTCGACCGCGGCGCGGACGCCCTGCCCCCGGAGGCCCGTGGCACGGACCTCGTGCTGCACTGCAAGGCCGGGGCCCGCTCCGCGACCGCGCTCGCCGCGCTACGCTCCTTCTACGCCGGGCGGGAGGAGCGGGTCCGCCACCTCGAGGGCGGGGTGCTCGCCTGGGCGGCACAGGTGGACCCGGACCAGCCGGTCTACTGACCCGGTCTCCTGCGGCACACCGCTACACCACCGCGGAGGACGTGACCTTCTGTGACGCCGTCGTGACACTCCATGACGTGCGCCCGTCATCCGGTTGGCCCCGGACCGGGCGGTCTGATGCCATGGCAAGCGCCCCATTCAGAGCGGCTGAGAGATCTGGCTCGACGACGCCGCAGCAACCCGCCCTCCACCGGGGTCAGGGTGCTAATGCCAGAACCGATGGAGATCCCGGATCTGCAGTCGGTCCGTGACGTCAGCCTCCGGCGCTGACGCCACCGGGCCCGCCCCCGGCGCGACCGGCCGACCGGCAATCCTCGGTGCGACCGAGAGGACCACCGCATGACCCCGAGCACGGTCGAGGAGACCACCGCCCATCCCCGCGCCGGCACGGACCTCGCCGCCGGCCTGCCCGGGGACTACTCCGGGCTGCGGGAGCACTTCCGGCCGCTGTTCGCGGAGATCGCCGCCGGCGCCCTGGACCGGGACCTCCGGCGCGCGCTGCCCTACGCGGAGGTCGGCCGGCTGGACCGGGCCGGGTTCGGCGCCCTGCGCGTCCCGGCGGCCCACGGCGGCCCCGGGGTCAGCCTCGAGGACTTCACCCGGCTGCTGGTCGACCTGGCCGAGGCCGACTCCAACATCGCCCACCTCTACCGCTCCCACCACGGCTTCGTGGAGTCCCTGCGCTTCCTGCCCCGCGAGCTCCAGGAGGTCTGGTACCCGCGGGTGCTGGCCGGGGCCACCGTCGGCAACGCCTCCACGGAGAAGGGCGGCAACGCGCTGGGCACCCTGAACACCGTGCTGAGCCGGACCCCCGAGGGCTGGGAGCTCACCGGCCGGAAGTTCTACGCCACCGGCTCCGTCTTCTGCGACTACACCCGCGTCTCGGCCGCCCTGGACGGCCGCGACGGGCGGCGCTTCGCCGTCGTCGCCACGGACGCCGAGGGTGTGACGCTCGAGGACGACTGGGACGGCTTCGGGCAGAAGCTCACCGGCACCGGCACCGCGGTCTTCGACCGGGTGCGTGTCCCGGAGGACGCCGTGCTGGACCGCACCGCCGGCAGCGCGGAGGCCGTCCACGAGGCCGCCTTCTTCCAGATCGTGCTGCTGGCCGTGCTGGCCGGCATCGCGCGGGCGGCCCGGAGGGACGCGGTGGAGACCATCGCCGGACGCCGGCGGACCTTCAACACCGGGCTCGGCCTGCCGTTCCGCGACGACCCGCTGATCCAGGAGGCCACCGGACGGATCTCCGCCAAGGCCTTCGCCGCCGAGGCCACCGTCCTGCACGCCGCCCGCGCCCTGGACGCCGGGATCGCCGCCGCCGCAGCGGCCGGCGCCGACC
The DNA here is from genome assembly GCF_040981005.1 of Kocuria sp. CPCC 205258. Lineage (NCBI taxonomy): Bacteria > Bacillati > Actinomycetota > Actinomycetes > Micrococcales > Micrococcaceae > Kocuria > Kocuria sp. CPCC 205258. The sequence goes on along the minus strand of NZ_JAVKPS010000001.1, from coordinate 674,115 downwards.
GGCCGGAGTTCACCGGGGCCCTCCCGGCGGCGCTGCACGAGTCCGAGATCGCCGTGGAGCACGCCCAGGTCACCGTGCCGGAGCTGGCGCTCGGCGCGGCCCAGGACCTGTTCCTCACCGTGGGCGCCTCCGCCACGTCCACGGCCAAGGGCCTGGACCGGCACTGGCGCAACGCCCAGACCGTGGCCACCCACAACCCGATCGCCTTCCGCGCCCGAGCCCTCGGCGACTACCTCATCAACGGCACCCTGCCGGAGGGCCTGAACGCCATCGGCGACGCGAGGACCGGCGCCACGACCGACCCCGCGACCGACGGCACGACCGACGCCGACCGAACCCCAGGAGCCTGACGCATGAGCACCACGACCACGGCCGCCCCGGGCCGCAGCAGCATCGTCCACGGCAAGAAGCGCGTCCTGGCCTCGGCCTTCGCCGGGACCACCATCGAGTGGTACGACTTCTACCTCTACGGCACCGCCGCCGCACTCGTCTTCAACGTCCAGTTCTTCCCCATGGCCACCGAGCTCGGCGGCATCGTGGCGTCCTTCGCCACGCTCGCGGTCGGGGTGATCGCCCGGCCCCTGGGCGGGATCATCGCCGGGCACCTGGGGGACCGGATCGGCCGCAAGGCCCTGCTGGTGGCCTCCCTGCTGCTCATGGGCGTGGCCTCCACCCTGATCGGCCTGCTGCCCACCTACGAGGTGATCGGCTGGTGGGCCGTCGTCGGGCTCGTGGTCCTGCGCATCCTCCAGGGCCTGTCCGCGGGTGCCGAGTGGGGCGGCTCCGCGCTGCTGAGCGTGGAGCACTCACCGGCCCGGCACCGCGGGTTCTTCGGGTCCTTCACCCAGATCGGCTCCTCCGCCGGCATGCTGCTGGCCACCGGCGCGTTCTTCATCGTGCAGAACGTCATGAGCGAGGAGCAGTTCGCCGCCTACGGCTGGCGCATCCCCTTCCTGCTCTCGGCCCTGCTCGTGGCGGTGGGCCTGTGGATCCGCCTCGGCGTGGCCGACGCCCCGGAGTTCCTGGAGCACCGGGCCTCGGGGAACGTGGCCAAGGCCCCCCTGCGGGAGCTGCTGGTCCACCACCGCCGCCCGGTGCTGGTGACGATCGGCCTGCGCCTGGCCCAGAACGCCGTCTACTACCTGGTGACGGTCTACATGCTGACCTACCTGCGGGACGTGCGCGGGGACAGCGCCGCGGGCGTGACCGCGGTGATGATCGCCTCGGCCATCGGCCTGTTCTCCACCCCGTTCTGGGCCTGGCTCTCCGACCGGGTGGGCCGGAAGGTCGTCTCGGTGACCGCCTACGCGGCGATCGGCGTCTTCGGCTGGGTGCTGTTCGCCTTCCTCGAGGCCGGCCCGCTCGCCCTGCTGCCGCTCGTGGTGATCCTCGGCATCAACCTCGTCCACGACGCGATCTACGGACCGCAGGCGGCCTGGTTCGCCGAGCAGTTCCCCGTGCACGTGCGGTACTCGGGCGTGAGCTTCGGCTACCAGGTCGGCACCGTCCTGGGCGGCGGGCTGATGCCGATGATCGCCGCTCTGCTCTTCGCCGCCGGCGGGGACACCCCGTGGCTGATCGCCGGCTACCTCTCCGTGCTGGCCGTGCTCTCCGTCGTCGCCGCCCTGGCCGCGAAGGATCCCGCCCGGGACCAGCGCGGCACCGAACTCACCGATCTGCACGCCGGCCGGACCGCGGCCGCCCCGGCCCTCGCGACCCCCGCCGCCGCGAGCGCCACCCGGACCACCCCCGAGAGGACCACCGTATGAGCCGCCCCCTGCTGCTGAACGCCTTCGACATGATGGTGCCCGTGCACCAGTCACCGGGACTGTGGCGCCACCCGGAGGCCGGGGTCGCCGGCTTCGACACGCTCGAGTACTGGACGTCCCTGGCCCGCACCCTCGAGGAGGGCGGCTTCACCGCGCTGTTCCTCGCGGACGTTCCCGGCGTCTACGACGTGTACGGGGGCGGGGCCGAGGCCACGGCCCGCGGGGGAGTGCAGTACCCGGTGCTCGACCCGCTCGTCGCGGTGCCGGCGATGGCCGCGGCCACCGAGCAGCTCGGCTTCGGGGTGACCGCCTCGGTGACCTACGAGGCCCCCTACCTGCTGGCCCGCACCTTCGCGACCCTCGACCACTTCACCCGCGGCCGGGTGGCGTGGAACGTGGTGACCTCCTACCAGGACTCCGCGGCCCGGAACCTGGGCATGGACCGGCAGATCCCGCACGACGAGCGCTACGACCGCGCCGACGAGTACATGGAGGTCATGTACAAGCTCCTCGAGGGCTCCTTCGAGCCCGGGGCGGTGAAGGCCGACGCCGGCGCCGGGGTCTTCGTGGACCCGGAGCTCGTGCACCCCATCGGCCACGAGGGCACCTGGTTCTCCGTGCCCGGCCAGGCGCTGACCCACCCCGGACCCCAGGGCACCCCGTTCCTGTTCCAGGCCGGCGCCTCGAAGCGCGGACAGCAGTTCGCCGTGGACCACGCCGAAGCCATCTTCTTCATCGGCAACACCCCGCAGCTCGTGCGCCGGTGGACCGACGGCGTCCGGGCCGAACTGGCCGCGCAGGGACGGGCCGAGGACGCCGTGAAGACCTTCGCCATGGCCACCGTGGTGGTCGCCGAGACCGACGACGAGGCCCACGCCAGGCTCGACGGATACCACCGGCACGTGGACATCGAGGGAGCGCTGTCCCTGTTCGGCGGCTGGACCGGCGTCGACCTGGCCGGGGCGGACCCCGATGCGCCGCTCGAGTACGTGGCCACCGACGCCAACCAGTCCGCGCTCGCGGCGTTCACCTCGCTGTCCCCGGACCGGACCTGGACGGTGCGGGACCTGGCTGAGTTCGTGGCCATCGGCGGCCGCGGGCCCGTCATCGCCGGGGCCCCCGGCACCGTGGCGGACGAGCTCGAGCGCTGGCGGGAGGAGGCCGGCGTGGACGGCTTCAACATCTCGGCGGCCGTGCGGCCGGCGGACCTGGAGCGGTTCAGCACGATGGTGTCGCCGGAGCTGCGGCGCCGCGGCCTGCTGCCGGAGCCCGGGGCCCTCCCCGCCGGCAGAACGCTGCGCGAGGCCCTGGCCGGCGCCGGGCCGAGGCTGGCCGACGACCACCGCGGGGCCTCCTACCGCCGGTGACCGCCTGAGCCGTCGGGGCGCACCGCTCGACGGGTCCCGGCGTCGTCCGGCGTCCCGGTTCCTCGGAACGAAGCGCTCCTGCCCGGGAGAGGGCAGGAGCGCTTCGCCGCGCCGAGGCGCAGAAGGCGGCCCCCGACCGCCGGGGAACGGATCATTGGGGGTCGCTGCACCGGCGTGGGGGCCGGTGCCACCCGAAAAGTACCAGACAGTAATATCGCAGCGCACCATTCCGTGCAGATGCATGAATTGTGCTCCTCGGGGTTTCCCGATGTCCGACCCACATTTCTCTCGGCTCATGCTGCGACGACTGGGGGCGCGGGCCATCAGGTGCCATCGGAGCGGGGAACGAGGCGCCACGGATGTGTGCACACATGGTCCGCTAGCTAGAAGCCCCGGAGGATCACGTTCCAGTAGTCCCGGGGGAGGACCTCGAGGTCGAAGAACCAGGAGGCGCGGTTCGGAGCCAGCAGCGGCACGCCGGGGATGCTGGGCGCCAGTTCGTTGTCCCGGTCGAACTCGGCCAGCACGGCCCGGCCCCGCTGCACCGTCACGGGGGTCACGGTGTACCCGTCGTAGGAGGCCGTGGGCTCCCGGCCGTCACGGGTGGCCAGGAGGTTCTCGGTGAGGATCTTCGTCTGGTGGCGCAGTGCCCCGCCGGACGAGGCGGTCTCCAGCGCGGCCGCGTCCCCGCAGGCCCACACGGTGGGCACACGGCGGTGGCGCAGGGTCTGTGCATCCACGTCCGCGTAGCCGGCCCAAGCGGTGCCCGGGCCCGGCGCGACGCCCAGTCCCGCGGCGGCGATCCAGGCCGGGGCCCGGTGGACGGGGCTGTGGTGCAGCAGGTCGTAGGACAGGTCCCGCGGCGTCCCGTCGACCGTGGCCCGCAGCCGGCGGGAGCCGGCGTCGATCGACTGCACGTGGGCGCTCGTCAGGACCGTGATGCCGTAGCGCCGGACCCAGGGCTGCAGCACCCGGTTCACGTCCGGCTGGCCGAACACGGTGGCGGTGGGCGTCAGCAGGGTCACCTCGATGTCCTGCAGGACACCTTGGCGCTGCCAGTAGTCGCAGGCCAGGTAGAGGATCTTCTGTCCGATCTGCGGCGTGGGCGCCGGGCCGTCCGGGATCGTGAACAGCGCCCGGCCGCGGCGCAGCCCGCGGATCAGCTCCCAGGTCTTGGGGGCCAGCTCCACGGTGTAGTTGGTTGAGGCGTGCGGGCCGGCCATCGCCTCGGCACTGCCGGGGACACGGTCCCAGTCCGGGGTGGACCCCGCGCAGATCACGACGTGCCGGTAGCCGATGTGCTCGCCGGAGGACAGTGTGGCCATCCGTGCCGCCGGATCCAGTGCCTGGACATGGTCCTGGACCCAGCGCACGCCGCGGGGCATCACGCGGTGCTGGGCCCGGGACATCTGCGGCACGCTCTTCAGTCCGGCGCCCACGTAGGAGAGCATCGGCCGGTAGTGGTGCGTGGACTTCGGCTCCGCGATCACGATGTCCGTGATGCCCTTGCGGCGCAGTCGTGCGGCCAGGGAGATCCCGGCATTGCCGCCGCCGATCACGAGGACGTCAGTGGCGTGATCCAAGGGTGCAGTGGTCATCGTGACTCCGTGGGTCGAGGATGGCTCCACGGTCCGATCGGGGCCGCCCGACAATTCGACCACGAGCCGCGGCGCCCACGTCCGAGCGGATCCCTGTGGACCAGACGTCCGGGATCACCCGCACCACCCTCTCCCGCCGGCTCCGACCGCGCCGGCCGGAGCCGGTGCCAACTGGGCCGGTCGCCGCCGTCGAGCCGGATACTGGACGGGGATGGGAGGCCAGGTCACGCCGGAGGCGTCCTCACGGTGAAGTTCTGCATCTCGTCGGGGCGGAGCAGGGCCGCGGCCAGGGTCGCGGCCAGGTGCCGGCGTCGCCGTACTGGCCCTCTATGCCCTCGTGCACTGCCTGCCGTGCCCGGTGCTGCTCATCGCCGGCCTGGCGTGGCGCGGACGGATCACGGCCCCGCTGCAGCGGGTGTACGACCGCCTCGGTGCGGAACGCGTCCAGCAACGCTCCATCCCCGCGGCGACCGGACTGCTGCTGCTGCTGGCGGGCACTCTGGTCGCCATGGCGTTCACCGTGTGACCGCCCGGACGCGGAGGCCGTGACGTCCCCTCCACAGGGCCGAAGAACCAGTGCGCGAGAGCGACCCGAGCCAGAGGACGGAAAACGGTCCGGTTGCGAGGCATCGGCGGATGGTCAGATGCCGAGGAAGATGTCTTCGGGTCGGAGGATCATGCGTGGCAGAGCGGTGACTTCGAGTCGCTCGAGGGGATCGGCTGCGATGTAGGGGTGCAGGTCGAGGGTGGTCAGCTCGGCGATGCGTCGGGCCGGTACTTGATAGGTGCGGTAGGCGCCGAAGGAGAACTCTTCGGGGGCGGTGGCGAACTCGTCCAGCAGGGCTTCCTGGCTGAGCAGGTAGGCGGTGACGACAAGGGTGTTCGTGGTGGCGACCATGGCGACGAGTTTGAAGAACTGTCGGGGGAGGGCCACGCCGCGGTACTGGGGGTCCTCCTCGTGGAGGACGGGGCCGGTGACGACGCTGACGGTGAGGTCGTGGTTGTCGGTGTTGTGGAGGATGTAGTCCTCCAAGCCGAGCCAGAGGGTTTGGTCGGCGTTGAAATCGTGATGCTGCGGGGTGGCGTTGGTGAAGTGGAAGGTGTCGTCGTTGGCGGCCTTGGCCATCGGCCCCCAAGCGGGGTCGAGTCGGCGCACGAGGTGTCCGCGGTCCAGGGGGTTGTCCCGGTAGACGTCTTCGCCGGTCTGTTCGTCGCGGGGCAGACGGGGGTCGATGATCCAGCGGTCGGAGTCCCGTCGCGGTTTGGTCGCAGTCCGCCCGTCGATGTTCACCGCTGTGAACAGGGCCAGGCGGCGGTGCCGGTGCATGACGACACTGAAGTGGTAGTACTTCAGCTCCGCGGAGGCGGTATCACCGAAGGCCTGGCTGCCCGGCAGGGGCAAGGATGCGCCCAGGAAGTCCTCGCGGTAGCCGTCGCGGTTGCTGTAGTCGGGGTCGATGGAGATCGCCTCGACTGCCTGACTGTCCGTGGCCGGCGGTTCGGTCGCCGCCGTGCCCGGTGGGGAGACCATGGCGGGGGCGGGCGCCGGGGTGCCGAGCTGAACGGTGATGCGCAGCGGGATCTCCACCGTCACGGCGCCGTCGGTGGAGGCGGCGCCGATCGGAGGCGTCGCGAGGGTGGTCTCTCCCGGCGGGGCCGCCGGCGTCGGAGGTGGCGGTGTGGCGGAGATGGTGTCCGCGCCGACGGGTGCGTCGGGAATGGTGTCGGCGTGGGTGGTGGTGGTGAGTTGGGTGAGCAGTTGTGCTTGCACGGCGGTGAGCGGCAGCTCGGCCAGGTACTGGAGGATCCGGCTGATGCGGATGCCTTCGTTGAGGTAGTGGTACTGCGGTGCGTGCTGGGGGGTGGCAACGCCGGCGTGGTGCAGGGCCACGACCTCCCACTGGTCGTTGAAGACCGGGGAGCCGGAGGAGCCCAGTTGGGTGTCCGCGGCGTAGTGGAGGACGAGCTCGGGGATGTCGAGCAGCTTGTTCTCCCGCAGGGCGATCTGTTTTTTCTCCCCGCGGGGGTGCTGCACGATGGTGACGAACTCGCCGATGAGGACCGTGCCCTGAGCGGCGGTGAGGGGGCAGTGGCCGTACCTGATGAGTGTCCCGGGGTCGGCGGCGATGGCTACCAGGGCGAAGTCGAGGTCGCGGTCGGCGGCGAAGAAGCGGTCGGGGTCGAAGGAGAAGGCGGCAGTGGGCAGCGGATTGCCGTCGATGCCGTCCTGGTAGTCGAACTCGATGATGCTGGTGCGCGCCGTGTCCGGATCGGGCAGGACATGGTGGTTGGTCAGCAGCAGGCAGGGGGAGACGAGGAACCCGGTGCCGTAGCCGATCACGGTCCCGCGATGGTTGCGGATGTTCACCCGGCCTACGCTGCGCTGGGCGTGCACGCCGGCCTCGAGGTAGCGGACGTCGACGAAGTCCGCGGTGTTGATGATGCGTTCCAGCAACATTTCCTGGGCACCGGTGGACTCGGCCTCTGCGGGGGCGGGGGCTCCCAGGCGCTGGGCAGTGCTTCCCTGCAGCGCCGCAGCGGGTGCCGCGGCGGGCGATTCCTTCGGGGCGCAGCCGGTCAGATAGCGGGTGATCCGATCCAGGCGCTGGGCCACCCGGACCGGGTCGTTGGCCTCGACCAGGCCCTCGGGATGGCTCAGCTTCTCCTGCGTGGACAGGCGCTGCTGCTCTCGTTGCCTCACCCGCTGCAACGCCAGTTGCTGCTGCCATTGCAGCTCTTCGGCCAGGGAATCCTTCGGGCCGGCCTCCCCGTCGGTGCTGTCGCGCCCCGGATCTCCGGGTGGTGTGATCATGACCGTCGCCTCCCCTCATGCAGGGTTTGCCCGCCGGGCGCGGTGTGGGCTGTCCTGAATGGTGTCAATATTCTTTTGATCGCTACGAGCACGGCATGCCGACCTCGATGCATTTCCACAGAGGAATGGCAGACCAGCCTCAGCCGGAAAAAACTAAAGCCTCATGTGTCCGCCATCATCCCTGACTGTATGAATCCGCGCGTGTCACCTGTCGGTGCATCAGTTCCATGCGGTCCCGAGCCGAAAGCTGCACTGTGGATGCCCAGCGACGGACACCAACACTCCAGCCATCCTCGCTCGCTCCCGTTATCCCGGCACGACTACCAATGTGAACTCAGCTCATATGCCGACACGACGCCCCGCGTGAGATCGGGGCAGGAGTGCTCAGGTCTCGAAGTTGCTCGAGCAAGCCGAGAGGTGCTGGGTCACCTCCAGTCCCGATGTCAGTCCTCGCGCGAAATCGGCTCCCGTTTCTCAAGGCATGGGATGCAAGACGTCTCGTCCGAAAAATTTGCTCCCGCATGATTCCGCGGTCCGGTGTGTCTCGCATCCATGTGCTTTATCCGTACCCCTAGAATCGGATACTCAACGTTGGTTGCGAGACATGTGAGGCGGACATGGGGAAGCTGATCGGGTACGCCAGGGTGTCGACGCGTCAGCAGGACGCAGACCGTCAAGTGTCTGACCTCTTGGCCGCCGGCGTGCGGCGCGATGACGTGTACGTCGACAGTGGAGTGTCTGGAGGGCGTGCGTCGCGTCCGGCCTTCGACAAAGCTGTGGCAGCGCTCGAGTCGGGGGACACCTTGGTGATTACCACACTGGACCGGTTGGGACGGTCGACGCAGAACATGCTGATCTTTGCCGAGGCGCTGCGGGGCAGAGGAGCAGGGCTGCGGGTGCTCAATCTCGGTGGGGGAGACGTGGATACCGACACCCCGATGGGTTCGATGGTCTTCACCGTGATGGCGGCCCTGGCGCAGATGGAGCTGGAGATCAAACGGGAGCGGATCACCGACTCGGTGGCCAAACGCAGGGCCGCCGGCAAGGACCTCGGCGGACGCCGGCAGACCTTCACCGACTCCCAGATCCGCAATGCCCTCCGACTGATCGACGGTGGGGAGCCGGCCACCCAGGTGGCCCGCGACCTCGGGATGTCGCGGGCTACCCTCTACCGGCGAATCCGGGAACTGCCGACGGCGGCCCTCTGAGCTCTCAGTCAGTCGGATTGGTGGTTTCACGCTGGATGGTGCGGTAGATCGTGGATCGGGTCACCCCGAGCAGCTCCGCCAGCTTGGCCTACTTGAGCTCGCCCGGGGCGTGCAACACCATCCGGTGACGCCGCTGCAGCGATAAGAGCTTCGGCTACTTGCCCCGCAGCCAGCCCTTGGCCCGGGCGATGGCCATGCCCTCGCGGGTGCGCATCCGGATCAGGTCGAACTCGAACTCCGCGACCATACTCAGCACCTTTCTCCACGCGCATGGCAGGAGGCGCCATCCGCGAACCATTCGCGCATGCCGAGAATGAGCGACTCCTGCCGTTGGCACCAGCGGCTGACGACAACAGCGACCATGTTCGTGAGGACCAGCCCGTCAGCAGCGGGGCCGGTGAGCGTCCCCAACGCCGACCCGATGCACCAGCCGGACCCCGAGCGATCACAGGGCCCGGCTGGTGTTCTCAGGCCTCGGTAGCAGGCTCGGCCGTGTGCCGAGTCGCGGTCTGGACGCGGGTGGTCGGGGCCGGGGAGCTGGGGGTGTCCGTGGTCGGGGCGGAGTTCCCCTGCTCGCCGAACACCGCGCCGAGGACCTTGTCCTGCACCAGCACCAGGATCAGGGTCATGGCGCAGCCGTAACCGAAGATGCCGATGAGCCACAGCAGGTTCAAGCGCGGGGCGGCCTCACCCAGCATCGGGTTCAGCGACATCCAGAGCAGCGACTGGAAGAACCCGAGGAGAACGGCCGGGACGATCCCGAAGGGAGTGCGGCCCAGCAGGATCGGGTGCACGGCCAGGATCAGGAAGATCACCACGGTCACCCCGACCCCGAGCATGAGGGCCAATGGCACGCCTGGCAGGGCCCCGGCCACCGCCATGAAAAGTCCCGCCCAACCGACACCGGCGACGAAGCTGAGGAACATGCCCAGCAGGGTTTTCGGTGGTGCCTGGAGGGCGAAGAAGAGCAGTACTGGGATCAGGAGCAACCCGGTGTAGGGGGCGAAGGGCGTCAGGGCCTGGAAGGGCAGGAGCAGGACGGAGATCAGGATGGCACCCAGTGCGGCCTGGAGCAGTGTTCCCTTGGTCTGGACGGACATCGTCGTCACTTTCTCGAAAGCTCGGAACCAGAGTCCAGAGCGATAGGTTCAGGTGTGCGCGTGCTGCAGACCGTCGGGGTCCTGCACGACTTCCAGCGTGCTGTGGCTCATATCCCATCGGGTGGGGATGTTCAGTGAACGACCATGCTTTCCTGGACTTTTCGGTCGCTCCGAGAATTGCCGGTGCCAACGGTGAGGCGGTGGGCTCAGCGGGCGAAGGCGCTGCGTCCGGTGATGGCGCGGCCGACGACCAGGGTGTTGATCTCCCGGGTGCCTTCGTAGGTGTAGATCGCTTCGGCATCGGCGAAGAAGCGGGCGACGTCGTTCTCCACCAGAATCCCGTTGCCCCCGACGACCTCTCGGGCCGCGGCGACGGTCTCGCGCATCCTTGAGCAGGTCCAGGCTTTGGCCATGGCCGAGTCCTGGTCCCGGTAGACGCCCTGATCCTGTTGCTGGGAGAGCCGCACGACCATGCCCAGGGACGCGGTGAGATTGCTGAGCATGGTCACCAGGTGGTCCTGGATCATCTGGAACCCGGCCAAGGGACGGCCGAACTGCTGACGCTCACTGACGTACTTCAGGGCCGCCTCGTAGGCGCCGGCTTGGACTCCGGCGGCGAACCAGGCCACCCCGGAGCGCATGGAGCGCAACAGGTCGGCGATGTCGGCGAAGGAGTTGATGCGGGCCAGGCGGAAGTCCTCGGTGACCTCCACGTTGTTCAGCTCGATGTCGGAGTTCTGCACCATTCGCAGCGACATCTTGCCCGGGATGGTCCTCAGCTCAACGCCCGGGGTGTCGGCCTTGACGAGGAAGGCCTTCACCTGGCCGTCGGACTCGTCGCGAGCTGCCACCGCCAGGTAATCGGCGAAGACGGCGCTGCCGATCCAGCGCTTCGTGCCATTGAGAATCCACCGGTCCCCCTCGCGGCGGGCGGAGGTCGCCAGGCCGCCGGCGATGTCGGAGCCGTGGTCGGGCTCGGTCAGGGCGAAGACCCCGGTCATCTCGAACGAGTCGATGAGCGGCAGCCACCGACGGATCTGCTCTTCGCTGCCCCCGCGCGTGACGGTGGTGCGGAACAGCCCCGACTGACCGTTGTAGTAGGTGGCCAGGGAGGCGTCGGTGCGGGCGAGCTCGAAGTTGCGGAAGCCCTCGTAGAGCGACCGCGGTGCCGCCCCGTCGGCGGTCAGGGCCGCGGGGGTGATCAGGTTCAAGGCGGCGAAGGGCTGGATGAGCTGGGTGGGGAACTCTGCCCGCTCCCAGTAGTCGGCCAGCAACGGCTTGGCCTCGGTGTCCAGGAAGGCGCGCAACCGTCGCAACTGGTCCTGCTCGGCATCGGTGAGCAGGGCCTCGTAGTCCAGCGGGTCGCACTGGGCGTAGAGACGCTCCTGGGCGCTGGGAGTGGAACGCTCGGAGGTGTGGGTAGCGATGGTCATGGCTTCTCCTTCGGTGTCCGGACGGGTGAGACGGGCTCCTGATCCGGGGGGAGGTTCTGGATTTCCTTCCGGAGCAGTTTCCCGACCGCACTGCGGGGAAGGTGATCACGGCGCTCCAGCTGCCGCGGGAGCTTGAACCCGGCCAGGTGGGGGCGCAGGAACTCACGCAGGTCTTGCAGGTCCACCGGGGCGGTGGAGACCACCACCGCGGTGACGGTTTCACCCCACAGCGGGTCAGGGCGTCCAACGACGGCGGCTTCCAGCACCCCGGGGTAGCGGGAGATGAGGTGCTCGACCTCGGCCGGGTCCACGTTCTCTCCGCCGGTGATGATGATCTCCTTGCTGCGCCCGGTGATGCACAGGTCCCCGTCGGCGTCGAGGTATCCCCGGTCCCCGGTGACCAGCCAGCCGTCCTGGAACGTGGCCTCGGTGGCCGCCTCATTGGCCCAGTAGGCCGAGGCGGTGTGCGGTCCGCGGACCCGGATCTCCCCGGTCTGCCCCACGGGCAGTTCTTCTCCGTCGGTGGAGAGGATCCGCACATCGGTCAGCAGGGCGGGGGGTCCGGAGGAGCCCGGCTTGCCGGCGGCATCGGTGCGCCGGCGGAAGCTGATCGAGGGCCCGGCTTCGGTCATGCCGTAGGAAGCCAGCACGGGGACACCGCGGGTGGACCACTGGGCGACCAGGTCCGGGGGCATCGGGGCGCCTCCGCCGAGGATCCAGCGCAGGCTGGAGATCTCCGCTTCGGCGAAGCCGGGATGCTGGGAGAGCAGAGTCAGCATGGACGGGACGGCGAACATCGTGGACACCCCGTACCGGGTGATCTGCTCCAGGCACCGCCCGGCGTCGAACTTGCTGTCGAGCACCACGATGCCGCCCTTGTGCAAGGTAGCCACCGCCAACGTGTTCAACGCCGCGATGTGGGACAACGGGGTGTTCACCAGCGTGACGTCCTCGCTGACGACGTCCAGACCCAGCACGACGTTGACCCCGTTGAAGAACAGGGCGCCGTGGGTGAGCACCACCCCCTTGGGTCGGCCCGAGGTCCCGGAGGTGTAGACGATCAACGCCGGGGCCTCGGGGTGCGGAACTACCTCCGGGGCCGGGTCGTGGCTGTGCTGGGGCAGACACGGGTGAGCCGCCTCGGCGTCGTCCTCCAGCTGGATCAGTGGCAGGTCCGCCGTGCCGACGGCCTCCAGGGCCGTCGGCATGGAACGGGTAGAGACCAGCAGCGTGTGAGCGGAGAGGTCCTCCAGCACGTGCTGCACCTCGCCGGCCCGGGAACTGATGCCCAGCGGGGTGAACACCGCCCCGATCCGCGAGCACGCGTAGAGGGCGATGAGCACCTCGGGGCGGTTCTCCGCGAAGCAGACCACCCGGTCCCCGGCCCCCACGCCCCGGGTGGCCAGGAACGCCGCGGCGGCCCGGATCCGGGTCAGCAGCTGCTCGTAGGTGATGTGCTCACCGTCATGGATGATGGCGGTGCGCTGGGGCTGGCGCAGCGCACGGCGCTCCACCAGCTCCCCGTACCTCAGCCCGGGAAAGCCGCCCAGACCTGCACTGGCGGTCGAGGCCGCATCGAGGACGCGGTCCATACTCATGAAGGCCTCCATGATCAGATCGGGTAGTGGCGTTCTTCGGTGGAGACGGTGATCCAGCGCAGCTCGGTGAACTCCTGCAGCGAGGCCTCGGAGCCGAAGCGGCCGAAGCCGCTGGCCTTCACCCCGCCGAAGGGCATCTGCGCCTCGTCGTGGACCGTGGCTCCGTTGATGTGGCAGATGCCGGACTGGATCTGCTTGGCCAGGGCCAGTCCCCGGCTGGTGTCACCGGTGAACAGGGCCGCGGAAAGACCGTAGGCGGAGTCGTTGGCGACCTCGATGGCTTCCTCGACGCCGTCGACCTCGATGATCGGGGCCAGCGGGCCGAAGGACTCCTCCGTGTAGACCCGCGCGGCCTTGGTCACCCCGGTGAGCACTGTGGCCGGGAAGAACAACCCGTCCGCCTCACCACCGGTGAGCACGGTGGCGCCGTTGTCGACGGCATCCTGGACCAGGGCAGAGACGTGGGCCACGGAGCCCTCGTGCACCAGCGGCCCCAGCTGCGTGGTGGGCTCCTGCGGGTCCCCGACCACCAGCTGGGATGCCCGCTCGGTGAGCAGGCGGGTGAACTCCTCGGCCACGGAGCGGTCGACGATGATCCGCTCGGTGGACATGCAGATCTGGCCCTGGTTCATGAACGCCCCGAAGGAGGCGGCCGCTGCGGCGGCTTCCAGATCGGCGTCGGCCAGAACGACGAAGGGGGCCTTGCCGCCCAGCTCCATGACCGCCCGCTTCAGATGCCGGCCGGCCTTCTCGGCGATGATCCGGCCCACGTTGGTGGAACCGGTGAAGTTGATGACCCGCACCGCCGGGTGGGCGATGAGCGCGTCGACGACCTCGGCGGCGTCCTCGGGGGAGTTGGTGATGAGATTGGCCGCCCCGGCCGGCAGGCCGGCGTCGATGAGGCAGTCGATGATCGCCGCATGCGTGGCCGGGGTCTCCTCGGAGGCCTTGAGCACCACGGTGTTGCCGAAGGCCAGCGGCATCGCGATCGCGCGCACTCCCAGGATCAGCGGGGCATTCCACGGGGCAATGCCGACCACGACCCCGACCGGCTCGCGCACGGCCAGGGCGGTGAGCCCGGGGACGTCGGAGGGGATGACCTGCCCGACGGTGGAGTACACCTGGGCGGCGGCCTCACGCAGCATGTTGGCGGCCAGCATGGCGTTGAAGTGGCACCAGCCAGCGGCCGCGCCCATCTCCCGGCCCATGGTCGCGGCGATGCTCTCGGTGCGCTCCACCAGCAGGGCGGCGGCGGTCTCGAGGATCTCGCGGCGCCGCGCCGGCGGGGTGGCGGCCCAGGCCGGAGCGGCCTGGGCGGCGGCATCGGCAGCCCGTTGCGCGTCGGTGCGGTCAGCGGCGGCCACGGAGGCCACGGTGGTGCCGGTGAGTCGTTGGGTCTTGTCGATGTAGCGGCCGCTGGCCGGATCGGCCGCGGACCCGGCGATCCGCAGCGGGACCTTCACGATGTCGGTGGTGGCAGAAGTCATGGCGGTCTCCTTATTCGGCCGAGGTGGTGGTGTAGGTGCCCAGACCCGGGCGGTAGGTCTTGTCGTCGAGGAACTGGGTCATGCCCTGTTCCCGGGCGTCGGTGTCGAAGAGGATCGCCTGGTCGTGCTTGGCGTAGAGGAAGTCCTCGGCAGCCTCCCAGGACATGAGCCGGGAGTGGCGGAAACCCATCTTCGCCCCGCGCACCACCCACTGGCTGAGGCTGGTGAGCTGCTTGGCCAGGGCGACGGTCCGCTCCCGCAGCTGCTCGGCCGGGACGGCCTCGTTGACCAGGCGCATCTGGGAGGCGCGGCGGCCGTCGAAGTGCTCCCCGGTCATGATGTAGTACATCGCATCCCGGGTGGGGATGGTCTCGGCCAGGGCGCGGGTGACCAGGTTGCCCGGGGTGACACCCCAGTTCACCTCGGAGAGCCCGAAGGTGGCGTCCTCGGCGGCGATGGCCAGGTCGCAGGAGACCAGCGGAACGAAGGCCCCGCCGAAGCACCACCCGTTGACCATGGCGATCGTGGGCTTGGGGTAGCTCAGCAGCTTGCGGTACTGCCAGTTCGTGCCCTCGGTGCGCACCTTGTTCTGCACCGACCGCGGCTTGCCGTCGGTCTCGCGGAAGTACTCCTTCAGATCCATGCCCGCCGACCAGGAGTCCCCGGTGCCGGTGAGCACCAGCACAGCGCAGCGGTCATCGGTCTCGAGGTACTCCAAGGTGGCGTACATCTCGCGGTTCAGCGTCGGGTTCATCGCATTGCGCTTGTCCGGGCGGTTGAAGGTCACCCAGGCGATGCCGTGCTCGTCGAACTCCACACCCACGGTGTCACCCCACGGCTCAGGGGCGGTGGTGTTTTCAGCAATCATGACGGTCCTCCAGTAACTAGGTGCCCCTGGCGCCCGTCCCAGTCGGACGGGGACGCGGGCGGCGGGCCTCAAATTGGATATCAGAAGATCTGATATCCCGGAAGATATCAGCGTCTCTGATATGCTGTCAACCATGAACTCTCACGCCTCTGTCACCGCCTCCGAGCCCGGGCTGCTCGCCGAGGGGGACCAGCCCCGGGTCACCTATCTGGTGAAGCGGTTGGAGTCCGCCGTGCGACGTGACATGGACGCGGTGCTCCAGGAGCAGGGCCTGACCACCCCGCAGTACGCGGCCCTGAGCATCCTGCGGCGCAGCCCAGGGTTGTCCTCGGCCCAGCTGGCCCGCCGCGCGTTCGTGACGGCCCAGTCCATGCAGGTGATGGTGGCCGCGTTCGTGCGCCACGGATTCGTGCAGCGCCACCCCGATGCCGACAACCAGCGGATTCTGCGCAACTACCTCACCGAGACGGGGGAGGCGGTACTGGCGCGCAGCCAGGAGGCCGCCGACCAGCTCGAGCACCGCATGGTCGAAGGCCTCACGGAGGAGCAGGTGCGCTGCCTGCGGGACGCGATGGATGCGTGCGTGCGCAACCTCTCGGCCGGCCGGCCCACCACCGGGGGCTGATCCGGCGCCCCGTCCCCGAGGGTGAGTCAGGGGCTCAGGGGGAATCCAGGGGCGGAGCCGGCCTGGCCGCCATGTGTCGCAGTCGAGGGCTGATCGAGGAACGGCCCTGGTGCTGGGCCAGGGCGTTCGTCAGCCCGCGCGCCGTCATCTGCACGAGGACCTTCAACTCCTCGGCATTGCGGGCACCGGGGGTGCTCAGTAGCGACAAGGCGGCGATGCCTGCCTCCGGTGGGCCGAACACCGGAGCCGCACAGGAGTAGGACCCGATGGTGAGCTCCTCCTGGGAGGTGGCCACGCCCTGCTGGCGCACCTGTTCAAGTTCTCGGGCGAGCACGGCCGGATCCGTGATCGTCTTGGGCGTGAACGCCGGCAGTGGCCCCTCCAGCACGGTCTGGCGAAGCTGCGTGTCGGTGTAGGCCAACAGGATTTTGCCTGCCGAGCTGGCGTGCAGCGGGAGCCGACCCCCTGCACGCCCGGCCTCCGGGACGTTGCGCGTGCCGGCAATGCGTTCCACCAGTAGGGCCTGATCACCCTCCAGCACTGCCAGCAGCACGTGGGCCTTCGTGGTCTCCCACAGGCCCTGCAGGAACGGCATGGCGGTCTCGCGCACCCCGTAGGTCCTGGTCGAGCGTGCGGCGATCTCCCACAGGTGCACCCCCACGACGTAGCGGCCACCGGTGGTGCGCTCCAGACCACCCCAGACGACCAGTTCCTGGATGAGTCGATGCACCGTGCTGGACGGCAGGCCGGTGGCCCGGGCGATCTCGGACATCGTCAAAGCCGTGCGCTCACCGGCGAAGGCCTCCAAGATCTGGAAGGCCTTGCCGGTGACCGATTGCCCCGGGGCTGCGCTGTTGCCCGCCATGTCCCATCTCCTGTCAGAGATTCTGATACGAAGTGCCCACGAACAGTTTCCCACTGGATGGGCGACTGTGGGCCCGATCACATCAGTGTTTCTTATATTGAAGGGGCTGGCGTTGATCCAACGCCGAGACATCCCGAAGGAGCACACCGATGAGCACAACGATGACAGCAGCCCGGATGCACCATGTGGGGGAGCCCATGGTCCTGGAAGAGGTGCCTCTGCCCGAACCGGGCCCGGCCGATGTGCGGGTGGCGGTGCGCGCCTGCAATATCGTCCCCAACCTGGCAAACATCCTGGAGAACTGGACCACCTGGTTCCCACAGAACCCGCTGCCGGCCCTGCCGGCGATCTTCGGCCTGGACCCGGCAGGAGTCATCGACGCCGTCGGGGAGGACGTCCACGGCTTCGCTGTCGGGGACCGGGTCTACGTCAACCCCGGGCGTTACTGCGGCGGATGCAAGGCGTGCCGCCGCGGGGAGCACATCAACTGCACCAGCTACGCCTTTGCCGGGTACTTCGGGTTCACCCCCACCGCCACCAAAATGCTGGACCGCTACCCCTACGGTGGTCTGGCGGAGTACATGATCGCCCCGCAGTACGCGCTGGTGAAGCTGCCCGATGCGCTCAGCTTCGAGCACGCCGCCCGCTTCGGGTACCTGGGCACCGCCTACTCCGGTCTGCGCAAGGCCGATGTCGGCACCGACACCACCGTGCTGATCAACGGCATCAGCGGCACCCTGGGCCTGGGCGTGGCCCTCTACGCCCTGGCGATGGGGGCCACAAAGATCCTGGGCACCGGCCGTGACCGCCAGCTGCTCGAGCGGGTCCAGGCCCTGGCCCCCGAGCGCATCTCGACGTTCTCCACCAAGGACGGCGCCATCGACGAATGGGTCCACCGCGAGATCCCTGGTGGCGTCGACGTGCACATCAGCGCCCTGGGGCCCGGATCCCCGCACGAACCGTTCACCCAGGGGATGAAGGCGCTGCGCCGGGGCGGCAAGGTCGTGAACATCGGGGCGACCGCCGGGGATGTGCCCATCGACGTCCACCACATGATGGATCAGCAACTGCAGTTGATCGGTTCGGTGTGGTTCACCGCCGGAGAAGGAGAGGACATGGCCGCCATGGCGGCCAACGGCATGGTGGATCTGTCCGTCTTCGAGAACATGAGCTTCCCGCTGTCCAAGGTCAATGACGCGATCCACGGCATCGAGAACCGCCACGGCGGCTTCAGCAACTACATCATCGCCCCGCACCTGAACTGAGGATCGAGGACATCGTCATGACTGAGACATCGCTGTCGCTGGATCCGGCGCGCACCGCCGTGGTCAACGTGCACTGGCAGCACGACATCGTCACCGCGCAGGGGGCCTTCGCCCCCTTCTTCGCCGAATCCGTGGCCCGTCGCCAGGTCATCGGTGCGGCCCGGGACCTGGTCGATCAGGCCCGTGCCGCCGGCATGCTGGTGGTCTGGGCCCGGGCGGCCTTCCGCCCCGGTTACCCCGAACTGCTCTTGAACACCGGGCTCAACCGGGCCATCAAGGACCTCAACGCCCTGGTCGAGGGCAGCCCCGGGGCGCAGATCATTCAGGAGCTGACCCCGCAGGCGGACGAGCCGGTGGTCAGCCATCCCGGGACCTCCGCCTTCCCGGCCACCGCCCTGCAGGACATCCTGCGCTGCCGCGGCATCGAGACGATTCTGTTCACCGGAGTCTCGACCAACGTCACCGTCGAGGGCACCGCCCGCGACGCCGTCAACCACGGCTACCGTGCGGTGATCATCGAGGACGCCTGTGCGGCCGCCACCGACGAAGCCCACGCGGCCACCTTGAACACGTTCTCGCTGTTAGGTCAGGTGGCCGGCGTCCATGACGTCAGAACCGCTCTGACGGCCCCACTGGCCTCGTCCGTCGAGGCCTCGCTCTAGCTCTAGCAGGGCTTGACCCAGGCACCTCCTCAAGCTCAGCGGTTGTTCCCCGACCGTCACGAGGGCTGAGCACGCACGGTGGAGGTGGACCGAAAAGAAGTACGTGCGCGGGTCGCCTCGGTGGCAGCACAGGGTAGGGCGGTCACGGCGACGCAGACACACCGCTGGGGCGAGGGAGGCATCCCTCGCCCCAGCGGTGTGTCCAGCGACCATCTGGGTGCTGGACCCGCCGGGGATGCTCCGAAGGGTTGCGGACACGCCCGGGCAAAAGGCATGAGGTGGTCCCCGCCGACAGCTGGGGTGGGCCATCGGGTCCACACGGTGACTGGGGGCATGCGCCTACCCCGCCCGAGCGCACACCACTCACGTCTGACCTGCGGGCATCCCCTGCCAGACGATGGACCGGTCCGCTGATCGCTCTCGCCTGGTGCCCGCGGCCAGGGGCAGAGGTGGTGCGGCACATGCCTTGGTCCCTCGAAGCCGACCGGGTTGTCCGGGCGTGCTAATCCCCGGCTGATGGCCCACCGGAAAACATCGCCGGTGGCCGAGCCCCAGGCCCCGGTTCAAGCTAGCCCGGGCAGGGTGGAGGTCCCGGGAGGAGTCGTCGCCACCGCGGGTGCCGTGCAACGGCCCTGTCTGCTCTCATGATGGTCAATGATCCCGAGGGTGGGAGCAGGAGTCGCACGGCGCAGCAGTGAGCGCCCCGCCCCGTGGTGGGGCGAGGCGCTCACTGCTGCCCCCGATCTGCGCGTCAGTCTTGAGCCGGGGCTAGGGCGATGTCAAAACGGGTCCGCGCCCACTCCTGGTCTGCGAGGTCGCGTCCGTCCGGGGTAGGGGTGCCAGGCAGCTGGACCTCGAAAGGCTTGATCAGCGAGTCCCTGACGCCGAACACGGAGTCGCCGATCTCGATCTGCGGGTCGCCGTCGACGAAGATGTGGGTGACCAGGGTGCGGTAGCCCGGGGCGGTGACCATGAAGTGCAGATGGGAGGCCCGCACCGGGGATCGATGGGTGGCCTCGAGCATCTTGCCCACCGGGCCGTCGTGCGGGATGGGATAGGGGGTGGGGGTGAGCCCCCAGAACCGGTACTGCCCGGTGGCGTCGGAGTGCAGGTGTGCGCGGCCGGCGACCCGGTTGTCGTCGTACTGGACGTCGTAGAAGCCCTCCTCGTCGGCCTCCCACACCTCGATCCGGGCGTCGGGAATCGGTGTGCCGTGGGTGTCGGTGACCATGCCCTCCACCCAGCAGGGCTGCCCGTGCGCACCGCCGGCGATGTCACCTCCGTTGGGAATTTGGGGAGCATCCTCGAGGAAGAAGGGCCCGAACACGGTGGCCTCGGTCGCCTGCCCGGCTGCGG
Source organism: Kocuria sp. CPCC 205258 (assembly GCF_040981005.1). NCBI lineage: Bacteria > Bacillati > Actinomycetota > Actinomycetes > Micrococcales > Micrococcaceae > Kocuria > Kocuria sp. CPCC 205258. Next base: position 654,102 of record NZ_JAVKPS010000001.1, on the reverse strand, counting down.
GGTTGTTCACGGTGACGGTCTGCATCGAGGCCCCGAGGACGTCCGAGAGCAGGATGAACTCCTGGCGGCGGTCGTCGGTGATGTGCCCGACGGCGGTGAGGAACTCGATGGCGGTGTTCCACTCCTCCTCGCTCAGTCGGACCTCGCGGATGAAGGCGTGCAGGTGACGGGTCAGCGACTGCAGCAGCTGTTTCAGCCGCTCATCGGGGGTGTTCTCGAACGAGGCGAGGACCTTCTCGATGAGCTCCTGCTCGCGGGCGGCTTGTTCGGCACTCACCTCGCTGGGCTGCGTGGCGGTCTTGGTCATGACAACTCCTTTGCGGTGCGTGGGGCTAGCGGGCAACCGGGTAGTCCACCGTGGGGATGGTCCCAGTGAGGGCGTCGGTCAGCAGGGCCGTGATGTTCTCTTCGGTCACGGCCACAGGGTTCGAGGCCGGTGCGGCCTTCACGACCCGTTCGATCGCTTCGGGGACGCCGGTGGCGGTGAATCCGTAGTCCGCGAGCCGGGACGGGGCATTGACCACTGCGTACAGTTCCCGCAGTGCCACCACGGCGGCCACCGCAGGGCACTCCGGCTCGGCCACGGGCAGCCCATTGAGCATCGCAACGGCCGCGGCCGAGGAATCCTCCCCCGAAGCGACCGTGGGCTTCCCCAGGGCGGCGGCCAGCCGGCCGGCCAGCTCCGGGACGGCCGGGGCGTTGAAGGCCAGTACGTACGGGAGGACGGTGGCGTGGGTCTGGGCGTGGGGCAGGTCGAAGGTCCCGCCCAGGACGTGGCAGATCTTGTGGTGCAGCCCCGAGCCCGCGCTGGCGAAGGAAACCGCGGCGAGGTAGCAGCCGTAGAGGGCCTGTTCCCGGGCGGAGAGATCCTCGGGATCGGCGACGATGCCGCGCAAGGCCAGGTTCAGCGCCCGGGCCCCTTCCAGGGCCAGGGCCTGGTTGATCGGATCAGCCCTCGGCGCCCACAGGGAGTCCACACAGTGGGCCAGCCCGTTGAGTCCGGAAGCCACCGCCAGTCCCACCGGCAGGGTCTTGGACAGTTCGGCGTCGTAGACCACCGCCACGGGCAGAACCTTCTCATCCACCCCGGTGGTCTTGGTGCGCTCCTCCGTCATGCCCCACACGTTGGTGGCCTCGGACCCGGCGTAGGTGGTTGGTACGGCGATGATCGGGATCCCGGTCGTCAGCGCCACGGCCTTGGCCAGCCCGGTGGTGGATCCGCCGCCCACACAGACGAGGACGTCGATGTCGTGCTCGGTGGCGGCGGCCCGGGCGGCCTGGGCCTTCTCCATCGGCACGTGCTGGATGACCTCGTCCCACCACAGGGCCGCGGTGATGTCCGCGGTCGCGGCCTCGGCCAGAGCCCGCTCGGGCTCGGCGGCGATCACCATCGGCCGGGATGCGCCCAACCGATCCAGCTCCGTAGCCACGTACTGCCCGGCCCGTCCCGTGCCGAAGAGAACTCGTTGTCCCAGGGTCACATGTTCGAAAGCGAGCATCAGACCAGTGCCTCCTTCGACGCCAGCTCGGCGTCATAACCGTAGATCCAGCCGTTCTTCAGCAGCGGATCGCCTTGAGCGAGCTCGGTGTCCCGCTGCTGCTGGGCTGGGCCGTCGGGCAGGTGATTGATGTCCTTGCGGGCGTGAGAGAGCTGCTGGATCTTGGTGGCCCGGGGCCTCCGCACCTGCTCGTAGGTCTTCAGCGCACGCACCGGATCCTGAAGATCCTGAACCAGGCACTGGGCCAGCGCGGCACCATCCTCGATGGCCTGGGCGGCGCCCTGGGCGAAGAAGGGGAACATCGGGTGCGCCGCATCGCCGAGCAGCGTCAGGCGCCCGCGCGACCACTGCGTCAGCGGGGCCCGGTCCAGCAGGGCCCAGCGTCCCGGTGTGCCGGCCGCGTTGATCAGCTCGGTCAGCCGGGGATCCCACCCTTCGAACTCCGCCAGCAGCTCCTCCACGGTGGCCTTGGTGCTCCAAGACTCATCGGTGAAGCCGTCCGCCGGGGCGAAGGCCACGATATTGATGTACCGGCCCCCGGACACGGGATAGTGCACCAGGTGGTGGTCAGGCCCGATCCACAGCGTCTGGGCTGCCCCCCGGGCGAAGGCCGGAGCCTGATCCACCGGCACCAGCGCCCGGTAGGCGCACATTCCTGAAGCCTCCGCCTCCCCTGGTCCGGCCACCGCCGCGCGCACCACCGAGTGCACGCCATCGGCGCCGATCACCAGGTCGGCGGTGGCGGTGCTGCCGTCCTCAAACCGCAGCAGCACGTCCTCGTCGCGCTCCGTGACCTCCACGCACCGCTTGCCCAGCCGCAGCCACTCGGCCGGGACCGCCGCCTTGACCGCCTCGAGAAGATCCGCCCGATGAGCCACGTAGGTCTGCTCACCGTAGAGCTCCTCACACCGGCCGGTGAGCTGCTCGGCCGAGAGCACCTCCCCGTCCTCCCAGCGGCGGAACTCCCAGCCGACCTCCAGGGCCACGGCCTTGTCCAGGAACGCCTCGATGTGTCCCAGGCGCCGGAGCAACCGGACCGCATTGGGGGAGACCACCAGCCCCGCCCCGACCTCACCGAAGGCCGGGGCTTGCTCGTAGACGGTGGCCTGCAGGCCGGCGCGGTGAAGGAAGCCGGCGGCGGCCAGGCCACCGATGCCACCGCCGAGAACAGCGATACGGGTTTCCGCACCGGCCGGGGTCGGGGAATGTTGGACCACCATGACAAAACCTGCCTTTCCGAGGAAGGCGACCAGTGGGACGAGGCTGCCCTCCGAGATATCAGAGATACTGATATCTTGTGCCTAGTGTCACTTTCCCGGACTGGGATGTTCATTCAATGAACATGCTTTCTCGGGCTCTCCGACCACACCGAGGACCTCCGATGCCCACAGCCAGCGAATCCGGGCGCAGTGTCGCCTCGCGCCTGCTCGAGGTGATGTTCTCCTTCAGTCCCGGCCACGACTGCCTGAGCCTGGCCGAGATCACCCGCCGCACGGGCATGGCCCATGCCACCGCGCGGCGCATGGTCCAGGAACTACTGGCTGCAGGGGTGCTGGAGCAGACCGAACAGGGCAAATACGTGGTGGGGTTGAAGGTGTGGGAGCTGGGCACGCTGGCTCCGCGCAGCATGCCGTTGCGGGCGGCCGCCCTGCCGTTCATGGAAGATCTGCACGCAGCGCTGCGCCAGCACGTGCAACTGGCAGTCCGGGAAGGGCTGGAAGCCGTTGTCGTGGAACGGATGTCCGCCCCAACGGCCGTCGGGCTGGTGTCCCAGGTCGGCGGCCGGCTGCCGCTGCACAGCTCCGGGGTGGGCAAAGTGCTCCTGGCCTACGGCGGCGCCGAACTGTTCGACCAGGTCACCACACAAGGGCTACAGGCCTACACTCCCGCCACGATCACTGATCCGGAGACGCTTCGCGCACATTTGGCCGAGTGCCGGCGTACCGGGTTCGCCGTCGTGCGAGAGGAGACCAGCCTCTCGGCCCAATCGGTGGCCGTTCCCGTGTTCGGCCCCACCGGAGGAGTGTCTGCGGCGCTGTCCGTGGTGGTGGCCGCGGGGACCGTGAATCTGAACTCCGTCATCCCAGCACTCGTGGCGGCCGGTCGTGGCATCTCGCGCGGTATGGGTGGCGGGCGCTGTATCACCAGCTCGGGCTCGATACCGAATCTGATGCGGCGCCCATGACCCTGATTAGAACCTGACGTCAAGAGCGGGGTCCTTGCCTCAGGGGCGGCCGCGGAGCACATGGAAGCTGGTTGCACGATCGAGGCGTGGCAGTGGCGGTTTCTTGGCGGGCTGGCGTTGGGGGACCGATAAAGGCGGGGATGCTGGTGCCCGGTTGCGCAAGGGATGGGTGCCATCATGGTGTTTCCATCCGACCGTTCGATAGGAGTCAGCATGGCTGTTCCCGGCACTTTCGAGGAATTCCAGCGACGGTGGGAGGAGTTCTGCACCGGTCTCACGCACGAGGAGATCGTGGACACCCTGGGGTTAGTCCCGTACGCGGTGAGCGAGGACAGCCTGTCCTTTGCGATGCCTCTGGTGGATCGGCTCCGTCAGGCCGGAGGGATGTTCTCGGCCACCTCACTGTTCGGTGCCGCCGACATCACTGGTACCTACCTGGCCCTGCAGGTCCTCTCGGAGGAGGACAAGTTTCCGCTGGCCGTCCAAGCCAGCACCAATTTCTTAGCCAACACCACGGAAGGAACCGCTGTAGCTACAGCCCACCTCCTACGGGCCGGGCGCACCGTGGCCGTGGCGCAGGTCAGCGTTACCGATACCGCGGGCAAGCATCTGGCCGAAGCGACCTTTACCTACGTCTTGAAGTGACGTGGAGGTCCGAGGCCTACGGTCCCGCTTTGCGGGTGGCATGTGCCTCGGGCAAGGTCGATGGGGCGGAACCAGACTTTCACTGACCGTCAGATCCGTGTCGCTTTCGTTTGATTGAGGCTGGAGAGGCGGCCACCCAGGTCGGTTTAGGGCACGTGCAGGAAGGGCAGGTGCGCCTCCGTCACTTTCCACAGTTCGTACTCGGCAGCCTCCAGGAGAGTGCGTTCCTGCCAGGGGCCGTGGCGTAGCCACAGAACGTTCAGGTGCGGGACGACGTCGTCGACGACACCCCGGTAGCGCACGGTGCCGTAGTGCCGGGCTTCTAACGTGTCGCCTCGGTGCAGAAGGGCCAAATCCTGGATGCGGGTGGTGTGTTCCCGGCGGTGGGCCATGAGTGGTCCTCCTGGGGGCGAAGGGTCGGTGAGTTGGATCAGCAGCGCCAGTGAACATGCGCGCTGGCACGGTGAAGGTCCCGCCCGGGGTGGGCGGGACCTTCACTGCTGGTGGGTGGAGCAGCGGTCCTACTTGGTGCCGGCGTCGATTAGATCGGTGCCCACGGCGTCGACCTGGTTGGTGCCGGCGGCGTCGATGAGGTCGAGGGCGACGTCGGCGATCATGTCCTCCTGGCCGCCGATGAGGTTGCGGCGTCCGATTTCGACGAGGATGTCGCGGGCGTCGATCCCGTAGCGGGTCGAGGCTTTCTCGGCGTGGCGCAGGAAGCTGGAGTACACCCCGGCGTAGCCCAGGGTGAGGGTTTCGCGGTCGACCTGGACGGGGCGGTCGTGCAGCGGGCGCACGAGATCGTCGGCGGCGTCTTGGAGGGCGAACAGGTCCGCCCCGTGCTCCCAGCCGTGCAGGGTGGCCACGGCCACGAAGGGTTCGATCGGGGTGTTGCCGGCGCCGGCACCGTGGCCGGCCAGGGAGGCGTCCACCCGGTAGGCGCCTTCCTCGACGGCGACCACGGAGTTGGCCACGGCCAGCGAGAGGTTCTGGTGGGCGTGGATGCCGATCTCGGTCTCGGGCTTCAGGGCGTCGCGGTAGGCGCGCACCCGGTCCCGGACCCCGTCCATGGTCAGACCGCCTCCGGAGTCGGTGACGTAGACGCAGTGGGCCCCGTAGGACTCCATGAGCAGGGCCTGCTTGACCAGCTCTTCGGCCGGGGCCATGTGCGACATCATCAGGAACCCGGAGACGTCCATGCCCATCTCCCGGGCGGTGGAGATGTGCTGGGCCGACACGTCGGCCTCGGTGCAGTGGGTGGCCACGCGCACCGAACGCACGCCGAGCTCGTAGGCCCGGCGCAGCTCCGTGAGGGTGCCGATACCGGGGAGGATCAGGGTGGTTAGCCGGGCATTCTTGACCACATCGGCGGCGGCGGCGATCCATTCCCAGTCGGTGTTGCTGCCGGGCCCGTAGGTGAGGCTGGCCCCGGCCAGCCCGTCGCCGTGGGAGACCTCGATGGCGTCGACCCCGGCCGCGTCCAGGGCCGCGGCGATCTTCTGCACGGTCTCGGTGGGCAGCTGGTGGCGCACGGCGTGCATGCCGTCGCGCAGGGTGACGTCCTGGAGGAACACCCGCCTCGGGGATCCGGTGGCCGTGTCGGTGGTGGTGGGGTTGGTGGTCATTTCGTGGCTCCTTCTCGCGCGGTGACGAGCTTTTCGGCGACCTGCAGGGCCGCGGAGGTCATGATGTCGAGGTTGCCCGCGTAGGCGGGTAAGTAGTGGGCGGCACCTTCGACCTCGAGGAAGACCGTCACCCGGGTGTAGTCCCCGGATCCGTGGCCGGCCGGGATGAGGGTGGCCACCTCGTCGCTCTCGCCCTGGAACTGGACCTGTTGCTTGAGCCGGTAGCCGGGCACGTACTCGGCGACCCGTGCCGCCATCCGGTCCACGGACTCCTGGATGGCCTGGCGCCCCTGCTCGTCGAGGCGGTCGACCAGGCACAGCACGGTGTCGCGCATGATCACCGGCGGATCGGCCGGGTTGAGGATGATGATCGCCTTGCCGGCGGCGGCCCCGCCGACCTCTTTGATCGCCTCGGCGGTGGTTTCGGTGAACTCGTCGATGTTGGCGCGGGTGCCGGGCCCGGCCGACTTGGAGGCGATGGAGGCGACGATCTCGGCGTAGTGCACCGGGCGGACCTGGCTGACGGCGGCGACCATCGGGATGGTGGCCTGTCCGCCGCAGGTCACCATGTTCACGTCGGTGGCGTCCAGGTGGGCCTCGAGGTTGACCGGGGGGACCACGAAGGGGCCGATGGCGGCCGGGGTGAGGTCGATCAATTGCTTGCCGTAGGGGGCCAGGACCTCGGCGTTGTGCTTGTGCGCCCCGGCGGAGGTGGCATCGAAGATCACCTGGATGTCGGCGAACTCGGGCATCTTCACCAGCCCCTCCACGCCCTCCGCGGTGGTGGCCACCCCGATCCGGGCCGCCCGGGCGAGCCCGTCCGAGGCCGGGTCGATGCCCACGAGCACGGACATCTCCAGGTCCTGGGAGAGGCGCTTGACCTTGAACATGAGGTCGGTTCCGATGTTGCCGGAGCCGATGATGGCAACTTTGGCGCTCATGACTACTCCTGATTCAGTACTGCGTGGACGGTGCCGAGACCGGCGATGACGGCCTCGATGTGCTCACCGGGGCGGAAGGGGATCATGGGGCCCAGAGCCCCGGAGAGGACGACCTCCCCGGCGCGCAGCGGGCGCCCCAGCGCGGCGGCGGTCTGAGCGACCCACACCAGGGCGGCCACAGGATCGCCCAGGCAGTCCGCGCCGGTGCCGCGGGAGGCGATCTGCCCGTTGCTGGTCAGCGTCATCAGGGCATCGGCGGGGGCAAACTCCGCCAAAGAGGCTCGGGCTGCACCCAGGACGTAGAGACCGCTGGAGGCGTTGTCGGCGATGGTGTCGGTGATGGTGATGTCCCAGTCGCGGATCCGGCTGTCGACGATCTCCAGGGCCGGGGTGAGGTAGTCCACCGCCGCCCGCACGAGCTGGGGATCGGGATCGTCGATGTCCTCGGCCAGCACGAAGGCGATCTCCGCCTCGATCCGCGGGGCGATGAGGGTGTGCTCGGACACGACACCGTCGCCGGTCACGTGCATCTCATCGAGCAGCACCCCGAAGTCGGGCTGATCCACGCCCAGCTGCTTCTGGACGGCCGGGGAGGTCAGCCCGACCTTGCGTCCGACCCGCCGTGCCCCGGCATCCACACGGCGCTGAATGCCGAGCTCCTGCACGGCATAGGCGCCATCAAGGTCCGCACCGATCAGGTCCCGGACCGGGGCGCAGGGTTGGCCGGTCTGCAACGCCTGGGCCAGGCGGGCGTCGGCCTCCTGGAGGGTGTTCGTGGTGATCATTCCGGCTCAATCCTCATTTCTGTCGGCAGACAGGGATGCAAAGTCAACGTCTGCAGGTCGGTGGGTCAGCGGCGGGATGCCGGGAGAAGGATGGGTGCCGCGGGCTGGGGAAAGCAGGACACCTTCCTCGGTGTGCGGACCAGACCGCCACATCACGACTAACCGTCTAGCATGCTAGAAGACTATGGCTAGCTTAGTGCCCCAGGTCACAGCTGGCAAGGGGATGGTGTGCTGAGCGACTCGAGGTCAGGCCGAGGCGGAGGCGCGGCCGTGGAGCAGCTCGACGGTCTCGAGGATGTGGTGTTCCATCTGCGTCTTGGCCGTGTCCGGATCCCCGGAGGCCAGGGCCTCGCGGATGCGGTCGTGGTCGTCCTGACGGTCATCGACCGAGGTGGCCATGGGCTGGGAGACTCCGGCGGTGTTGATCAGGAAATCGCTGAGGTCCCACATGCGCCGGCTGGTGTCGGCGATGATGCGGGAGCCGGCCATCCGGTGGATGCGTTCGTGGAAGTCCCGATTCAGGGTCAGGTACTCCAGGGAGCGGATGTCCGGATCGGGGTTGGTGGCCAAGGCCCGGATCTGTGCGGAGACGGCGTCGAGCTCGGCCAGTGCGGCGGGGGTGCAGCGCCGGGCCGCCACCCCGGCCACGGCCCCTTCCAGGCCGGCGAACATGTGGAAGAAGTCCTCGACCTCCGAGGAGGAGTAGGTGGAGACCACGCAGCCGATCTGCGGGAGGATCTCGACCAGCCCGTCGGCGGCCAGTAGGCGCAGTGCCTCCATGACCGGTTGCTTGCTCACGCCGAACTCGGCGCGCAGGGCTTCCACGGATAGGCGGCCGTTGGCGGGCACGTCGCCCTGGAGGAGCCGGGCCTTGATGGATTCGTACATGTGCCCGGACAGGCGTCCTCCGGTGCGGGAGGCTCTGGATGGTGCTGCCCGTAGCTCGTTTGTCATGGAACCAGTATTCCTTACCGGGTGAGGGGTGTGACGGCCCTGGGGGAGGGGTCGCGGTGCCGGAGGCTCAGCGAGCCTTCCGGCACCGCGGTGTTCATGCCCCCAGCGGAGCGGTGGAGGCGGGGGTGGTGTTGGTGTCGGTCTGCTGCAGCTGGCGGGCGGCTTCCTTCCGGCCCCAGCCTCCGGGCAGCAGGGCGACGGAGATCGCCGAGATGACGGAGATGATCACCATGTAGACCACGATCGAGTCGCTGGTGCCGGTGGAGGCCAGCAGTGCGGTGGCGATCATCGGGGCGAAGGCGGAACCGGCGATCTGGGAGATGGTGTAGCCGACGGAGGAGCCGGTGTAGCGCACTTCGCGGCTGAAGACCATGGAGAACAGCGAACCGGTGGCCCCACCGGCCGGCGACATCGCCAGACCGAAGACCAGCACCAGGGCGAGCATGAACAGCCAGGGGTTGCCGGTGTTGACCAGGGCGAACGCGGGCCAGATGGTGACACCCATCGCGACCGCACCGATGAGGTAGACCGTCTTGCGCCCGATCCGATCCGACAGAGCGCCGAAGGTCGGGTACAGAACCACCGCAACCACCGCGGCCACGGCCACGCCGGTCAGCGCCTGGGTCCGGGTGATGCCCGTGACGGTCGTGCCGTAGTTCACGAGGTAGGCCATGCAGATGTAGGCGAACACGCCCTGGCTCAGGTAGGTGCCGGCGATCAGGAAGATCTCCTTGCGGTGGCGCCGGAAAGCTTCCGCCAGCGGCATCTTCACCAGTTCCTGCTTCTCCCGGGCGGCGGCGAAGGCGGGGCTTTCGGCGATGGTGAGGCGGATGAACAGTCCCACACCCACGAGCACGGCGCTGACCAGGAAGGGGATGCGCCAGCCCCAGGAGAGGAAGGCCTCATCGGGCAGCTGGGCCACGGTCAGGAACGCGACGGTCGCCAGGGCCACTCCGGCCGGGGCCCCGGTCTGGGGGAAGGCGCCGTAGAAGCCTCGCTTGCCCGGCGGGGCGTGCTCGACGGCCATCAGCACGGCTCCGCCCCACTCACCACCGACCATGAAGCCCTGGAACAGGCGTAGCACGGTGAGCAGGATCGGGGCGGCGATACCGATCTGGGCGTAGGTGGGAAGCAGCCCCATGAGGCAGGTGGCCACGCCCATGCCGACGAGCGAGATGATCAGCATCTTCTTGCGCCCCACCCGGTCGCCGAAGTGACCGAAGACCACTCCGCCCAGCGGACGGGCCAGGAAGCCGACGCCGAAGGTGGCGAAGGACAGCAGGGCGCCCATCAAGGGGGTGGCCTCGGGGAAGAAGAGCCTGGGGAAGACCAGGGCGGCGGCGGTGCCGTAGATGAAGAAGTCGTAGTACTCGACCGTGGTGCCGATCAGGCTGGCCGTGGCTACCCGCCGGGGGCTGGTGCCCGCGGCATGGGTGGGTGTCGTCGTCGACATGGGTTCTCCTTAGGTGCGCTGGGGCCGGCCGGGGTGAGCGAGAGCGGGCGACAGGCCTACACAACGAGCGGTAGTAGCGCGCTAGCATGCTAGACGGCTAAGCCCAGGTTAGTGGCCCGGGTCACATCCGGCAAGGGGTCTCCTGTGAATGACGCACTCCCGGGGTCGATGGCGACGATGTGAGTCAGACCTCAAAACATGCTTGCATGCCAGCATGCCAGTCTGTAATCTGCATCACACGGTGCATGGGTCTGGTCTTGAAGGGCCGGGGCCATCGCACCGTTCAGCCGACGTAGAAACGCTTTACGATGCCGCCGGGCCGACCTGTCCGCCAGCGGCTGCAGAGGAGAACGCCATGAGTTTGATGCAGGCCGCCCGTCTTCACGAGGTGGGAGCCCCCTTCCAAGTGGATGAGATCGAGGTCCCTGAGCCCGGCCCGCGCGACGTCATTGTCGAGGTCAAGGCCTGCAATGTGGTCCCCAACCTGCGCAATGTCATCACCACCTATCCCGAGTGGTTCCCGTTCCTGCCGCTTCCCGCACTGCCGGCCATCTATGGCCTGGACGCGGCCGGGGTGGTCAGCCAAGTCGGGTCCCAGGTGCGCAACGTGAAGGTGGGCGACCGGGTCTACGTCAATCCCGGGCGCGACTCCGGGGACTCCCACGCCTCCCTGCGCGGGGAGCGGATCAACGACCCGGCCTACACCTTCCAGGGGTACTTCGGATTCGGCCCCGGTTCCCAGGAGATCTTCAACGACTACCCCCAGGGCGGGTTCTGCCAGTTCATGAAGGCTCCCGTCGACGGGCTCGTCGTGCTGCCCGAGGAGGTCAGCTTCGAGCAGGCCTGCCGCTTCGGCTACCTGGGCACCTCCTACTCCGGACTGAAGAAGGCCGGCGTCACGGCCGGGACCTCCGTGCTCGTCCACGGCGGCACCGGCACCCTGGGACTGGGAGCGGTGCTCAACGCCCTGGGCATGGGCGCGACCAAGGTCTTCGCGGTGGCCCGGGATAAGGAACTGCTCGAGCGGGTCCGCCAGCTCGACCCCAAGCGCGTGCACGTGCTCTCCTACGGCGACCAGCCCATCGGGGACTGGGTGAGGGAGCACACCCACGGGCTGGGCGCAGACGTGTTCATCGACGCCATCGGCCCCGGTGCTCCCAACGAGACGACCCTGGCCGGCATCGAGTCACTGCGCCGCGGTGGTCGGATGGTCAGCGTCGGCGGGATGTCCGAGCTGCTGCCCGTGGAGATGTTCCGGCTGATGTGCTTCCAGATCAGCATCATCGGCTCCCTGTGGTTCACCGTCGGAGAGGGCCAGGACATGGCCGAGATGGCCGCGGCCGGCACGCTGGACCTGTCCGTGTTCGACCACGAGATCTTCCCGCTGTCCCAGATCAACGAAGCCCTCGACGCCGTGGAGAACCGCAAGGGCGGGTTCACCAACGTGGTCGTCGCCCCCGGGGCCTGACAACGCCTCGCCCACCACGAAAGGATTTGCCATGGAGCTCAATCCCTCCACCACCGCAGTGCTCACCATCCACTGCCAAGGCGACATCGTCGGACCCGAGGGCGCCTTCGCCCCGCTGTTCCACGAACAGGTGCTCGCCCGCGGTGTCATCGACAAGATCCGCGACCTGCACCAGGCCGCCCGGCAGGCCGGGTCCCTGGTGGTCTACACCCGGGTGGCATGGGCGCAGGACTACAGCGACCTTCAGGCGAACTCCCCGCTGCTGCAGGGGGTCGTCCAGGCCGGCTGTCTGAAGGAGGGCAGCCCGCAGGCGGCGATCGTTGAGCCGCTGGCGCCCCAGGAGGGGGATGCGGTGATCACCCACCAGCGCGTGGGCGGCTGGACCCCTGAGCTCATCACGGTGCTGGAGGAGCGGGGCATCGACACCCTGCTCTTCTGCGGGGTGGCCACCAATGTCTCCGTGGAAAGCACCGCCCGGGCCGCCAGTGACGCCGGATACCGGGTCGTGGTGGTGGAGGACGCCTGCTCGGCCGCCACGGCTCAGGCCCACCAGTCCACGGTGGAGTCCTTGGGCATGCTCGGTGAGATCACCGCCGTGGCCGAAGTCCGTCAGGCCCTGAGCAGCACCGACCGCCTGGCCGAGACCGGGCGCTGACACCGCACTGGACACACCACGGGCGCCAGGGGCCGTGCCGATCTTCTCGGCACGGCCCCTGGTCTCCTCCGCCGAAAACGCCGATGTCTCCGACCTCGACGTGGCGCACCCCTGCCTTCGGTCTCACCCTGCGTGCCGGGGCGAGGTGGGCCCCGGTGGTTCACCGCCGGCCCGCCACCCACCCCACCGAGAGGAGGGGCGATGACCATTAGCAGTTGCACCTTCCCCTCCCGACCACAGTGGCCGATGGGGCCACCCAAGGAGACCTCCACATGCCTGTGAACTCACCACTGTCCACGCCGCGTCGTACCAGGATCGGCAGCGCAGCTCTGGCCGGCACGGCAGCGACGCTGCTCATGATCAGCGGATGCGCGTCAGGGTCCAGCCCAGCAGCGCCGAGCCAGTCAGAGTCGAGCCAGCCGTCGAGCTCGGGCGATAAGCCGCGGGTGGGTTTCGTCGCCGGCGCCGGGGGCTACCCGGACATGGCCGTCACCAATCAGACCTTCTTCGACGGATTGGCCGAATCCGGATACGAGGACGGAACGACCATGGACGTCGTCTTCCGCACCGCTGAAGGCAACATGAGCCAGATGCCGACCCTCGTGGACGAAGTGCTCGCCGATGAGGTGGACATCCTTGTCGTCTCCTCCTCGCCCGGGTGCGCAGCAGCGAAGGCCGCGACGTCGTCGGTGCCCGTTCTGTGCATCTCCGTGCAGGACGATCCCGTCCGAGAGAACCTGACCACCTCGCTCGACCACGGTGAAGGCAATGTCGTGGGCGTTCACAGCTACCTGCCTGATGGCATCGAACAGCAGCTCGAGCTGCTCCGTGAGCTCCACCCGGAACTGACCAGGCTGGGGATTCTCTACAACCCGGACAACGACACTCACCTTCGGCTCTTCGAATCCTGGCAAGAGCACGCCAGCACACAGGGCATCGAGATCATTGCCGTCCCCGCCGGGAAGCCGGATGATCTGGACCGGTCGATTGTCGAAGCGCAGGGCCAAGACGCGCAGCTCACGCTGGGTCTCCTGGGCGCAGACACCTACGCGATGATGCAAGAGATCGCCGATGCAGCCGAGGCCCATGACTTCCCGATCGCCCTCGATACCCCTGGTGGCTACACCGACATGGGCGGCGTAGCAGTCATCGGCGTCGACATCGTTCCGCTTTATCGACAAGGCGCACTCGAGCAGATGGTGCCCATGCTTGAGGGAACCTCTCCTGAAGACCTCCCGTGGATCGGCCCGGATGAAGTGACCATGAAGGTCAATGACGAAGTAGCCGCGAGATTCGACCTCGCAGGTGCCAGCCAGGAGGACGCAGGAGCGTGAGGGCCTGCTCGGCCGCTACGGTCCAGGCCCACCAGTCCACGGTGGAATCCCTGGGCATGCTGGGCGAGATCACCGCCGTGGCCGATGCCGGCCAGGCGCTGGGCAGCACCGGCCGCCTTGCCGAGTCCAGGCGCTGACACCGCGCAGGACGCACCGTGATCGCCAGGGGCCGTGCCAAGAAGATTGGCACGGCCCCTCGCGATTGGACCTTGCGCCCTGCCCACCCAACCAGCCGGGGCGGGCGGGCCCGCCCCGGCTCCAGAGCATGGTGGCCTCATCGCCGCCGCCATCAGGGCACGGGGCTGACGTCGACGGTGGTCAGCCGGGGAAAGACTTGAGGGATCCCCGCCAGAAGACCGGTGCGATGAGGAGAAAAAAATGTGCGACATGGGTCACAACCAGCCCGCTAGCATGCTAGTATCTCAATAAATCGTGTGTTGCCCATCACAGCCTGAGGAGCGATCGTGACCCAGAACTTCACCGACATCTCCGGCGCCGCTGACCGTCTGGACAAGGCGACGCCAACGGATGCCTTCGACACCGACGTGCTCATCGTGGGTACCGGGCCCACCGGCGCCACCGCGGCCCTGGCTCTGGCCACCTACGGGGTGCGGACCATGATGGTCTCCCAGTGGTCCTGGCTGGCCAACACCCCGCGGGCCCATATCACCAACCAGCGCGCCGTGGAGGTCCTGCGGGACCTGGGCCTGGAGGAAGAGGCCAAGCTCTACGCCGTGCCGTGGGACCAGATGGGCGACACCCTGTTCACCACCTCCCTGGCCGGGCCCGAGATCGCCCGCCTGCGCACCTGGGGCACCGGTGATGACCGCTCCGGGGACTACCAGCAGGCCAGCCCCTGCACGATGCTCGATATCCCGCAGACCTACATGGAACCGCTGCTGGTGAAGAACGCCGCCGAACGCGGAGCGAAGGTGGCCTTCTCCACCCGCTACCTCGGCCACGTCCAGGACGAGCACGGAGTCACCGTGCACCTGCAAGACCGCAACTCCGGCCACGAATACAGCATCCGGGCCCGCTACCTGATCGGGGCCGACGGGGCCAAGAGCCAGATCGCCGAGGAGATCGGCCTTCAGATTGTCGGGCACACCGCCCGCGCCGGCACCGCCTATGTGCGCTTCCGGGCGGACCTCTCCCAGTACGTGGCCCACCGGCCCAGCATCCTGCACTGGATCATGAACCCGGCGGCCAACTTCGGGGAGATCGGCATGGGCCTGCTGCGCTGCGTGCGTCCGTGGAACGAGTGGATCGCCGGCTGGGGCTTCGACATCAAGGCCGGGGAACCGGACCTGTCCCCGGAGCGGGTCACCGCCCAGATCCGCACCCTGGTCGGGGACCCGGACCTGGACATCGAGCTCGAGGGCAGCTCCACCTGGTACGTGAACCAGCAGCACGCCCTGACCATGTCCAAGGGACGGGTCTTCTGTGGGGGCGACGCCACCCACCGCCACCCGCCCTCCAGCGGGCTGGGATCGAACACCTGCATGCAGGACGCCTTCAACCTCGCCTGGAAGCTGGCCTTCGCCGTCAAGGGCTGGGCCGGTCACGGGCTGCTGGAAACCTACAGCGAGGAACGTGTCCCGGTCGGCGCCCAGATCGTGGCCCGGGCCAACCAGTCCCGGCTGGACTACGCCCCGCTGCGGGAGTGCTTCGACACCGGCAACCCCGACGGCACCTCCTCCGTGGAGACCGGCCTGGCCCGGCTGCGCGCCACCACCGCCGAGGGGGCGAAGCTGCGGGCGAAGGTGGCCGAAGCCCTGGAGGTGAAGAACTACGAGTTCAACGCCCAGGGCGTGGAGCTCAACCAGCGCTACACCAGCACCGCCGTGGTCACCGACCCGGCCGCCGGGGAAGAGGTCTTCGCCCGCGATCCCCAGCTCTACGTCCAGGCCACCACCCGCCCCGGGGCGAAGTTGCCCCACGCCTGGCTGGTCGGCACCGACGGGCACCGGATCTCCACCCTGGACGTAACCGGTCAGGGGAAACTCACCCTGATCACCGGCCTGTCCGGCCAGGCCTGGAAGCAGGCCGCTACCCGCCTGAACCTGCCCTACCTGCGCACCGTCGTCATCGGTGAGCCCGGTTACGAGGACCCCTACGCCTACTGGACTCGGGTACGTGAGATCGAGGAGGCCGGTGCCCTGCTGGTGCGCCCCGATGGCTACGTTGCCTGGCGCCAGCCCACGGACGTGTGGGACACCGAGGAAGCCGAGGCCATGCTCAGCACCGCCTTGTCGACCATCCTGTCCCTGCCCCAGGACACCCCAGTGCCGGCCCCGGATCTGGCCCCGCACCCGGCCACCGCCTGAGACACCCGGGAACCCCCAACATGGACAAGAACAGGACACAGCTGTGGTGACCCAGTTGAGCGCAGACCCCGCATCCCCCGCACAGACCACTGCCCGCAAGTCGGCGGGCCACGTCATCGTGGACACGCTCGTGGCGCACGGCGTGCAGCGCACCTACGTGGTGCCCGGGGAGTCCTACCTGGACGTGCTCGACGGTCTGCACCACTCGTCGATCGAGACGGTCGTGTGCCGGCACGAGGGCGGTGCGGCCTACATGGCCGAGGCCGACGGCAAGATGGGCCCCGTGCCCGGGGTGGCCATGGTGACCCGCGGGCCCGGTGCGGCCAACGCCCACGTGGGTCTGCACACCTCGTGGCAGGACTCCACCCCGATGGTGCTGTTCGTGGGCCTGATCCCGTTCGAGCACCGGGACCGGGAGGCGTTCCAGGAGTTCGACCCGCACGCGTGGTTCGACTCCGGGGCCAAGCGCGTGATGGTCCTCGACCACGCCGAGCGGGCCTCCGAGATCGTGGCCGAGGCGATGTTCGCCGCCAACTCCGGGCGCCCCGGCCCCGTGGTCGTGGGTCTGCCCGAGGACATCATCAAGGCGGAGATCGACGCGACCCTGCACCCACCGATCCCCGTGGCCCACGGCGGGATGACGGTCAACGACTGGAAGGCCCTGCGCGACGCCCTCGAGGGGGCGGACAAGCCCTTGTTCGTCACCGGCGGCAACGACTGGACGACCGCCGGAGCCGAGGGCCTGACGAAGTGGCTGGAGGAGCACCATCTGCCGGCCGCAGCGGAGTGGCGCACCCAGGGCACCGTCCCGTTCGACTCGGACTCTTACGTGGGCCCGATCGGTTACGGCCGCCCGAAGGTCACCTTCGAGATGCTCGAGCAGACCGATCTGCTGGTGTTCGTGGGCACGGTGCCCGGGGACGTGATCACCAACGGGTTCCTGGTCCGCCAGGACTGGAAGAAGAAGAACTTCCTGGTCACCATCGACCCGTCCCTGCGCGGGCGCTCCGGGGCGGTGTCCTACCAGATCGTGGCCAAGCCCGACGTGTTCGTGCGCGACCTGGTGCGCATCGACCTGCCCGTCAAGGAGGTCTGGAAGGAGTGGACGGCAGGACTGCGCGCCCAGCAGGTGGAGTTCTGCACCCTGGCCCCCCGCACCGCCCAGGTGAGGACGGAGGCCGGTGCGGAGGCGGGGCCGGCGCGGATGGACACCATGATGGCCCACCTCGTGGCGACTCTGCCCACCAACGCCATGTGCACCTTCGGAGCCGGTGAGCACACCAACTTCGCCCACCGGTACTTCCCGACCCGCGGCTACGCCTCGATGATCTCGGCGCGCAACGGCTCCATGGGCTACTCGGTGCCCTCGGCCGTGGCGGCCTCTTTGCGCTACCCCGGACGGCGGGTGGTGACCATCGCCGGTGACGGCGAGTTCCTGATGAACGGCCAGGAGCTGGCCACCGCGGCCCAGTACGGGGCCACGCCGCTGGTGATCGTGATGGACAACCAGGAGTACGGCACGATCCGCACCCACCAGGAGCGGGACTACCCGGACCGGGTCTCGGGCACCCAGCTGAAGAACCCGGACTTCGCCCTCATGGCCCAGGCCTTCGGCGGGTTCGGGGTACGCGTGGAGACCGACGCGCAGATCCCCGCCGCGCTGCAGGCCGCGCTGAGGGCCATCGACGAGGAGGGCCGCTTCGCCCTGATCCACCTGATCGTGGAGCAGCGCGTCAAGGCCTACTGACCCATTCCCGCTATCCCCAGAAACCACCTCAAGGAAAGAAGGAAAACCATGCCCACCACGCAGATCCCCGCCTACACCACCGATGCGTTCTTCGGACTGGAGGACAAGTGGCTGGAGACCGCCGACGGCGAGCTCACCCACTACCACGACCTCGGCGAGGGCACCCCGATCCTGTTCCTGCACGGCTCCGGCACCGGAGTCACCGCAGCCGCCAACTGGTGGCTGAACCTGCCCCAGCTGGCCGAGCAGGGCCGCTGCATCGCCATCGACACCATCGGCTACGGCCAGTCCGTGGTCGCCGAGGGCACCGCCTACGGGATCAAGGAATGGGTCCGTCACGCGGTGCGGGTCCTCGACGCCCTGGGCATCGAGAAGACCTGGATCGTGGGCAACTCCCTGGGCGGGTGGCTGGCCTTCCAGTTCGCCATCGACTTCCCCGAACGCCTGCTGGGCATCGTGTCCATGGGCACCGGCGGAGCGAAGCTCACCGGAGCCCTGGCCGGGCACTCCAAGCCGGACCTCTCCGAGGCCGGGATCCGCAAGACCCTGGAGATGTTCGTCGTGGACAAGTCCCTGGTCACCGACGAGCTGGTGTCCCTGCGCTACCAGGCCGCCCTTAACGACACCGCCTCCGACCGGCTGGCCGACGTCGTCGCCGCCCGCGACCGCGACCGCTACGAGCTGCCCCTGGACTTCGACGTCCTGGGCAAGCTTCAGATCCCCGTGCTGCTCATCCACGGAGTCCAGGACGTCGTCATCCCCGTCTCGCGCACCTGGGAGCTGCTCAACGTCATCCCCACCGCCGACGCCCACATCTTCAGCCAGTGCGGCCACTGGTCCCAGGTCGAACGCGCCGAGGACTTCAACGCCATCATCACCCAGTACCTGGCCTCCCACGGCGTGAGCCGTTGAGC
Source organism: Kocuria sp. CPCC 205258 (assembly GCF_040981005.1). Lineage (NCBI taxonomy): Bacteria > Bacillati > Actinomycetota > Actinomycetes > Micrococcales > Micrococcaceae > Kocuria > Kocuria sp. CPCC 205258. The sequence goes on along the minus strand of NZ_JAVKPS010000001.1, from coordinate 635,570 downwards.
GGTCACCGCGTGCGAAAAGGAGCAATGTCATGACCCACGCCCTGCTGTGCATGTCCCACACCCCACTGCTGGAATTCACCAACCCGCCGGCCGAGGTCAAGGCCGCCGTCGAATCAGCCTTCGACCAGGCCCGCGCCTTCGTCGAGGACTTCAACCCCGACCTGGTGGTCAACTTCGGGCCCGATCACTACAACGGGTTCTTCTACGACCTCATGCCCCCGTTCTGCATCGGCTACCAGGCCAAGGGCACCGGGGACTACGACTCCTTCGCCGGTGACCTCGACGTGCCCACCGAGATCGCCGAGAAACTGGCGCAGTACGTCATCGACCGCGACATCGACACCGCGATCTCCCGACAGATGGAGGTCGATCACGGGGCGGTGCAGCCGATGGAGATCATCTACCGCGGCAATCCCGCGGCCAAGCCGATGATCCCGATCTTCGTCAACTCCGTGGCCCGCCCGTTCGTAAAGATGTCCCGGGTGCGCCACTTCGGCACCGCGGTGGGGGAGTACTTCAAGTCCACCGACCAGAAGGTGTTGTTTATCGGCTCCGGCGGGCTCTCCCACGACCCGCCGGTCCCGCAGATCGCCACGGCCACCCCCGAGCAGCGCCGGTTGCTCACCGACGGGCGCAATCCCACCCCGGAGGCCCGGGCGGCACGGCAGGCCAGGGTCATCAACACCGGCATCGCTTTCGCCAAGGGTGAGGCCGACATCATGGACCTGAACCCCGAATGGGACCGGGCGTTCCTGGAGGTCTGTAAGTCCGGGAACATCGAGGCCTTCGACGCCTACACCGTCGAGGAGATGGACGCGGTCGCCGGACACTCCTCCCACGAGGTGCGTACCTGGGTGGCCGCCTACTCCGCCCTGCGCGCCAACGGCGAATACGAGGTGACCTACGAGTTCTACAAGCCGATCAAGGAGTACATCGCCGGCTTCGGGGTCACCACCGCAGTACTGAAATAGCACTACCCCGCCCCGAAGGGCGCCGACAGTGGGCGGCGCGGTCGAGAGCCACCAGACTTCTCGACCGCGCCGCTCACCTCATCAACAAGCACACCCCCGCCTGAACCCTTGCCGCACGGCCATGCCCGGGAACACGCAGCAGACCGTTCCCAGATCCCTCTGTGGAACCCCTGTCCCGTCTCAGAACATGGCCCTGACCACCATGCTCGGGACCGCCAAAGCCCTCAAGCACTCGACGAGGAGATCCATGACCCACGAGAACGCCCAGCCCGGCCCGATCACCCATGAAGAAATTTTCACCGCCCACGCAGGCGGCAAGCTCTCGGTGATCTCGAAGTCCCCCCTGGCCACCCGCCGCGACCTGTCCATCGCCTACACCCCCGGCGTCGCCGAGGTCTCCCGCGCGGTGGCCGCCGACCCCGCCATGGCCAACACGCACACCTGGGCCGGCCGGCTCGTGGCGGTCGTCTCCGACGGCTCCGCCGTGCTGGGCCTGGGCGACATCGGCCCGGCCGCGTCCCTGCCGGTGATGGAGGGCAAGGCCGCCCTGTTCAAGACCTTCGCGGACCTCGACTCGATCCCGATCGTGCTCGACACCCAGGACGTCGAGGAGATCGTGCGCACCGTCAAGCTGCTGCGCCCGTCCTTCGGCGCGGTGAACCTCGAGGACATCTCGGCCCCGCGCTGCTTCGAGATCGAGAAGCGCCTGATCGAGGAGCTGGACATCCCGGTGATGCACGACGACCAGCACGGCACCGCCGTCGTCGTCCTGGCCGCCCTGCTCAACGCCGCCCGACTCGTGGGCAAGGACCTGGAAGGCCTGAAGGTCGTCATCGCCGGGGCCGGGGCCGCTGGCATCGCGATTACCGAGATCCTGCTGACCCAGGGCATCCCCGACGTGGTCCTGCTGGACTCCCGCGGCATCGTCTCGCGGGAGCGTGAGGACCTCAACGCCATCAAGGCTGACTACGCCACCCGCACCAACCCGCGCGGACTTATCGGCGGGCCACAGGACGCCCTGCAGGGCGCGGACGTGTTCGTCGGGGTCTCCGGGGGGAAGATCCCCGAGGAGTACCTCACCGAGCTGGCCGACAACGCGATCATCTTCGCCCTCGCCAACCCAGACCCGGAGATCATGCCCGACGTGGCCGCGCGCTACGCCACGGTCGTGGCCACCGGGCGATCGGACTTCCCGAACCAGATCAACAACGTGCTGGCCTTCCCCGGCATCTTCCGCGGCGCCCTGGACGCCGGGGCCAGACGGATCACCCCAGAGATGAAGGTCGAGGCCGCTAAGGCGATCGCCGGCATCGCCTCCGCCGACGGTCTGACCGCCGACCACATTGTGCCCTCGGCCCTGGATGATCGGGTGGCCCTTGCCGTGGCCGAAGCTGTGGCTGCCTGTGCCAGCGCTAAGGCGACTGTGTGAACCGTTTCGCATCCACCGACCCATAGAGGCCGGGGTGGCTACGTCCTTCCGTGGTCACCCCGGCCTCTACCACTTGGGTACTCGAGCGCGATCCCTCTTTACATATGGCCCGGTTAGCGGTCTCGGTCGAGGTCACCGCCGACCAGTAGGCATGACAACTGGGTCGGGCACTTCACACATGGCCCCGTTGAGGTTCAGGAGCGCATGAGGCGGGCGATGGCGTCGGTGGCTTCTTTGAACTTGGCGTCGGCGGCCTCGCCGCCGAGCTGGGCGGCGTCGGCGACGCAGTGCCTCATGTGGTCGTCCAGGAGTCCGAGTCCGACGTTGCGCAGCGCGGAGGTCAGGGCGGAGATCTGGGTGAGGATGTCGATGCAGTACTGCTCCTCGTCGACCATCCGGTGGATGCCGCGGGCCTGACCCTCGATGCGCTTGAGGCGTGCCAGATAGCGGTCCTTGTCGCTGATGTAGCCGTGAGTGGTGTGGCATTCGGCGGCGGGCGACCCCTCGGTGTTCTCGGGGGTGGTGGTGTCGGGGGAGGGGGCCACGTTCATGGTGGTGTCCTTGATCTTTCTGGCGGTTCGGGATGGGCCTGCGGCCCCGTCCCGGCATCAGAGCCGGTACGGGGCCGTAAGACTGTGGTGGCTGGGATCAGGCGGCCGCGTACCTGGCGGGGTCGGCGTCGAAGGCCGGGGCGCAGCCGGGGCAGCAGAACCAGTATCGCTGGCCGGCGTGGTCGCGGTAGAGCCCGGCGGCCTCGGCGGCGACCTTGTCGACCCGGGCGCCGGCCATGACCGGGCACTCGGTGGTGCCGTCGTTGTCCTGGGTGGGCTTGGTGGTCAGGGTCAGCTCCTGTGTGCCGGCAGTGTCGTTGGTGGAGCCGCAGCAGCCGCAGCTTCCGGTGGTGTTTCCCATGGGCGGTGTTCCTCTCGGTGAGTGGGTTCAGGCGTCGACCGGCTGCCGCGCCGTCGGGCGGGTGTCGGCCGGTGACGAGGTGGTCGCCCGGCTGGTGAAGGAGCGCAGGCGCAGACTGTTGGTGACCACGAAGACGGACGAGAAGGCCATCGCGGCGCCGGCGAGCATCGGGTTGAGCAGCCCGGCGGCGGCCAGCGGGATCGCGGCCACGTTGTAGGCGAAGGCCCAGAACAGGTTGGTCCTGATCGTGGACAGGGTCCTGCCGGCCAGCCGGATCGCATCTGCCGCCGCGCGCAGGTCCCCGCGCACCAGGGTCAGGTCGGCGGCCTGGATCGCGGCATCGGTACCGGTGCCCATGGCCAGGCCCAGGTCGGCCTGGGCCAGGGCCGCGGCGTCGTTGACGCCGTCGCCGACCATGGCCACGACCTTGCCCTTCGCCTGCAGCTCGGTGATCACCCGGACCTTGTCCGCCGGCAGGACCTCGGCGATGACCTGCTCGATGCCGACCTGGGCGGCGACCTGTTCGGCGGCGGCCTGGTTGTCCCCGGTGAGCAGCACCGGGCTCAACCCCAAGGCACGGAACTGGGTGATGGCCTGGGCACTGGTGTCCTTGATCGCGTCGGCGACCACCAGCACCCCGCGGACCTTCCCGTCCCAGGCCACGACCACGGCGGTCTGCCCGGCGGCCTCCGCATCCGCCTTGGCCGTCGCCAGGTCAGCGGGCAGGGTCAGCGACCACTCGGTGAGCAGGGACTGCCGGCCCACGGCCACCAGGTGGCCCTCGACCACGCCCTGCACGCCCTGGCCCGCCTGGTTCTGGAAGGACTCCGGCGTGGGCAGGGCCCCGACCCGGTCGGTGGCGCCGCGCGCGACGGCGCGGGCGATGGGGTGCTCGGAGGCGTGCTCCACCGCCCCGGCGAGGCGCAGCAAATCGGTCTCCTCGGTGCCGGGCGCGGCGTGCACACCCTGGAGGCTCATGGTGCCGGTGGTGACGGTGCCGGTCTTGTCCAGCACGATCGTGTCGATGCGGCGGGTGGACTCCAGGACCTCGGGGCCCTTGATGAGGATGCCCAGTTGCGCCCCGCGGCCGGTGCCCACCAGCAGGGCGGTGGGGGTGGCCAGGCCCAGGGCGCATGGGCAGGCGATGATCAGCACCGCCACCGCGGCGGTGAACGCGGCGGTGGCCGGGAACCCGGCACCGAGCCAGGCGGCGAGGGTGGCGGCGGCGACGGCGATGACGATGGGCACGAACACCCCGGAGATCCGGTCGGCCAGCCGCTGGACCTCGGCCTTGCCGGACTGGGCGTTCTCCACCAGGCGGGCCATCTGCGCCAGCTGGGTGTCCGCACCGACCCGGGTGGCGCGGACGAGGAGCCGGCCCCCGGCATTGACGGTGGCCCCGGTGACCGCATCGCCCGAGCTGACCTCCACGGGCACGGACTCACCGGTGAGCATCGAGGCGTCCACCGCGCTGGAGCCGCTGAGGACCACACCGTCGGTGGCGATCTTCTCCCCGGGCCGGACCACGAACTCGTCCCCCACGGCCAGCTGGTCGATGGGAATGCGGGTCTCGGCCCCGTCGCGCAGCACGGCCACGTCCCTGGCGCCCAGTTCCAGCAGGGCACGCAGGGCGGCCCCGGCCTGGCGCTTGGAGCGCTTCTCGAAGTAGCGGCCGGCGAGGATGAACAGGATCACCCCGGCGGCGACCTCCAGGTAGATGTTGGCCGCCCCGTCGGTGGGCGCCACGGACAGTTCGAAGGGGTGGGTCATGCCCGGCGTGCCGGCGGTGCCGAGGAACAGGGCGTAGAGCGACCACAGGAACGCCGCAGAGGTGCCCATCGAGATCAAGGTGTCCATGGTCGCCGTGCCGTGGCGGAGGTTGGTGTAGGCGGCCTTGTGAAAGGGCCATCCGGCCCAGACGATCACCGGGGCGGCCATCGCCAGGGACAACCACTGCCAGTAGGTGAACTGGAGTGCGGGGATCATCGCCATGGCGATCACCGGGATCCCCAGCACCGCGGCCCCGATCAGCCGGTGGCGCAGGGTCAGCAGCTCGGTGTCGGGGCGGTCGGTTGCCTCGGCCTCGCGCTGCTCTTCCTCGACGGCGGGCAGGGCCGCGGTGTAGCCGGCCTTCTCCACCTCGGCGACCAGGTCCTGGAGGTCGTAGCCGACCGGGGCGCTGATGCGGGCCTTCTCGGTGGCGTAGTTGACCGTGGCGGTGACACCGTCGAGCTTGTTGAGCTTGCGCTCGATCCGGTTGGCGCACGAGGCACACGTCATCCCGCCGATCTCGAGCTCGAGGTCGGTGCTCACCGCAGAGGGAGGGGCTGAGGGGACAGACATTCGTTCCTTCTTTCTCTCGATGCGCGGTGAACCCCGCATCGCCACCAGTGATGGGCGGGGTCAGTGACCGCCGTGCTCGGCGGCGCCAGTGCTGCTCTTGGTGGACGTGCCGCCGGTGGTGTCGGCGGTGTCCAGGGTGAACTGGGCGGTGTGGACCGTCCCGTCGACCTGGAAGTCGAAGTAGAGGTGGTACCGCCCCGAGGTCGGGGCGGTGGTGGCGAACTGGACGTCGGGCCCGGAGGTCTGCCCGGTGACCGGCTCAGCGCCTTCGGGGTGGACGTGCAGGTAGGCCAGGTCACCGGCGCGCAGGGCCACCAGGTGCCCGTAGGCGCCCAGGTAGGGCTGCAGGGTGGTGACCGGCTGCCCGTCGCTGGTCACGTGCACGCGCAGCTGCGAGGTGGTGCCGGCTGCGAGTTCGCCCTCCACCGACACCTCGAACCCGCCGACCTCATCGGTCGCGGTGACCTCTGCTGCGGCCGGCTCGAGGGTCCCGGCGACCTCCACGGTGCGGGTCAGCGTCAGGTTCTCACCGGCCCCGGCCGGGGTGATGTCGGCGTAGACCCGGTAGCTCCCGGCCGTCTCCCATCGCCAGGGGGTCGACCAGCGTCCGTCCTCGTCCATCACGGGGTGGACGTGGCGGTAGTGGGCGCCGTCGGAGCGCACCACGATCAGGTGCAGCTCCTTCTCGTGCTCGGTCTCGAAGTCGGTGACCGCCACCCCGTCGGGGCCGGTGATCGTCAACGACAGCTCCCCGGCAGCCCCGACGGTGCCCGGGGCGGAGACCTCCTGGAGGACGTAGCCGCTCTGCTCCACGCTCACCCCCTGGACCTGGTGCCCCGCATGGCCGCCGGTGCTGGTCTCGGCCGGGACCTGGCCCTGGCCCTCGTCGGTGTGCTGGTTCATCCGAGCTCCTTCTGCCTGCTGCCTCCAGTTCTGCACCGCCTGTTCCGGTACCACGGCACCTGCTGCGGCGAAGGCGCCGGTGAACACCACCACCACACCGGCGGCGTAGGCCCCCAGCCGCCCGGTGGCGTTCACGCCGACGTCACCACCTGGTAGCCGGCCTCCTCGACCGCGGCCGCGACCGCCGCCTCGTCCACCGGTCCGGCGCTGATGACGGCGAGCCGGCCGCTCTGGTGGCTGACCTCGACGGAGTCGACACCGGGGATCTCCTGGACCTCCTCGCGCACCGACATCTCGCAGTGCCCGCAGGTCATCCCGGTCACCTGGAACTGAGTGGTCATCATGGTCTTCATCCTCCCGATTGCTTACCCCTGGGGGGTATGTGTACACCTACAGATGTAACCCGGTGGGGTATGCATGTCAAGCACTGCGGCCACAAAGGATCTATTTGACAAGAATACCCCCTGGGGGTAACAGTAAATCTCAGTCTTTACCCCCATGGGGTACCAAGTGGTGGCGCGGCGACTCGCGTGCGCCCCGTCCTGAGGAGCTCTCCGATGTCTTCTGCAGCTTCCGCCGCCGCGCGGCCCGACACCTCCGGAAGTTCCCGGGGTGGGCTGGTCCCGCTGCTGGTGATCGCCACTGCCCAGCTGATGCTGGTGCTCGACGACTCGATCGTGAACATCGCCCTGCCGTCCATCCAGCGCGAGCTCGGGGTCTCGGCGGTACACCTGCCGTGGGTCGTCAACGCCTACATCCTCGCGTTCGGGGCGCTGCTGCTGCTCGGCGGCCGCATCGGGGACCTGTGGGGACGTCGTCGCACCTTGCAGGTCGGCATCACCGTCTTCATCGTCGCCTCCCTGGTCGGCGGCCTCGGGCAGAGCACGGCCGTGCTCATCGCGGCGCGCGCCGTGCAGGGGATCGGGGCGGCCCTGACCGCGCCCAACGCCCTGGCCCTGATCGCCACGACCTTCTCCGACCGGAAGACGCGCGATCACGCGCTCTCGCTCTACGGGGCGATGTCCGGGCTGGGCATCGTGGTCGGACTGCTGCTGGGCGGAGTGCTCACCGGCACGCTGGGCTGGCGGTGGGTGTTCTTCATCAACGTCCCGATCGGCCTGCTCGTGCTGCTGGGCTCCCGCACCCTGGTCGGCGCCGAGCGCCACACCGGCCGGCTCGGCGCCGTCGGGGCCGCCCTGGGCACGGGCGGGATGGTGGCGCTGGTGTACGCGATCACCCGGTTCGGCGAGGACGGGTTCACCGACCCCCTCGCCTGGAGCCTCGTGGCCGCGGGGATGGTGCTGCTGGCCGCGTTCACGCTCACGCAGTCGCGCAGCCGCAGCCCCCTCATGCCGCTGAGCCTGTTCCGCGACCGCAGCCGCTCCGGGGCCTACCTCACCATGCTGCTCGTGGCCGTCGGCCCGATGGGGACCTTCTACGTCATCACCCTCTACCTCCAGCAGGTGCTCCAGTACAGCCCGCTGCGCACCGGGATCTCATGGCTGCCGTTCGCCCTCGGCATCGTCGTCGGCGCCGGTGCTGCACCCAAGGTGCTGCTGCGCGTCGGCCCGCGCCACGTCGCAGCACTGGGCGCGCTGCTCAGCGCCGCGGCGGCGTTCTGGCTGTCCACGATCACCGTTCAGGCCGACTACTGGGTGGATCTGGCCCCGGCGATGTTCCTTCTCGCGGTCGGCTTCGGGATCGTGGTGATCGCCGTCACCCAGGCCGCGGTCTACCGTGTCGACCCGGACGAGGCCGGGATCGCCTCGGCACTGCTCAACTCCGCCCAGCAGCTCGGCGTCGCCCTGGGCCTGGCCGTCCTGGCCGGGATCGCCGCCACCGTCACCGCCGCCCCCGCGAACCAGGTGCTGCCGACGGGGGAGGCCCTGATCGCCGGATACGGCACCGCCATGATCGCCGCCACCGGACTCCTCCTCGCGGCCGCAGCACTGGCCCTGGTCACCCTCGACGCCCGCCCGGCGAGCGAGCAGGACACGTCCGATCCTGCCGACGCCCTGCCCGGAACGACACGCTGAGTCCGGCACCGGCGTGGCCTGAGCCGGAGCAGCCGCCACGGGTGTCACCCAGGCTCCGCCCACGCCCCTCCGCATGTCCTCCGTGCAGGAGGAACAGGCCACCGCTGTGCCTGTGGCCCAGCTGCCGGTCACGGCCCGCGAGGACGACGTTGCGGCAAGGGGTTCTCCTCCGCATCCGTGATCACCCGGACGCCGTCGGGGCGTAGCATCGGCCGGTGACAGAGATCTGACAGCAGAAGTGTGGAGGTGGGCCGCCGTTGGACGTGCTCATGGCGGCCCTGCCCATGGTGCTGACCCTGGGTCTGCTGCTCGTGCCGGCGCCGCCGTGGGTGGCCCCCGCGGTCGGACTGGTCTCAGCCGTGGTGATCGGCCTGGCCTGGTTCGGCACCCCTGTGGCGGAGGTGTCCTCGGCCTTCGGCGAGGGCTTCTGGATCCTGGTCGAGGTGCTGGCGATCATTGCCGGCGGGATCCTGCTCTCCCGCGTCATGGACCGGACCGGCGCTCAGGAGAAGCTGGCCCGGTGGCTCTCGGACGGCGGCGGCCCCACGGTGCTCTCGGCGCTGCTCATGGTGCACGGGGTGGTGCCGTTCATGGAGACCGTCACCGGGTTCGGCGTCTCCGTGATCATCGGGCTGCCGCTGCTGCTGTCCCTGGGGTTCACGCCGTTGCGAGCGGCCTCGCTCTCGCTGGTGGCGCTCATGGTGGGCCCGTGGGGCTCCATGGGGCCCGGCACGCTCCTGGGCTCCCAGATCGCCGGCGTCACCCTGCACGACCTCGGGGTGGCCTCCGGGGTCCTGAACGTCATCGCCTTCCTGGGATCCGGTGCCGTGGCCGCGGTCATCGCCGGCCGGGGACTGCCCACCTCCGATGGACGGGCCCGGGCCCGGCCCGCTGACTACGGCGCCTGGATCGGCATGGGACTGGCATCGGGCGTGGTGCTGTCCGCCCTGGTCCTCGCCGCCAATCTGGCGTTCGGCACGGCCGTGGCCGGTGCGGTGGCAACCCTGGTGATGTCCGCGGGCTGGGCCGGCGTGATCAGCCGCGGACGGATGGGGCCCATCCCGGTCCGCGCTCTGGTGCCGTACCTGGTGCTGCTCGGGGGCACCATCATCGGGCAGCTCCTCGAAGGCCTGCTGCCGCCCGGTGGGTTCGGCGCGGTGCTGGGCTCGCCGGCCCTGTGGTCCATCACCGGCGCCCTGGTCGGCGTCGTCGTGCTCTCCATGGACAGGGAACACCGGCGGCGACTGCCGCGGGAGATCCGCCGGATGTGGCTCCAGGTGGCGGCGCCGACCGGCCTGTACCTGGTGCTGGGCAGCGCGGTCTCCGGGGGCGGGCTGGCCGAGGCGCTGGCCGCGGCGCTGACCGGGCTGGGGCAGGCCTACCTGTTTCTGGTGCCCATGGTCGGTGGTCTGGGGGGATACATCACGGCCTCGGGCACGGGCGCCAACGCCATGTTCGGCGGCACCCAGGACGCAGCCGCGCATGCCCTCGGCATGGACCCGCTGTGGATGATGGCCTCCCAGAACGTGGCGGCCGGACTGGCCTGCCTGGCCAGCCCGGCGCGCATCGAGCTCGCCTACCGGATCGCCGGCCCACTTCAACAGGAGGACACCCCCGGGCCCGTCCTCACCCGCGGGGCCCTGGTGGCGAGGACCCTGCCCTTCGTGCTGGTGTGCTTGGTGCTGTGGGGCATCGGGAACATGCTCTGGATGCCGGTGGCAGGCTGACTCCCGCTCCGAATTCCACGCTGTCGACCGAGGACCGACCAGGCGCTGCTCTGAACGAGCGCGAGCGGCTCGTGCGCACCATCGCCCGCGAGCACACGGAGACCGCCCCTCGTGCCGTGTCGTCGAGCCGTTCGTCGTGCGGTCGGCATCAGTCGGGAGCGTCGTCGGGTGCCGTCCGGGGTCTTGGCATCGATGAGTCCGTGGGCGCATCCTGAACCCAGGCCAGCGGCGAAGCGGGGGAGGGGCGATTCCGGTGACGCGTCCACGGCATCGCAGGACCTCGCACCCTCGCGATCTGTGGGCGGACCCGCTGGGGCGGGTCACCACCCGGGCGCTGCAGGGGCTGGTGCTGCTGAGCGCGACGGTGGTGGTGGTCTACGGGCTGATCCAGCTCAAGCTGGTGGTGATCCCGCTGCTGATCGCCCTGGTTCTGGCCGCCGCGCTGAACCCTCTGGTCGCCTTCCTGCGCCGGCACCGTGTGCCCGGGGCGCTGGCGACCTGGATCGTGTTCGTGGGCGCGATCGTGGTCCTGGGCGGGGTGGTCACCGGCATGGTCTTCGCGGTGCGCAGCGAGTGGGCGGAGCTGGTGGCCTCCGCGGTGGGCGGGCTGGACCGGTTGCGCCAGTTCGTCGTGGCCGGGCCGATCCCGGTCGGCCAGCAGGGCCTGGACGAGGCTCTGACCGCCGTCGTGGACTTCACGGCCAGCCCCCGGTTCGGTGCCGGGGCGCTGCTGGGGATCTCCGCGGCCACCCAGGTGGTCACCGGAGCGGTGCTGGTGGCCGTGATCCTCTACTTCTTCCTCCAGGACGGGGCCCGCATCTGGGCGTTCGTCCTGAGGCGTTTCCACGGTGAGACCCTGGAGAAGCTGCTGACCTCGGGCACCACGACCCTGCACGTGCTGGGCGGCTATGTGCGCGGCACCGCCATGGTGGCGCTGCTGGAAGCGGTGGTCATCGGGGTCACCCTGCTGGTGATGCGGGTGCCCCTGGCCCTGCCCCTGTCGGTGCTGATCTTCCTGGGCGGCTTCGTCCCCATCGTGGGGGCCGCCCTGATCGGCGGCGTCGCAGTCCTGGTGGCTCTGGTGGCCAACGGCCCGGTCGTGGCGCTGGTGGTGGTGGCGGTGGTGGTGGCCATCAACCAGCTCGACGGGAGGGTGCTCCAGCCGATGGTGCTGGGCCGGGCCCTGAGCCTGCACCCGCTGGTGGTGCTGCTCGCCCTGGCCGCCGGCGGGATCCTCTCCGGTGTCGTCGGGGCAGTGCTGGCCGTCCCGCTGACCGCGGTGGGATGGGCTCTGATCCAGATCTGGTTCCCGAACCCCCGAAACCCCGATGTCCTGTCCCGGCCGGCTGCGCGTCCCGGCGTCCGGCGGCCGGACCAACCGGCCCCGGACGCGCCCGTCGGCGGGTGACGGCCTCGGGGCACCGCTGGACCGGCAGCGTCACCGGAGGACCGGGGCGGATGGACGCCGCCGACGTGTTCCCTTGCGGACCGGTCCACCGCCGGGCGGGGCTTTCCTGCGGTCAGGGCAGCAGCCGAATGGGTTCATGACGGCGTCCTGTCGGTATGAGTCGGTGATCTGGGCCGGAGCCGGGCGGATGCACATCCGGATGTTCTACGGTGGCGAGACCTCCTCGGGGAGGTCAAGCAGCAGGCCCCTCGGGGTGGCCTTGCGATGAGAGGTCCCGGCCATGAGCCGTTCTGCATCCGTTCTCGTGCGCACCGACCGCACCGGCCACACCGTGACCCTGATCGTCACCGGGGAGCCGACGGCCACCGACCGGCAGGAACTGACCCGGATGAGCCAACGGGCCCGCGACCTGTTCCCGGACACCACGGTCACCGTGGAGCTCAGCTCGACGCCGCCTCCCAGCACCGAGGACCCGCAGCGGGAGAACCCTCATCACCGCGGCGACGGTGAGCCCGAGCGCAGCAGCACCCCCGGGCTGCCACCAGCCGCGGTGTGAGCGCGGAGGCACCGACCCTGGGGTGCTCTCCCAGTACGTCCTTCATCAGGGACTCCCTGAGTCCTGCCGTTCCTGATGAGGTGGTGCAGTCGCTGATCCGTCGGGTCCTTCCCGCACGCTCGGCGACTGCGCGGACGGGTCTCCCACCACGTCCGCCCGATCCGCTGCCCCACCACATCAGGAGTTCCCCTTGCTGACCGTCAACGCCTACGCCGCCCCCTCCGCCGACGCACCGCTGGAGCCGACCACGATCACCCGCCGCGAGGTGGGCCCGAACGACGTGCTGATCGAGATCGCCTACGCCGGGATCTGCCACTCCGACATCCACACCGTCAACGGCGACTGGGGGCCCCAGCCCTACCCCTTGGTGCCCGGCCACGAGATCGTGGGCACCGTCGCCGAGATCGGCCCCGAGGTCACCGGTCACGCCGTCGGGGACCGCGTCGGGGTGGGGTGCATGGTCAACTCCTGCGGGCAGTGCACCAACTGCCGCAACGGGGACGAGCAGTACTGCGCCGAGGGCATGGTGCCCACCTACGGCGGGGCCGACCGGGACGGCACCATCACCCAGGGCGGCTACTCCACCCACGTGGTCGTCGACGCCGGCTTCGTCCTGTCCGTGCCCGAGTCCCTGGACTTCGCCGCGGCCGCCCCGCTGCTGTGCGCCGGGATCACCACCTACTCCCCGCTGCGCCGCTGGAATGCGGGCCCGGGCCGGAAGGTCGCCGTCGTGGGCCTGGGCGGACTGGGGCACCTGGCCGTGAAGATCGCCGCCGCAATGGGCGCGGAGGTCACCGTGCTCTCGCAGTCGCTGAAGAAGAAGGAGGACGGGCTGCGGCTGGGCGCCGAGCACTACTACGCCACGTCCGACCCGGCCACCTTCGAGCAGCTGGCCGGGTCCTTCGACCTGGTCCTCAACACCGTCAGCGCCGTGATCGACGTGGACGCCTACCTGTCCCTGCTCACCGTCGACGGGGCTCTGGTCAACGTCGGGGCCCCGGCGGAGCCGCTGAGCCTCAATGTCTTCTCCCTCATCGGCGGCCGGCGCACCTACGCCGGGTCGATGATCGGCGGCACCGCCGAGACCCAGGAGATGCTCGACTTCTGCGCCGAGCACGGCATCGTCCCTGAGACCGAGCTGATCCCCGCCGACCGGGTCAACGAGGCCTACGAGCGGGTGCTGGCCTCGGACGTGCGCTACCGCTTCGTCATCGACGCCGCCACCCTGGCCTGAGCCCGCGCCCAGGCGCTGGGCCTGCGGATCCCGCCGCCCGGACACCGCTGAAAGGACACCATGGAACTGACCGATCTTCTGGAGGAGCTGGACGCCGGGCGCACCATCACGGGGGACTCGCCCCTGCACGAGGTCATGCACCGGGTCAGCCAGGAGGCCCTGCGCATCACCGGGGAGCTCAACGGCGGATACCGGGAACCGGCCCGGGTGCGGGAGCTGCTGGCCCAGCTCACCGGCAGGCCGGTGGACGCATCGGTGACGGTGTTCCCGCCCTTCCACTCCGACTTCGGGAAGAACATCACCCTCGGGAAGCGGGTCTTCATCAACTCCGGGTGCACGTTCCAGGACCAGGGCGGGGTGGTCATCGGCGACGACTGCCTGATCGGGCACAACACGGTGCTGGCCACCCTCAACCACGACCTCGCCCCCAGCCGCCGGGCGGACATGCACCCGGCCCCCATCGTGATCGGCCGCAACGTGTGGATCGGGTCCAACGCCACGGTCCTGCCGGGCGTGACGATCGGCGACGACGCCGTCGTGGCGGCGGCCTCGGTGGTGACCAAGGACGTCCCGGAGAGGTCCGTGGTGGTGGGCTCCCCGGCACGGGTCGTGCGCTCCGTGGGCGACTGAACCGCACCGGGTGGGTGTCCTCCGGCGGACGCCGGCCCGGAGGGCCTTCGCTCTCCACCCTCGCCGCCCGGATGTGAGCTGATCGCGCGAGATCTCAGGAGCGCCGGGAGTGACGGAGCCGGCAGTCGTCGGCGCAGAGCATTCTCCGCTCTCCGGTCACGGTGTCCCGGATCCACACCACGTTGAGCCGCGGCATGGTGGCGAGGACGGTGCCGCTGTAGGTGGGGAAGCCGAACCGGTGGACATCGAGGTGGTCCCCGCGCCGCAGGGTGGAGACGTCGCGGACGGGTCGCAGGTCGGTCAGCATGGCGAGCAGGTCTTTCTCGTGCTGGGATCAGTGGACGAGGGAGGAGATCTTGGCGCGCAGTCCGGCTTCGGTCTGCTCCTGGGCGGAGGTCCTCTCCAGGGCGGCGGTGATCAGGTGCTTCGGGACGACGACGACGCCGTCGCTGTCGCCGAGGATGGCGTCACCGGGGTGGCAGACCACGTTGCCGCAGGCCACTGGGGCGCCGATGGTCCCGGGTCCGTACTTGAAGGGCCCGGCCGGGCTGATGCCGCGGGCGAAGGTGGGCAGGCCCATCGCCCGCAGCTCGTCGACGTCGCGGGTGGCGCCGTCGATGACGACCCCGGCGATCCCGCGGGCGATGCAGAGCTCTCCGAGGATGTCGCCGAAGCAGGCCCGGTTGGTGTCGCTGTTGGCGTTGATGACCAGCACGTCACCGGGCCTCGCGTCGTCGAGGGCGCGGTGGATGGCGAGGTTGTCGCCCTCGCGGGTCTGGATGGGCAGCACGGTCCCGGCCAGCCGCAGCCCCGGGGTGACGGGGCGGATCGCGGCGTGCATCAGACCGAGCCGGGACTGGGCGTCGCCGATGAGGGCGACCGGGTAGTGGGCCAGCTCCCGGATCGGCTCCAGGGCGGGACGGTCCCAGTCCGGGGTGAGCTGGAGGCTGTCGGTGGCGGCGGTGATGATCATGGCGGTTCTTCCTGGGGGTCTCGGGCGGGATCAGCTGTAGGTGGGAGCTGCGACGTCGTTGATCGCGGTGGCCGGGCGGTCCCCGGCCAGGGCGTGCCGGATCGCGGCGAGGGCGTCGGTGCCGGCGGCCAGGAACGCCTCGGCGGTCTGACCGGCCACGTGCGGGGTGACGAGGAGGTTCGGCACCCGGGCCACGTCGATGCCGGAGTGCGGCTGCGGGTTCTTCATGTCCACGGACTCGCCCTCCAGCACGTCCAGACCGGCCCCGGCCAGGTGGCCGTCGATCAGGGCCTGGGCCAGGGCGGCCTCGTCGACCAGCCCGCCGCGGGCGGTGTTGATCAGCACCGCCCCCGGCTTCATCGACGCCAGGGCGGCCGCGTCGACGAGGTGGCGGGTTCCGGTGGTGAGCGGCAGGTGGAGGCTGAGCACGTCTGCCCCGGCGATCACCTCGTCGGCGGTGGCGGGTCGGGCACCGGCGGCGGAGACGGCGTCGTCGTCCACGTACGGGTCGTGGGCCAGGACGTCCATGCCGAAGCCGTGGGCGATGCCCGCGACCATGCGGGCGATGTTGCCGAAGCCCAGCAGACCCAGGGTGCGGCCGTGGAGTTCGAAGCCGTTGAGGTGCGGCTTGAGCTCGGCCCAGGCCCCGGCGGCGGTGCCGGTGGCCCCCTCGGGGGTTCGGCGGGCCAGGGAGAGCAGCAGGGCGAAGACGTGCTCGGCCACGGCCCGGCTGTTGGAGCCCGGGGTGGTGGTCACCCACACTCCGGCGGCGGTGGCGGCGACGATGTCGACGTTGTCGCTGCCCACCCCGTGGCGGGCGATGATGCGCAGCCGCGGGGAGGCGGCGATCTTGGCGGCGTCGAAGCGTTCGGCCCGCAGCAGCACGGCCTCGACCTCGTGGCTGACGTCGGTGTAGTCCACGGCGGTCTCGCCGTAGCCCAGGTGCACTCGTCCCAGGGTGGTGAGCTCGGCCAGCACGTCGGCGTGGATGGGGTCGGAGACGTAGACGGTCGTCATGGGTTCCTCGGTGGTGGGTTCGGCCGCGGGTCAGCGGTAGAGGTGGGAGGCGGTGGAGGTGGTGGTGTTGGTGCGCACCGCGCCCAGCACCACGGCCAGGCCCATCACCCCGAAGACCACGAGCATGTAGGCCGGCACCAGGGTGTTGCCGGTGGCGTCGATCATCCAGGTGGCGAAGTACGGGCCTCCGGCGCCGCCGATCACGGCCCCGACGCTGTGGCCGAAGGCCACCCCGGTGTGGCGGACCTCGACGGGGAAGAACTCGGGCATCGAGGCGTAGGTGCCGGCCTGGCACAGGGCGTAGGGCACCATCCCGATCAGCAGCCCGACCATGGCCAGGGCCACCGAGCCGTTGTTCATGAGCATGAAGGAGGGGATCGTGACCGCGATGTAGAAGACGTAGGAGCTCACCAGCACGCGCTTGGCGCCGATGCGGTTGCCCAGCTGGCCGGCAAGAGGAATCAGGAAGGCTGCGGCCACCACGGCGATGAGCACGATGTAGGAGGCCTCGGCCTTGGTGTAGCCCAGCACGGTGCTGAAGTAGACGGCCACGTAGACGGTGCCGATGTAGGTGCCCATGTTCTGCACCAGGGAGATGAAGAAGACCTTGGTCAGCGGCTTGCGGTGCTCACCGATCAGCCGGCCGAAGGGGGACCCGGTGGTCTCCTTGGCGGTGGCGGCACTGGCGGTGAATTCGGGGCTGTCCTCGATCTTCAGGCGCATGATCAGGCACAGGATGCCCAGGGGCACGGCAATCATGAACGGGATCCGCCAGCCCCAGGACTCCATCGCCTCGGCCGGCACCAGGGTGGCTGCCAGGGCGGCCAAGCCGGCCGCGGCCCCCTTGCCGAGGACGGCGATGCTGGGGATGAAGGAGATGTAGAGGTTGCGCCGCTCGATCGGGGCCCATTCGCGGATGTAGCTGGCCGCCCCGCCGATCTCCCCGCCGGCGGAGAAGCCCTGGAGCATCCGCAGCACACCGAGCAGGATCGGGGCCCAGATGCCGATCTGGGCGTAGGTGGGCAGTGCCGCGATGAAACCGGCGGCCGCACTCATCAGCAGGATGGAGCCCACCAGGCTGGTCCGGCGGCCCATCCGGTCCCCGATCCAGCCGAAGAAGATCGCCCCCAGCGGGCGGACGATGAACGCAGTGCCGAAGATCAGGAACGTGTTGAGCAGCCCCGCCACCGGGTCGTCGCTGGGGAAGAACACCACGGCGATGGTCGCGGCCACGTAGCCGAAGACGCTGAAGTCGTAGTACTCGATGAAGGTGCCGAAGGCCGCGACCCCGGTGGCCTTCTTCGCCTTGCGCTGCCGCTGCGGATCCACCGCGGGGGCGGTCAGCTGCTTAGTGGTTGCCATGTGGACTCCTAAAAAATGGGACACTGTCCTGAAATATCGATACAGTGTGAGTCGGGGCACGTGGCTGTGTCAAGGGCCACAACGCCGGCGCTCCGTGCCTGTCGACGTCGTGCGGCTCCGGCGCAGGGGGGCCGGGCGGTAGCGTGGTGGGCGCGGCTCCGGTTCTGGGCGGGAGCGTGCCGACAGAACGAGCAGGCGGAGGGCAGGCGTGAGCGAGACCACGGCATCCAGCAACGACCGGATCGTCGAGGTGCTCCATGCCCTGGTGGCCCGTGAGCAGGCGGCCGGGGTGCGTGAGCTGGCCGAGGAGCTGGGGGCCAGCCGCAGCACCGTCAACCGCATCCTGCTGGGACTGGTGGAGCAGGAGTTCGCCCTGCCCACCAGCAGCGGGGCCTACCGGGTCGGCCCGCGCCTGCGGGTGCTCTCGGCCGCCCTGCACGACCGCCATCCGATGCTGGCCCGCACCGGTGCCGTCCTGGATCAGCTGGCGGAGCAGTCGGAGGCCACCGTCATCGTCGCCGTCCACGACGCCCCGCGCCCGCAGGCCGTGGTCATCGCCCGTCGGCGCCACCCCGGTCCCGTGGCCTACTCCCTGGAGCCGGGCACGGTGCTGCCGCTGCATGCCGGGGCCACCGGGCGCGCCATCCTGGGCCGTATCGGCATGGAGGCCCTAGGGTCCGAGTCGCTGGAGGCCCGCACGCCCGAGACCGTCACCGACCGGACCGAACTGGCGCGGATGCTCGAGCACGACCGCCGCACCGGCCATGTCATCAGTGTGGGTCAGCAGTTCCCCCTGGCGGCCGGGGCCGCCGCCGCCTTCTCCTGCCTGGGGCTCACCGGATCGGTCTCGATCACCAAACCGCGCTACCTCGCCGACGACGCGGACCTCGACCGCTTCGGCCCGCTGGCCCAGGCGGCCGCCCGCACTATCGAAGACCAGTGCCCCACTCCGCCGGTGCCGGTGGACCTTCCCTCGGAGGCCATCCACCCTGCGGGGGGCACCGCCCTGGAGCGGATGACCCGGCTGCTGGCCGTGCTGGTGGCCGAACCCGCCGGCGTCCGCCCCGGACAGTCCCTGGCGCGCGCGATCGGGGCCAACATCGCCACCACCCACCGCCTGGTCGCCACTGCCACCTCCACCGGGCTGGCCCTCACCGACGGAACCACCCTGCACCCGGGCCCGCGCCTGCTGCACTGGGCGGCCCGGCTGGGTCCCACCCGTGACATCGGCGCCCTGACCGGTCACATCCTGCGCGAGGTGGCCGAGACCACCGGGGAGACCATCGGACTGGCCCAGCTGGACCCCGTCACCGGCGCCGCCGAGATGACCACCGTCATCAACGGCGTCCAGCCCCTGCACTACGGGCTGGCCTCCGGGGTGACCATCCCCCTCCACGCCGGGGCCGCCGGCAAGGCCATCCTCGCCCACTGCCCGCCCGAGGCCCTCGCGCAGCTCGAGCTGGAGCCTCTCACCGACCGCACGCCCGTCGACCGGCATGCGCTGCTCGAGGACCTGCGGGCCATCCGCGACCGCGGCTGGGCCACGGCGGACGGTGAGCGGATTCCCGACGCCTACGGCCTCAGCGCCCCCTACTTCATCGACGGTGCCGTCGCCGGGTCCATCACCGCCACCGTGGCCCGCTTCCGGGTTCCCCAGCTCGATCTCGACGCCCTCGCCCGCACCATGCAGGACGCTGCGCACCGCATCACCCGGCTGCTCACCGTCACCCCGATGCCCACCGTCTGACCACCGGCAGGGCGGAGCCCGAGCTCCGGCCCACCGGCAGCCTGAAGGCCGGTGGTCTAGGAACCGCTGGTGAACGCTTCCGCTCCGTTCATCGCCGAGGCCACGAGGTTGCTGCGGACCGGCGACTCGCCGCCGGCGACCGCCCCGATCCAGGCGTCCGTGGTGGTGACCGCGGCGAAGTTCGACTGCAGCAGCACCATCAGGGTGCGGTGCAGATCCTCGGCCGAGACCTGACCGGCCTCGTTGGCGAGGTGGATCGCGCCGGTGGCGTCGGAGAGGATCTCGGCGGCGAAGCCGAGCCCCTCGGCCTCGACCGCCGTCGCCAGGTCGCAGTTGTTGGTCATGTAGCCGACCACCGTGATCGTGTCGACGTCGCGCTCGCGCAGCCACTCGGCCACGTCGGTGCCGGCGAAGACGCTGCCGTACCCCTTCACGACCTGCTTCCACTGCCGGTCGTCGAGCTGCTCGAGATCAGGGTGGAGCGGATATCCCGCCGAGCCGGGCGCGAAGATGGGTGCGCCCTCGTCCGTCTCGTGCTGGACCATGACGACCGGCATGTCCTGCTCGGCGGCGACCTCGAGGACGCGGCTGATGTTGGCGAGCGACTCCTCGCGGGGCGGGTACTGGATGGACATGGGGCCGTCGAAGTACTCCATCTGGGCGTCGACGACGATCAGGGCGCGGCGGGGAATGGTCACGGGATCTCCTCTGAAGAAAGCGGTGGGCCAGCGGTGGTGCATGGCCTGCAGTCCATGTTCGGATCCGACCGGGTTCCACCGCGACTGGCCCGCGGGCATAATGACGATGAGATCGGGCCATTCTTGCTGCGCAGCGGCCCCGGGGGGAGGAACGAGGTCTGGTGCGGATCGCGATCCATGCGTTCGACGGTGTGACGATGTTCCACCTGGCCGTGCCGCAGCTGGTGTTCGGCGAGGTCACCCGGCTGGGCCTGGCCGAGGGCTGGGACACGGTGCTGTGGAGCACGGGCACGGACATGGTCACGACGGCGGAGGGCTACTCGCTGGGCCGTCTCGCCGGGCCAGAGGCTGCCGAGGACGCCGACCTGGTGGTGATCCCCTCCTGGCCCTATCCGCCGGTGGCCGTCGACGAGCCGCTGCGCGCCGTGCTCACCCGCGCCCATGCGCATGGGTCCGGTGTGGTGGGTCTGTGCATGGGGGCCTTCGCCGTCGCCGAGGCCGGTCTGCTGGGCGGGCGGCCCGCCGTGACCCACTGGGAGGGGATGGACGAACTCGCGTCCCGTCACCCGGAGCTGGCTGTCGAGGACTCGGTGCTCTACATCGACCACGACGACGTCATGACCTCCGCCGGCACGGCCTCCTCCCTGGACGCCTGCCTGCACCTGGTCCGCAAGCACCTGGGTGCCGCGGCCGCCAACCGGGTCGCCCGCAGCCTGGTCGTGGCCCCGCACCGGGAAGGCGGCCAGGCGCAGTACATCCAGCGTCCGGTCGCCCGGCCCGACAGCGGGGATCCCCTGGCCGCCACACTGGACTGGGCGATGGCCCGGCTGCACGAGCCCCTGTCCATCGACGAGCTCGCCGCCCACGCCCGGATGAGCCGCCGGACCCTGGTGCGCCGCTTCCGCGACACCACCGGCACCACCCCCGCCCGCTGGGTCCTCGCGCGACGCCTCGACGAGGCCCGCAGCCTGCTCGAGACCACGCGCTGGGGTGTCGACCGCATCGCGCTGGCCTGCGGCTTCGGCAGCGCGGTCACCCTCCGGCAGAACTTCGTCTCGGCCTACGCGACCACGCCGTCCGCCTACCGGCGGAGCTTCGCCCTCCGAGAGGCCGGAGGGGAATCCCGCTAGGTGCAGGCTCCGGAACGTCCGCAGCACCCCTTAGCCTGGGAGCACCACGACCGGCGCCGCGGACGTCCGGTGCGGGAGACGGGGCGGGGAGCACGAGATGGATGCAGGACGTGGGCACCCCGACAGCGACGAGCGGAGCCCGCAACCCAGGGACGGTGCCCGACGGGCCACCGTGGTGCTGTGGGCGCACCGGTTCGGCTTCCTCGTCACCAGCGTGCTGGCCGGCTGGGGCGTCTACCACCTCGTCCTCGAGGAGATCGACGACGACGGGCGTCTGCCCTGGTTGTTCCTGCCCCTCTGGGTGCTGTCGGCCTATGTGCTCCTGCCGCGGTTGAACCGTCTGCTCACCGGCATCTACGTCCCCAGCTACTTCATCGGACGGGCCCGCACCTCCGACGGCCTGCTGGGGGACCCGGTCAACCTGGCGGTGGTCGGCACCCCCGCGCAGCTGTCCGCCGCGATGGTCGGGGCCGGCTGGACCGCCGCGGATCCGCTGACCCTCGGCACCGGCTGGCGCATCGTGCGGGCGTCCCTGCTCCGCCGGAGCTACCCGGCGGCGCCCGTCAGCCCCCTGTTCGCCTTCGGGTCCCGGCAGTCCCTGGCGTTCGAGCGGGAGGTGGCGGGCAGCCCGGCCCAGCGCCACCACGTCCGGTTCTGGATCTGCCCGCCGGGGTGGAGGCTCCCCGGCGGGTACGCCGTCGACCTCATCGGGGCGGCCACTTTCGACCGGCGCGTGGGACTGTCCCTGTTCACCCTCCAGATCACGCACAAGATCGCCGCGGACACCGACCGCGAGCGTGATCTTGTCGTCTCGTCCCTGCAGGCCGTCGGCGCCACGGGCCACGTCGTCGAGCAGTACTCCACCGGCTATCACGCCCGCAACGGAGGCGGGGACGCCATCGAGACGGACGGGGACCTGCCCATCATCGATGTCCGCCCGATTCGGTGGAGCGGGTGATCAGCGTTCCGGGTTGGGCGTGAAGGTGTGGCCCAGGGCGGTGGAGACCTCGGCGAAGATCCGTGTGGCCGGGGTGGCGCACGGTAGGGTCCTGGGGTCGTCGGCCAGCACCGGGGACTCCGGGCAGTCCCCGGAGGGGATGTCGCTGGTGGCCTGCACGACCACGGTGGTGTCGGTGGTGGTGTCGTAGTAGACGGTGGTGTTGTACCCGGGCTGCGTCCCGGTGTGCCCGACCCAGCCGTCGATGCACCCGAAGCCCAGCCCGTAGCCGGACTCGGGGGGCTGGAACGAGGTGAGGCGCTCTCGCTGGGCCTCCGGCTCCAGCAGTCCGTGCCCGGTGCCCAGGGCCCGGCCGTAGGCCAGCAGGTCGTCCACGTCCGAGATCAGGGCCCCGGCGGTGGCTCCCCAGCTGGGGTTCCAGTGCGTGGCGTCGGCCGGCGCCTCCGGCGTCGCGGTGTCGCCCTGGAGCGTGAAGCCCTGCGCGTAGGGTTCCGGCATCTCGGTGGAGTCACCGGGCCAGACGGTCTCGTCGAGTCCCAGCGGGTCGAAGATCTGCTCCTCCAGGACCTCCCCGACCGGCTGGCCGGTGACCTGTTCGACGACGAGGCCCAGCAGGATGTAGTTGGTGTTGGAGTAGTCGAACTGCGCACCGGGGGCGAACAGGGGGGATTCCGAGACGCCGACGGCGACCAGCTCCTCCGGGGTGAAGACCTGCTGCGGATCCGCGAAGAAGCGGTCCGTGAACTGGGTGCTGCGGGTGTAGCTGGCCACCCCGCTGGTCATGTCCGCCAGCCGGCGCAGGGTGATCTGCTCGCCGTTGGGGATGCCGTCGACGTAGTCGGCGATGGGGTCCTCCAGGGAGAGCTCACCCTCCTCGGCCAGCTGCAGGACCAGGGTGGCGGTGAAGGGCTTGGTGACCGATCCGACGCGGGTGTGCACCCCCACCTCCATGGGCTCCCCGGTGGCCGGGTCGGCCACCCCGTAGGCGGCCGTCCAGGTGCCCTCCGGGGAGGAGACCCCCACCACCGCACCGGGGGTGGAGGCCTGCGCGAACGAGGCCCGAGCGGCGGCGTCCAACGTCGTCGCCCGTTCCTCGGGCAGCGGCCCGGACATCTGCGCGGAGGGCTCTCGGGCCACGACGTCGTCGACATCGGTGACACAGGCCTCGGGGTCCGTGGCCGGAGCCGACGGTGCCGCCGCGGCGGCCGGAGTGGCCGCCGGCCCGGCCGGGGAGGGCGGCCCGGCGGCTGCCCCGCCGGTCCCGAGGAGGAGCGCCGCCGCCGTGGCGGCGGCGAACGTGCGGCGCGTGGATCGTGCAGGTGCGGACATCTTCGTTTCCTTCTCGATCGGCGCAGGCCGCTTCCGGGGAGGGCCTGCATCCGGAGAACAGTGCTTCTGGCGCAGTCGTCATGGGCGACGATGTCGACCCCTGCGCCGCACTCCACCGCGAAGGCACATCCGACAGCACGTACGGGGCGTGGAATCGATGAGATGACGGGCCGGTCCACGGCCCCGGATCACGCACCGGCCCCGGTGAACGCGTGGGACAGGCGGTGCCCCCAGCGTAGGACGGCCCTCCGGGCCGGCCGGCCGACCTGCCCCGGATCGTTACCCAACCGCCGAAGATGTCACGCCCCTTCGCCGGCCGGCAGCGAGCCGTGGCCGAGCACGAACTCGGCGAAGCGCTCGCCGATCCGCAGGTGCGTGGTCGCGTCGGGGTGGAGGGCGTCGGGCAGGGGGAGCTCCCGGGCGTCGGACTCCCCGTAGAGCTCGCGTCCGTCGAGGTGGAACAGGTGCGGATCGTCGTGCGCCCGCTCCGTCACGATCCGTGCCAGTTCGGCACGGATGACCGTCAGGGTGAGCTTGCCGGCGGCGACCTCGCCGGGGTCGCCGGTCGCCCGGAACCGCAGCTCACCCCGGGCGAGGGCGTCCGGGTCGAAGGCGCCGGGTCCCGGGGTGTGTTCGTGGATCGGGCACAGGAGGGGGGAGATCACCAGCAGCGGGGTGTGGAGGTGGCCGTCGCGGATCGTGTCGAGGAAGCCGTGCACCGCCGGGCCGAAGGCCCGCAGCCGCATCAGATCGAGGTTGACCAGGTTGATGCCCAGCTTGACGCTGATCAGCTCGGCCGGGGTGTCCCGGATGGTGCGTGCGGTGAACGGGTCGAGCAGCGCGCTGCCCCCGAAGCCGAGGTTGAGCAGATTGAGGTCGGCCCGCCTCGCGGCGACCGCCGGCCAGGTGCCGGTGGGATGCACCGCGTTCGAGCCGTGGCTGATCGAACTGCCGTGGTGCACCCACCTCGGGCGCGGGTCCTGCACCGGCCGGAGGGGGGCGTCGGAGCGGAGCTCGGCCAGTTCCACGGTCTCGTTGTGCGGCAGCCAGAGTTCGACCGTCTTGGGGCCCCGGGGCAGATCGTCGAAGACGACGCCGCCGATCCCGGCCTGCGTGATCTGCCGGTCGCCGGTGGTCATGTCGATGCTCACCACGGTCGCGGCCTCGAGGCCGGCCTGCTGGGTGCGCCGGCCGTCGACCAGCAGGTCGAAGACGCCGGCCGGGCGCGGTGGTGCGCCCTCGTACCGGACGCGTGTGGCGCGCCCGCGGAGCTCGATGCGGCTCGCCTCGGTCGCGAAGAGCAGCCGCGCGCCCGAGGGCTGGGACTCGGCCATGGCCAGCTGCGGGTCGCGGGCCTGGTTTCTGGCCCACGCGGGGAGGCGGTGCGGGATCACTCCGTCGTCCGTGCGCTCCAGCTCCAGGACGCCGTGGAGGAGCTCGTCGGTGACGGGTGTGGTGCAGTGTCGGTCGGGGATCGGCATGGTCCTCCCAGAGTGTGTGGTGTCCGGCAGCGGTGGTTCAGGGGGCGGGGTCGGGCGGGATCAGGGCGAACTTGCCGACGTGCGTCTTCTCGAGGAACTCCCGCTGGGCGGCCGCGATCTGCTCGAGCGGGAAGATTCTCGCCAGGAGAGGCCGGATCTCTCCGCGCTCGATGTAGGAGACGACGTCGGGGAACACCTCTTCGTCCCACGCCGTGCACCCGATCAGGGTGAGGTCCTTCAGGTAGAGGGCGCGCATGTCGAGTTCGACGAGGGGGCCGCCGATGGCTCCGGAGGAGACGTACGTCCCGCCCCTCCGGAGGAGGCCCAACACCGCCGGGAAGCCGGGCCCGGCGACGTTGTCGACCACGACGTCGACGCTGTCCGCACCCAGCACGTCCCGCGGGTCGTCCCGCCCGATGACCTCGTCGGCGCCGAGGGCGCGGACCTGGTCCCGTTTGGCGTCACCGGCCATGCCGACGACGTGGGCGCCGCGCCGCTTGGCGAGCTGAACCACGGCCGATCCGACGCCGCCGGAGGCGCCGGTCACCAGGACCCGTGCCCCTGTGCTGATGCCGGCGCGGCGGACCATGTTCTCCGCCGTCCCGTAGGCGCACGGGATGGTTGCCAGCTCCGCGTCGCTCCAGTCGCAGTCCACCGGGAAGACCTCGTGCGCCGGGACGACGACGAACTGGGCGAAGGCTCCGTCGAGATCGGAGCCCAGCCAGGTCGTGTCCCAGGAGGAGAAATCCTTGGTGCGCATGCAGGCGCGGATCAGCACCCGTGCCCCGAGGGCGGACTCGTCGCCCCCACGACCGACGGCCACGACCTGCCCGCAGCAGTCCGCGCCCTGGATCAGCGGGAACGGGGTTGCCGCGTTCCAGCCGCCGTCCGGTCTCGTCGAGGCGTCTCCGACGACGTCCTCGGACACATCGTTCGTTCCTGCCGTCACCGACGACGAGTACCAGCCGAGCCTGGTGTTGATCTCGGTGTTGTTCATGCCGGCCGCCAGGACGCGAACCAGCACCTCACCCTCGCCCGGCTCGGGGATGGGCACTCGGGAGAGCACGAGACGGTCGTAGCCGCCGACACCGGTGGTGACGACCGCCATCATGGTCCCGCCGGCGACGCGTGTCCGGGGGAGGGGTGGGTTCGTGGTCATCCCTCATCCTGGATCACGGTCAGTGCTGATGCCAACGAGCGGACGGTCGCGGTGTGCGTGCGTGCGGGCAGGGCGAGGCTGCGCACGGCCTGCCCTCATCCGGGCGGCAGCTCGCCTCCGGGATCACCTGCGATCCACCTTCGCCTCAGCCTTCGCGACCCCGGTTCAGGCGCTCGTCCGGGTGAAGGTCACGTGGGTGACTCCACGGGGCGAGGAGGTGGCCTCGACCCGGTAGTCCGCCTCCAGGCCCTCGAGTCCCTCCCACAGGCGCACGCCGCGGCCCAGCAGGATCGGGGCCACCACCACGTGCAGGTGGTCGACGAGCCCGGCCGCCAGGAAGTCGCGGACCGTGGTGGGGCCCCCGCCGATGCGCACATCCTGGCCGTCGGCGGCCGTGCGCGCCGTCTCGAGCGCCTCTGCGGGCGAGGCGTCGATGAAGTGGAACACGGTGCCGCCCTCCATCTCGATCGAGGGGCGCGGGGAATGGGTGAGGACGAAGACAGGCGTGTGGAACGGCGGGTTGGGGCCCCACCAGCCCTCCCACCCGGCGTCCTCGTGCCACCCGGGAGGACCGAACTTCCCCGCCCCCATGATCTCGGCGCCGATCCCCGCGCCGTGCAGCTGGGCGAAGGCGTCGTCCACGCCGCCGCTGCCACCGGGATCCCACCACCGGGTGGCGATCATCCATTCGTGCAGCCTCTGTCCGGCGTGCCCGAAGGGGGCGTCCTGGCTCAGGCCTGCACCGGTGCCGAAGCCGTCGAGGGAGATGGAGAAGTTGTGGACGCGGGCCCGTGACATGGCTGGTGCTCCTTCGCGCTCGGCGACTCCGTCGTCCCACGATGATGACTGCTCGGCGCGCCCGGGGAAAGAGCCGCCTGTGGCCGCCGCCGGTGCTCATCGCCTGACGGCGGTCCCGCGCGTGCTGTCCCTCGTGCCCCGACCGGTCAGGCCTGCTGTCCGCGCCGCGGCCCGCGTCCGGCCCGGAGCCGGACGATTCCCGCCAGCAGCAGGCATGCGCCCGCCAGGGTGCCCGCGAACCAGTGGACGGAGGAGGGGACGCCCACGGCGCCGGCCAGGACCCCGAGGCCCAGGACCGGCACGGCGCTGCCCAGATAGGTCACGATGTAGACCGCGCTGACCACCCGGGCGTTGTCGGCGGCCGGAACGGCCACGGACAGCTCGTTGAACGCCGTGCGGAACGCGACGCCCTGGGCCGCCCCGGCGAACAGGGCGGCGAGGAGCAGCAGCGGCAGGCTGGCCAGCGCGCCCGCCACCCCGATCAGCGCCGTGCCCAGGGCCATCCCCACCAGCGCCCCGGGCAGGGCCCGGACGCGGGGGCGTCCCACCAGCTGCGCCGCGGCGGATCCGATGAGCACGAGGGCCGCCAGCGCCCCGATCCCGGCCGGGGAGCTCACCCCGAGCGTTCGCGCGAAGTAGCCCGGAGCCAGCGAGAGACTGAAGCCGAAGAGCGCAAAGCTGAGGAAACCGACCGCGGCCGCCTGCTGGAACCGCGTGCGGACCCCGGGCGGCAGGCAGAGACGGCGCGGCCGCAGGGCCTTGAAGGCCGCTGATCCCGGGGCCGGGGCGATGGCCGGCCGGGCGTGCAGCGTCCACAGCGGCACCAGGACGGCGATCAGCATGGTGCAGTGGACGGCGAAGGGAGTCGTCGTCGGGTGGGGCAGCTGCCCCAGGGCCCCGCCCAGCAGGGGGCCTGCCGCCACTCCGCCCGCCGACGCCAGGAGGGTGAAGCGGCCGGCCCACTCCGGGCGGTGGGGCAGGAGCTCCCGGAGCGCCGCGCTGCTGGCTCCGGTCACCATCGCGACGGCTGCGCCCTGCAGGACCCGACCGGTCACGAGACCGGCGAGACCCCCGGCGGTCGCGAAGACGATCTCACCGGCCAGTCCTACGAGGACCGAGAGCACCAGGGCAGTGCGCCGCCCGATGTGGTCCGACCAGTGCCCGTAGAGGACGAGCCCGGCGATGAGGGCCAGGACGTAGGAGGAGAACGCCACCGTCACCGCGAAGGGGCCGAGCCCCAGGCGCTCCTGCAGCGCGGGGTACAGCGGGGTCGCCAGGTTGGCTCCCACCAGCAGCAGCGCCGTCGTGGACATGGTCAGCACCAGGCGGGAGCGCGACCCCGCGTTCCACCCCCGGCCTGCGTCGCCGGCGCCGGAGCGCATGGTCAGCTCGTTGAACACGGTCATCGCGGGCCTTCCGGTGGGATCGGCGATTGCGGGCTGTGCCGTGGGTGTCCGGCGCAGTGTGCTCACGCAGTCTGCCGGAGACTGCATCCGGCACCACTGAGATGCTTGCGGAACTGATCACGGTGATCAAAAGTTGGGGGCGGACGACTGACAGGGAGACCACCGTGACCACACTGGATGCCCTCGACATCGGGCTGCTGCTGCACCTCCTGCGGTACCCCCGGGCGCAGATCGGGGAGGTGGCGGCCGCACTCGGGGTCGCCCGCAACACCGTGGTCTCGCGGATGCGCCGGCTCGAGCGCCGGGAGGTGCTGCGCTCCGGTGGTCGAGACGTCGACCTGGCCTCCGTGGGCTTCGACGTCCTGGCGTTCCTCACCCTCGAGGTCACCCACCGGGAGCTCGACGCCGTCGTCACCGCCCTGCGCGGCATCGACAACGTCCTGGAGGTGCACGAGATCTCGGGGCGCGGGGACGTCTGGTGCCGGGTGGCGGCGCGGGAGACCCGTGATCTGCACGCCGTCCTGCGTTCGATCCTGCGGATCCGGGGAGTCCTCCGCGCCGAAACGTCCCTGGCCCTGAGCGAGCAGATCCCCTACCGTGTCCAGCCCCTCCTGCGAACGCTGTCGAAGGGCGACTCCACGTCAGCGTGAGGGCCGCTCCCCGGCGACCCCCGAAGCCCGCTGCGTCCACCCCACGATGCCCGCGCGGCGGCGGACGCTGTCCCCACGCGGGCACCGATCAGCCCACCGGTTCCCGGGACTGGTTGGATGGGGACCTCCAGGCTTCTGTCCCCGTGCCGCGCCGCGGGACGTCCACGAAGCCTCCGACGGTCAGGAAGGCCGTGCGCCGTGTCTTGTCCAGCAGCACCGGGAGCAGCCCGATGACGGGGTTCCGGGGCCGTCCCGCTGCGGTCCGCAGAGGGCGGCGGCCCGGGGCCCTGCCGGCTCGCCGGGCCCGGACCGTGGTGCTGCTGGGCGTCGACGGGGCGGGGAAGACGACCACCGCCGCGGCACTGGTGGCGGCGGAGGAAGAGGCGGGGCGGGAGGCGGTCGTGCTGCGCAACCGGTCCGGCCGCCGCTGGCTGGCACGCGCCTCGGCGCGGTGGGGGGTGGAGGTGCCGCTGCGGTGGGCGGACCGGTTCGAGATCGTGGTGCGCACCGCCAACGTCCTGGTCTCCCAGGTGCGCGCCGCACACCGGGACGGCCTGGTGGTGATCGATCGCCACCTGGTGTGCCAGTCGGTGCTGCGGCAGGTCCGGGGTCTGCCGCCGGGCCGGGTCCTGCCGCGGCTGGCGGTCAGGGCGCTGCGCGGGGCCGTGGTGGTGGTTCTCGACGTCCCGGCCGAGACCGCCCGTGCGCGGATCCTCGCCCGCGGGCAGGACCACGAGTCGTTGGAGTACCTCCGCGCGGCCCGGGCGGCCTACCTGGAGTTCGCCGGTGCTCTGCACTGGACCGTCGTGGACGCCACCGGGGCGCCCGAGTCGGTTCTCGCCCGGTTCACCGGGCTCACCGGCCGGTGACGGACGGGAACCCCTGACCGGTCCTCCCGGGTCGCCCGTCGCGCTCCCGTGCTTCGCGCGCCCCGATGCGTCGACATATTTCGCCGGGCGGTTCCGGTCCGTGGTCCGGGTCGCTAGTCTCGGGTCCACCTGCGGGCAGAGGCGAATCCCCCACCAGCGCGCCGTCTGCGACTCCCGGACTCCTCGGCGTCCACCGGCGCGCCCGGTTCCATCGGGCAGCCGGGATCCGCAGGCCCCGCGACGGTCCAGGGGGTCCGGGGAGCGGGGCACTCCACCGGAAGCGTCACGCCCCGCGGGGGCGGACACCGACCGGGCACGGCACGACACCACCGAGCACACCACTACGACGAAGTAGGGAAGCGCGATGACCACCACGACCAGCATCCACTCCGGATCGACACCGCCGGCACCGCAGACGATCGGGACCGGCGTCCGAGGGTTCCAGGTCCTGCCCCGGGAGCAGACCCGGCCCGGCGCCGCACCGGCCGGAAGCGCCGGGCGACCCCCCGGCCGCCGGAGTTCCGAGCGGGAACGCCCCGAGGACGACGAGGCGGTCATCACCGCGGTGCTGGCCGCCGTCAGCCACCGCTCCTCCCGGGAACGCCCCGAGGACGACGAGGTGGTCCTCACCTACACGAGCGAGCCCGCCTGCCGGCACGTGGGGTGAGCCCTCGGACCGGGCGCAGCGGCCGGTGGGTGCTCAGGCGGTGCGCCGGAGCGCGAGGACCGTCGTGTCGTCATCGGCGCCGGAGGTGCCGGCGTAGTCGCTGCACAGCATCACGAGCTCTTCGGCGGTGCCGGCCAGCGTGTTGAGGGCTGCGGCGGTCGCGACGGCCGCCTCGAGGTCGTCGAAGAAGTCCAGGTAGCCGTCGGAGACCACCAGCAGGGTCTGTCCGGGCGGCAGCGTGGTGGTGTGCACGTCCCAGATCCACTCGGCCACGACCCCCAGGGGCGGGCCCGAGGAGATCAGCCGGCGGTGGGCACCGTCCGGGGACAGGATCAGCGCCAGGCCGTGGCCGGCGTCGATGTAGCTCATCTCCCCGGTCCCGGTGTGCACCCGGGCGATGAAGGCGGTGATGAACGCCCCCGCCTCCTCCAGCAGCGGGGTCAGCGCCCCGGCCGCGCGCTTCATGGCCTCCGCAGGGGGGTTGTACTGGAACGTCCCGCGCAGCACGGCGCGCGCGGAGGCGGACAGCAGGGCCGCGGGGATGCCCTTGCCCATCACGTCGGTGACCATCGCCTGCACCTCGTCGCCCAGGACCATCCAGTCGTAGAAGTCCCCGCCGATGGACCGCGCCGGCAGGCACCGGCCGGCGGCCTCGACCACGGGGGTGACCAGCCCGGTGCGGGGCATGAGCATCTGCTGGATCTGTTCGGCCCGGTCCAGCTCCATCTGGGCCGCGAGCTCGCGCTCCACCCACCCGGCCATCTCCGCGAGGATGCGCCGCTCCCGCTCGTCCAGCTCGCGCGGGACGCTGTCGACCAGGCACAGGGACCCGACCGGCTCACCGCCGGGGGCGTGCAGCGGGTGGCCGGCGTAGAAGCGCACCGGGTCGTCCCCGGTGACGAACGAGCTGCCGGCGAAGCACTGCTCGGTCATCGCGTCGGCGACGATCAGCGGGGCGTCCCGGTCGACCGTGCGCGCGCACAGCGAGTCGGCGCGGGTGGCGTGGACGAGCCCGTCCAGTCCCGCCTCGGCCTTGGTGAACTGCCGGTCGGCGTCGATGAGGTTCACGGCCGCGGCCTTCACCCCGAAGACGTCCTGGGCGATGCGCACCACACGGTCGTAGCGCTCCTCCCGGGGGGTGTCCAGGATCTTCAGGGCGTGCAGGGCATCGACCCGGGCGGCCTCCGTGCGGGCCGTGTGCGTTTGCATGCCACCAGGCTATCGGGGTGGGGACCGGCGACGACCGCCGGCACCCCCCCCGGAGGGTCTGCCCCTAGGCTGGGCGGGTGAACGCACCGACAGCCGTCGCACGGGCCGAGCGCCACCAGGTGGCCGTGTACCTGGTGGCCATCGCGGCCGCGGTCCTCGTGGGTTGGACGGTGCCCGGCGCGCCGGCGCTCGCCCCTGCCATCACCCCGGTCCTGGGGCTGCTGCTGTTCGCCACGTTCCTGGCCGTCCCGTTCGCCGCACTGGGCCGGGCCTTCGCGGATCTCCGCTTCCTCGCGGCGCTGCTGGTGGTGAACTTCCTGGTCGTCCCGGTCGTGGTCCTCGGGCTGTCCCGGCCGGTCGCCGGGCACGAGGCCCTGCTGCTGGGCGTGCTGCTCGTGCTGCTGGCCCCCTGTGTGGACTACGTCATCGTCTTCACCGGTCTCGCCGGGGGCGCCGCCGACCGGCTGCTGGCGGCCGCCCCGCTGCTGATGCTCGCGCAGATGCTGCTCCTGCCCGCCTACCTGCTGCTCCTCGCCGGCCCGGAGGCGGTGGCCCTGGTGGAGCTGGGCCCCTTCGTGGAGGCGTTCGTGCTCCTGATCCTGCTGCCCCTGGCCGCGGCGGCGGCCGTGCAGCGGGCGGCGTCCCGCTCCGCCGCGGCCCGGCGGCTGGAGTCCGCGACGGGCGCGGCGATGGTGCCGCTCATGGCGCTGACCCTGTTCACCGTGATCGCCTCGCAGGTGCGCGGGGTGGGGGAGCAGCTGGCCGACCTCGCGGCGGTCGTGCCGCTCTACGCCGGCTTCCTGGTGCTCATGGTCCCGATCGGGATCCTGGCCGCCCGCCTCGCCCGTCTGGACGTGCCGGTCTCCCGAGCCCTGGTCTTCGGCGGGGTCACCCGCAACTCCCTCGTGGTGCTCCCCCTGGCCCTGGCGCTGCCGGAGCGGCTCGCGCTGACGCCGTTCGTCGTCGTCACCCAGACCCTGGTCGAGCTGGTGGGGATGGTGGTGCTGGTGCGGCTGGTCCCCGCGCTGGTGCGGGACCGCGATCCACGACACAGTGGGGGCACCACCCCGTCCCACCGAAAGGCACCCCGCCCATGACGCAGCGCCTCCGCCCCGCCACCCAGGCCCTCCGACTGTGGGTTCCGCGCCAGTGGGGCGTCGCGGTGCTCGCGGGGCTCGCCACCGCCCTGGTCCTGGGGCTCGCCACCGTGCTCATCCCCAACGGCTTCTTCAGCCGCGAGCTCCCGCCCGTGTGGTGGAACTACCCCGTCTGGATCGCCACCTCGGCGCTCACCGGTGTCCTCGTGGCCTCCTACGTGTCCCCCGTGGCCGGCGGCACCCCCCTTCCCGGGGACGACGACGTCGCCGCGGCCACCGTGGCCTGGGCCGTCGAGTCCGGCGAGCGCCGCAGCGCCCGGCTGGGCGCGGTCGGCGCGTTCGCCGCCTGGTTCGCCGTGGGCTGCCCGGTCTGCAACAAGCTCGCGCTGCTGGCCCTCGGCTCCACCGGGGCGCTGACGTGGTTCGCGCCCGTCCAGCCGTGGCTGGGGGTGCTGGCGCTCGCCCTGAGCGCGTTCGCCGTGGTCCACCGCCTCGCCGGTCAGATGGCGTGCCCCGTGAACCTGCCGGTCTCCACCGCGCGCAACGCGGTGGTCCCGGCCGCCGCCGAGGCGCCGGAGGGCCGTTAGGGAGGGTCGCCGTGGCGGTCCTCCCCGCGGCCTGGCCGGGGCGGTTCGCCCGCCCGGCCCTCGTGCGACGCGCCCCGGGTTCGTAGACTGGCCCTCCGCGCCGCGGACCGCAGTTCAGCAGTCGAACACCGTCAGCAGTCCACCGAAGAAGGGACCTCCCCATGACCGACCAGGACAACGGCACCGCCAAGGTGCGCCAGCTCATCAAGGACACCCGGATCGCCATGCTTACCCACGCGGACGAGCACGGGAACCTGATCTCCAAGCCGATGGCCACGCAGGACGTGGACTTCGACGGCACCGTGTACTTCATCGCCGAGCGCACCTCGGACCAGGTCCAGGACCTGCAGCAGCGGCCGGCCGTGAACGTCGCCTACGCCGGGGACGGCGCCTGGGTCTCGCTGACCGGGACGGCGCTGGTGCTCAACGACGAGGCCAAGCTCAAGGAGCTGTGGGACAGCTTCACCGGCTCCTGGCTCGAGGGCGGGCCGGAGAACCCGAACAACATCCTCATCGAGGTCACCGGCCGCTCCGCCGAGTACTGGGACACCCCCGGCGGCGGCAAGGTCACCCAGGTGGCCAACCTCGTGAAGTCCAAGGTCACCGGCGACACGATCAAGGGCGACAAGGGCGTCGTCGACCTCTGACGCCGGCCGGGGCCGTCCGCTCCGCCCGGACCGGACGGTCCCGCCCCCGGGCGTGTCCCGGGGCGCGTTGGTAGGATCCGGGCATGAACACTTCTCTGGTCCGCCCCCGCAACGGCAAGCTCATCGCCGGCGTCTGCGCGGCCCTGGCGGCCCGCTTCGGACTGCCGAAGTTCCTCCTGCGGCTGGGCTTCATCGTCTTCGGCCTGGTGGGCGTGGGGGAGCTGGTCTACATCGCCCTGTGGATCATCATCCCCAAGGAGGCCTGAGCCTCACCCCTGCGCCTCCGGCCCCGCGTGCGGGTCGGTGATCTCGCGCAGTGCTGTGAGCGCCTCGCGCAGCTGGCGCATCCTCCGTTTGCCCAGGTGCGCACTCCACTCCGCCTCGATCCGGGCCTCCTCCGCGCGGGCGATCGGCACGAGCTCCATTCCCCGGCCCGCGATCCGCACCAGCCGCGCCCGGGCGTCGCGGGGGTCGACCGTGCGCTCCACGTAGCCCGCGCGCTCGAGCCGGTCCACCAGTACCGTGGCCGTCTGCTTGGCCACCTGCGCCTGCTCGGCCAGCTCGGACAGGCGGGTCCCGTCCGGGCCGATCCGCGCCAGGATGCGCGCCTGCGGCACGGTGAGGTCCGTGTAGCCGGCCCGGCGCACCGCCTCCACGATCCGCTTCTCCGCCGAGCGGTGCGCGATGAACATGAGCACCCCGATGTTGAGCTGTCCTGTCATGCCCGCCCCTCGAAATAGTCTTATGAACGAACTATAATCGGGTCACCCGGAGGACACGAGGGGCCCGGTGGCGGCCCCGTCCGCGGGTGAGGAGGCAGGACCATGAGCACGGTCCGGAAGAACAGCACGACCGGCCCGATGGGTGACGACGACGTCTGGGCCGTGATCGATCTTCAGCGCCGGCGCACGGCGGACCTGCTCGCCGGGCTCTCCGGGGAGCAGTGGGACCACCCGTCGCTGTGCGAGGGATGGACGGTGCGGGACGTCGCCGCCCACCTGACGCTGCAGCAGCTGGGCCTCGGCGCCGCGCTGCTGTCCGCGCTGCGGCACCCGGGCGGTCTCAACCACGTCATCCTCGAGTCCGCCCGTGACCGCGCCCGCCGTCCGGCGGACCGCCTGGTCGCGGGAATCCGCGCCACGGTGGGCTCCCGGCGGCACAACGTGGGTGTGACGAGCCTCGAGACGCTGACCGACATCCTGGTGCACGGTCAGGACATCGCCGTGCCGCTGGGCCTCGAGCTCGAGATGCCCCCGGAGGCCGCGGCCGTCGCCGCGGAGCGCGTGCGGTCCACCGGGGGCACGCGCACGGCGCGGGTGTTCCGGCACCTGCCGCTGGAGGGCTTCCGGTTCGTCGCCACCGACGTCTCCTGGGCCGCGGGCGAGGGCCCCGAGATCCGGGGACCGGCCGCCGCGCTGCTGCTCCTGCTCACGGGGCGCCGCGCCGGGCTGGACCGGCTGACGGGAGACGGAGCCGAGATGCTGCGGCGCCGGCTCGCGCCCGCGTGACTCCTGGGCCCACGCAGCTCAGGCCGCGGGGCGGGTGGAGTCCCGGACGACGAGCTCGGGCTGGAAGCTCACATGGCGGTGGTGGTGGCCGGGGTCGGTGATCTCGTCCTCCAGCAGCTCCACGGCCGTGCGCCCGATCAGCCGGGCGGGCTGGCGGATCGAGGAGAGCGGGACGATCGCCGAGGTCGCGAAGTCGATGTCGTCATAGCCGATGAGCGCGATGTCCTCGGGCACCCGGACGCGGTGGGTGAACGCGAAGGCCTGCAGCAGCCCGAGCGCCAGCAGGTCGTTGGCGGCGAACACGGCCTCGGGGCGGCGCCCCGGGGGGAGCTCGAGGATCTGCTCGCCGACCCGGCGTCCCTCCAGCACCGTCAGGGCGGTGGTGCCGAAGGACTCCAGGGACGCACCGGGCACGGCCTCGACCGCCCGCTGCGCCCCCGCTCGGCGGTCGCGGACCTGGTGCAGGGAGTCGGGGCCGCCCACGTAGGCGATCCGCCGGCGGCTCGTGCCCAGGAGGTGCGCCACGGCCGCGCGACCGCCCTCGACGTCGTCCACGGCCAGCGAGCAGTACTCGCTGGGAGCCGCGTGCTCGTCCACCAGCACCACCGGGGTGCCGCGGGAGCGCAGGACGTCGACGCGGGCCCGCTCCGGGGTCTGGGGGGTGACGAGCACGCCCCGGACCCGCTGCTCCTCGAACAGGTCCAGGTACAGGCTCTCCCGCTCGGGGGAGAGCCCCGCGTTGCCAATGATCACGGCCTGGCCCAGCCGCTCGGCGGCCGTCTCCGCGCCCAGGGCGATCTCGTTGTAGAAGGGGTTGGCCGAGTCCTGCACCACGAGGCCCACGGTGCGCGAGCGGCCGGCCTTGAGCTGGCGCGCGACGTCGTTGCGGACGTAGCCCAGGTCCTCGATGACCCGGAGCACGCGGCGGCGGCGGTCCTCGGAGACCACCTCGGGGCGGTTGAGGACGTTGGAGACGGTGCCGATGGACACCCCGGCCTCCCGGGCCACCTCCTTGATGCTCACCGCCGGTCGCGCAGGGGTCACGTCGTCACTTTCCCTCGGAACTGTCCAGGTCCTCGATTCTAACGATCCGGCCGCCCGGCGTGCCCGGCGCGCGGGTGGGCCGCGGTCCCCTCGACGCACCGGGCCGCGGCTCCTCGGCCGGCACGCCGAGGGGCCGCGGCCCGGTGGTGTCGCTGCGGTGCGCCGGCCTCAGCCCACCGGCTGGGCCGGCCGGGAGGCGGGCGTCCCGTAGCGGTCCTCCTCGATCTGCTCCAGGCTCTTGCCGCGGGTGTCCGGGGCGCCGATCACGCCGACGAGCAGCGCGACCAGGAGGGCCCCGATCATGATCATGCCCACGAAGGGCACGCCGTGCTCGGCGAGCAGGGTGGGGAACCAGTAGCTGAGCAGACCCACGACGATGCGGGCGACGAAGAACAGCACGCCCTGCGCGCTGGCACGGTAGCGGGTCGCGAACATCTCCGCGGCCCACAGGGCGTAGAACGCCTGGGCGCCGATGCCGGCGGACACGCCCCAGAGCACGGCGAAGAGGATCAGCACCGGCATGGTGACGTGGGCGAAGACCAGCAGCACCCAGGCGGCGATCCCCAGGAGCGCCCCGATGCCGTAGAGCAGGCGCCGGTCGACCCGGTCGCCGTAGCGCATGAAGCCGAACCAGGTGGCCAGCACCGTGAAGCTCCACAGCAGCACCTGGAGCAGGTTCTGCTGGGTGGCCGACTCGACGCCGGCGGTCTCGTACACCCGCGGCATGAAGATGCCCATCTGCCCCGCGACGAGGTTCCACAGCGCGTACACGCCCACGAGGAAGAGCAGCGCCTTGAGGTTGGTGCGGTTGGTGAGCAGTTCGCGGTAGTTGCGCCGCTTGATCCCGGTGGCCTCCGAGGCGCGCCGCTC
Source organism: Kocuria sp. CPCC 205258 (assembly GCF_040981005.1). Taxonomy (NCBI): domain Bacteria; kingdom Bacillati; phylum Actinomycetota; class Actinomycetes; order Micrococcales; family Micrococcaceae; genus Kocuria; species Kocuria sp. CPCC 205258. Next base: position 598,215 of record NZ_JAVKPS010000001.1, on the reverse strand, counting down.
CTCGTCGGACTTCTTCCAGGTGTGGGACTCGGAGAGGCCCCGGCGGACCCACCAGGTGACGAAGGCGACCACGAACAGGTGGGCGAAGACGATGCGGGTGCCCAGCAGCCCCAGCGGCACCACGAAGGTGGCGAACAGGAACACCAGCGCCGGGGCCAGGGACCACGCGAACTGGGCGGTGCCCACGTGCTTCGCCCGGGCCTCGGACGGCGCCTCCTCGGCGATGTAGGTCCAGGCCACGGGAACGCCGGCGCCCACGGCGATGCCGGTCAGGACCACGCCGAGCACCAGCATCCACGGCGCCACGGCGAAGATCACGAAGGCGGTGCCGATCATGTACAGGATCAGGTCGTAGGTGTAGATGAACTTGCGCCCGTACCGGTCGCCGAGCGGCCCGCCGATCAGCGCGCCGAGGGCCGCGCCGAAGGCGTTGGCGCTGAGCGCGGCCACGAGGCCGACGGCGAGGTTCGTGAAGCCGAAGTACTCCTGCCACAGGCTCAGGCTGGTGGCCAGCGCGATGATGGACCCGGCTTCGATGTAGTTGGACATGGAGACCGCGATGGTGGCCTTCCAGCCCCCGAGCTTCGTGGTGGTCATGGGTGATCCTTCGGTGACGGTGACGGTGACGGTGACGGTGACGGTGGTGCCGTGCGGGTGGTGGTCCCGGCTCAGGCCAGGTGGAAGTACGGGAGGAGCGGTTCGGGGCGCGACCCCTCGACGAAGTACTGGGCCATCTCGGCCTGCCAGCGCGCGTTGACCGGGTGGTCGTCCATGAGCGCCTGGGTGGCCGCGACGTCGTCGGCCTCGAAGCAGCCCACGACCAGCCCGTCCTCCGGGTGCAGGAACAGGGAGTAGTTTCGCCAGCCGGTCTCCCGGAGGGCGGCGAGCATCGCGGGCCAGACCTGCTGGTGCACCTCGACGTATTCGGCGAGCTTCTCGGGGCGGACGTGGAGGAGGAAGCACCGGCGGGTGCGGGTGATCTCCTCGGGCAGCTCGATCAGCTCCTGCAGCGTCGCGGCGGACGGATGGGCGCCCATGCGGGACTCCTTCGTGGTGGGGCCGTCGGAACGACCGGCCGGGGACGAGAGGCGGTGACGCTCAGCGGGGCGGTCCGGGCGTCCCGCCGAGCGCGGCATGTGAGCTGCCTCTCAGTACCGGGCCATCGTAGTCACATTTTGAGTCGTTTCAATACCCCTGCCACAGTTTCCTCCGGCGGGATCTTCGGTGAGCCCGGAAAGCCTGGTCCTGGGAGCCTGGGCAAGGTCTTGACGTGACTGGAGTCACCGCCTATCGTCATGAAACGATTCAATAACCCATCGCGCCGCCGTCCCGGTCGCGTCCTCGATCCCGCACGGAAGATGTGAAACCCATGACTGCATTCGACGACATCGCGCCCCAGCTGGCCGCCCAGGCCATCGAGCTGCCCTCGTGGGCGTTCGGCAACTCGGGGACCCGGTTCAAGGTCTTCTCCACCCCGGGCACCCCGCGCACGGTCGAGGAGAAGATCGCCGACGCCGCCACGGTGCACCGGTTCACCGGACTGGCCCCGAGCGTCGCCCTGCACATCCCGTGGGACCAGGTGGACGACTACGGGGCCCTGGCCCGGTACGCGGCCGACCAGGGGGTGGCGCTGGGCACGATCAACTCCAACACCTTCCAGGACGAGGCCTACAAGTTCGGCTCCCTCACCCACTCGGACCCCGCAGTGCGCCGGAAGGCCGTCGACCACCACCTGCGGTGCCTCGAGATCATGAACGGGACCGGCTCGCGGGACCTGAAGATCTGGCTGGCCGACGGCTCCAACTACGCCGGCCAGCAGGACCTGCGTGGACGCCAGGACCGGCTGGCGGAGTCGCTGGCCGAGATCTACGCCCAGGTCGGGGCGGAGCAGCGGCTGGTGCTGGAGTACAAGTTCTTCGAGCCGGCGTTCTACCACACCGACGTCCCGGACTGGGGGACGGCCTGCGCCCAGGTCACCGCCCTCGGGGAGCGGGCGCTCGTCTGCCTGGACACCGGCCACCACGCCCCGGGCACCAACATCGAGTTCATCGTGATGCAGCTGCTGCGGCTCGGCAAGCTCGGCTCCTTCGACTTCAACTCCCGCAACTACGCCGACGACGACCTCATCGTGGGCGCTGCGGACCCGTTCCAGCTCTTCCGCATCATGGTCGAGGTGATCCGCGGCGGGGCCCTGGACCCGGACTCCGGCGTGGCCTTCATGCTCGACCAGTGCCACAACGTGGAGGAGAAGATCCCCGGCCAGATCCGCTCGGTGCTCAACGTCCAGGAGATGACCGCCCGCGCCCTGCTGCTGGACCGGGTGGCCCTGACCGCCGCCCAGGAGGCCGGCGACGTGCTCGGCGCCCACCAGATCCTGATGGACGCCTTCTACACCGACGTCCGCCCCGCCCTGGCGGACTGGCGCGAGGCCCGCGGCCTGCCGGCGGACCCGATGGCCGCCTACGCCGCCTCCGGGCACCAGCAGCGCCTGGCCGCCGAGCGCGTCGGCGGCACCCAGGCCTCCTGGGCCTCCTGACCTCACCCCCTGCACACCACCTCGCAGAGAGACACCTGATCATGCAGACCACCACGCACTCCGTCGTCGCCGACCTGATCGCCCGCTCCAACCGGCTCGGCGCGGACCCGAAGAACACGAACTACGCCGGCGGGAACACCTCCGCCAAGGGCACCGCGACCGATCCCGTCACGGGCGAGGGCGTCGAGCTGCTGTGGGTCAAGGGTTCCGGCGGGGACCTCGGCACCCTCACCGAGAAGGGCCTCGCCGCGCTGCGGCTGGACCGGGTCCGCGCACTGACCGGTGTCTACCGCGGGGTCGAGCACGAGGATGAGATGGTCGCGGCCTTCGACTACTGCCTGCACGGGGCGGGCGGGGCGGCGCCGTCCATCGACACGGCCATGCACGGGCTGGTCGACGCCCCGCACGTGGACCACCTGCACCCCGACTCCGGCATCGCGGTCGCCACCGCCGCCGACGGGGAGCGGCTCACCGGCGAGATCTTCGGCGGGAAGGTCGTGTGGGTGCCCTGGCGCCGCCCCGGCTTCCAGCTGGGCCTGGACATCGCGGCGATCAAGGAGGCGAACCCGGAGGCGATCGGGTGCATCCTCGGCGGGCACGGCATCACCGCGTGGGGCGCCACCAGCGAGGAGTCCGAGCAGAACTCGCTGTGGATCATCCGCACCGCCGAGCAGTACATCGACCAGCACGGCCGGCCCGAGCCCTTCGGCCCGGTCCTGGACGGCTACCGGGCGCTGCCGGAGGAGCAGCGCCGGGCCAAGGCCGCGGCCCTGGCCCCCGTGATCCGCGGGCTGGCCTCCGCCGACCGCCCGCAGGTGGGCCACTTCACCGACGACGCCCGGGTGCTGGAGTTCCTCGCCGGCACCACACACCCGCGCCTGGCCGCACTGGGCACCTCCTGCCCGGACCACTTCCTGCGCACCAAGGTCAAGCCCCTCGTCCTGGACCTGCCCGCCGGCGCCCCGGTCGAGGACTGCGTCGCGCGGCTGAAGGAGCTGCATGAGGCCTACCGCGCGGACTACCAGGCCTACTACGACCGCCACGCCGGCCCGGACTCGCCCGCGATCCGCGGGGCGGACCCGGCGATCGTGCTCGTCCCCGGGGTGGGCATGTTCTCCTTCGGCAAGGACAAGCAGACCGCCCGGGTGGCCGGGGAGTTCTACCTCAACGCGATCAACGTCATGCGCGGGGCCGAGGGCATCTCCGCCTACGCCCCGATCGACGAGGCCGAGAAGTTCCGCATCGAGTACTGGGCCCTGGAGGAGGCCAAGCTCGCCCGCATGCCCGAGCCCCAGCCGCTGGCCACCCGGATCGCCCTCGTGACCGGCGCGGCCTCGGGCATCGGCAGGGCCATCGCCACCCGCCTGGCCGACGAGGGCGCCTGCGTGGTCATCGCCGACCTGGACGCCGAGAAGGCCCGCGCCGCGGCCGCGGAGCTCGGCGGGACCGACGTGGCCGTCGGCGTCGCCGTCGACGTCTCGGACGAGGCCGCCGTGCAGGCCGCGATCGAGGCGGCCGTCCTCGCCTTCGGCGGGCTGGACCTGGTGGTCAACAACGCCGGCCTGTCGCTGTCCAAGCCGCTGCTGGAGACCACCGAGAAGGACTGGGACCTGCAGCACGACGTGATGGCCAAGGGCTCCTTCCTGGTCTCCAAGAACGCGGCCCGCGTGCTCATCGCCCAGGGGCTGGGCGGGGACATCGTCTACATCTCCTCGAAGAACTCGATCTTCGCCGGGCCCAACAACATCGCCTACTCCGCCACCAAGGCCGACCAGGCCCACCAGGTCCGGCTGCTCGCCGCCGAGCTGGGCGAGCACGGGATCAAGGTCAACGGCATCAACCCGGACGGCGTGGTGCGCGGCTCCGGGATCTTCGCCGGCGGCTGGGGCGCCAAGCGCGCCGCGGTCTACGGCGTGCCGGAGGAGGAGCTGGGCGCGTACTACGCCCAGCGCACCCTGCTCAAGCGGGAGGTGCTGCCCGAGAACGTCGCCAACGCGGTCTTCGCCCTGTGCACCGCCGACTTCTCCCACACCACCGGCCTGCACGTGCCCGTCGACGCCGGCGTGGCCGCCGCCTTCCTCCGGTGAGCCCGGTGCGCACCACCGCGGCGGTCGCCGCGGTCGACCTCGGGGCCACCAGCGGGCGCGTGATCCTCGGCGGCCTCGTGGACGGGCGGCTCCGGATGCGCCACGTGGCCCGCTTCCCCAACCAGCCCGTGCGCCTGCACGAGGGGGACCGGGCCGGGCTGCACTGGAACATCACCGAGCTCCACCGGTCCGTGACCGCCGGGCTGGCCCAGGCCCTCCGCCAGGAGGACGACGTCGTCTCCGTCGGCGTCGACTCCTGGGCGGTGGACTACGCGCTGCTGCGCCACGGGCGGATGCTCGGGGTGCCCTACCACTACCGGGACGAGCGCACCGCCGCCGGGGTGGCGGCGGTCCACGCACGGGTGGGGCGGGAGGAGCTGTACCGGCGCAACGGGCTGCAGCACCTGCCGTTCAACACGGTCTTCCAGCTCGCCGCCGACCGGCTCGCCGGGGACCTGGCCGTGGCCGACCGGGCCCTGCTGATCCCCGACCTCGTCGCCTACTGGCTCACCGGGCAGCAGGTCGCCGAGGCCACCAACGCCTCCACCACCGGTCTGCTCGACGCCCGCACCGGGCAGTGGGACACCGGGCTGCTGGACGAGCTCGGGTTCGCCCGGGAGCTGCTCGCCCCCGTCGTCGCCCCCGGCACCACGATCGGTGCGCTGCTGCCGGCGGTGGCGGCCGAGCTCGGCGCCGGCCCGGGCCTGCCGGTCACCGCCGTCGGCTCCCACGACACCGCCTCCGCCGTGGCCGCCGTGCCGAGCACCGCCGAGGACGCGGCCTTCATCTCCTCCGGGACCTGGTCGCTGGTCGGCATCGAGCTGGAGGCCCCGGTGCTCGGCGAGGAGAGCCGGGCGGCGAACTTCACCAACGAGGGCGGGGTGGACGGGCGGGTCCGCTACCTGAAGAACGTCTCGGGACTGTGGCTGCTCACCGAGTCCATGCGCACCTGGGACGGGCCCGGCGCCACCGACGCCCAGCGCAGCAGCGACCTCGCGGCCCTGCTCGCCGAGGCCGCCGCCGTGACCCGCCCCGTGGCCGTCTTCGACGCCACCGACGACCGCTTCACCGCCCCGGGGGACATGCCCGCCCGCATCACCGCCTGGTGCCGGGAGCACGACGTCGAGCCCCCGCGCGGCCGCGCCGAGGTGGTGCGCTCGATCCTGGAGTCCCTGGCCGCGGCCTACGCCACCACGATCGAGCAGGCCGAGCGGCTGTCCGGGCGGAGCATCCGCACCGTGCACGTGGTGGGCGGCGGGTCGCAGAACGCGCTGCTGTGCCAGCTCACCGCCGACCGCACCGGTCGCACCGTGCACGCCGGCCCCGTGGAGGCCACCGCGATCGGCAACGTCCTGGTCCAGCTGCGGGCCGCCGGCGTCCTCTCCGGCACCCTGGAGGCCCTGCGGGAGCTCGTAGCCCGGACGTTCGAACCCGTCCGCTACGAACCGCGGGTGCTCAGCCCCGCCCGCCGGTCGTAGCGGGCGGGGGCGCTCGGTCCCGGCACAGCTCCTCCCACCCATCCGATGCCGCCCCGGCGCCGAACATCCTCACGAGAGCACCCCATCGAGGAGGAGAAAGAGGCGTCATGGCCTTCAACATCGACCGGTTCGCCGAGGAGTCCACCAGTCTGCACTGGGAGGACCTGGGGCTCGAGGCCCTGCGCGAGGACCCCCTGCCCCCGGAGACGCTGCGCACGCTGCGGTACATGTGCGACGTCGAGTTCCACACCGTCTGCTACCTGCGGGACATGCTCGTCAGCCCCTCCCGCAAGGACCCCGAGGTCAGCACCTTCATGACCATGTGGAACCGGGAGGAGTTCTGGCACGGGGAGGCCCTCGCCCACGTGCTCTCCCTGCACGGGATCACCGTGGCCTTCGACGAGCTCAAGGCCAAGCGGGTCAAGCTCGGCTGGCGCGACCGGGTGGGCCCGGTCAAGCAGTCGCTGCTGTCCAACATCGTGGGCACCGACTTCGTCGCCGTGCACATGCTCTGGGGCGCGGTGAACGAACGCTCCGCGGCCGCCGCCTACCGGCGCCTGGCCGCGCTCGAGGACCACCCCGTGCTGGCCCCGCTGCTGCGGCGCATCGCCGCGCAGGAGACCAAGCACATCGCGTTCTACACCACCCAGGCCCGGGCCCGGCTGCAGGACAACCCGAAGGCGCAGAAGCTCGCCCGCCTGGCCCTGCGTACCGCCTGGCAGCCGGTCGGCTCCGGGGTCTCGTCCGAGGAGGAGGTCACCCACGTCATGGGCCATCTCTTCGCCGGGGCCGAGGGCCGCCGGGAGGTCGAGGCCATCGACCGCCAGATCGCGAAGCTGCCCGGCATGGAGGGACTGACGGTGGTGGCCGATGCCCTGGACGCCCGGGGCGTGGCCGCGTGAGCGCGAGCAGCACCTCCGCGGTGGACGCCCCCCGGTCCGTCGTGCGCGCGCCCCGGTTCGACGTGCGCGCCTACGCGCGCGACCCGCACGCGCTGCGCCCGGCCGACCTCGACCTCCAGGCACTGAGCGACCTCGCCCCCGGGACCCTGGAAGTGCTGGCGCACCTGTGGTGCGTCGAGCGCGGCCTGCTGGACCGGCTGCGGGACCTGCTGGTCACCCCCACCCACGCCGAGGCCCGGGTGACGGCCTTCCTCACCGCGTGGGCCTACGAGCAGCACTGGCTCGCCGAGACCCTGGGAGCGGTCCTGGCCGCCAACGGCCGCACCGCCCGGGAGCCCGCCGACACGCCCCTCGGCCGGGCCCGGCGGACCTGGGACGAACGGGCCCGGCCCGCGCTCGGCGCGGTCTCCAGCAACCTGTTGGGCACCGAGACCACCGGCGCCCAGATGGTCACCGGAGGACTCGACACCGGCGTGCTCGCCGCGGTCTACCGGCGGCTGGGGGCAGTCGAACCCCGGCTGGCCGGCACGGCCCGGGAGATCGTGCGGCTGAAGGAGCGGCACCTGGCGTTCTTCGCCGAGGAGGCCGGAGCGCGACTGGCCCGCAGCGCGAGCGCGCGCCGGCTCGGCCGCTCCGGGGCGGCCCGGTGGCGGTGGCCCGGTACCCGCTACGGCGACCCCGGTCCGCACCGGGCGTGGGTCCGCCGGCTGTACGCGGACCCGGCCGCCCGTGCCGACCTGCTGGCGATCGACGAGGACCTCGCCGCGCTGCCCGGTCTGGCCGGCGCCCGCCCGGTCGCCGCGGCGCTGGGACGCCTCGACCGGGGCTGAGGCGCCCCGGCAGGGGGGCTACATCTCCTCCTTCGGGATCATCAGCACGAAGACCTCCTGGTCGGGTCCCGCGACGGCCGCCATCCGCCCGTACTCGAAGTCGGAGGGCTCCTGGACGACCGACCCCCCGGCCTCGCGCACGCGGCGCACGGCGGCGTCGACGTCCTCGACCTGGAACGCGACCGACCAGCCGGGCCGGGCGTCACCGGCCGCGGGGTCGAGACCGCCGATGCCGCCGGCGGGCATCTGCCCGCCGGGAACGGTGAACAGGGCGTAGGGCATCCGGTCGTCGCCGATGTCCTGGTAGGCGTAGCCGAAGACCGCGGCGTAGAAGCCTTGAGCGGCGGCGGGATCGCCGGTCATGAGATCGCACCAGACCACCGCGCCGGGCTCCCCGTACGCCTCGAAACCGGTGTGCTCGCGGGCCTGCCACATGCCGAAGGCCGCCCCGGTGCGGTCGACCCACATCCCCATGGAGCCGAAGGCCCCGACCTCCATGGGCTCGAACACCGGGGTGGCCCCGGCCTCGACCGCCCGGGCGGCATGGGCGGAGATGTCCTCGGTGGCCAGATAGACCGACCAGACGTGCGGGGCGTCGGCCATGCCCTCCATGGTGGGGGAGAGCCCGGCGACGGCCCGACCGCCGATCAGCGCGTTGCAGTAGCCGCCGTACTCGGGCTGGGACTCGGAGTAGGTCCAGCCGAGCACGTCGCGGTAGAAGGCCTGGGTGCGGCCCAGGTCAGAAGCCATCAGGTCCACCCAGCAGGGCGTGCCGGCCGGCCAGGGTTCGGTGTGCGTGGTCATGGCGAGGGTCCTTCCGGGAAGCGGGTGCAGCGGTGCCGCCGGGGGCCCGCCACGAAGTCCGGGACCCGGACACGGTGCGGTGTGACCTCCGACACGTTCCAGGCTAGGCGCCCGCTCGGACGCGCTAACGGGCCCGCTCAGCCGGCGGAGCGGCCCAGATGCTCCCCGTGGTGGAGGTGGCCGGGGACCGTGCCGGTCAGCACGGTCCCGGCGAGCGCCTCGCCGAGCGCGGGGGCCTGCTTGAACAGGTTGTGCCCGGCGAGGGCGGTGAGCCCGTCCTCGGACCAGATCCCCACGCCGTCGTCGCCCCAGGGCAGCCGGGTGACCCAGCAGTGCACGTGGTCCACCGGGCGCGGGTCCAGGCCGGGCAGGGCGCGCCGCACGTAGGCCACGGTCCGGTCGGCCAGGGCGGCGAGCGCCGCGGGATCGGCGAGGCCGCCGTCCGGGTGGGCCGGCGTGTCGGCGCTGAGGCCCACCGAGAAGTGGCGGCCGTCCGGATACGGCGCGGCGTACACGCCGGTCTCGCCGAAGGCGCCGCTGCCGTCCTGGAAGGTCGGCAGGCCTCGAGCGACACCGGGGGGCGCTCCGTCCGGGACCGCACCGTGATGGGCCGGTCCGTCCGGGGCCAGGGCGAACGTGAGGCGGACGTGGGCGCCCACCTCCACGGGCAGGTCGAGCCCGGCGCCGCGGGCCAGCGGGGCGGTGCCCCGGCCGGCGCACAGCACCACGTGGTCGTAGGTCTCGCAGGTGGTCCCGGTGCGCACCTCCACCGCTCCCGTGCCCGTGCGCCGGACCGCGAGCACGTGCTCGCGCAGCATCGACCCCTCGAGCCGCCGCGACAGCGCCGCGACGGCGGCGAGGGTGCGGATGGCACCGCCGCGGACGTCGAGCATCGCCGGGCCGGTCCAGTCGGCCAGCAGCGGCAGCCGCTCGTGCAGCTCCGCGGGCGACAGACGCCGCACGGGGACGTCCTCGAACGGCTCCAGGGTGCGGAGCTTGTCCTCGACTCCGTCCCCGATCGCCACGGCGCCGTCGGGGGAGACCAGCTCGACGCCGAACTCCTCCTCCCACTCCCGCCACAGGGCCCGGCTGCGGGCGACCAGCGCCACCAACCGGGGGTCCTCGTGGGCGTGCCGGAAGATCCGGCCCTGCCCGGCGGACTGCCCGCCGCCGGGCGGCCCGGACTCGTACAGGGTCACGTCGGCACCGCGCGCCCGCAGGGCGTGGGCGGCGGCCAGGCCCACGATGCCCGCGCCGACCACGGCCGTGCGGGTCACCGGAGGACTCCGGGGACGCTCGTCACGCCGGTCGGGCGCGCGGCCGTCCGGGCGCTCAGCCGTCCTGCCCGGGGTCGGTGCTCTCGCCGAGGATGTCGTCGAAGGCCTCCCGCACGGCCTGCCGGGTGGCCAGGCGCACGCTCGCCGCGCCCTGCTTGTCCGCGGTGTCGGCGTTCTCGATGTTGCTGCGCTCCTCGCGCTCCTGCTCCAGGGCGTGGTCCCGGGCGGAGCGGATGCGGTCCATGATCTCGTTGGCTTCCATGGTCTCCATCCCATCACGGCCGTCCGACATTGAACAGGGGACTGATCAGTTTTCGCGGACCGCCGGGTCCGCCGCCGGGTCCGCCGCCGGGTCCGCCGCCGGGTCCGCCGCGGCGAGCTCGGGGGAGCCCCCGCCCACCATGATCACGGCGCTCGCGGCCACCACCAGGCCCATGCCCACGAGCTGCGGGCCCGTGAGCGCCTGGCCGAGCACCAGCAGCCCGGCGAGGGCCGCGACCGCGGGCTCCAGGCTCAGCAGGATCCCGAAGACCTTGGGCGGGATGGCCCGCAGCGCGAGCAGCTCGAGGGAGTAGGGGACCACGGAGGAGAGCATCGCGATCCCCACCCCCGCGCCCAGCACGCCCCACGTCAGGGCGGGGACGTGCGCCGTGAGGACACCCACGGGGGTGACCAGGACCGCCGCCACGACCAGGGCCACGGCGAGACCGTCCAGCTGGTCGAAGTGCCGGCCCGCGGACCGGCTGCCCAGGATGTAGGCGGCCCAGCCCGCCCCGGCCAGCGCCGCCCAGGCGATGCCGGCGAGGTCGAGCTCTGCCCACGGCACGGTGAGGGCCTGGGAGATGAGCACGATCCCGCCCAGGGCCGCCGCCACGGCGAGGACGTCCCGGCCGCGGCGGGAGAGCACGGCGGACAGGGCGAGGGGGCCCAGGAACTCGATGGTCACGGCCACGCCCAGCGGGAGGGTGGCCAGGGACTGGTAGAACGCGAAGTTCATGCCGGCCAGGGCCGCCCCGAAGAACAGGCCGGACCGCCACGCCTCCCGGCTCCGGCCGCGCAGCCGCGGCCGGATGACGGCCAGCATGATTGCGGCGCTGATGAGCAGCCGCATGGTCACCGTGGCGGACGCCCCGATCAGGGGCACCAGGACGGCGGCGAGGGCCCCGCCGAACTGGACGGAGACGACGGCGGCCAGCACGTAGAGGGTCGGGCGCAGCCGGGGGCCGCGGGCGGGAGCGAGGGTGGTCACCCGTTCAGGGTAGGGCTCCCCGGCGGCTCTGCCGTCACCGGCGCTCGCCGAGACGCAGGGCGCCGTGCACGGGATCGCGATCGAGCACCCGCAGCTCCCCGAGACCGCGGGCCGCGGCGGCCTGCTGCAGCCGGTCCCGCAGCAGCGGCTGGTGCCGTGCCAGGCCACCGCCCACCACCACCGGGCCGGTCAGCTCCAGCCGCCGGGACACGGTGGCGGCGAGGTCGGCCAGCGCCCCGGCCGCGCGCTCCACCAGCTGCAGGGCGTCGTCGTCGTGCGCCGCGGCCTCGAAGGCGACCCGGGAGAGCCCGGCCCAGAACCCGCGGTCCGCGCCGCTGTGGAAGCGCTCGATGAGCTGACCGGGCTCGGGAATCCCGCAGTGCGCCAGCACCGCCCGGTCCAGGGCGTCGGGCCGCAGCCCGTCGTCGAGCCGGGCGAGGGCGCGGCGCACGAGCTCCCGGCCCAGCCAGTAGCCGCTGCCCTCGTCGCCCAGCAGGTGCCCCCAGCCGCCGGCCCGGGCCTCCCGGCCGTCCGGGGCGGCGCCCCAGGCGGCGGAGCCGGTGCCGGCGATGACCGCGATGCCGGTGCTGCACCCGCCGGCGGCCAGGACCAGCCGGGTGTCGTGCACGACGACGATCCGCGCCGCCCCCGTGTGCGGGGCGATGAGCGCGCGCAGCGCCTCGGCGTCCGCGGGCGTGTCGACGCCGCCCGCCCCCGCCACGACCACGTCCGCGGCCGAGGAGCCCAGCTCACCGAGGACGCCGGCCAGGGCCCGGGAGGCCTCGGCGGGACTGACGTTCTGCACGTTGGCGCTGCCGCCGACGGCCTCCTGCACCGGGCGGCCGTCCTCGGCCCGCAGGCCGTGGGTCGTGGTGCCGCCGATGTCCAGGCCGATGAGGATGCTCATGGGTCCATCCTGCCGTGCGCGGCCGGGCCGGCCCAGGGCACGACGACGCCCGACCGGGCGCCGGTGCGAACCGGCCCGATCGGGCGTCGTGGACCGTGTCCGGTCAGGCCGCGAGGGCCAGGGGCGCGGGGCGCAGGCGGCAGTCCTCGAAGGAGAACAGCCGGCGGACGCCGGTGCCGGCCTCGAGGACCCACAGGACGCCCAGGGGGTGCGAGACCTGCCCCACGGTGCCGATGCAGCTCTCGTAGAACTCGTCCCAGATCTCGAGCCGGTCGCCGGGCTGGATCTGGCTCAGGTCGGTCATCCACTTCTCAGCAGCGGTCATTCCGCCACCTCCCATCAAGTCTTCGTTCGTGTGTGCTTCCATGGTGCACTGGCCGCGGTGACCTGCGCAGCGACCCCGATTTGACAAACGGCCCGCGGGTCTTGAGCTTCGTCACACCCCCGTCCGGTCGGCAACCTGCAACGGTTGCTCGGAGGGTGCCGAGGGCGGCGTTCTGTGACGGCCGTCCCGGCCGGGCGCGTGAACAACAACACGTCACGAAATCGTCGTCGCACACCGTCATCCGTGTCGTGCGCGCCCTCGTGCCGGGTGCTCAGCCCTCGGAGCCTTGCGCTCCGTCCGGATCGGCCGGCTCCCGCAGGTGCCGGTCGAAGAACGCGACGATCCGGCGCCGGGCGTCCTGGGTGGCCGGGTCGTCGTAGGTCGTGCGGCTGAACCGGCCGAGCACCCGCAGCATCGGCGAGAGGTCCTCGGGGTCGTGGTCGTTCATGAAGCCGTGACCCACCCCGGGGTAGATCCTGATGTCGTGCGCCACCTCGGTCTCAGTGAGGATGCCCTCCAGGCGGCGGCCGGCGTCGGCGCCCAGGGGAGTGGTGTCCGCCCCGCCGTAGCTGCCCACGATGGGGCAGGCGTCCGGGAGCCACTGCTCGGCGCCCTCGGGGCACCCGCCGTAGTTCGTGCTCGCGGCCGAGAACCCGTGCTCCACGGCGAGGGCGAGCGCGTAGCCGCCGCCCATGCAGAAGCCGACGACCCCGATCCGGCCCGTGCAGTCGGGGCGCGCGGCGAGCCAGGACCGCGCCGCCTCGACGTCGTCGAACGTGCGTCCCCGGCGGGCGCCGATGTCCTTCATGATCGTGCGCAGGCAGCGGAGCCGGCCGCCCCAGTGGAAGAGGTCCGGGGCCACGGCGAGGAACCCCGCCCCTGCCAGCCAGTCCGCCTGGTGGCGCAGGTCCTGGCTCATCCCGGTGAAGTCGTGCACGAGCACCACCCCAGGCCAGGGCCCCGGGCCGTCGGGCACCGCCACGTGGACGGGCATCTGCCCGTGACCGGTGGCCACGAGGACGTCGCTCATGGCCCGTCAGGCCTGCCGGGCGTGCACGGCGTCGGCGGAGCCGGCCGCCACGAGCCGCTTGCGGTAGGACATGCCGCCGACCAGCGCCACCACGAACAGCACCGACATGACGACGAGCAGCGGCCACGGGCCGAACTGGTAGATCAGCGGCACCGAGGCGGCGGTGATCAGCCCGCCGCCGAAGAACGGCTCGAAGAACAGCTGCTTGTAGCCGAAGGCCTCCATCGCCGGGCTCTCGTCGTGCGGGTCGGCGATGCGCATCAGGATGAGGCCGGTGGCGGTGACACCCATGGACTGACCGAAGTCCGCGATGCCGCGCTCGAGCCAGTAGTCGGGGATGACCTTGGGCACGAAGAGGAGCAGGAAGCCGGTGCAGAAGACGACGCCGGCGACGGACAGGACCAGGAAGACCTCCCAGTTCGCGGCGATCGCGGTGAGGGACAGGGTCGCGATCGCGGCGAGGATCAGGAAGTCGAGGGCGAGCCCCTGGATGCGCAGCATCATCTGGTGGTCCAGCAGGTGGCCGATGCCCCGCCAGTCCATCACCAGCTGCACCACCACGCCGCCCAGCATGGCGAGCGGGAACAGAGGAACGAACGCGAGCAGCTCCACGGTGTCCGCCCACAGGGCCTGCTCGACCCACTGCAGGGCCGTGAGGATGAGGTAGCCGATGAGGATCGCGATGCCCACCACGGCCACGTGCAGGGTCAGCGGCTCGATCGAGGCCGGCCGGGAGGTCATCATGGCCGCGGGGATGTTCTCGTCCCGGCGGTAGAGGCCCTTCTGCTCCTCGACGGACTGCTCCACGTTGCCCTTGAGCACCTTGGTGCGCCCGGTGCGCACGCCCCAGTTGATGACGGCGATCCCGATGACGATGCCGCCCACCAGGCCGATCGTGGCCATGCCCAGGGCCAGGTCCGCGCCCTCCTCGAAGCCGAGCTCCTCCATCACGGGGCGCATCCCGGCCGCGGTGCCGTGGCCGCCCTCGAAGCCGATCTCGATGAGGGCCCCGGCCATGGGGGAGATCCCGAACAGGGGCCCGAGGACCGCGATCACCAGCAGCAGGCCGACGACGTACTGGCCGGAGCCGAAGGCGAGACCCACCGACAGCTGCGGGCCGGCGAGCCGGGCGACGCGCCGCGGACCGGGGATGGACGCCCCGAGGAAGAGCGTCGCGAAGACCACGCTGATGAGCAGGCTGGGCAGGGCGGCCCAGACCTCGAGGATCTCCGGGGTGAACACGCCCCCGTCCGCGAGCCAGCCGACCCCGGCGGCCTCCCCGACCCGGCCCAGGACCTGGGGGCCGGCGAGCAGGGCGAGGAAGCCCGCGATGATGGAGCTGGGCAGGAAGATCTTCTGGATCCACCGCACCCGGACCCGCAACCACTTCCCCACGAGGAACAGCGCTGCCAGCAGGATCAGGGCGAAACCGACGTGGTTGGGGCTCATGGCGGGCTCCTGGGTCGAAGGCTCGTGCGGTCGGGCCAGTCTACGCACGCGTGTCCGGCGGCACACCCGGGGCCGCCGGGGCGGGCGCCCGCCCCGGTACCCTGGCAGGCGTCCCCTCTTCCCCTGCCCAGGAGCACCTGTGACGCCCTCGTCGCCCCCGGACCGTCCCTCGACACCGCCGGCCACCACGACCACCGCCACGACCACCCCCGGCGGGGAGGTGCGCCGCAGCATCCCGGGCAACGTGGTGCGCGGCGCGCTCATCGGCGTGGTCGAGACCGTCCCCGGGGTCAGCGGCGGCACCGTGGCCCTCGTGGTCGGCATCTACGACGAGCTCATCAACTCCGCCGGGCACGTGGTCTCCGCCGGCAGGCGGGCGCTGCTCGGGCCCGACCGCGCCGCCGGGGTGCGGCACCACCTGGCCCGGGTGCACTGGCGGATCGTGGTGCCCGTGGTGATCGGCATGGTCGCGGCCCTGCTCACCGTGGCCGGGCCCATGAGCCACCTTGTCGAGGAGTACCCCGTCACCATGCGGGCGCTGTTCTTCGGCATGGTCCTGGCCTCCATCGGGGTGCCCCTCCGTCTGGCGGGCGGGGCCCTGCGGGCCCGGGACGCCGCCGTCGTGGCGCTCGCGGCCGTGCTCGCGTTCGTGCTCGTGTCCGTGCCGCCCACCACGGTGGCCCCCGCGCCGCTGCTCATCGTGCTCGCGGCCATGGTCGCGGTGTCCGCGCTGCTGCTCCCCGGGCTCTCCGGCTCCTTCCTGCTCCTGACGATCGGGCTCTACCAGCCGACGCTGCGGGCCGTCGACGAGCTCGACCTCGGCTACCTGTCCCTGTTCTTCCTCGGGGCGGCCCTGGGCATGGTGGTCATCGTCAAGGGCCTGCAGTGGCTCCTCGACCACCACCACCGCGTCACCATGCTGGCGCTCACCGGGCTCATGCTCGGCGCCCTGCGCACGCTGTGGCCCTGGCAGCTCGAGGACCGCACGCTGCTCTCCCCCGAGGGGGACTGGTGGGTGCAGCTGCTCGCGGCGGCGGCCGGCTGCGTCGTCGTCCTCGCCCTGCTGGCCGTCGACGCCCGCACCCGGGCGCGCACCGGGCACGGCTCCCAGGAGGAGCTCGCCGGCGTCGAGTCCGGCGACGACGCCGCGGACAGCGCCCGGTAGACGGCCCCGGGCCGGCCGCGACAGACTGGCGGGAGACACCCCGCCCGCGGCTCCCCCGGAGGAGGTCCGGCAGCGCCCATGGAGCACCTCACGCACTTCTCCCGGGAGTTCCTGAAGGCCCTGCGGAGTCTGCTGCCCATCGTGGTGGTGGTCGTGGTGTTCCAGCTGGCCGTGTTCCGGGAGGTCCCGGAGCAGCCCCTGCGGCTCGTCGCCGGGCTGCTGGTCGTGGGCGTCGGCATCGCCCTGTTCCTGCAGGGCCTCGACCTCAGCGTGTTCCCGGTCGGCAAGAACCTGGCCAACCAGTTCGCCCGCCGCGGCGCCCTGGGGCTGCTGCTCCCGTTCGGCTTCGCCATCGGCTTCGCCGCCGTGGTCGCCGAGCCCGCGCTGATCGCCGTGGCCGAGCAGGCCGAGCTCGTCAGCGAGGGGCGGATCAGCGCCCTTGTGCTGCGCCTCGTCATCGCCGTGTCCGTGGGCGCGGTGCTCGTCCTCGGCATCCTGCGCATCCTGCGGGGCTGGGCGGTGCAGAGGCTGCTCCTGCCCGGCTACGTGCTCGTCCTCGTCGCCACGTACGTCGCCCCGCCGGAGATCGTGGGCCTCGCCTACGACTCCGGCGGCGTCACCACGAACATCGTCACCGTGCCGCTGATCGCCGCCATCGGGATCGGTCTCGCCAACTCGATCCGGGGCCGCAGCGCGCTCTCGGACGGCTTCGGCCTCGTGGCCCTGTGCGTCATGGTTCCGATGATCGGCGTGCAGCTGTACGGGATCTGGGTCTACACGTTCGGCGACGCCGCGGCCGTCGGCGCCGCCGGGTCCGGGAGCGCCCCGGTGCATTGGGCCCTGGAACACGTGCTGGGGCTCGCGGAGATGGTCCGGGACGTGCTGCCCATGGTGCTCGTGGTCCTGTTCTTCCAGTACGTGGTGCTGCGGCGCGGCGTGGCCCACCCGCTGCGCGTCGCCGTGGGCTTCGTGATGGTCCTCGTGGGGCTGTACGCGTTCGTCGTCGGCCTCAAGATGGGGCTCTTCCCCATCGGGACGATCATGGCGGAGCAGCTGATCGAGCGCGGAGCGCCCGCCCTCATCCTGCTCTTCGCCCTGCTCATCGGCTTCGCCACGACCATGGCCGAGCCGGCCCTGGTGGCCATCGGCGAGCAGGCCGAGGCGGCCTCGCCGGGCCGGATCAGCGGTTCCGCCATCCGGCTCGTCGTGGCCGTCGGCGTGGCGGTCGGCATCACCCTGGGCGTGTACCGCATCCTCGTGGGAGCACCGCTGCACTACGTGATCATGGCCGCCTACGCCGTGGTCATCGTCCTGGTCCTGCTGGCGCCGAAGCACATCGTGGCCCTCGCCTTCGACCTCGGCGGCGTCACCACCTCGGAGGTCACCGTGCCCCTCGTGACCGCCCTCGGCATCGGGCTCGCGGGCGCGATCGAGGGCCGGGACGTGCTGATCGACGGCTTCGGCCTGATCGCCTTCGCGTCCATCTTCCCGATCATCTCGGTGCTCGGGTACGCCATGATCCTGGAGAGGATCCCCCGCCTGCAGAAGGAGCCGACATGAAGTTCACCGCCGTGGTGGTCATCGCCCCCGACGACCTCGAGGACACCGTCATCGAGCAGTCCCAGCGCGCCGGGGCCACGGGCGTGACCATCCTCCCGGGCAAGGGCATCGGGGGCGAGACCAAGCGCACCTTCTTCGGCCTGACCTTCGAGGGCGCCCAGACCGTGCTCCTGATGGTCGTGGGCACGCACCTGGCCACGCCCATCCTCAAGGTGATGCACGACCTGCTCGTCGACGGCGGCGGCGGCTCCCGCGGCATCGCCTTCAGCATCCCCATCGACCACCTCACGGGCATCGACATGCAGCAGGTCGCCCGGTTCGAGGAGCACATGCGCCGCGAGGGCGCCTGACCCGGCGCCCGTTCGACCCCCGATCGAGCTCCGTCCGAGATTCCCACCGTCCGAGATTCCCAGGAGGAACCCCGTGCTGACCGTCAAGGACGTCATGGTGCGCGACGTCATCACCATCTC
Organism: Kocuria sp. CPCC 205258; assembly: GCF_040981005.1. NCBI lineage: Bacteria > Bacillati > Actinomycetota > Actinomycetes > Micrococcales > Micrococcaceae > Kocuria > Kocuria sp. CPCC 205258. Next base: position 580,146 of record NZ_JAVKPS010000001.1, on the reverse strand, counting down.
CCCCTACAGCACCCTGCGGGAGGCGCTGTCGACCATGAGCACCCGCCAGGTCAAGAGCCTGGTGGTGGAGCCGCAGCACCCCCACGACGGCTACGGGCTGCTCAGCTACAGCGAGCTGCTGCAGGCCATCGTGGCGGAGGAGGGGGACGTGGACCTCCTCAACGTCTACGACGCCGCGGTCAAGCCGGTGGTCACGGTCGGCGAGGACCTGTCCGTGAACCAGGCCGCGGCGCTGATGACTCGCTTCCGGCTCAACCGCCTGGTGGTGGTCCAGGGCAACGAGCTCATCGGGCTGCTGGCGATGAACGACATCCTGGCGCGGCTGATCAGCGACCTCATCTGACCGGCCCGCCGGCAGGGGCGGCTGCGGGTCAGCCCGCGGGCGGGCGCCATGCCTCGCCCGCGTCGAGCGCGGCCATCAGGCGCGGGCCGGCGGCCTCCTCCACGACCTCGCGGGGGCCGACGACGACGAGCAGCGACCTCGCGCGGGACATGCCCACGTAGACCATGTGCTGGGCCCGGGCCATGTCCTGGAAGCCGTTGACCGCCAGGACCACGGCCGAGCGCTCGAGGCCCTTGAATCCCAGGACGTGCCCGTAGAAGACGTCCTCCTCCGCGAAGTGCCCGTCCCAGTAGGCTCCGAAGCCCTCCGTGTCCACGATCTCCCGCTGCACCGGGTGGCGCCTGCCGGTGGTCAGCAGCGCGATGCGGCCCGGGTCCCACCCCTCGTCCTGGAGGGCGACCACGGCGTCGTCGGCGAGCTCCAGGACCGCCCCCGGCTCGACGTCGACGAACCGCACCGCCGGACCCTTCCCGTTCCGGCACCGCTGCGGCTCCCGGGCGAGCGGGGCGAAGGCCCGGGCAATGGTGGCGGTGTTGCGCAGGTTGTCGTCCAGCGGGAACGGGTTGAGGTCGATGGGGGCGTGCCCGTCCCGGTCGAAGATGCGCTGGTGCTCGTCGGTGAACACGAACAGCACGCCCCGGTCCGGGTCCTCGAGACACTGGACCAGCGCCTCCCACCACAGCTCCCCGAAGTCCTGTCCCTCGTCCACGACGATCGCGTCGAACCGGTCCCCGTCCGGACGGGCGGCGGCCAGCTCCCGCAGCCGCTGGGGGAGCCGGTGCTCCCAGTAGTCGGGGTCGTCGTCCTCGCCGGGCTCCGCACCCCATTCGACGGGCAGCCGGTGGAACAGCCCGATGTACGCCGGGCGCTCCTCCTCCGGCCACGCCCGGGACATCAGCTCGAAGTACCGCGCGAGCCCCCGGGAGTAGCACACGAGCGCTGTGCGATGCCCGTCGCGGGTCAGCCGGCGGGCTTTGAGCATGGCCATGTGGGTCTTGCCGGAACCGGCGCCTCCGGTGATCTGCGCGCGGTGCTGCCACCGCAGCAGGGACAGGGTGCGCTCCTGCTCCCGGGTGAGCTGGTTGCCGGAGTCCTCGAGCTCCCGGGCGAGGTCCTGCACGTTGCACAGGGACAGGTGGGTGCGGCGCAGGTTCTTGACGATCAGCTCCACGGTGATCGCATCCGGTGGGCGGTAGGCCTGCGTGCTGCGGCGCAGCACCTGGTTCAGCCGTCCGGCGATGCCGTCCAGGTCGGTGCAGTCGAACAACCGGTCCCGCGGGGCGTCGGGGACGTCCCAGTCCCCGGGCAGGCGCGTGTAGGGCAGATCAGCGAAGAACGTGGTCCGCCCGCCCCCACGGGACAGCCGCGGCGCCAGGTAGTCCAGGAGGGCGTGCATCCCGGACCGGGCCTGCTCCAGCGGCGACCGCTTCAGCCGGTGCGCCCCACCCCGGCCTGACTGGTGCCACTGCCCGTTCCGGACCGAGACCTCCCCGCCCTTCACCTCGATCACCGCGTTGCCCACACCCGGCCACAGCACGAGAAGGTCCAGCTCCGCCTCGACCTCGTCCCCGGTGATGCGCTGCCCCGAGATCAGCACCGCGTCCGCGGGGAGCTGCGCCCGCAGCGCCTCCCAGACGCACTGCTCCGCCTCGAAGCCGGGCGGGAACTCCGGGGACTCCGGGAAGGTCTGCGGCATGGCCCCAGGCTACCCAGGATGTGCCATCGCAACCGGGAGGCAGTGCGCCGTCGCGTGACGAGGCGCGATCCGCGACCCCCTCGTGCCGGCGGGTCGCGTTCTGCCGGTACGAGCGGCGCAATCCGACAGGACGCGACCCCTCGCGGTGAGAGGAGGCGGAACGCGACCCCTCGCGGTGGGAGGAGGCGGAACGCGGCCCCTCGCGGCGGCGGGGGGAGGCGGAGCACGGCGAAGGGCCCCGGTGTCGACTGCGACACCGGGGCCCTCCGGGTGGTTCGACGGCTGAACCGTGCTGCTACATTCCGTCCTTGAAGTTCTTGCCCGCGTCCTTGACGTTCTCGCCGGCCTGCTTGGCGCTGCCGGACAGCTTGTCCGCCTGGCCCTCGGCCTGGAGGTCGCGGTTGTCGGTGGCGTCGCCGACCTTTTCCTTAGCGGTGCCGCCCGCCTTCTCCGCGGCGTTGCTGATCTTGTCTCCGAGTCCCATGGGCTCTCCCTCCGGTCGGTGAACAGGTGCTACCAGCGTAGACCCCTCAGCATGCTGAGGGAACAGGCGGGGCGCCCCGGGAGGAGTCATTCCCCCCAGGGCGAACAGCGCCCGCTCAGCGCTCCGGGACGTCGAGGCCGGCCGCGGTCAGGCGCTCGCGCAGCCAGGCCGGGATCCTGCGGTCCATCCTCCGGTAGCGCCCGAGGTGCCGGCGCCAGTCCTCCGCGGCGACCGGGTGCGGGGCGTGCGCCGGGAGGGCGGGGTCGTCGTCGTAGTTGAGCACGAGCTCCACCCCGGGGCGCTGCCAGCGCCGCCCGGCCACGGTGACGATCAGCGTGGCGGACAGCCACGACCCGTCCACGAGGTCGGCGTAGTCCTCCTGGAGGGCCCGGGCCAGCCGGCGCGGGGTGCTGCGCAGGCCCTCGGCGTCCACGGGGCGGCGGGTCGTGCGGTCGCCGCGGACCTCCCGCACCTGCAGGCGCAGGTCCCGGCCCACGCTCAGGACGTCCAGCACGAGCGCGTCCCATCCGGGCTCGGTCCCGTGGGCGCGGACGAGCCACCGGGCCAGCCGGTCGATGGTCCTGCGCTGCCGGGGGCTCTGGAGTCTGTCGGTCCGCACGGGCACACGCTAGCAAGCGCCGGGCCGGCGGCTCAGTCCGCCGTGATGACCACCTTCACCGCCCGGTGCTGCGCGGCGTTGCCGAACAGCTCGTAGGCCTCCTCCATCTGGGACATGGTGAAGCGGTGGGTGGCCATCGCCTTCGCGTCCAGCCGGCCGGAGCGGACCATGTTGAGCAGGCTGCCCACGGTGCGGCAGTCCACGAGCCCCATGTTGATGCGGACGTTGGAGATCCACATCCGGTCCAGGGGCAGCTCCACCGGCTTGCCGTGCACGCCGGCGTTGGCCACCGTGCCGTAGGGCCGGACCACGTCCAGGCAGGTCCGGAAGGTCTGGGGCACGCCCACGGCCTCGATGGCCACGTCCACGCCGAGACCGTCCGGGGACAGCGCCCTGATCCGCTCGACGGCGTCCGGGTCCCCGGCGTTGACCTTGTCCGTGGCCCCGAGCTCGAGGGCCTTGTCCATCCGGTTCTCGTCGAGGTCCACGGTGATGACGCGCCCGGCGCCGCAGAGGTTCGCCGTCATGACCGCGCCCAGGCCCACCGGCCCCGCGCCCACGATCGCGACTGTGTCGCCGGGCTTCGTGTTGCCGTTGAGGATGCCGATCTCGAAGCCCGTGGGCAGGGCGTCGGTCAGGAACAGGACGTCCTCGTCGTCGAGGCCCTCCGGGACCTTGTGCACGGAGGTCTCCGCGAACGGCACGCGCACGTACTCGGCCTGCGTGCCGTCGATGAGATGCCCGAACACCCATCCGACGCCGCCCAGGGTCTGGCAGTGGGAGGGCTGGTTGTTCCTGCAGTAGGAGCACTTCCCGCAGTTGGTGACCGCGGGGATGATGATCCGGTCGCCGGGCCTCAGCCCGGTCACGGCGTCCCCGACCTCGGTGATCGTGCCGACCGCCTCGTGGCCGAGGACCCGGCCGTCGACGACGGCGGGGACGTCGCCCTTGAGGATGTGCAGGTCGGTGCCGCAGATGGTGGTCGTGTCGACCTTCGCGATGACGTCGGTGGGGTCCTGGAGGGTCGGGTCCGGGACCTCCTCCCAGGCCTTGCGGCCCGGTCCGTGGTAGACGAGTGCCTTCATGGGGTCCTCCTCGGTCGCCGGTCCGGCGGGCTGCCGGGCCGCCCGTCCTCATCGTAGGCGCGAGGATCCCGGGCCGGCAGGGCTCACTGGTAGGAGACGAACCATGGCTGCGGCTCGATCGCGGACGTCTCCTCCGGCGTGAAGGTGGGCGTGTCCTCGTCGTAGAAGTTCTTCCACGCCATCCGGATCCCCTCCGGCAGGCCCTGCTGCAGCCGCTCCCACGTCCCCTTCTTCAGCTCGGGGGTGCCGTGGCCGTCGGCGTGCAGGACCAGCGCGAGCTCCGGGCGGGAGGCGTCCACGAGGTGGCGGTTCGTGATCATCGACTCCGCGAACTGGTGCAGGACCACCACCTTCTGCGGCAGGTCGTTGTCCCGGGTCAGACCGGCGAGCCACGCCGTGGTCGCGTTGATCTCCGCGGCGTCCACCGAGCCGATCTGCACCATGTGCAGCTGGTCCGGCCCCAGCCGCCACTCCGGGTCCAGGGCCAGGCCCACGTTGGGGAGCTCGAGCAGCTCCTGGTACTGCTGCGCCTGGCTCAGGAAGTCCTGCCGGCCGGGCTGGAGGTCCAGCACCACGTAGACGCCGTGCTCCGCCGCGGCCTCCACGTACGGGCGCAGCTCCTCGACCGGGAGCTCCTCGGAGTAGTCCCCGTCCTCGCCGGGGCCCGCGGAGGCCGTGGTCGCGATGATCTCGAACGCGGGGACCACGGGCACGTCGCTGAAGGGCTCGTACTGGGCGGCGAGCTCCTTCGCCCGGACGGCGGACTCCTCGGGGCCCTGCTCCCCGAGCACGCCCAGCGCCGGCGTCCCGGGGCGGCCGTACAGGGCGACCATCCGCCGGTCGGGGAACACCTCGGTGCCCCCGCCGATCAGCTCCGCGGGCTCCTCGGGCACGGGGGTCGGGGAGGGGGCGGCCGACGACGGCGACGCGTCCGCCGCCGGTGTCGCCGCCGAGCCGCTGCCGGCGCCCTGGGCGCAGCCGGTCAGGAGGAGCGCGGCGCACAGGGCCGGGACGAGGGGGCGGGGCAGCGGCGAGCGGGTCATGGTCTGTCCTGGGGCCGAGGGGCAGGGGGGTCCGCCCAGCCTACGCACCGGCCGGTGCGCCGGACGGGAACAGGACCCGGAACGGTGCCGGCCGCGGCGCAGGTGCGTCACGCGGCGACCCGGGCGGTCCCGGACCCCACGACCCGGGCAGCCCGGGACCCGGTGGCCCGCCGGACCTCAGGCGGTGCCGGACTCCCCGGGCCCGCCCAGCTCGCCCAGCTCCTCGAGCAGCCGCAGGCCGCGCTCGGCCCAGGCGATCTCCTGGTCGGCGCGGGCCACCTGCCCCTCGTAGGCGAAGACCTTGAACCGGGTGATCCGCTCCCACTGCTCCTCGGGATTGGCCGCCAGCCGGCGCGCCAGCGTGGGGCTCGTGCGGTCCTGGAGCGCCCTGATCTGCTGGAGGGCCTGCGCGCGCTGGTCCCGGTAGTGCTCGATGTGGGCGTGCAGCTGCGCGGCCGCGGCGCCGGGGGAGGCCCACTCGAAGTAGGCGGCCCGCAGGTGGGCGGGATCCCGCTCCCGGACGTAGCCGAGCGGCTGGTCCTGCCACTGCCGCAGGGCGCGCTCGCCCTCGGGCGTGATCGAGTACTCCGTCTTGGTGGCCCCGCGCGAGCCCCACGGGACGGGCCGGCTCGTGAGCAGCCCCTCCGCGTGCATCTTGCGCAGCTCCGGGTAGATCTGCGAGTCGGGGGCGTGCCACACGTGGCCCACGGAGGAGCTGAACTGCTTGACCACGTCGTAGCCCGTCAGCGGCCCCGAGGAGAGCAGTGCCAGCAGGGCCGAGCGGAGGCTCACGGGCGGTTCCTTCCGTCGCAGCAGGGGTCGTCCTGCTGAGCCTAGCCGGGAGCCGGGCCCGTGACCCTTGTCACTCACTATGGACATAGGTATTGTGTGTCCTGCGCCACGACTATCTATCGAGATAGTGAGTGGATCGTGCTCGCCCCGGACCGCCCAGCAGAGGACCGCACCATGACCGTCGCCGCCACGAGGACCACCTCCACCGCCAAGCTCCTGTCCCACCCGCTCGACGCCTGGTACGTGGCGGGGTGGGACCACGAGATCACCGGGAAGGGCATCCTCTCCCGCACCGTGGCGGGACGCCCGCTGGCCCTGTACCGCACCGAGGACGGCCGCCCCGTGGCCCTGGCGGACGCCTGCTGGCACCGGCTCGCCCCGCTCTCCCAGGGGAAGCTGGTGGGCCGCGACGAGATCCAGTGCCCGTACCACGGCCTGCGCTACAACGCCGCGGGGCGGTGCACCTCGATGCCCGCCCAGGAGACGCTGAACCCCTCCGCCACCGTGCCGTCCTACCCGGTGCTCGAGCGCCACCGCTACGTGTGGGTGTGGCTGGGCGACCCCACGCGGGCGGACCCCGCCCTGCTGCCCGACATGCACCAGATGGACAGCCCCGAGTGGGCCGGCGACGGGGAGACCATCCACGCCCCCTGCAACTACCAGCTCGTCCTGGACAACCTCATGGACCTCACGCACGAGGAGTTCGTGCACTCCTCCAGCATCGGCCAGGAGGAGCTCTCCGAGTCGGAGTTCGAGACCACCCACGACGAGCGCTCCGTGACCGTGACCCGCTGGATGCGCAACATCGACCCCCCGCCCTTCTGGCTCAAGAACATGCGGGACCGGTTCCCCGGCTTCGAGGGCAAGGTGGACCGCTGGCAGATCATCCACTACACCTTCCCCTCCACCATCTGCATCGACGTCGGCGTCGCCGAGGCCGGCACCGGGGCGCCCGAGGGGGACCGCTCCCGCGGGGTCAACGGCTACGTGATGAACACGATCACCCCGGAGACGGACCGCTCCTGCCACTACTTCTGGGCCTTCATGCGCAACTACCGCCTGGAGAGCCAGCTCATCACCACCCAGCTGCGCAACGGCGTGCACGGGGTGTTCGGGGAGGACGAGGCCATGCTGCAGGCCCAGCAGGCGGCCATCGACGCCAACCCCGAGCACGAGTTCTACAACCTCAACATCGACATGGGCGGGATGTGGGTGCGCCGGCTCCTCGAGCGCGCGCTCGAGGCCGAGGGCCGCCCCGCCGCCGCCCCGGCCGCTCCCGCCGGGGCCTGAGGAGGGGCCGTGGCCGATTCCCAGCACGAGGTCTGGCAGCGCGCCGCCGTCGTCGCCGTCGAGGACGTCGCCGCCGGCATCCGGCGCGTCGTCCTGCGCCCCGACCGGCCCTGCCCGGTGCGGCCGGGCGAGCACGTGGACGTCCGCGTCCTCGTCCACGGCGAGGAGCAGGTGCGCTCCTACTCCGTGGTCGACGCCGACGACGACGGCGCGCAGCTCGCCGTCAGCGTCTTCCGCACCCCCACCTCCCGAGGCGGCTCGATCTTCATGCACGGTCTCGAGCCCGGGCAGGTCCTCGAGATCACCCAGCCGCTGCAGAACTTCCCGCTGCGCGTGGGGGCCCCGACCTACGTCCTGCTGGCCGGCGGCATCGGCATCACCGCGATCGCCGGGATGGCGGCGCTGCTGCGCCGGCTCGGCGCGGACTACCGCCTCGTCTACGTCGCCCGCTCCCGCGCCGCGATGGCCTACCTCGACGACCTGCGCGCCCTGCACGGGGAGCGGCTCGAGGCGCACGTCGACGACGAGGGCGGCTCGCTCGACGTCCCGGCCCTCGTGGCCGGCGTGCCGGCGGGCGCCGAGCTCTACATGTGCGGCCCCATCCGGCTCATGGACGCGGTGCGCCGCGCCTGGGCCGAGCGGGGGCTGGACCCGACCGGCCTGCGCTACGAGACCTTCGGCAACAGCGGCTGGTTCGAGGCCGAGCCGTTCGTGGTCCGCGTCCCCCGGCTGGGCGCCGAGGCCGTCGTCGGCCCCGACGAGTCCCTGCTCGAGGCCCTCGAGCGGGAGGGGCTCGACATGATGTCCGACTGCCGCAAGGGCGAGTGCGGGCTCTGCCAGGTCAAGGTCCTCGGCCTGGCCGGGCGGATCGACCACCGCGACGTGTTCTACTCGGACCGGCAGAAGCAGACCGGCACGTCCATGTGCTGCTGCGTCTCGCGGGTCGTCTCCGCCGCGCCGGCGGCCGATCCCGGCGAGCGCCCGGCCGCCGTCCTCACCATCGACGTCCCCTGAGAGGCTCCCCATGGACATCCGACACCAGATCGACGCATCCAGGATGTCGTCGTACCAGTGGCTCATCATCGCGGTGACCACGTTCCTCAACGCCCTCGACGGCTACGACGTGCTCGCCATGGCGTTCACGGCCACCTCCGTGACCGAGGAGTTCGGGCTCTCCGGCTCCCAGCTGGGCTGGCTGCTCAGCGCCGGGCTCATCGGCATGGCCGTGGGCTCCCTCGTCCTCGGGCCCTTCGCGGACCGGTACGGCCGGCGGAGGATCCTCGTGCTGGCGCTCGCCGTCAACGCCCTCGGCCTGTTCCTGTCCACCACGGCCGGGTCCGTGCTCGAGCTCGGGCTGTGGCGCGTCGTCACCGGCCTGGGCGTGGGCGGCATCCTCGCCTCCGCCACGGTGATCACCAGTGAGTACGCCAGCGCCCGCCACCGCGGCATGGCCGTGAGCATCTTCACCGCGGGCTACGGCGTGGGCGCCACCCTCGGCGGCATGGGCGCGACCCAGCTGATCCCCGCCTTCGGCTGGCGCTCCGTGTTCCTCACCGGCGGCCTGCTCACCCTCGTGGCGATCGCGCTCGTGCTGGCCGTGCTGCCCGAGTCCGTGGACTACCTCCGCACCCGGCGGCCCGCTGGCGCCGTGCAGAAGCTCGACCGCATCGCCCGTCGCCTGCGCCTCGAGGGGGAGGTCGAGCTCGGCCCCGTCCCGGCCGGCGCCGGCGAGCGGCGGAGCAGCGTGGGCCTGCTGCTCAGCGGCCGCTACCGCACCGCGACCCTCCTGCTCTGGGCGGCCTTCTTCGTCATCATGTTCGGCTTCTACTTCGCCAACTCCTGGACGCCCCGGCTCCTCGTGGAGACCGGGATGACCGAGCAGCAGGGCATCGTCGGCGGGCTCATGCTCACGATGGGCGGCACCTTCGGGTCCCTGCTCTACGGCGCGCTGACCACCCGGTGGGACGAACGGCTGACCCTGATGGCCTTCACGGTGCTCTCCGCGGTGACCCTCGTGCTGTTCATCACCACCACGTCCGTGCCCCTGCTGGCGTTCTCCTCCGGCGTGGTGGTCGGCATGCTCATCAACGGCTGCATCGCCGGGCTCTACACCGTGGCGCCCATGACCTACGAGCCCGGCATCCGGACCACCGGCGTGGGCTGGGGCATCGGGGTCGGCCGGGCCGGGGCGATCCTCGCCCCCATCGCGGTCGGCGCGCTGCTGGACACCGGCTGGACCCCCACGCAGCTCTACGTCGGCGTGGCGGTCGTCGTCGCGCTCGCGGCCCTGGCCCTCGTCCGGCTGCGCCCCTACGAGGAGACCGCCGAGGAGTCCGCCGCCGCGTCCGCCGCGGGCGCGGCCGGACCGGCCGGTGAGCGGCCGGGGCTCACCAGCCCCGGGTCCCCGGAGCGCCCTTGAACGGACCGACCACCCGCGAGGTGATCCAGCCCCCGTAGAAACCGCCCTCCTGCGGGAGCACCTGCTCCCCGGCGACGAGGCACCGGTCCATCATCCCGGGCATCAGCGCCACGTGCCCGCGCAGGGACTCGAAGCCCGGCGCGGGGGAGGGGTAGGTCCAGGCCGCCCGCGGCGCGGTGCGGGTCCCGCCCCGGACGTCGAAGTACGCCGCCGCGCCCTTCCACTCGCACCACGAGCCCCCCTCGCACGGGACCAGGGCGCCCTCGGCGAAGGCCTCGCGGGGCAGGTAGTAGGTGGGCGGGTGGCTGGTCTCGAGCACCCGCAGCGCGGCCGTGGTGGAGGCGATGCGCGCACCGCCCAGCCACACCTCCACGTGCTCCCGGGTGGGCTCGGTCCGGGGCGGTCTCGGGTAGTCCCACACGGACTCCTGGCCGGGGCCGGGGGTCTCGGGCCGGGGTCGTCTCATCTGCGCTCCATCCGGACGCCCGCCCGTCCGCGCCGGCCGGCGCGGTCTTCGGGCGTCACACAGTGGTGAGTGCTGCATCACTATGCTACGGCGCATGACGACACCCTGGAGTGCTTGCCCCGGAAATCATAAGGTTCTGGGGTGCTCATCTCAGGACTTCTCATCGGCGCCGCCCTCGGATTCGTCCTCCAGCGCGGCCGCTTCTGCGTCACCGGCGCGTTCCGCGACGTCTGGATCGCGAAGAACACGTGGTGGCTGTCCGCCTTCTTCGTGGCCATCGCCGTCCAGGCGGTCGGCATCTGGGTGCTGAACGCCCTCGGCGTCATCACCCTCGAGGCCTCGGCCTTCCCGTGGCTGGCCACGATCGTGGGCGGCTTCGTCTTCGGCTTCGGCATCGTCCTCGCCGGCGGCTGCGCCACCGGCACCTACTACCGCGCCTCCGAGGGGCTCGTCGGCTCCTGGTTCGCGCTCATCTTCTATGCGCTGTTCGCGACCATCTCCAAGTACGGCCCGCTGGCCGGGACCACCGAGGCCATGCGCGGCGTGACGGTCGGCACCCAGGGCTCGATCCACGAGACCCTCGGCGTCTCCCCGTGGGTGCTCGTGCTGGCCCTCGTCGCCGTCACCGGCCTGTGGGCCCGCCACCACCTCACCAAGCCGCGGATGAAGATGGCCACGCTCCCGCCGGAGCGGACCGGTCTGAACCACCTGCTGTTCGAGAAGGCCTGGAACCCGTTCGCCACCGCCGTGGTCATCGGCGTCATCGCGATCATCGCCTGGCCCGCCAGCTGGGCCACCGGCCGCGAGTCGGGTCTCGGCATCACCACCCCGTCCGCGAACATCGCGAGCTACCTGACCACGGGCGACGTCGAGCTCGTCGACTGGGGCGTGTTCCTGGTCCTGGGCATCCTGATCGGCTCGTTCATCGCGGCCAAGGGCTCGGGCGAGTTCAAGCTCCGCGTTCCCGACGCGCAGACCATCGTCCGCTCCATCGGCGGCGGCGCCCTCATGGGCGTCGGCGCGGCGTGGGCCGGGGGCTGCACCATCGGCAACGCCCTGGTCGCCACCGCCGCGTTCGAGTGGCAGGGCTGGGTCAGCTTCGCCGTCATGATCCTCGGCACCGGCGCGGCCGCCAAGCTCTTCATCGCCCCCCGCAAGACGTCCGCCGCCCCGGGCCGCGTCCCGGCCGGCGTCTGACCCACCGACCCCCAGTCCCAGGAGGCACCACCCATGGCACAGCACATCCTCGAGACCGACGGTCTCGTCTGCCCGTTCCCCGTGGTCGAGGCGAAGGCCGCGATGGCCGAGATGCCCGCCGGCGACGAGCTCGTCATCAACTTCGACTGCACCCAGGGCACCGAGGCCATCCCGCGCTGGGCGGCCGAGAACGGCTACCCCGTCACGCAGTTCAGCAAGCGCGGTGCGGCCGAGTGGTCGATCACCGTGCAGAAGGCCTGATCCCCGGGAGTTCCACGCAGCGGCGGACCCCCGCGACCGAGCATCCTCGGGCGCGGGGGTCCGTCGTCGTCGGTGGGCCCGGTCACACCGAACCCTACTAAAATGAACACCGATCATTTAGAGTGGCAGGCACCGCGTTCTCGCCCGCAGAGAGGAACCACCATGAGCGACGTCCTGCAGAACTACGTCGACGGCGCCTTCGTCGACGCCCACGGCACCGGCCGGATCGACGTGGTCGACCCCACCACCGGCACCACGGTCGCCGTCTCCCCGGTCTCCGACGCGACGGACGTGGACCGGGCCTTCGCCGCCGCCCGCGCGGCGTTCCGGAGCTGGAAGCGCACCACGCCGAGCGAGCGGCAGCTCCTGCTGCTCCGGCTCGCGGACGCGCTCGAGGCGCACAGCGACGAGCTCGTCGAGGCCCAGCACCGCAACACCGGCCAGCCGCGGCAGATGATCGCCGACGAGGAGGTCGCCGCCGGCGCCGACAACCTGCGCTTCTTCGCCGGCGCCGCCCGGACCCTCGAGGGCAAGGCCGCGGCGGAGTACCTGGGCGGGCACACCTCCTACGTGCGGCGCGAGCCGGTCGGTGTCGTGGCGCAGGTGACGCCGTGGAACTACCCGCTGCTGATGGCGATCTGGAAGCTCGGCCCCGCGCTGGCCGCCGGCAACACGGTGGTCCTCAAGCCCTCGGACACCACCCCCGGGTCCACCCTCGTCCTGGCCCGGCTCATCGACGGGATCTTCCCGGCCGGCGTGGTCAACGTGCTGCTCGGGGACGGCTCCACGGGCGCGCTCATGACCGGGCACCGGACCCCGGCCATGGTCTCGATCACCGGGTCCGTCCGTGCCGGCCGTGCCGTGGCCCTCGCCGCAGCGCAGAACCTGACGCGCGGGCACCTGGAGCTCGGCGGCAAGGCGCCGGCGGTCGTCTTCGCGGACGCCGACCTGCCCGCCGCGGCCAAGGCGCTCGTGGAGTTCGGCACCTTCAACGCCGGCCAGGACTGCACCGCGGTGACGCGCATCCTGGTCCAGGACAGCGCCCACGACGAGTTCGTGCGCCTGCTCGCCGCGGCCGCCCGGGACATCGTGACGGGCGACCCGGACGAGTCCAAGAACTTCTACGGCCCGCTCAACAACGCCCGCCACTTCGAGGACGTGTGCCGCAAGCTCGCCGAGCTGCCCGAGCATGCGAGCGTGGTCACCGGCGGGAAGCCGGTGGCGGGCTCCCCCGGCTACTTCTTCGAGCCCACCGTGGTGTCCGGGGTGCGCCAGGACGACGCCCTCGTCCAGGAGGAGACCTTCGGCCCGGTCCTCACCGTGCAGCCCTTCGCCACGGAGGAGGAGGCGCTCGAGCTGGCCAACGACGTCGACTACGCCCTCGCCTCGAGCGTGTGGACCACCGACCACGGCACGGCCATGCGGGTCTCCCGCGAGCTCGAGTTCGGGTGCGTCTGGGTCAACACCCACGTCATGCTGGTCTCCGAGATGCCGCACGGCGGGTTCAAGGACTCCGGCTACGGCAAGGACCTCTCGCTCTACTCGGTCGAGGAGTACACCCAGGTCAAGCACGTGATGCACGCCCTGGACGCCTGAGCCGGCGCGGCCGGGGCTCAGTCCTGGCCGGCGGATCCGTTCTGACCGGCGGATCCGTCCTGACCGGCGGATCCGTCCTGCCGGCCGGCCCGGTCCCGGGCGGCCGCCAGGCGCAGCCGGAAGCCCTCCAGCATGGCGGTGAGGGCCGCGTCGAAGGCCGCGTCCGCCGCGGCGGTGGCGTCCGCCGGCCGTGCCTGCACGGCGGCGGCGAACACCGGGGCGAGGTCCGCGCGCTCCCCGGGGTCGAAGATGTCGGCGGGCGCCGTCGCGTCGTACGCGGCGCCGAAGACGAGCGACTCGATCGAGACGATCACGTCCACGATGCTGGCGCGCTCCCAGCCCGCGTCCGCGAGCCCGGAGGCCACGGTCTCGTACATCTGCAGGGTGTGCGGGGAGTCGGCGACCGGCTGGACGGCCATGATCGGGATCATGGCCGTGTGCTGGGCGTAGCAGTCCCGGTAGGACCGCGCCCAGCTCTCGAGGGCCCGGTCCCACGGGACGGTGCCGAAGGCGGAGCAGTCGATGCCCTGGTTGATCGCGTCCTGGACCCGGATCAGCACCTCGCGCTTCGACGGCGTGTGGTTGTACAGGGCCGAGGTGGAGACCTTCAGCTCCCGCGCGAGCTCGGTCATCGTCAGGTGCCGGTAGCCCCGGGTGGTCACGATCTTGATCGCGGCCTTCGTGATCCGCTCCTCGGAGAGCACCGGATGGCGCGGGCGACCGCGACGCCGAGGGGCGGGGCCGGCGGGAGCCATGAGCAGATCCTCCTGCGGTCGGGGCATGTGGCGCTTCCTCCTGAGTCTAGGTGCAACGACTTGGTGACGGCTCTTGACGAGCACGGGCCGGAACCCATTTAATGAATCTAGTTCATTTTAGTGTGAAGGAGAGCACAGTGACCGATCAACGCACCCTGGGCAGCGAGACCGCGATCGAGCGCGACGTCGTCGTCGTGGGGGCCGGCCCCGCCGGGCTCATGGCCGCCCGCACGCTCGTGGCCGCCGGGCGGACCGTGGCGGTCCTCGAGGCCCGCGACCGCGTGGGCGGGCGGACCTGGTCGAAGACCGTGGACGGCGCGTTCCTGGAGATCGGCGGGCAGTGGATCTCCCCCGACCAGACCGAGCTGCTGGCGCTGGTCGACGAGCTCGGCCTGGAGACCTACCAGCGCTACCGCGAGGGCGAGTCCGTCTACCTGGCGCCGGACGGGACCCGCCACACCTACACCGGCTCGATGTTCCCGGCGGGGGAGTCCACGATCACCGAGATGGAGAAGCTCGTCGCGCTCCTGGACGGGCTCGTGGCCGAGATCGGCGCCACCGAGCCGTGGGCGCACCCGGCGGCCCGGGAGCTGGACACCATCTCCTTCCACCACTGGCTGCGGCAGCACTCCGACGACGAGGCCGCCTGCAGCAACATCGGGATCTTCGTGGCCGGCGGGATGCTCACCAAGCCCGCGCACGCGTTCTCCGTGCTGCAGGCCGTGCTCATGGCCGCCTCCGCCGGGTCCTTCTCGAACCTCGTGGACGAGGACTTCATCCTCGACCGGCGCGTGGTCGGCGGCATGCAGTCCGTCTCGGAGACCATGGCGGCGGAGCTGGGCGAGGACGTCGTCTTCCTGGACACCCCGGTGCGCACGATCCGCTGGGCCGGCGCGGACGGGACCTACGCCGAGCACGTCCCGGGCACCCCGGTGACCGTGTGGTCCGACCGGCTCACAGTGCGGGCGAAGGACGTGGTCGTGGCCGTCCCGCCCAACCTCTACTCCCGGATCTCCTTCGAGCCGCCCCTGCCGCGGCTGCAGCACCAGATGCACCAGCACCAGTCGCTGGGCCTCGTGATCAAGGTGCACGCCGTCTACGAGACGCCCTTCTGGCGGGACAAGGGCCTCTCCGGCACCGGCTTCGGCGCCCACGAGCTCTCCCAGGAGGTCTACGACAACACCAACCACGGGGACCCGCGCGGCACCCTGGTCGGCTTCGTCTCGGACGAGCGGGCCGACGAGCTCTTCGGCCTGCCCGCCGAGGAGCGCCGCCGACTGATCCTCGAGTCCCTCTCCCACTACCTGGGGGAGGAGGCCCTGCACCCGGTGGTCTACTACGAGTCCGACTTCGGCTCCGAGGAGTGGACCCGCGGCGCCTACGCCGCCAGCTACGACCTCGGCGGCCTGCACCGCTACGGCGCCCACCAGCGCACCCCGGTGGGCCCGATCCGCTGGGCATGCTCCGACCTCGCGGCCGAGGGCTACCAGCACGTCGACGGCGCCCTGCGGCAGGGCCGGCTCGCCGCGGCCGAGGTCCTCGGCGCCGGCTCGCTGACGGGCGCGGAGCGATGACCACCGCCGGGGTGCCGCGCTACGTGGTCGGCTACAGCGGCGACCGGCGCAGCCGGGACGCCGTGCGGCTGGGCGCCGCGCTCGCGCGCGACGTGGGCGCCGAGCTCGAGATCGTCCTCGTGCTGCGCGCGGACGACCCGTACCAGCAGGTCTACCCGCCGGTGGGGGACATCTCGCCCGTGCTCCGCCGGCAGGCCCACCAGTGGCTGCGCGAGGCCGCCGCCCTGGTGCCCGAGGGGATCACTGCCCGCACCCACGTGCGGGAGGCGCGGTCCGTGCCCACCGGCCTGGTCGAGGCCGCCACCGAGCTGGGGGCCGCGATGATCGTGGTCGGCGCCGGGACGGGCGGCGGCCGCTTCACCCTGGGCTCGGTGGTGAACGCGCTGCTGCACAGCTCGCCGGTCCCCGTGGCGCTCGCCCCGCGCCGATACCCCGGGGACGAGCCGCTGACCCGGGTCTACGCCGCCGTGGGCACCCGCCCCGGGGCGCACCAGGTCATCCGGGAGGCCGCCGAGGCGGTCGAGCGCTCCGGCCTGGAGCTGGAGCTCCTCTCGTTCCTCGAGGGCGAGGCCGCGGACCCGGGCGCCACCGAGCAGGCCCGCCGGCGCGTCGAGGAGCACCTGGAGGCCGCAGCGGCCGAGGCCCGCCGGACCGGGCCCGTGACCGTGCGGGTCGCCTCCGGGCGGACCCTCAAGAAGGCCGCGCAGGACGTCGACTGGGCTCCCGGCGGCCTCCTGCTCATCGGCTCGTCCCGCCTCGCCCAGGGGCGGCAGACTTTCCTGGGCACCACCGCAGCACGGCTGCTCAAGCATGTCCCGGTCCCGATGGTCGTGGTCCCACGGCCCGCCACGGACCCCGCCCTCGCCCGGACCGAGAAGGAGGCCGCGTCATGAGCACCGCACCGCTCGTCGAGCAGCAGAGCACGCGTCATGAGAAGGGACTCAGCAAGGGCTCGGTGGGCCTGCTGGGCTCCGTGGTCATCGGCGTGTCCACCATCGCGCCCGCCTACACACTCTCCGGAGCCCTCGGGCCCACCGCCGCCGCGGTGGGGACCCACCTCCCGGCCATCCTGCTGGTCGGCTTCGTCCCCATGCTGCTGGTGGCCATGGGGTACCGGCAGCTCAACCGGGCCATGCCCGACTCCGGCACCACCTTCACCTGGGTCTCGAAGGCCTTCGGCCCGTGGATCGGGTGGATGGGCAGCTGGGGTCTGCTCGCCGCCACCATCCTGGTGCTCTCCAACCTGGCCGGCATCGCCGTGGACTTCTTCTACCTAGCCCTCGCCCAGATCAGCGGCAATGACGCCATCGCGGAGCTGACCCGCAACGTGCCCGTCAACGTGGCCACCTGCCTCGCGTTCGTAGCGCTCGCGGCGTGGATTTCCTACCGCGGCATGGAGGCCACCAAGGTGGTGCAGTACGTCCTCGTGGTCTTCCAGCTGCTCGTCCTGCTGTGGTTCGCCGCCGCGGCCTTCGGCCACGTGGGCGGCGGCACCGCCTTCGAGGGCCTCGCCGTGCGCGCCGAGTGGTTCAACCCCTTCGGTGTGGAGTCCTTCTCCGCGTTCGCCGCGGGCGTGTCCCTGTCCGTGTTCATCTACTGGGGCTGGGACGTGGTACTCACCCTCAACGAGGAGAGCAAGGACTCCACCACCGGTCCGGGCCGCTCGGCCATCGCGACCATCCTCGTCATCGTCGCCCTCTACATGGCCGTCTCGCTCGCCGTGCTGTCCTACTCCGGCACGGGCGGCGCCGAGCTCGGCCTGGGCAACGCGGAGATCCAGGAAAACGTCTTCGCGGCACTCGCCGGTCCGGTGATGGGTCCCTTTGCGATCCTCATGTCCCTGGCGGTGCTGTCCTCCTCCGCCGCGTCGCTGCAGTCCACGATGATCTCCCCGGCGCGCACCATGCTCGCGATGGGCCACTACGGGGCGCTGCCGGCGAAGTACGCCCGGATCACCTCGCGCTTCCAGTCCCCGGGCTACGCCACGATCGCGGCGGCCGTCATCGCCTCGGTGTTCTACGCGGTGATGCGAGTGGTCTCCGAGAACGTCCTGTGGGACACCATCACCACCCTGGGCATGATGGTCTGCTTCTACTACGGCGTCACCGCCCTGGCCTGCGTGTGGTACTTCCGCCGCGAGGCCTTCCGCACCGCCACGGGGTTCCTGACGAAGTTCCTGGCGCCGCTGCTCGGCGGGATCCTGCTGCTGGTCTTCTTCGTCCAGACCTCCTACGACTCCATGGACCCGGAGTACGGCTCCGGCTCGGCGATCGGCGGGGTCGGGCTCGTGTTCGTCCTCGGCGTGGGCATGCTCCTGCTCGGGGTCGCCGTGATGCTCGTCCAGTACCGGCGCAACCCTTCGTTCTTCCGCGAGCGCTTCGAGACCACCGAGCTGCCGGTCCTCGACTGAGGGGCGGACGGCCGGACCGGGGAGAGCGGGCCGGTGGCCGGGGCGGGTGCCCCGGCCACCGGCCCGTCCGTCGTGGACGCCGAGGCGCGTCCCCGCCGGGCGGATCCTCGATAGATTCGACAGCATCCGCACCGTCCGAGGAGTTCGCCATGGTACGTCCACGCTCACCGCTCCTGTCGGTCGACGCCATCGTCACCGCCGCACTCGCGCTCGTGGACGAGACGGGGGACTTCAGCTTCCCCAAGGTCGCCCGTCGCTTGGGAGTCAGCCAGTCGGCGCTGTACAACCACATCGACAACCGGGAGCACATCGTCGAACTGATGCGCGGCCGGGTGTTCGGTGACCCTGCCCCGGTGGACCTCGAGAAACTGTCGTGGGAGGAGGCGCTGCGGGCTCTCGTGCGGGCCTATCGCGACTGCATGGTCGCCCACCCCCGCCTGGTTCCCCACCTCATCACGCAGACCGTCCAGGACCTCGGGGTGATCGGGATCTACGAGGACATGGCCGTCGTCCTGGAGCGGGCCGGGCTCGCGCGGGACGCCGTCGTCCCGGCGATCTCCGCGATCGACTACCTGGCCCTGGGGTCCGCGCTCGACCTGACGGCGCCGGAGGTCGTCTGGGCGCCGCCGGAGGGCCGGTTCCCCGCCCTCAGCCGCGCTATCGAGGGTCTCGGCTCCGTCGAGGAACGTGCGGAGGCGGCCTTCGCCTTCGGGCTGGACGTGTTCGTCGCCGGAGTGCGGGCGCAGACCGCACGAGAAAATTACTGAAAGCCTTTCACCAAACTCTTGTGGTGCACGGTCGGCCACCCCATACTAATGAAAGCCTTTCATTTATGTGGTGGCACTCACATCCTGCGCACGAGGGGAAGACCATGTCCGAGAACAGCACCGAGTCCCCGGCCTCCGGCCGTGTGCCGCTGACCGCGACCCGCGCCGTGTCCGTCTTCGGCATCAGTGTGGTGGGGTTCATGAC
Organism: Kocuria sp. CPCC 205258; assembly: GCF_040981005.1. Classification (NCBI taxonomy): domain Bacteria; kingdom Bacillati; phylum Actinomycetota; class Actinomycetes; order Micrococcales; family Micrococcaceae; genus Kocuria; species Kocuria sp. CPCC 205258. Next base: position 561,144 of record NZ_JAVKPS010000001.1, on the reverse strand, counting down.
CGCCAATCTGGTCCCGGTGATGATCGTGGCCCTCACCGGGGAGCTCGGTCTTGCCGTCACCGCGGCGGGCACGCTGATGACCGCCTCGTTGCTGGCCTGCGCCGCGTCCTGCTTGGCCACCTCCCGCTGGACGGCCCGGGGCGGCCGATACGTCGTGGCCCGTGCCGGGCTGGCGCTGACCGCCCTGGGCTTCGGCGCCGCTGCGTTCGTCCCCTCCGTGCCCGTGGTCGTCGCCGGCGTCGTTCTCGGCGGTATGGGCGCCGGTGGAGCGGTCTCCGCCGGGGGAGCGGCCCTGGGGGCGCTGCGCAACCCTGACCGGGCCTCGGGCATCAGCGGCTTCACCAACCGTGCGATCGTCTCGGTCATCCTGTTCGTCATCCCGGTCCTGGGCGCGGGGATGGGCAGCGCCTTCGGCCTGCTCGCCGGCCTGGCCCTGGCCGCGCTGCTCACCACGGGCTGGCTGCCCGATCGTCCCGCTCCCGGTGTGCTGCCGACCCCCGAGACGATCTCCGCCGCACCGGCCACCCTGTCCTCCCGCAGGACATCGATCGCCGGCGTCGGACTGCTGGCCTGCTTCGCGCTGTGGGCGCTGAGCGAGGACTCGCTGTGGGCGGTCGCCGCCACGATGGGGGCCGAGCAGGCAGGACTCGACGAGACCGGGATGGGCCTGGTGCTCAGCCTCTCCACCCTCGGCGGGCTGATCGCCTCGGCCCTCGTGGGGCTGGCCGGGCCGCGCCTGGGCCGCACGGTGCCGCTGGCAGCCGCCCTGGTGGCCGGGGGGCTGCTCAAGCTCCTGGCCGGGACCGTGACCGATCCCGGCTGGTACATGGCGGTGGTGATCGCCTGGAACACGATCTACATGCTGGCCTTCATCTACATCGTCGCCGTCGCCGCCGCCCTGGACGCCTCGGGGAAGTGGTCGGCGCCGGTGCTGGGGGTCTACCTCGTCGGCTCGTCCTTCGCCCCCGTCTTCGGCACCTCCGTCGCGGCCGCCGCCGGCTACACCGTCCTGGGTGCGGTGCTGGCCGGGATGACGTTCGCCCTGCTGCTCCCCCTCGTCATCATCTCCCGCCACTCCGTCCGCGCCGAGGCCGCCGCCCGGCCGGTGCCGCAGGCCGGCTTCCCGCAGGTGGCGATCATCTGATGTCCCTGACCGCACAAGCCGAGAGCGTCCCCGTGACCGACTGCACCGTCTACACCCATGCGACCGTCTTCACCGCTGACGGCGCCGAAGCCGAGGCCTTCGTCGTCGAGGGCGACCGTTTCCGGTACGTCGGGGACGAGGCCGGTGCCCGGCGCTCGGCAGGACCTGGCGCCGCCGAGGTCGATCTCGCCGGGGGCTTCGTCCTGCCCGGGATCATCGACGCCCACACCCACCTGCTGATGACGGGCCAGTCCCTACAGAAGGTGGCACTGCGCGACGCCGCGGACCTCGCCGAGATCCAGGCCCGGTTGCGCCGGGCGGCCGAGGAGAACCCGCACGCGCCCCGCATCCTCGGCACCGGCTGGCTCTACAGCGCCCTCGGTGGCGTGGCGCCGATCCGGCAGCTGCTCGACGAGGCCGTGCCGGACCGTCCTGTCTACCTCGACGCCAACGATCTCCACTCGGTGTGGGTCAACAGCGCGGCCCTGGCTGAGCTGGGCATCCAGGACACGACCCCGGACCCGATCGGCGGCCGGATCAGCCGCGACCCGGTCACCGGGGCGGCCGACGGGATGCTCCACGAGACCGCCGCCCAGCAGATCGTCTGGCCCGCCCTCGCCCGGGCGGCCGCCGACGCCGACCGCGACGCCCAGCTGGAGTCCGCGTTCGAGCACTACCTGGCCGTCGGGGTCACCGGGGCCGTGGACATGGCCGTCCAGGACGACGACCTCGCCGCCTTCCGCCGCGCCCTCCAGCGCCACGGCGGCTCCCTGCCCCTGCGCGTGAAGGGCCACTGGCTCGTCCACCGCCGCGACAGCGACGCGGAGAACCTCGCCCAGGTCGCCCGGGCGGGGCAGCTGGCCGCGGAGCTCTCCGGGGAGTGGCTGCGGATCTGCGGGATCAAGCTCGTCGTCGACGGCGTCATCGACAGCTGTACCGCGGCCATGAAGGAGCCCTACGCCGACGGCAGCACGTGCGAGCCCATCTGGGACCGGGAGTCGCTGACACCGGTCGTGGTCGCCGCCGACGCCGCCGGGCTGCAGATCGCCCTGCACGCCATCGGCGACGAGGCCTCCGAGATCGCCCTCGACGCACTCGAACAGGCCCACCGGATCAACGGCCCCCGGGACCGCCGCCACCGGATCGAGCACCTGGAGACGGTCACCGAGGCCAACGTGGGCCGCCTGGCCGCCCTGGGCGTGGTGGCCTCCGTGCAACCGGTCCACGCCGACCCGGCCATCCAGGACAACTGGCGCGCCGTGCTGGACGACCACCGTGTCGAGCGGGCCTATCCGTGGACCGAGTTCCTCGCCGCCGGCGCCACCCTGGCCATCAGCACCGACGCGCCCACCGCCCCCCACCAGCCGCTGCCCAACCTGTACGTGGCCACCACCCGACGCTCGGCCCTCGACCCCTCGCTGCCCGCCAATCTGCCCGACTACGCCCTGGACCTGGCCGACGCCCTGGGCCACGCCACCCGCGACGCCGCCTTCTCCTGCCGTGCCGAGCACCAGGAGGGCCGCATCCGCGCCGGCCACCTCGCGGACTTCACCGTCCTCGCCGCCGACCCCTTCGCCGCCGAGCCCGACCGGCTGCTGACCAACCGGACACGCCTGACCGTCGTCGGCGGCCGCACCGCCTTTCGCGCGGCTGCGGCCGGACATCACCCCGTGGCTGCCACCTGACGGGACCGCCACCGCCCCTGCCACCACCCGCACACTTCGAGGAACTCCTGACCATGCGCCCTGACCCTGACACGGCCCACTCGGCCACGACCCACTCGGCCACCGTGATGCCCGCCGAGTGGGACCCCCACGAGCGGACCTGGATGGCCTTCCCGACCCCCAACGACACCTTCGGCCCCACCGGCAGCGAGACCCTCGCCCGCGCGCGACGCGCCTGGGCGACCGTGGCGCGGACGATCGCCCGCCACGAGCCCGTCACCGTGGTGGCGGCTCCCGCCGACGCGGACGTCGCCCGCACCGCGCTGGGGGACCGGGTCGACGTGGTCGCGGCCCCGCTCGACGACGCCTGGCTGCGCGACTCCGGTCCCACCTTCGCCCACGACCCCGACGGGGAGGTGGTCGCCGTGGACTGGGTGTTCAACGGCTGGGGCGCCCAGGAGTGGGCCTCCTGGGGCCACGACCGGCACCTGGGCCGCTTCGTCGCCGCCCAGGCCGGTGCGGACGTGCGGCTCAGCACCCTCGTGAACGAGGGAGGCGGGTTCCACGTCGACGGGGAGGGCACCGTCCTGCTCACCGAGACCGTGCAGCTGGATCCCGGTCGCAACCCCGGGGCCACCAAGGAGCAGGTGGAGGCCGAGATCCACGCCCGCCTGGGCACCACCCGGGCCATCTGGCTGCCCCGGGGACTCACCCGGGACTACGACGCGTTCGGCACCCGCGGCCACGTGGACATCGTCGCAGCCTTCGCCGGGCCGGGCACCGTCCTGGTGCACCGCCAGGACGACCCGGCCCACCCCGACTTCGAGGTGAGCCGGCAGCTCCGCGCGGTGCTGGAGGCGGCCACCGACGCCCACGGGCGTCGGCTGCGCGTCGTCGACGTCCCCGCGCCCACCGTGCTCGACGTCGGTGACGGGTTCGTCGACTACTCCTACATCAACCACTACGTGGCCAACGGCGTGGTCGTGCTGTGCGCCTTCGACGACCCGCACGACGCCGTCGCCGCTGGGATCCTCGCCCAGGCCTACCCCGGCCGGGCCGTCGAACTGGTCGACGCCCGCGACATCTTCGCCTTCGGCGGCGGCATCCACTGCATCACCCAGCAGCAGCCGGCCGCCCACCGGCCCGCCACGGACGAGGAGGGTCACCGATGAACGCGTTCGGCAGCGACCTGGACAGCCGGCCCGACCACCGGCCTGACAGTGCGCCCCACACCGTGGCCGGCACCGGCAACGGGTTCGACGTCGTCGAGGCGGACATCGCCGGGCTGCGCGCCGCGCTGGAGACCGGCCGGACGACCAGCGAGGAGCTGGTCACCGCCTACCTGGCCCGCATCGCCGCCTATGACCGGAGCGGGCCGGGCCTGAACGCCGTGGTCGTGGACAACCCCGAGGCCCTGGCCGAGGCCCGCGCCTCCGACGCGCGCCGGGCCCGCGGAGCGGTGCTGGGACCGCTGGACGGGATCCCCTACACCGCCAAGGACAGCTACCGGGTCCGGGGGCTCACCGTGGCGGCCGGCTCACCGGCGTTCGAGCACCTCGTAGCCCAGCAGGACGCGTTCACGATCGGCCGGCTGCGCGCGGCCGGCGCGGTGCTGCTCGGCCTGACCAACATGCCTCCGCTGGCCAACGGCGGCATGCAGCGCGGACTCTACGGACGGGCCGAGAGCCCCTACAACGGTGCCTACCTCACAGCGGCCTTCGCCTCCGGCTCGTCCAACGGCTCCGGTACCGCCACGGCCGCCAGCTTCGCGACGTTCGGGCTGGCCGAGGAGACCTGGTCCTCGGGCCGGGCCCCGGCCTCCAACAACGCCCTGTGCGCCTACACCCCCTCCCGCGGAGTGATCTCGGTGCGCGGGAACTGGCCGCTGGTGCCCACGATGGACGTCGTGGTCCCGCACACCCGCACCGTGGCCGACCTGCTCGAGGTCCTCGACGTGGTCGTCGCCGACGACCCCGAGACCCGCGGCGACTTCTGGCGGGTCCAGCCCTGGATCAAGATCCCGCCCGCCTCGGCCGTGCGCCCGGGCTCCTACCCGGCCCTCGCGGTGCCCGACGCCGCCGCGGCCGCCGGCGTCCTGGCAGGCACCCGGCTGGGGGTGCCGCGGATGTACGTCAACGCCGATCCCGAGGCCGGCACTGCCGAGCACCCCGGCATCGGCGGGCCGACCGGGCGGCGGATCGAGACCCGCCCCTCCGTCATCGCGCTGTGGGAGGCCGCCCGCCGAGACCTCGAGGCCGCCGGCGCCGAGGTGGTCGAGGTCGACTTCCCCGTCGTGTCCAACTACGAGGGCGACCGGCCCGGCGCGCCCACCATCGCGACCCGCGGACTGGTGAGCCCGGCGTACCTGCACCGGGAGATCGTGGACCTCTCGGCCTGGGCTTGGCACGACTTCCTCGACGCCAACGGCGACCCCGGCCTGCACCGGCTCGCCGACGTGGAGGAATCCCTCGTCTTCCCGCACCCGGCGGGTGCCCTGCCCGACCGCTACGACGGGTTCGACGACGACATCGCCGACTACCCGGGCTTCGTGCGCGAGCACGGCGTCCCCGTCCTGACCGAGATCCCCTACCTGGCGGAGGGACTGCGCGGGCTGGAGGAGACCCGCCGCACCGACCTGGAGCGGTGGATGGACGAGCTGGATCTCGACGCCGTGGTCTTCCCCGCCGTCGCGGATGTGGGGCCCGCCGACGCCGACGTGAACCCGGTGTCCGCGGATCTCGCCTGGCGCAACGGCGTGTGGGTCGCCAACGGCAACCTCGTGCCCCGGCACCTCGGCATCCCCACGGTCACCGTGCCGATGGGCTCGATGTCCGACACCGGGATGCCGGTCGGTCTGACGATCGCCGGGCGGGCCTGGGACGACACCGCGCTCCTGCGCCTCGCCGCGGCCTTCGAGGCCACCGGCTCGCGCCGCGCCGTTCCGCCGCGCACGCCGTCGTTGCCCGGCTGACCCGTCCCGGTCCGGGCCGCCCCAGGCCGCGAGAGTGCACGTGTCGGGGGCAGAGGCGGGTCACCAGATGTTGACGCGCTCCTCCGGGGGCAGCCACAGGCCGTCGCCGGGGTGGGTGCCGAAGGTGTCGTGGAACGCGAACATGTTCTGCACCGCCCGGTTGCAGCGGAACTCGTCCGGGGCGTGCGGGTCGGTGGCCAGCCGGTTGACCAGCTCCTGCTCCCGGGCGGTCGAGCGCCACAGCGCCGCGTAGGCGTAGAAGAAGCGCTCCGCGCCGGTCAGGCCGTCGAGCACCGGCGCGCTGTCCTGGTCCAGGCCCTGCTCGGCCAGGGACATCCGGTAGGCCACCAGAGCGATCTCCAGCCCACCCAGGTCCCCGATGTTCTCGCCCACCGTGAAGGCCCCGCTGACGCGGTGCCGGGCCGGGTCCAGCCCGCGCGGCGTGCAGCCGTCGTACTGGGCGACGAGCGCGGCGGTGCGCCGGGCGAACTCCGCCCGGTCCTCGTCCGTCCACCAGTTCTCCAGGTGGCCCAGGGCGTCGTACTTGGCGCCCTGGTCGTCGAAGCCGTGGCCGATCTCGTGGCCGATCACGGAGCCGATCGCGCCGTAGCACACGGCGTCGTCGGCCTCGATGTCGAAGAACGGCGGCTGCAGGATCCCGGCGGGGAAGACCACCTCGTTGAGCACGGGGTGGAAGTAGGCGTTGACCCAGTGGGGGTAGAGGAACCACTCGCCGCGGTCCACGGGGGTGCCCATCTTCCCGACGGTGCGGTCGTGCTCCAGCGCCAGCCCCGCCCGGACGTTGCCGAGCAGGTCCTCGGGGTCCGGCTCCAGGGAGGAGTAGTCCCGCCAGGTCTCCGGGTAGCCGACCTTGACCGTGAACGTGGACAGCTTCTCCAGGGCGCGGGCCCGGGTGGCCTCCGACATCCACTCGAGCCGCGAGATCCGCTCCCGGTACGCGGCGAGCAGGTGCGCCACGAGCTGCTCCACCCGGGCCTTGTGCGCCGGCGGGAACCAGCGGGCCACGTACTCGCGCGCCACGTCGTCGCCGAGGATCCGGGTGACCAGGAACTCGGCCCGCTTCCAGCGCTCGCGGGGGCGGGTGATCCCGGACAGGGCGGTGCTGTAGAAGCGGAAGTTCTCCTCGACGAACGGCCGGGGCAGGAACGGGGCGCGCTTGGACACGATCCGCCACGACTGCCAGATCCGGATCTGCTCCTCGGACCACTCCTGCCACAGCCGGCCCAGCTGCGCCACGAAGGAGGGCTGGCGCACGATGACCCGGTCGAAGATCCCCGCGCCGCGCCCCGGGGCGGTGCCCTCGAGCCACGCCGTCCACGGGAAGCCGGGCGCCATGGTCTCCAGACCGGCCACGTCCACGGGGTTGTACATCTCCTCGACGTCCCGTGCGGAGACGGTGTCCCAGTGGGCGGCGGCGAGCTGCGTCTCCATGGCGAGCACGGTCGCCGCGGCGTCCCCGGCGGGCACGCCCCAGCGGACCGGCAGGCCCGCGAGCTCGAGCATCGCCGCGACGTGGGCGGTGAACGCCGTGCGCAGCCGCTCGTGCTGCGGGTCCGTGTAGTAGCTGTCCGTGGGCAGGGACAGCCCGTCCTGGCGCAGGAAGAAGGAGTAGCGGGAGGAGTCCCGGGAGTCGTTCTCCACGAAGAAGGACAGCGGCCCGTCCACGCCGGTGCGGTGCAGGGCGGCCGAGGCGCGGGCGAGTCCCTCCCGGCCCCGGGCGGCGTCGAGCACCGCGAGGTCCGGGGCGAGGGCGGCCAGGCCGCGGCGCTCGATCTGCGCCTCGTCGAGGAAGGACCGGTACAGCGACCCCACCCGCGACCCGGCGGGCGCCTGCTGCACGATCTCGTGCACCCGCTGCGTGTTCCGGTCGGTGAGGATCGCGGAGGCGCCGTCGAACGCGCGGTCGTCCGGCAGCTCGTGCGCCTCGATCCAGCCGCCGTTGACGTGGCGGTACAGGTCGTCCTGCGGTCGGACGCCGGGATGGACGTGCTGCAGCTCGAGGCCGGAGTCGGTGGTCACGGGAGCTTCCCCTGTCGTCGTGGCGGGGCGGAGGGCGCGGGGGCGTCCGCCCGGCTCCAGCCTGCGGACGACGGCGCCGCGGCCCGCTTCGCGCGGGCCACGGCGTCCGTGCCGCTCGTCACCCCCGTGGACCGGGGGCGACGACGGGTCAGCTCGCGGCCGGCTCCGGGCTCGCGGACCCTGCCGCCTCGTCGGCGCCCAGCCACTCGGCCTCGAGCTCCTGGAGGGAGCCGTCCTCCTGCATGGCCGCCAGCGTCTCGTTGACCTGGTCCAGCAGGGCCGTGTTGCCGGTCTTGACGGCCAGGCCCAGCTGCTCCCCGGTCTCGATCTCCTCGACCAGCTGCAGCTCGGGATTGTCCTCGATCGCGGGGCCGGTCACGGAGATGTTGCCGAGCGCGGCCTCGACGTCGTCGGTGTTGAGCCCCTGGATCATCAGCGAGGAGGTCTCGTACTGGACCACGTCCGCCCCGTTGTCCTGGGCGTAGGCCTCTCCGGTGGTGGCCTGCTGCACGCCGATGCGCTTGCCCGCGATGTCCGCCACGGAGCGGATGTCCGAGCCGGGCGCGACCAGGAGGGCGAGGTTGTCGTCGAGGTACGGCTCGGAGAAGTCCATCACCGACTCGCGCTCCTCGGTGATCGTCATGCCGGACGCGGCGAGGTCGCACTGGTCGGTGTCCAGCGCGGAGCCCGTCTCGATGGCCTCGAAGGGCGTGGTGATGACGTTCGACTCCACACCGAGGTCCTGTGCGATCCGGTCGACCAGGTCGATGTCGAAGCCCACGGTCTCGCCGTTCTCGACGTACTCGAACGGGGCGTAGGGGATGTCCGAGCAGACCGTGAGGGTGCCGGAGCTGATCAGGCTCAGCTCGCCCTCGCCGGCGGCCTCCTCGCCCCCTCCGGTGCTCGTGCACGCGCTCAGGGCCAGCGCGGAGACGGCCAGCACGGACAGGGTCGCTGCCCCGTGGAACCTGCTCTTCATGGATCTGTCCTTCCCTCGGGAGGTGGCGGGCCGCCGCCGGCTGCACGGCGTCGTGCCCGGTGCGCGGCCCGCCGGTGAATGTGCCTCAGTGTAGGTGTTCGCGCGTTGCCGGGATGTTGCACACCACTGGTCGGTAGTCAATTCATTGTCCCCACTCCGGGCGACACCTCCGGGGCGGCGCGCCCGGGCCGCCGCGGCGGAGCCGTCCGGCGTCGGCCGTGCTCGGCGGATTCGGCACAATGGCCCCATGACCCGCACCGAGGACCAGCGCCGCAGCGACCGGGGCGCGCGATGACCGCGCCGCAGGCCCCCGCGAGCGTGCGCGTGGACGTGTGGCTGTGGGCGGTGCGCGTGTTCAAGACCCGCTCCGCCGCCACGGCCGCGTGCCGTGCCGGCCACGTGAAGATCGACGGCACCTCGGTCAAGGCCGCCCAGCCGGTGCGGCCCGGCCAGCGGGTGACCGTGCGCCGTCCCGGTCACGAACAGGTCCTGGAGGTGGTGCAGCTGCTGACCAAGCGCGTCGGGGCGCCGGTCGCCGCGAAGGCCTACGTCGACCACAGCCCGCCCCCGCCCCCGGCGCTGCACGCCGCGGTCCCGCGGCGGGACCGGGGCACCGGGCGGCCCACCAAGAAGGACCGCCGGGAGATGGACCGCCTCCGGGGGCTGTGACGGCGCCCGCGCGGCGTTCCGTGCGCGCTCCCAGGAAGGCGCAGAATAATCCGCACTGCACGTGTGCCGTGGGTCACCCCGCCGTCCGGCGGTCCGCCCCGCGGCCGGAACCCGAGGAGTTCGACCCATGGCACTGCTGGACACATCGGTGTGGACCGGAAAGATCTACGTCAACGGATGGCGCGACGGCCGCGGCGGCACCGAGGACGTCACGAACCCGTCGACGGACGAGACGCTGGGGCAGATCGGCTTCGCCTCCCCCGAGGACGTGTACGAGGCGGCCGAGAAGGCCGCGGCGGCCCAGAAGGAGTGGGCGGCGCTGAAGCCCTCCGAGCGCGCCGCGGTGCTGCGCCGCGCCGGCCTGCTGTTCGAGGAGCACGCCGAGGAGGTCATGGACTGGGTGGTCCGGGAGACCGGGGCGATCCAGCCCAAGGCCGGGCTGGAGGCCTCGGTCGCGGCCGCGGAGTGCTACGAGTCCTCCGCGCTGCCGAGCCACCCGCACGGGGAGTACCTGCCCTCCGACGCCCCGCACTGGTCGCTGTCCCGCCGGGTGCCGGTCGGGGTGGTCTCCGTGATCTCGCCGTTCAACTTCCCGCTGATCCTCTCGATCCGCTCCGTGGCCCCCGCCCTGGCCCTGGGCAACGCGGTGCTGCTCAAGCCGGACCCCCGCACCTCGGTCACCGGCGGCGCGCTCATCATGCGCGTCTTCGAGGAGGCCGGGCTGCCGCCCGGCGTCCTGCAGCTGCTGCCCGGCGGTGGTGACGTCGGGGCCGCCACGGTCGAGGCCCCGCACGTGAACGTCGTGTCCTTCACCGGGTCCACGGCAGCCGGCCGGCACGTGGGCGCCGCGGCGGCGCAGCACCTCAAGCGCGCCCACCTCGAGCTGGGCGGCAACAACGTGGTCATCGTCCTGCCCGGCGCGGACGTGGACCTGGCCGCGGGGGTCGGGGCGATGGGCTCCTTCTTCCACCAGGGCCAGATCTGCATGACCACCGGGCGCCACCTGGTGCACGAGGACCTGCACGACGAGTACGTGGACAAGCTCGCGGCGAAGGCGGAGGCCCTGGTGGTCGGGGACCCCTCCGGCGGACCCGTGCACCTCGGCCCGATCATCGACGAGCGCCAGCTCAAGGCCATCGACGCGATCGTGCAGGAGACCGCCATCGCCGGCGCCCGGGTGGTGGCCGGGGGGTCCCACGAGGGCCTGTTCTACCGGCCCACGGTGCTCTCCGAGCTGACCCACGAGATGACGGCCTGGAAGGACGAGATCTTCGGGCCGGTGGCGCCCGTGATGAAGGTGTCCAGCGCGGAGGAGGCGGTGGAGTTCGCCAACGCCTCCGAGTACGGGCTCTCGGTGTCCATCGTCGGGGATGTCGGCGAGGCCATGAAGATCGCCGACAGGATCCGCTCCGGCAAGATCCATATCAACGAGATGACGGTCGCCGACGAGGCCAACGCCCCCTTCGGCGGCATGGGCGCCTCCGGCACCGGCTCCCGGTTCGGCGGGCCGACCGCCAACATCGACGCGTTCACCGAGACGCAGTGGATCACGATCAGCCCGGACGTCCCGCACTACCCCTTCTGAGCACCGCCGCTCCCGGGCCGCGTCCCGTCCGGGGGTGCGCCGCGGGGGCGGGAGGTCGTCGGTAGCCTGGACCGGTGACGACGACCTCCCGCCCCCGCGGCCTCAACCGGCAGATCCTGGCCCTGGCCGTCCCCGCCTTCGGGGCGCTCGTGGCCGAGCCGCTGTTCCTGCTGGCGGACTCCGCGATCGTCGGCCACCTCGGTACTCCCCAGCTCGCCGGCGTGGGCGTGGCCGCGGCCGTCCTGCAGACGGTCGTGGGGCTCATGGTCTTCCTCGCCTACAGCACCACCCCTGCGGTGGCCCGGCACCTCGGGGCGGGCCGGCTCCAGGAGGCCGTGGCGGTGGGCCGGGACGGGCTGTGGGTGGCCGCGGGGTTCGGCCTGCTCCTGTCCGCGGCGGGCTGGGCGCTGGGCCGGCTGCTGCTGGCGCTGATGGGCGCGCGCGGCGAGGTCCTGGAGCACGCCGTCGTCTACCTGCACTGGTCCCTGCCCGGACTGACCGCCATGCTCCTGGTGCTCGCGGCCACCGGTGTGCTCCGCGGCCTCCAGGACACCAGGACCCCGCTGCTCATCGCCGGGGTCGGGGCCGCGGCCAACGCGGGGCTCAACCTCCTGCTCGTGCACGGGGCGGGCCTGGGGGTGGCCGGCGCGGCGATCGGCACGAGCGCCGTGCAGTGGGCCATGGCGCTGGCGTACCTGTGGATCCTCCGCCGGCTCTCCCGCGAGCACGGCGTGGGGCCCGCGACCACGTGGCCCCGGCTGCGCTCGCACCTCACGGTGGGCTCCTGGCTCATGCTTCGCACCGTCTCCCTGCGGGTCGCGATCCTCGCGACCGTCCTGGTGGTCACGGGACAGGGCGCCCAGAACCTCGCCGCGCACCAGCTCGTGATGACGTTCTTCAACTTCCTGGCCTACGCCCTCGACGCCCTCGCCATCGCGGCGCAGGCGCTGCTGGGCCGGGACATGGGGGCGCGGGACGTGACCGACCCCGTGCAGCGGCGGGCGGTCCGGGCCCTCATGAACCGGCTGGTCCTGTGGGGGCTCGGCTTCGGCGTGGTCACGGGCCTCCTGGTGGCCCTGGTCGGCACCCGGCTGGGGTTCCTGCTCAGCCCCGATCCCGCGGTGCAGGCCCTGTTCGCCGCGGCCCTGCTGGTGGTGGCGGTCGGCCAGCCGCTGGCCGCGTACGTCTTCGTCCTGGACGGGGTGCTCATCGGGGCCGGGGACGCCCGCTACCTGGCGGTGGCCGGGGTGCTCAACCTCGCGGTCTACGCCCCGCTGCTGCTGCTCGTGGCGCACTCCGCCGGGACGGGGACCGGAGGGTTCGTGTGGCTGTGGACCGCCTACGCCGGCGGCTACCTGGGGGCCCGGGCCCTGACCCTGGGGCTGCGGGCCCGCGGCGACTCCTGGCTGCTCCGGAACGCACGGTAACAACCCGGATCGCACCCGGTGTTGTGGGGTGGATCACCTACGATGCAGACATGAACAGTGATCCTCGCGCAGAGAACCAGCCCACCGCCGACTCCGGGCACAACGTCGTGCTCGTCGGCATCGACGGATCCGACCAGGCCCGCCACGCGCTCGAGCGCGCCCTCGAGGAGGCCCGCGCCCAGGACCTGACCGTGCGCCTGCTCGGCGCCTACCCGGTCATCGGGGTCGGGGACCCCGGCCTCGAGATGCGCTTCACCGAGGCCGTGATGAAGGAGAACGCCGGCCACCTGGCCGAGGCCCGGCAGACCGTGGAGCAGGCGGGACTGCCCGTCGAGGTCGTGGAGGCGGGCGGGGACGCCGCCAAGGCCGTCGTGGAGCAGTCGGGCGAGGCCGCGCTCGTGGTCATGGGCAAGCGCGGCCGCGGCGGCGCGCTGCGCGGCCGGCTGGGTTCGGTGTCCGCGGCGGTCGCCGCGCACGCGAAGTGCCCGGTGATCATCGTCCCCGAGGCCGCCGAGAGCCGGAGCCCCGAACGGCACCCCGAGCGGCGCGGCGGCAGCGCGGGCGACTTCGCGCTCGAGGCCGACGGGCCGGTCAAGGCCGACCAGATCGACTTCACCGGCCGGGTGGTCGTGGGCCTGGACGCCCTCGGCTCCCGCAGCCCGGCGCTGGGCAAGGCCGTGGCCTACGCCCAGGAGCACGGCAAGGCCCTCGCGCTGGTCTCCGTGAACGGGGCCCTGTCCGGCACGCCCTCCTGGTTCCAGGACGAGTTCAACCAGGCCCGGTACTTCCACGAGGCGGACCAGAAGCTCACCCAGATCTCCGAAGAGATCGCCGCGCAGCACCCCGAGCTGACGGTCGAGCACCACATCTTCGTGGGCCGACCCGCCCGCATCCTGATGAACGCCACGCACTCCGCGGACATGGTCGTGGTGGGCTCCCGCGGCATCGGCGGCTTCCGGGGGCTGCTGCTCGGCTCGGTCTCCCAGGCGGTGCTGGAGAACGCCACCGGCCCGGTCATGGTGGTGCCCGCGCACCGCCCCTGAGCACCCCACCCCCACGGCGAGACCAGGAGGCGGCACCCCATGCCGGAACAGATCGTCGTCGGCTACGACGGCTCCGAGAACAGCGAACGGGCCCTGGACTGGGCGATCCAGGAGGCCGGCACCCTCGCCGGCGAGCTCAGGGTGGTGGTCTCCATGGGCCGGCCCGTCGCCGTGGACCCCAGTCTCTACGGGCCGTTCCTGGAGGCGATCGAGGAGGAGGCGGACAAGGTCGCCGCCGCCGCCGTCACCCGGGCCCGGGACGCCGGCGTCACCGCGGTCGCAGTCGTCGAGCGCGGTGACGCAGCCGGGGTGCTGGTGCACGAGTCGGAGGACGCCGCGTCCCTGGTGCTCGGCCGCCGGGGCCGGCGCGGGGTGCGCGGCCGCCTCGGATCGGTCACGGCCGCGGCGGCGGCGCACGCGAAGTGCCCCGTGATCGTCCTCCCGGACCGCTGGGACCCGCGGGCACGGGACGCCCGCGGGGCGACCGGCCCCTTCGCGGGCCGCGTGGTGGTCGGCGTGGACCGGCTCGGCCGGGACAACCCGGCCGTCCTGGCGGCCGGGCGGTACGCCGCACGGCACGGCGCGGGCCTGGCGCTGGTCACCGTGGTGCCGGAGGCCATGAGCATGCCGACGGGTTCCGCGGACCTGGACCGGGCCGTGCGCGAGCAGCTCACCGAGCCCGCCCAGTCCCTCGTGGACCAGGTGGCGGAGTCGGTCCGGGAGGACCACCCGGAGCTGGACGTCGAGACGTTCGTCTTCTCCGGCCAGCCGGCGGACCAGCTCGTGGAGGCCGGGCGGTCGGCGGAGCTCGTGGTGGTCGGCAGCCGCGGCTACGGCGGGTTCCGCGGGCTGCTCATGGGCTCCGTCTCCCAGGCCGTGCTGCAGGAGGGCGAGGGCCCCGTGATGGTGGTCCCGACCCGCCGGAAGAGCTGACCCGTCCGTCCGCAGGAGGAGCCTCCGGCCGTCCAGGACCGGGGGCTCCGCCTGCGGGCGGATCCGCCGAGCGGTGCCGGCGGGCCATCCTGGGGACGAGCCCGCGGAGCGCCCGCGGACGGACGGGAGCACACCGTGGACCGCAGAGCACTCGCCGCGACCGCCCTGGCCCTCGCCGCGCTCACCGGGTGCGCGGGCGGGACGGCGGACCCGGTGGAGGTCCCCGCCCGGCCGGCCGGGTCCAACGTCCTGGACTCCGCCGGCGTCCTGACGGACGCGCAGGAGCAGGAGCTCGACGCCCTGATCGAGGACCGCGGCGCCGGCACGGACGCCGCACGCGTCGCCGTGCTCACGGTGGAGGAGGCGACCGGGTCGATCGAGGACTACGCCCGCGAGGTCGCCACCGCCTGGGAGGTGGGAGACGCCGGGGCGGACAACGGCGTGCTCGTGGTCGCCGCCACCGGGGACCGGGAGCTGCGGATCGAGACCGCGGACGGGGTGCGCGAGCGGTTCTCGGACGACGAGGCGGAACGCGTGGTGGAGGACGTGCTGGCGCCGGCCTTCGCGGACGAGCGCTACGCGCAGGGCCTCGGCGAGGCCGTCGAGCAGATCCACGTCTACGCGCGGGGCGGGGAGCCGCCGCAGGAGCCCTTCGACTGGGCCCTGCTCGGCTGGGTCGCGGGCGGCTTCGGCCTGGTCGGCGTGCTGGTGGCGTGGTGGCTCGCCGCGGACCTCCGCCGCCGGCGCCGGATCGCCGACGAGGAGCTGCGGGCGGCCCGGCAGCGCGACCCGGAGCTGCGGCTCACCGAGGAGCAGCGCGCGGCGTACCGGACGTACCGCTACCACCACCGCAAGCCGGACGCCGTCACGAACCCGGCCGTGTGGCTCCCGCTCTACCTGGCCAACCCGGGGCTGTACTCCGGCGGCTCGGACGGAGGCACGAGCGGTGACGGGCAGGGCGGCTCCTCGTTCGGCGGGGGCGGCGGCTTCACCGGCGGCGGGGCGTCCGGCAGCTACTGAGCCGCCCCGCACGGGGCGGGGCGGCTCAGGCGGGGAGGCCGCGCCGGGCGGCCACGAGGGAGAGCAGGTGCCGGTGCACCGTGGTCTCCCCGGTCAGCTCGGGGTGGAACGAGATGCCGACGACGGCGCCGCTCGCCACCGCGACCACCTCGCCCCGGTGCCGGGCGAGGACCTCGACGCCCTCGCCGACGCGGGTCACCGCGGGGGCGCGGATGAAGGCCGCGCGCACCACGTCCCCGCCGCGGCCCCACGCGAGCACGACCTCCTCGGAGGCCGTCTGGGGTCCGAACGCGTTGCGGGCCACGGTGACGTCCAGGACCCCGAGGGTCTGCTGGCCGGGGGCGGGGTCCTCGATGCCGGACGCGAGCAGGATCAGGCCGGCGCACGTGCCCAGCGTGGGCAGGCCGCCGAGCACGGCGTCCCGCAGCGACTCCCGCAACCCGAACAGGCGCAGCAGCCGGTCCACGGTGGAGGACTCCCCGCCGGGCAGGACGATCGCGTCCAGCCCGGCGAGCTGCTCGGCCGTCTTCACGAGCACGGGCTCGGCGCCCAGCTCCCGCAGCATCGCAGCGTGCTCGGCGACCCCGCCCTGGAGGGCGAGGACGCCCACGCGAGGCGCGGAACTCACCAGCCGCGCTCCGCGAGCCGGTGCGGGGCCGGGAGGTCGCCCACGTTGATGCCGACCATCGCCTCGCCGAGTCCGCGGGAGGCCTCGGCGATCTTCTCGGGGTCGTCGAAGTAGGCGGTGGCCTTCACGATGGCCTGCGCCCGGGCCGCGGGGTTGCCGGACTTGAAGATCCCGGAGCCCACGAACACGCCGTCGGCGCCGAGCTGCATCATCATGGCGGCGTCCGCGGGGGTGGCCACGCCGCCGGCGGTGAACAGCACGACCGGCAGCTTCCCGGTGCGGGCGACCTCGAGGACGATGTCGTAGGAGGCCGCGAGCTCCTTCGCCTTCACGTAGAGGGCGTCGGGGGAGATCCGGTAGAGGGCCTGCAGCTCGGCGATCTGCCCGCGGATGGTGCGGATGTGCTTGGTGGCCTCGGAGACGTCGCCCGTGCCGGCCTCGCCCTTGGAGCGGATCATCGCGGCGCCCTCGGCGAGCCGGCGCAGGGCCTCGCCCAGATTGGTGGCCCCGCACACGAACGGGACGGTGAAGCGCTGCTTGTCGATGTGGTTGACGTAGTCGGCGGGGGAGAGGACCTCGGACTCGTCGATGTAGTCGACCTTCAGGTGCTCGAGCACCTGCGCCTCCACGAAGTGGCCGATGCGCACCTTCGCCATGACGGGGATGGAGACGGCGGCCTGGATGCCCTCGACCAGGTCGGGGTCGGACATGCGGGCCACGCCGCCCTGCGCGCGGATGTCGGCCGGCACGCGCTCGAGGGCCATCACGGCCACGGCGCCGGCGTCCTCGGCGATGCGGGCCTGCTCGGCGGTGACGACGTCCATGATGACGCCGCCCTTGAGCATGTCGGCGAGGCCGCGCTTGACGAGCGGGGAGCCGGTCAGCGGGGTCGCGTCCGAGGCGGTGGGGCGGGTGGTGCCGCCGGCGGGGTTCTGGGCATGGGCGGTCTGCAGATCGGTCATGGAGTCCATCCTGCGGCCGGAAGTGGTCCACCGACAGGTCCACCATCGATAGAATCTGTTGGACCACAGGAATTCCGAGGGATGAGGAGCGGACCGTGCGGCACCCCCACGACGTCGAGCTGCCCGTGCGCGTGGACCGGGCCGATCCCGCGCCGCTGCCCGCCCAGCTCGTCCAGCAGCTGCGGGAGCTGGTGGTCTCCGGGACCCTGCGCCCGGGGGACGCGCTGCCCTCCACGCGCGGGCTCGCCGCCCGGCTGGGGATCTCGCGCGGCTCCGTGGTCACCGCCTACGACCAGCTCCACGGCGAGGGCTATCTGCACGCGACCAACGGCGCCACCGTGGTCCACCCCGACCTGGCCCGCTCCCGCACGGAGCCCCCGGCGGCCCGGCCCGGCCCCCGCCCGGGTCCGGCGCCGCGGCGCCGGACCCGGGAGCGGCCCATGATCGACCTCACGCCCGGCCGGCCCGACACCGGACGGCTGGCCACCCCGCAGTGGCGCGCCGCGTGGCGGGACGCCGCGGCCGCCGCCGGCACGGGGGCGCCCCCGCCCCAGGGCTCGGAGCCGCTGCGCGAGCAGATCGCCGAGCACCTGCGGCTGATGCGCGGCGTGGTCCGGGACCCCGAGGACCTCTTCGTCACGGCGGGCGCGCGGGACGGGCTCCAGCTGCTGCTCGCGGTGCTCGGCGGCCACGCGGGCCGCGGGCTGCGCGTCGCCGTCGAGGACCCCGGCTACCCCTCGCTGCGCCGGGTGCCGGAGCGGCTCGGCCACGAGGTGCTGCCGGTGCCGATCGACGACCAGGGCCTCGACCCCGCCCGGCTGCCGTCCGGGGCGTGGGCCGGCCCGGGGGAGTGGGAGATCGAGCGGCCCCCGGACGCCGTGATCGTCACCCCCAGCCACCAGTACCCCCTCGGGGCGTCGATGCCCGCCGCCCGCCGGCTCGAGCTGCTCGGCTGGGCGCGCGCCCACGACGCGCTGATCGTCGAGGACGACTACGACTCCGAGCTGCGCTACGTGGGCGAGCCGCTGCCCGCGCTGTCCTCCCTCGACCACGCCCCGGGCGCCGTCCCGGAGCCCCCCGCCCCCGGCCGGCTGCTCGGTGCCGGCGGCCACGTGGCCACGCTGGGCTCGTTCACCAAGGTCCTCGCGCCCGGGCTGGGGGTCGGCTACCTGCTGGCCCCGCCCGCCCTCCGGGAGGACCTGCTGCGGCTGCGCACGGACCTGGGCAACCCGGCCTCCGCAGTCGCCCAGGACGCCATGGCCCGCTTCCTGGCCGACGGCGGCCTGCGCCGGCACACCGCCCGGATGCGGCGGGAGTACCGGCGCCGGCGGGACCTGCTCACCGCTGCCCTCGCCGAGGTCCACGGGGTGCGGGCCGTGCCCATGGACGGGGGGCTGCACGCCGTCCTCGAGTTCACCGGGGAGGTGCCCCTGGCGGAGCAGGACGTCGTGGACCGGGCCGCGGCCGCGGGCGTGCGGGTGGCGGCGCTGGGCTCGTACTGGGCGCACGGCGCGGGGGGCGGCCGCCGCGGCGTCGTCGTCGGCTTCGGCGCCACCGGTGCGGCCCCGGAGGGGGACGCCCTGCCGGACGCCCTCGCGGTCCTGGCCCGGGTGCTCTCGGCGCCCGGCCCCGCACGCGGTCGCTAGACTGGCCGGTGCCCCGCGGGCCTCCCCGCCGGGGCCCTCCCGCGAGCACGCTCCGATGAAAGGCGCACCGTGAACCCCGACCCGAGCACCGGCATCCACCGCGACCTGTTCGCGCCCACGCTGCTGCGCGCGCTCGTGGCGCTGGTGTTCGGCGCCGTGACCGTGTTCTGGCAGGAGCCGACGCTGCCCGTGGTGGCCTGGGGCGTGGGGCTGTACCTCGTGCTCACGGGCGCGGCGAGCGTGCTCCTGCAGCTGCGCCTCAACGGCAACGACCACGTGGACCTGGGCCCCACCCGGCAGATCCCGCAGTCCTACGGCGTGCTGTACCTCCTGGGCGGGGTCTTCACGATCCTCGGCGCCGACACCCCCGCGTGGCTCGTGGTCTACGCGGCGTCCATCATGGGCCTGGCCGGGCTCACGGAGCTGGCGCTCGGGCTGAAGTTCCGCACGACCTTCCCGCTGGGCCGCGACTGGACCATCGCCGGGCTGGTCACGGTCCTCGCCGCCACCGGTCTCGTGCTCGTGGTGGACCTCGGCCCCAAGGCGCTCTTCGGGGTGGTGGGGGCCGCCGCGGTGGTCATCGGCGTCACCCACCTGCTGGCCGCCCTCACGCTCCGGCACGAGGACCGCCGGGGACGGGCCCCCGCCGGGACCGCGTAGACTGGGCTACCGCACGGCAGGCCCCGGCCCGCCGGGGACATCAGCTCACGAGGAGGACCAGTGGCACAGCGCAAGGGCTCGAGAGGCGGCTTCCGGGCCGACGTCAAGGGCCCCCTGATCCTGTCCGCCGTGCTCGCGGCGATCGCGTTCGTCGCCGTGGGCATCTTCGCCAGCGGCGGCACGGACAACGCCCTGCGCCTGGACCTCGCCTTCATCGCCGCGGGCATCGCGTTCATCGTGACGCTCGTGATCAGCGCCACGCTGATGATCGTCGAGAAGCCCAACGACCCCCACCTCGGCGCGGGCACGGGCGTCAACCGCTCCTCGGCCAAGCTCTACGCCGAGGCCCGGGCCCGGCGGCAGGCCGCCGCGCGGCCCCCCGGCGAGGCCGAGTTCGGCCAGCGCGTCCGGCCCGACACCGAGGGCGAGGACCTCCTCGGCCGCCGCCCCGCCGACGGCCCCGCCCCGGCGTCCGGCCCGGACGACGACGGCCCCGCCCCGCGCGCCTGAGCATCCCGCCCGCCTGAGGCCCCCGAACGAGCCGGACCCCGCTCGTTCGGGGGTCCCGCTCGTTCCGGGGCCCTGCGCGCTCCGCGCCCGCTCCCGGGAGGGACCCGCTCCGGTGGACAGCCCTGTCGCGTCCGGCCGGGCGCTGGGTAGATTGGGACGGCACCTGAGCAGCAGGGCCCGAACCCGCGCCCTGCTCGAGACCGGACGACGGGAACCAGCATGAGCCAGCAGCCGGAACCGCCCACCGAGGGCGACGAGGAGTTCGAGCGCAAGGTCCAGCAGCGGATGGCCGACCAGCAGGAGGACGGCGCCGACGAGGACCCCACGGACGTGGCCCAGGAGGACCACAAGTCCGAGGTGCCCGAGCTCGAGGAGAATGAGGAGAGCCCGGTCGACCCGGGCTCCGTCTGACCCCGGACCAGCGCCTTACACAACGCACGACGCCCCGGGAAGGGCCGAGGGTCCTTCCCGGGGCGTCGTCGCGTCCGGCGGGCTCAGCGGCCGAAGCTCCGCAGCCGCAGCGAGTTCAGCACCACGAACACGGAGCTGAAGGCCATGGCGGCACCCGCGATCACGGGGTTGAGCAGTCCCGCGGCGGCCACGGGGATGGCCACCGTGTTGTAGGCGAAGGCCCAGAACAGGTTCGACTTGATGATCGACAGGGTCCGGCGGGACAGGGCGATGGCCGTGGGCACCGACCCGACGTCGCTGCGCACCACCGTGATGTCCGCGGCCTCGATCGCCGCGTCCGTGCCGGCGCCCATCGCGATACCGAGGTCGGCCTGCGCCAGGGCTGCGGCGTCGTTGACCCCGTCGCCCACCATGGCGACCACGCGGCCGTCGTCCTGGAGGTCGCGGACCACCGCGACCTTGCCCTCCGGGCTGACGTCGGCGACGACGTCCTCGGCGGCGATGCCCGCCTCCGCGGCGACGGCCCGGGCCACGGGCTCGTTGTCGCCGGTCAGCAGCATGGGCCGCAGGCCCAGCTCTTTGAGCCGGGCGACCGCCTCGCGGGCGTCGTCCTTGACGGTGTCGCGCAGGTCGACGAAGCCGACGAGGGCCCCGTCGACGGCCACGAGGATCGTGGTGAACCCGCCCTCCTGGGCGCGGCGCAGCGCATCGAGCTGGGCGCCGTCCAGGCGCACGCCGTTCTCGGACAGCCACGTGGTGCGCCCGACCACCACCGAGCGGGAGTGCATCCCGTCCGCCACGTGCGCGCGGACGCCCCCGCCGGGGGCCGAGACGAACCCGGAGACCGGGAACCGGTGCGGGGTGGCCGCGGCCACCGCCCGCGCGATGGGGTGCTCGGAGTGCTGCTCCACGGTGGCCGCGAGGTCCAGCACCTGGTCCCGGGAGTACCCGGACACGGGCGTCACGGCCGCCACGGAGAGCTGCCCGCTCGTGACGGTGCCCGTCTTGTCCAGCACCACGGTGTCCACGGTGCGGGTGTCCTCGAGCACCTCGGCGCCCTTGATCAGGATGCCCAGCTGCGCGCCGCGCCCCGTGCCCGTGAGCAGGGCCGTGGGGGTGGCCAGGCCGAGGGCGCAGGGGCAGGCGATCACGAGCACGGAGACCGCGGCCACGAAGGACGCGTTCACGTCCCCGGTCAGCAGGAGCCAGCCGGCCAGCGTGGCGAGGGCGATCACCAGGACGACCGGGACGAAGACCCCGGAGATCCGGTCGGCCAGCCGGGCCACGGGGGCCTTGCTCGCCTGCGCCCGGGACACCATCCGGCCCATCTGGGCCAGGGTGGTGTCGGCGCCCACGCGGGTCGCCTCGACCAGCAGCCGGCCGTTGGTGTTGATCGTGGCCCCGGTGACGGTGTCGCCGACCTCCACCTCCACCGGGAGGGACTCGCCGGTGAGCAGGGACGTGTCCACGGCCGAGCGGCCGTCCACGACCACGCCGTCGGCGGCGATCTTCTCGCCGGGGCGCACGACGACCAGGTCCCCCGGGCGCAGCTGCTCCGCGGGCACGTTCGTCTCCACGCCGTCCCGCAGGACCACCGCGTCCTTCGCGCCGAGCTCCAGCAGCGCGCGCAGCGCCTCGCCGGAGCGGGCCTTCGCCCGGGCCTCCAGCCAGCGGCCCAGCAGCAGGAACGCGGTGACCAGGGCGCCGGTCTCGAAGTAGAGCTGGTGCCCGCTCATGTCCATCGCGTGGCCGAGCATCGCGCCGGCCGTCATGCCGGGTTCGCGCAGCAGGTTCCACAGCGAGAACAGGTACGCGGCGGACACGCCCAGGGACACGAGGGTGTCCATGGTGGAGGTCAGGTGCCGGGCGTTGACCGCCGCCGAGCGGTGGAACGGCCACGCGGCCCACGCCACGACCGGCAGGCTCAGGGCCGCGACCACCCAGCCCCAGTGCGGGAACTGGAAGCCGGGCAGCATCGAGATCACGAACACCGGGACGGAGAGCGCGGCCGCCACGAGGAGGCGCCGGCGCAGGGACTCGGGCGAGCGCAGCGAGGACGCCTCGCGCCCGGCGACCCGGGTCATGGCGTCGGAGCCGTCCGGGCCGCCGGCGTCGTCGCCCCCGGGCGCGTTCTTGAGGACGGCCCCGTACCCGGCCTTCTCGACCGTCTCGACGACCTGCTCGTCGCTCACGCCCGCGGGGACGTGGACGGTGGCGGTCTCGAGGGCGAGGTTGACGGAGGCGTCGACGCCGTCGAGCCTGCCCAGCTTCTTCTCGACCCGGCTGACGCACGAGGAGCACGTCATGCCCGTGATCTCGAGCTCGAGGGTGCGCAGGGGCCCGGCGACCTCGGTGGGGACGGGCGTGCGGGTCTCAGGCAACGGTGTACCCCGCTTCCTCGACGGCCTCCTCGATCTCGGCCGCCGGCAGCTCGCGGGTGGACGTCACGACCACGGGGGAGACCCCGCCGGCCACGAGGTCGACGTCGACGGACTCGACGCCCTCCAGCTCGGTGAGCTCCTCGGTGACGGACCTGACGCAGTGGCCGCAGGTCATTCCGGAGACGTTGACGATGGTCTGCACGATGGGCTCCTCGGGGTTTCGGTGGGGTGGTTCAGCGGGGTGGTTCAGCTCTTGAGCAGGCGCGCGATGGCCGCGGACGCCTCCTGGAGCTTGTCGTCGACGCTCGTGACGTCCCCGGACTCCTGGGCGGCCTCGACGGCGCCCACGACGCAGTGGCTCAGGTGCTCGTCCAGCAGGCCCAGGCTCACGGCCTTGAGGGCCGACTGGATCGCGGAGATCTGGGTGAGGACGTCGATGCAGTACTTGTCCTCCTCGACCATCCGGTGGATGCCCCGGACCTGGCCCTCGATGCGCCGCAGGCGCTTGAGGTACGCGTCCTTGTCCTGGGTGTACCCGTGCGGCGGGTTCTGGGTCATGGGTCCTCCTCGGTCGTCCTGCGGCCACTGTATACCCCTTGGGGGTATAGCTCAAGCGGCCGGTCCGCTGCGGCCCGGCGATGTGCCAATCTTGAGGCATGGCTTCACTGATCGAGGACTACGCCCTGCTCTCGAACATGCGCACGGGTCCGCTCGTCTCCCGCACCGGGTCCATCGACTGGCTGTGCGCGCCCCGATTCGACTCCCCCTCGGTCTTCGGCGCCCTGCTCGGGGAGCCCGACCACGGGCGGTGGCTGCTCGCCCCCGCGTGCACGGTCGCGGAGGGGGCCGACGGCGAGGTCCTCGACGAGGAGGACAGCGGCGCCCAGGTCGCCGAGCGGTTCTACGTGGAGAACACGTTCGTGCTGCAGACCGTGTGGGTCACCGACTCGGGGTCCGTGCGCGTGACCGACTTCCTCCCGCTGACCTCCCGCACGGACGTGGTCCGCCGCGTCGAGGGCCTCACCGGCGAGGTCGAGATGTACCACGAGCTGCGGGTGCGCTTCGGCTACGGCGCCGTGGTCCCCTGGGTCAGCCGCTTCGAGGGGGAGGAGGACCCCGGCGGCGGCGACCCCGCGCCCCCCATGCTCGTGGCCATGGCCGGCCCGGACGCCCTCGTCCTGCGCGGTGAGCCCCTCCCCGAGTCCACGGACGACGACGACGAGCGCCGCCACCGCGGGACCTTCACCGTCTCCGCCGGCCAGGCACGCGACTTCGTCCTCACGCACTTCCCGTCCCACCGCACGCCCCCGGCGCCGGTCGACGTCAACGAGCAGCTGACCCGGACCGTGGAGCTGTGGCAGGACTGGTCCGGGCTGTACTCCCCGCCGGCCGTCGGGGAGGACGAGCCGGTGCACATCGTCCCGGTCCGCGGCCACGCCGTGGCCCGGCGCTCGGACGTGGTCCGGCGCTCGCTGCTCGTGGTGCGGGCGCTGATGCACCAGGAGACGGGTGGGCTCGTGGCCGCCCCCACCACGTCCCTGCCGGACGTGGTGGGCGGGGAGCGCAACTGGGACCACCGCTTCGCCTGGCTGCGGGACGCCGCGATGGCCCTCGAGGTCATGCTCGACCACGACCACGACCGCGAGGCCGCCCAGCTGCGCAACTGGCTGCTGCGCGCCGTGGCGGGCGACCCGCACGACCTGCAGAACATCTACGGGGTCGCGGGGGAGCGCCGCGGGCGCGAGCACCAGCTCGACCTGCCCGGCTACGAGCGCTCGCGGCCGGTCCGCGAGGGCAACGGCGCCGCGGGCCAGCACCAGTCGGACGCCGTGGGGCACGTCATGGTGGTGTTCGAGAAGCTCCGCCGGCGCGGCGCCGTGGAGGACCACCTCTCCTGGCCCCTGCAGCAGGCGATGCTGCGCTCGGTCGTGGAGAACTACGAGGTCACGGACCAGGGCCTCTGGGAGATGCGCGGCGAACGGCAGTACTACACGCACTCGCGCGTGCTGATGTGGGCGGCGCTCCAGTGCGGCGTGGACGCCGTGCGCGTGCACGGCCTGCCCGGCGACGCGCAGCTGTGGGAGCAGCTGCGGGACGCGCTCGCGGAGGAGATCTGGACCAGCGGCTACGACCCCGAGGTCGGCTCCTTCGTGCAGTACTACGGGGCGAAGACCGTGGACGCCTCCCTGCTCCAGCTGCCGCAGGTGGGGTTCGTGGCCTACGACGACGAGCGGATGCTCGGCACCGTGCGGCGGATCGAGGAGGAGCTGCGGCACCCCAGCGGGCTCATCCACCGCTACCGCAACGTCCTGGGCCCGGTGGACCCCGAGGACCCCGACGCGTACGCCGGGGTCATCGGGGTGGACGGCTTCCCGGGCCAGGACAACCCGCACCTCGGCGCGTCCCTGTGGCTCGCCGCCCAGTACGCGCGCTCGGGCCGCCCGGACAGCGCCCGGAAGCTCGTGGACTCCGTGCTGTCCCGCGCCAACGACCTCGGGCTGCTCTCCACCGAGTGGTCGCCCGAGCAGCGGCGGATGACCGGCAACTTCCCGCAGACCTTCACCCACCTCGCCCTCGTCCAGGCCCTGGACGCCCTCGACGCCGCCCAGGGGCGCCGCGCCCCGGCGGCGCCGCACGAGAGCCCGGCCGAGACCCCGGATGCGGCCGGGGCGGGCACGGGCGGGTCGTCCGCCGTCGCCGGCGGCGCCTCGTGAGCCACGCGGCTCCCGTCGACTGGCGGTCCTCGCCGGCGGTCCGGATCGGGCTGTCCGTGTCCGCGGCCACCGGGCTGTACGGCATCTCCTTCGGCGCCCTGTCCGTGGCGGCGGGACTGACCTTCTGGCAGACCGTCGCCCTGTCCGCGCTCATGTTCACGGGCGGCTCCCAGTTCGCCTTCATCGGCGTGGTCTCGGGTGGAGGGGCCGGGGCCTCGGCACTGGGCGCCGCCACGCTGCTCGGGATCCGCAACGCCGTCTACGGGATGAGCATGAACGCCCTCGTCCGCCCGCGGGGCTGGCGCCGGCTCCTCGCCGCGCACGTGACCATCGACGAGTCCAACGCGGCCGCGTCCTCCCAGGTGCACCCCGTCGAGGAGCGGCGGGGCTTCTGGACCGCGGGCCTGGGCGTGTTCGTGCTCTGGAACCTGTTCACCGTGCTGGGCGCCCTGCTGGGCAACGCCCTCGGCGATCCCGCGCGGTGGGGCCTGGACGGCGCCGCGGTGGCCGCGTTCCTGGGCCTGCTGTGGCCGCGGCTGAGCGCCCGGGAGCCCGTGGCGGTCGCGGTGGTCTGCGGCCTCGTCACGGCCCTGACGGTCCCGGTGCTGCCGGCGGGCCTGCCGATCCTCGTGGCCGCCGTGGTCGCGGCGTTCCTGGGCCGCTCCCGCGGTCCCGGGCCGGCCCCGTCCGGCGCGGCGTCCGGCCCCGGCGCCGAGGGGACGGAGGCATGAGCATGTGGTTCTGGGTGCTCGGGGCGTGCGCGCTCGCCTACGCCTTGAAGCTCATCGGCTACCTCGTGCCGGACCGGGTGCTGGACGACCCGCGCGTCGGGCGCATGGCCGGCACCGTCACCGTGGGCCTGCTCGCCGCGCTCGTGGTCATGAACGCGTTCGGCTCCGGCCGGGAGCTGGTGCTGGACGCCCGGCTGGGCGCGCTGCTCGTGGCGGGGACGGCCCTGATGCTGCGGGCCCCGTTCCTGCTGGTGGTGGTGCTGGGGGCGGTCGCGGCGGCCGTGCTCCGGCTGCTCGGCGCGCCCTGACGCCTCGCCGCGGGGGCCCCGGCATCCGCCGCTGCACCCGACGCCGCCGGTGCGGCCGGCGTGACCACGCCTCCCGTCAGGCGACGCTCGGGAGGATGTTGTGGTTGAGCCGGAACAGGTTGCCCGGGTCGTAGCGGTTCTTCAGCTCGACGAGACGCCGGTGCGTCCGCTCCCCGTAGGCCTGCCGCGCGGTCTCGGGCGTGACGGGGCCGTGCTCGGCACCGAGGAAGTTCACGTAGAGGCCCGCGTCGGCGAACGGTTCCACGGCGGCGTGGGCCTTCCGGGCGAACGCGGTGAGGCGGGTGTCGTCGGCGGCGTCCGGCCAGTAGCCGTAGACGTTGAGCCAGTACCGCGCGGACCGGTTGGGGAAGGCGGTGGCGCCGGCGGGCACCCGCCCGAAGAACCCCTCCATGTGGTGGATGTCGATGCCCGTGCCGAACCAGGTGATCTCCGAGGCCGCGCCGAGCAGGGCGTCGACCACCTCGTCGTCGAGACGGGAGAACGAGGCGTTCTTCCAGTAGCCGCGGGCCCCCTTGGGGAAGAGCTCGTCCATGGCCGACTGCCACTCGGTCCACTGCACCGGGCCGACCTCCTCCTCGTCCGGCGGGGCCTCGGCCCGCAGCCGGTCGACCAGGCGCAGGCCCTCGGCGTGATCGGGCGACATCCAGGCGAAGCCGATGATCAGCCAGGGCTCGTCGCCCATCCCGAAACTCGGCGGGAACCGGAGGATCGAGACGATGCCGTTCATCTCGTCCGGCAGGTCGTCGGTCCAGCGGGCGAAGGCCTGCAGGGCCGTGCGCCAGTGCTCGCGCCCGTAGATCAGGTTCCCGCCCAGCACGGACGCGGGCAGCTCCCTGGCCCGGAACGTGAAGGAGGTCACGATGCCGAAGTTCCCCCCGCCGCCGCGGATGCCCCAGAACAGGTCCGGGTTGTGCTCCGCGTTGGCGCGCAGGTGCTCCCGGGTACCGGTGATCACCTCGGCGTCCACGAGGTTGTCGAGGCTCAGGCCGTTGCTGCGCGTCAGCCAGCCGACGCCGCCGCCCACGGTCAGGCCCGCGACCCCGGTGGCGCTCACCACGCCGAGGGGCACCGCGAGACCGTGCGGGACGGTCGCGCGGTCGACGTCGGCCAGGGTGGCGCCCGGCTCCACGGTCACGCGCCGGGTCTCCGGGTCCACCTCGACCCGCCGCAGCGCGCCGAGGTCCAGGACGAGCCCGCCCTCCACGGTGCCGTGGCCGGCCACGTTGTGCCCGCCGCCGCGGACCGCCAGCGGCAGGTCCGTGTGCTGCGCGGCGGCCAGCACCGGGTCGATGTCGGACACCGCGCCGGCCTGCACGACAGCGCGGGGCCGCACGTCGACCATGCCGTTCCAGACCCGTCTCGCCTCGTCGTAGAGCGGGTCGTCGGGCTCGACCAGCGTCCCTGTGAGATGGGTGCGCAGCTTCTCGAGCTCTCGGGCGATCTCCTGGTCGTGCTCCCCGCGGTCCACGGCATTCATGGGGCTGGCTTCCTGTGGGCGGGGCGCGCGCCCCCGGGCTGGTGCTCGTGCTCGACGGCGGTGCGCGGACCGTCGTCGGCGATGCCGGAAGGGTCACGGGCGGACTCGGAGCGGTCCGGGCGCTCGGCCCCGCCGGGGCTGGAGTTCCGGTGCGGGGGGATGCGGAACGGCGCACAGTGGCGCTGTCTCCAGAGTAGGAGCGTCCCCGGCCCGGCACAACGGTCCGCGCACAACGGTCCGGGCACGACGGTCCGGGCACGACGGTCCGGGCTCACCCGTCCGGGCACCGTTCGGCCGGGCGTGGGCCGGACGGGGCGGCCCGTGGACGCGGGGAACGTCCGATCCCGTGCTCAGGCGAGCGGCAGCACCGGGGGAATGATCCCGTCCTCGATGGCCCGCTTGTAGAGCTCGAGCTTGGTGCGGGCCGGCCGCTCCACCGCTGCGTACTTGCGGCGGATCCGCTTGAGGTGCTCCTCCACCGTGGACTCGGCGATCTCCAGCAGCGCGGCCACCTCCTGCTCCTGGAGTCCGTCCACGTAGAGCGCGAGCACCTGGCGCTCCCGGGCGGAGAGCTTCGCGGGAGCTTTGCTTGGCAGCTCGGCCAGAGCCGACTGGAGCACGTCGCTCACGAAGTGGCCCAGCTGCCGGGAGAGCCGCATGGTGCGGAAGACGGTCCGGATGGGCTCCCACTTCCCCACGGCGCCGGCCGCCCCGCAGGTGAAGGCGGAACGGACCCGGGCGAGGTCGTCCGGGGGCACCAGCACCACCACGGTGTGCTCCTGTGCGGTGAGATCCGTGACGTTCTGCACGAGGTTGCGGCCGTCCAGGGTGTTCAGGCTCAGCAGGACCACCATCTCCTCGGCCGGGTTCTCGGCCAGGAACTCCGGGACGCTGCCCGCCACCGCGCTCACGCGCACGCCGTGCTCGGGGTGCTCGACGGCCTCGCGCTGCATCGCGATGCGCGTCATGGGCTGGGGGCTGATCACGGCGGCGTTCAACATGGTGGGACTCCTCGACGTCTCCCGCTGTGAGGTGGGCGGGATCTCCGCGGCCGGGGGTCGCCGGTCCGCTCCGGCAACGGGAGGGCCGTGTCCTGCGGCGGGACCGGCGCCGAACGCCCATATGTCCTTTGTGGAATATAGGGCAGTGTGGCGGGGGCCGTCGGGGCAGGGGGTCCTCCGGGCGGGCGCCGCCGGCGGAGATGGTGCAGTGTGTTCCTCCACAGTGGCGGACCCGCCCGCGCGCGGGCAAGGCGATTCCGTGCGGACCTGCAACTTCGCACACCGCACGCCGCCCGACGGGCCGTGCCGGGGGCCGGCGGTGAGATGTCTCCTCCTGCTCGCGCGTGGCCGGGGCCGGGGCCAGGGCTGGTGGAAGCGGTGCGACTGGAAGAATGGGGGAGCCCGCACCGGTCGAGGAAAGGTCCGTACCGTCATGCACATCGACGTTCTCCCGGGATCGGGCGGGCAGGGACTCCGGCCGGGAGCGGCTCGCGAACTCCACGGACTCCTCGAGGAGCTCTCCCTGCGCGGCCTCGCCCCCCGGCTCCTCGATCCGGGGGCGGATCCGGTGCTCTCGACCGCGGGGGAGGAGGGTCTCCGGGAGCACGGGCCCGCAGGCGGCGATCCCGCACCGCGGTCCGAGGCGGAGGCGCTCCTGCTGGCCGGCCTCGGGGCGGATGCTCCCGTGGGCGACACCGGGCTGCTCCTCTGGCTCGACCGGGCGAGGGCCGCTGCGGCGGCGGGCCGACCGGTCGTCGTCACCGGCCTGGCCCTCGACCCCGATGCCGTCCCGGAGGAGGCCGTGCGCCGGCTCCTCCCGGTCGCCTCCCTCGTGGGGCTGCGGGACGAGACGTCCCTGGCGGTGGCCCGCCGGCTGTGCCCCGAGCACCCCGGCCTGCGCGTCGGCTGGGAGGACGCGCTCCTTCTCCCGCCTCCCGCCGCCCCGGCGCGACCGCTCGAGCAGGACGGGCCGACACGTCGCCCAGGAGAGCGGGGCGCCCCGGCCGGGCGGGAGCAGGAGGAGTGGGAGGGGCCGGCCGCGGAGTCGGAGGATCCGGACGGACGGGCCGAGCGGCAGGACGAGCTGGGCGGGTCGGCGGAGGAGCCGGGGGCGCCGGCGGGGCCGCCGCGGATCCTCGCCGCAGTGCGGCGGCCGGCCGGTCCCTTCCCGGCGGAGCGGCTCGCCCCGCTGCTCGCCGCCCTGCTGGACGCCCTGGTGCACCGGACGGGCGCAGCGGTCACGCTCCTGGCATGCGGCGGCGCCCCGGCCGACGAGGAGTTCGCGGCGGACGTGGCCGCGCTGCTGCCGGACGACGTCCACCGGGTGCGCGCAGATCCGGGAGAGGCCGGCACGGAGGCGCTCCGGGCGGACTGGGTCCTGACCACCTGCTCCCGCGGTGCGGCCCTCGGCCTCGCGGCGCGGGCCGTCGTCCTCCCGGTGGGCCCGGACAAATATTCCACGGACGACATGAACGGCGTGCTGAGCCGCTGGGGGCTGGAAGGTGCCGTCGTTCCCCTGGCGGCGCTGCTCACCCCCGGCGACGTGGCGTGGGACACCCGCGCGGCCGTCCAGCAGTGGGCGGCGGAGGCCGTGGAGCACCGGGGGGCGGTGCGCGCCGCGCTGGCGGACGCCGAGCCGGCGGTCCGGGAAGCGGCGGCCCGGTGGTGGGACGACGTGGCCGGGGCGCTCCGCGGGCAGGAGGCCCGGCCCGCGGTGGGAACGGTGGCGGCGCCGCGCGGGGTCGGTGCCCCGGTGGTGCGTGCCCTCCGCCGCCGGTACACCGTTCCCGCGGTGCCGTCCGAGCGGCCCACCGTCGCGGTCCTGCTGCGGCACCACGACGCCCCGGCGCGCCTGGGCCGGGCCGTCGACGACCTCCTGGCGCAGACGTTCACCGACTGGCGACTGGTCCTCGTGGACGACGGCGGGGACCCCGCCGAGGTGGACGCGGTCCTGGCGCCGCGCCGGGACGAGCTCGCGGGGCGCACGACGGTCCTCCACCACCGCAGGGCCTTCGGTGCCGCGGCGGCCGCCAACCGTGGGCTGCGGGCAGGGGAGTCTGAGCTCGTCGTCCTGCACGACGGCTCGGAGCCCTGGCCGCCCGAGCTCCTGCAGCGGGGCGTCGCCCACCTCGAGGATCCCCTCGTGACCGACGACGGGGTCGTGGTGCGGACCGGGGCTCCGGCCGGGACCGGCCAGGACGTCCCAACCGGTCGGCCGGGACGGGATCTCGTGCGGACTGACCGGGAGGCACTCACACTCACCGACGTGCTGGACGGCGACCGCACCGCGGTCGACGCGCCGTTCCTGTACCGGCGCGCGGTGCACGGGGTGCTGGGCGACTACGACGAGACCATCGGCGCCGCGGAGCGCTGGGAGTTCGTGCTCCGCTTCCTGGAGACGTTCACCGCGGGTCTGCTCCCCGCGCGCCCGACCGCCCAGCGGGACCGGACCGACCGGCTCGCCGCGGCGCGGGGCGAGGCGGCGGTGCGCGAGCGCCACCTCAGGCAGTGGAGCGCGGAGCACGGGATCGGCCTGCCGCTCTACCTGAGGCGGGCGGCGGCGGAGGAGGCCGGCGCCCTGCACCGGAGGCTGGACGCCGCCGAGGAGCTCGCGCACGAGCTCCTAGACCTGGTCCGCGCCCAGACCCGGCAGATCGAACGGCTCGAGCAGGCCGTGGCGGAGAAGGGCTTCCTCGCCTTCTGGCGGCGCGCGTGGCGGTCGCTGCGCGGAGGATGAGGGGCCCCGCTCCGGCCCGATCCGGCGCGGCCGGTCGGCAGGCTGCTTTCCAGTTCTCTCGTCCGTGTGACATGCTTCACCCTTGGGCGCCGGGCCGGGACGTGTTGATTCCGTCCCGGACGCGCCCTTCGCGCAGTGTCCGCACCAGATGAGGAGTCGGGGCATGGGATGGCTTGATCGGCAGCATTCGGTGGCACCACCGGGATTCAACCGTTGGCTCATACCGCCGGCCGCCCTCGCGGTGCACCTGTGCATCGGTCAGGCCTACGCCACCAGCGTGTACAAGAACGCGCTGGTGGCGCACTTCGACGCGAGCCTGACCCAGATCGGCATCATCTTCTCCATCGCCATCGTCATGCTGGGCCTGTCCGCCGCCGTCTTCGGCACGTGGGTGGACACCGGCGGGCCGCGCAGGGCCATGTTCACCGCGGCGCTGCTGTGGTCCGGGGGGTTCCTGGTCGGCGCGCTCGGCATCTTCACCGAGCAGCTCTGGCTCGTCTACCTGGGCTACGGGGTCATCGGCGGCATCGGCCTGGGCATCGGCTACATCTCGCCCGTCTCCACGCTGATCAAGTGGTTCCCCGACCGCCCCGGCCTCGCCACGGGCATGGCGATCATGGGCTTCGGCGGCGGCGCGCTGATCGCCAGTCCGCTCTCCGCGGCGCTGCTCAACTTCTACGACCCGAACTCCGGCACCGAGGGCTGGGTGGCGAGCGGGGACGCCGTCGGCAAGCTGTTCCTGACCCTCGCGGTCGTCTACCTCGCCTACATGCTCTTCGGCGCGTTCACGATCAAGGTTCCGGCGGAGGACTGGAAGCCCGAGGGGTTCGAGCCCTCGAAGGTCGAGTCGAAGGCCCTCGTCACGAAGAACCACGTCTCGGCCCGCAACGCGATCCGCACCCGGCAGTTCTGGCTGGTGTGGATCGTGCTGTTCTGCAACGTGACCGCCGGCATCGGCATCCTCGAGCAGGCCGCCCCCATGATCCAGGACTTCTTCCGCCAGGCGGACGGCGCCTCCCTCGTGACGGCGGCCGTGGCCGGCGGCTTCGTGGGCCTCCTGTCCATCGGCAACATGGGCGGGCGCTTCGTGTGGTCCACCACCTCGGACGTCCTGGGCCGCAAGCGCATCTACATGGTCTACCTCGGTGTCGGGGCGGTCCTCTACACCGTGCTGGCGCTGTTCGGCTCGACCTCCACGCTGCTGTTCGTGCTGCTGGCCTTCGTCATCATCTCGTTCTACGGCGGCGGCTTCGCCACGGTGCCGGCCTATCTGCGGGACCTCTTCGGGACCTTCCAGGTGGGGGCCATCCACGGCCGCCTGCTCACAGCCTGGGCCGCCGCGGGCATCGCCGGGCCCCTCATCGTCAACGCGTTCCTCGACGCCCAGGGCACCCCCGGGGAGCTCACTGCGCAGGCGTACCAGCCGGCGCTGCTGACCATGGTCGGCCTGCTGGTCGTCGGCTTCGTCGCCAACCTCCTGGTCAAGCCCGTGGACGCCAAGTACCACGAGCCCGAGCGCCGGACCGCGGCGTCCGGCACCGAGGCCTCCGGGAAGGCCGGCACCGAGTCCTCGCGCACGTCCGACACCGATCTCTCCCCGAAGGAGGCATGACATGAGCCGTGCACGACTGGCACTGGGCTGGGTCCTCGTCGGGGTCCCGCTCGCCTACGGAGTGACGATGACCCTCACGCGGGTGACCGCGCTGTTCGTCTGACCGGCGGACAGGACACGGGCGGGCCGCGGTCCGAAGCTCCCCGACAGCCTGCGCCGACCGGTCCACGACGTGCTGACCGACCGTCCCGGGATGCCCGGGTCGTCCGCCGCAACAGGCGCCGCAGCACGTCACTGAGCGCCGCCGGGCCGCGGCAACCCCAGGTGCCCGCGCAGCGTGGACGAGGTGTACCGGGTGCGGAAGAGTCCGCGACGCTGGAGGACGGGGACCACGTGGTCCACGAAGTCGTCGAGGGAGTCCGGCAGCCGGGGCGGCATGAGGTTGAAGCCGTCGGCCGCGCCCGAGATGAACCAGCGCTCCATCCGGTCCGCGACGGCCTCCGGGGTGCCGACCACCGTGCAGTGCCCGCCCCCGGCGGCCAGCCGGCCCAGCAGCTGCCGCACCGTGGGCCGCTCGACCGCCACGATCCGCAGGATCGTGGCGTACCGGCCCTGCGGCCCGGTGAAACCCTCGAGCGGCGGCAGCTCCGGGACCGGGGCGTCCAGCTCCCAGGCGCTGCAGTCCTGCTGGACGAACGCGGACAGCTGGGCCAGGGACTGCTCCGAGGGCAGCAGGGCGTCCACCTCCGCCTGCTTGGCCCGGGCCTCCTCCTCCGTGGAGCCCACGTAGGTGACCAGGCCCGGCATGACGGCCACGCCCTCCGGGTCCCGTCCGGCCGCGGCGACGCGCCGCCTCAGATCGGCGCGGTACTCCCGCGCGCTCTCGAGGTCGTAGGCCACGGCGTAGACCCCTTCGGCGTGCCGGGCGGCCAGGTCCCGGCCCGGCCCGGAGGCGCCCGCCTGGAACAGGACCGGACGCCCCTGGGGCGGGCGCGGCACGGTCAGCGGGCCGTCCACGCGGAAGTGCTCGCCGGCGTGGTCGATCCGGCGCACCCGCTCGGGGTCGGCGTGCAGGCCCTGCCGGTCGCCGACCAGGGCGTCGTCGGACCACGAGTCCCACAGCCGATGGGTCACGTCGATGAACTCTGCCGCCCGCGCGTAGCGCTGGGCGTGCGGTGGCATTCCCGGGAGGCCGTGGTTGCGCGCCTCGGCGTCGAACATGGAGGTGACCACGTTCCAGCCGGCCCGCCCGCGGCTGATGTGGTCGAGCGAGGCCAGCAGGCGGGCGGCGTGGAACGGCGTCCAGAGGGTCGTCGAGACCGTGCTGACCAGCCCGATCCGCTCCGTGGCCCGCGCCATCGCGGACAGGGCCGTGAGCGGTTCGAGGAACCACCGGGGTCCGTCCGCCACGTCGCCGGCGCTGTGCCCGTCGGCGAAGAACACGGCGTCGAGGAGGCCCCGCTCGGCGGTGCGGGCGAGGCGCTCCCAGTGGGCGATGTCCCCGAGCCGCTCCAGCGGGGAGTCCGGGTGCCGCCACGCCGCCTGGTGGTGGCCCGCGCCGAAGAGGAAGGCGTTGAGGTGCAGCTGTCGCGGCGCGGTCACGGCGGCCCCCATCAGTTGAGGACCAGCCCGCCGTCGACCACCAGGTTCTGCCCCGTGACCGAGCGCGCCCACGGCGAGGCGAAGAACAGCAGGGCGTCGGCGAACTCGGCCGGTGTGGTGACCCGGCCCAGGGGCGTGGCGGAGGCGATGTGGTCGAAGATTTCGTCCGGGGTGGCGGCGCTCGCGTCGGTGGTGCGCAGCAGACCTCCGGAGACCATGTTGACCGTGACGTCGTACGCGCCGAGGTCCTTGGCGAGGGTGCGGGTCAGGGACAGCAGCGCGGCCTTCGCCGCCGTGTAGTCGTGGTACGGGACCACGGGGTTCTGGAACAGGTTGGTGCCGACGTTGACGACCCGGCCGAAACCCCGCTCCCGCATGCCGGGCAGGGCCTGCTGCACGGTGTTGAGCGCCCCGCGGACGCTGCCGGAGAACTGGGCGTGGAACTCCTCCCAGCGGATGTCCTCCGCGGAGGAGCGGGCGTCGCCGTTGAAGGAGAAGTCCGCCAGCGCGTTGTTGACCACGGTGGTGACGGGGGAGCCGAAGTGCTCCCGGGCCGCGCGGAGCATGTCTGCGACCTGCTGCGCGTCGGTGACGTCGGCAGCCAGCGCCACCGCCCGCTCGTGGCCGTACCGGTCGACGAGCTCCTCCGCGGCCGTCCGGGACGCGCGGTAGTTGACCACGACCCTCGCGTCCTGGGCGGCGAAGGCCTCGACGACGCTGCGGCCCAGCCCTCGTGCTCCGCCGGTGACGAGGACGATCTGTTCTGCGATCTGCATGGGTCTCCCCGGGGTCAGGGCGAGGAGACGCGGGCCGGCCACGGCCGGTCCCGGCAGGACATCCCTTCGCCAGTCCTAACTGGATCAGGTTCGACGGGTGTCATCTCAGCCGGCTCGTCGTGCGGCGCCGGCACCCCGTGTCACTGCGGACGAGTATAAGCACCGGCCCCGCAGCCCGGCCCGTTCTTCGCGCGGCGGCGGGTCACACCGGGCCGCGGTCGTCCCGGGGGGCGTCGTCGTCGGACTGCCCGGCGTGCCCGAGGAAGCCGCGCAGCAGCGCGGCCGTGCCCTCCAGGTGCGCGAGGGAAGCGGCCCGGGCGGCGGGGGCGTCGCCCGCCAGGACGGCGTCGGTGAGCTCGCGGTGCTGGCGGTCGGAGTGCTCGAGGTTGACCGGCAGGACGGGGATCCGGTCCAGCAGGTCGCTGGCCCGCGAGCGCACCTCCGCGACGGCGCGGACCAGGCTGGGACAGCCGCCCAGCTCGGCCACCGCGATGTGGAAGCGCGCGTCGGCGGGGCGGTAGTCCTCCGGGGTGCTCTCCTCGACCTGCCGCAGGCACGCGAGCAGGTGCTCCCGGGCGGCCGCGCTGAGGGACGCCGCCGCGGCCAGCTCCGCCGCGGCGGGCTCGACCACCGCGCGGAACACCAGCACGTCCTCGACGTCCGCGGGGTCCACCGGGGGGAGGGCCTCGTCCGGCAGGGCGGTGCGGCCGGTCACGAAGGTCCCGCCGTACCGGCCCCGCACCACCTCCAGGACCCCGGCGACCTGGAGCTCGTGCAGGGCTTCCCGGAGCGTGGCGCGGGAGATGCCGAGCATCGCCGCGGTCTCCCGCTCGGGCGGGAGCCGCTCGCCCCGGCGGAACAGGCCGAGCCGGATCGAGTCGAGGATCCGCTCCACGGCCTCCTCGAAGGCATTGCCCTGGCGCACGGGCCGGATGCGGGGGTGCTGGACGGGATCGCTCACGGTGGCGCTCCTCCCTGCGGTGCGACGTGCGCCCATGGTGTCACGGTCCCCGGGGACCGCCTCCGGCGGGACCCCGCCCACCGCGCGCGCCGGCCGGGGCCACGAGCAGCAGCGGCGCGCCGCCCGGTCCGGACGGCGCGCCGCTCCCTCCGGCCGGGACGGCCGGCCGAGGTCCTAGTGGGTGAGATCCATGGCGACCACGCCCACCGCGATGATCAGGGCGGCCGAGACGAGGAAGCCCGCCGTGATGGCGATGAAGGCCCAGGAGCGGGCGCGGCCGGGGCGGTCAGGGGCTGAGGAGCTGGTCTGGTTCATGCCCACCATTCTGCGGCATGCGGGGGGCCGGCTCCACCGCGACGCGGTCCCGGGCGCCGCTCGGCGACCACCCGACCGCGCGCCGCGGGGTCTTGACGAGGCAGGGGGCAACCCACAGACTGTGACCACTCGCGCCAAACGTCTGTTTTCAGACCTTTGTGGAATCCCGGAGGGATCGTCCCATGCCCGACTCCCCAGCACAGCCCGCCCGCACCGACGAGTACTTCCAGCACCGCCAGCTCCGCTCCGGGGCCGCGGGGTGGGTCCTGCTCGCGGGCCTGGGCATCGCCTACGTCATCTCGGGGGACTTCTCCGGATGGAACATCGGGCTCTCCGAGGGCGGGTGGGGCGGGCTGCTCATCGCCTTCGTGCTCATGGGCCTCATGTACACCTGCATGGTCTTCGGCCTCGCCGAGCTCTCCTCCACGCTCCCCACGGCCGGCGCCGGCTACGGGTTCGCCCGCCGGGCCCTCGGCCCCCTCGGCGGCTTCGCCACCGGGATGGCCGTGCTCATCGAGTACGCCGTGGCCCCGGCGGCGATCGCCACGTTCATCGGCGGCTACATCGAGGCGCTCGGCCTGTTCGGGATCACAAACTCCTGGCCCGTGTACCTCGTGACCTACCTGGTGTTCATGGGCATCCACATGTACGGGGTGGGCGAGGCGCTCAAGCTGATGTTCGGGATCACCGTGGTTGCGGTCCTCGCGCTGGGGGTGACCGTCGTCGCGCTCGTGCCGCACTTCGACGCCGCCAACCTCTTCGACATCGTCCCGAACGACGCCGTGGGGGCGAGCTCGTTCCTGCCCATGGGCTACGCGGGGGCGATGGCCGCCCTGGTCTACGGGATCTGGTTCTTCCTGGCGATCGAGGGCGTGCCGCTGGCCGCCGAGGAGACCGCCGACCCCCGCCGGGACATGCCGCGCGGGATCATCGTGGCCATGGCCTTCCTACTGGTCTCCGGCGCGCTCATGCTGGTCCTGGTGCCCGGGGCGGCCGGGTCGGAGGCGATGAGCACCTCGGACAACCCGCTGCCGGAGGCCATCCGCACGGTTGCCGGGGCGGACAGCGTCATGGCGGACATCGTCAACTACGCGGGCCTGGCCGGGCTGGTCGCGAGCTTCTTCTCCATCATGTTCGCCTACTCCCGGCAGCTGTTCGCGCTCTCCCGGGCGGGGTACCTGCCCCGCTTCCTCTCGCTGACCGGCAAGCGCAGGACCCCGTGGGTCGCCCTCATCGTGCCCGGCACCGTGGGCTTCGTGCTCGCGGCCGTGACCGGCGACGGCGGACTGCTCATCAACATCGCGGTCTTCGGCGCCACCGTCTCCTACGTGCTGCTGAACCTCTCCCACATCGTGCTGCGGCTGCGCGAGCCGGACCTCCCGCGCGGCTACCGCACCCCGGGCGGCGTGGTCACCACCGGCATCGCCCTGGTGCTGGCGCTCGTGGCCGTGGTCGCCACGTTCCTGGTCGACGTGCTCGCCGCGTCCATCACGGCCCTCGTGTTCGTCGTCTTCCTCGCCTACTACTGGTTCTACAGCCGCCACCGCCTCGTGGGCCACGCCCCCGAGGAGGAGTTCGCGCAGATCCGCACCGCCGAGGCGGACCTGCACTGACCCCGTCCCGCCCGACTCCCCGCCCAGCGACCCCAGCACCCCAGCGATCCCAGCGATCCCAGCGACGAAGGACCGGACCCATGACCCAGACTCCTCAGCACCCGCGCAACGACCGGATGCTCACCGTCGAGCAGCTGCGGCAGCACGTGGCCGACGGGCTCGTGGACACCGTGGTCCTGGCCTTCACCGACATGCAGGGCCGGCTCCAGGGCAAGCTCAACCACGCGCAGTTCTTCCTCGACTCGGTGCTCGACGAGGGCGCCGAGGGCTGCAACTACCTGCTGGCCGTGGACACGGAGATGAACACCGTGGGCGGGTACTCGATCAGCAGCTGGTCCTCGGGCTACGGGGACATGGAGTTCGCCATGGACCTCGACACGATCCGGCTCATGCCGCACAACCCCGGCCAGGTCCTCATCCAGTGCGACCTCACCGGCCACGGCGGGCAGCCCATCCCGATGTCCCCGCGGTCCATGCTGCGCCGCCAGCTCGACCGCGCCCGGGACATGGGCTTCACCATGGTCACCGGCACCGAGCTCGAGTTCTGCGTCTACAACACGAGCTACGAGGACGCCTGGGACGCCGGCTACCGGAACCTGGTCCCGGCCAACCAGTACAACGTGGACTACTCCGTGCTGGGCTCCCAGCGGGTCGAGCCGCTGCTGCGGGAGATCCGCAACGCCATGTACGCGGCCGGGCTGACCGTGGAGTCCGCGAAGGGCGAGTGCAACCTGGGCCAGCACGAGATCGCGTTCCGCTACGACGAGGGCATGGTCACCGCGGACAACCACGTGGTCTACAAGCTGGCCTCGAAGCAGATCGCCCACCAGCAGGGGAAGTCCATCACCTTCATGGCCAAGCCCAACGAGCGCGAGGGCAGCTCCTGCCACATCCACATGTCCCTGCGCGGACCGGACGGCGAACTGGTCTTCTGGGACCGCGAGCGGAACGCCCGGTCCCGCACCTACGAGCACTTCATCGCCGGGGTGCTGCGGACCATGCGCGAGTTCACGCTGTTCTACGCCCCCACCATCAACTCGTACAAGCGCTTCGTCGAGGGCAGCTTCGCCCCCACCTCGGTGGCCTGGGGCGTGGACAACCGGTCCTGCGCCGTGCGCCTCGTGGGCAGCGGGCAGTCCGCCCGGATGGAGAACCGGCTCCCCGGCGGGGACGTGAACCCGTACCTGGCGCTGGCCGCGATGCTCGCCTCCGGGCTGCACGGCGTGGAGCAGGAGCTCGAGCTGGAGCCGATGACCGAGGGCAACGCCTACGAGTCCGACGCCCCCGTGGTGCCCTCGACCATGCGCGAGGCCCGGGACCTGCTGGCCGGCTCGGAGCTCGCACGCGAGCTGTTCGGCGAGGACGTCGTCGAGCACTACGTGCACTACGCCGACGTGGAGCTGGCGGCCTTCGAGGCCGCCGTCACCGACTGGGAGCTGCGCCGTGGCTTCGAGCGCCTCTGAGCCGGGCGGGCCCGGGTACCGGCCGCGGATCGCCCTGACCACCTACTACCAGGAGGGCTCCTGGGGGGTCTGGAACTCCGTGGCGGCGATCGTCCCGGGCGCCTACGTGGAGGCCGTCGCGGCGGCCGGGGGCACGCCCCTGCTGCTGCCCCCGGTGGGCACGGACCCGGGGGTGCTCGAGCTCGTGGACGGGCTGGTCGTCATCGGCGGCGTGGACGTGGACCCGCGGTTCTACGGCGCCGAGCGGCACGAGCTGACCTCGTCCCAGCCCTCCCGCGACGAGCACGACCTCGCCCTGACCCGGGCGGCCCTGGAGCGCGGGGTGCCCCTGTTCGCGATCTGCCGCGGCGCCCAGATCCTCAACGTGGCGCTCGGCGGCACGCTGATCCAGCACCTGCCGGACGTCAACGCGAACGCCGCGCGCTACCAGCCCGGACCGGGCCGGTACGGCGAGGTCGAGTTCGCCACCGAGCCGGGCAGCCGCTGCCGCGAGCTGCTGGGCGAGACGGCGTGGTCCCCGTGCTACCACCACCAGGCCCTGGAGACGGTGGCCGAGGGCCTGGTGGTGACCGCCCGCGCCGAGGACGGGACGGTCGAGGCCGTGGAGACCACCGAGGGCGGCTGGACGCTCGGCGTGCAGTTCCACCCCGAGGAGAACCGGAAGGACTCCCGGCTCTTCGAGGGATTCGTCCGCGTGGCCCACGGCTACGCGCAGGACCGCGCCCGGCAGCACAGCGCCCGGCACGACAGCCCCGGGGGGACCGGCCGGGCAGAGCACGCTCCACAGCGAGAGGACACCCGCATCCCATGAGCACCACGCAGATCATCGACCCCGCCACGGAGGAGGTCGTCGGCACCGTCGAGCTGACCTCCCTGGAGCAGACGGACGCGGCGATCGAACGGGCCCGGCGGGCCTTCGAGACCTGGCGGACCGTCGCCCCCGCCGACCGCGCCCGGCTGCTGCGCCGCTTCGCCGACGCGGTGGACGCCGACGTCGAGCACCTCGCGGCCCTGGAGGTCCGCAACGCGGGGCACACCATCGGCAACGCCCGCTGGGAGGCGGGCAACGTCCGGGACGTGCTGACCTACTACTCCGGGGCGCCCGAGCGGCTCTCGGGGCGGCAGATCCCCGTCCAGGGCGGGGTCAACCTCACCTTCCACGAGCCCCTGGGCGTGGTGGGCGTGATCGTGCCCTGGAACTTCCCCATGCCGATCGCCGCGTGGGGCTTCGCCCCGGCGCTCGCCGCCGGCAACACGGTGGTGCTCAAACCGGCCGAGCTCACCCCGCTGACCGCGATCCGGCTCGGGGAGCTGGCGCTGGAGGCGGGGCTGCCCGAGGGTGTGCTCACCGTGCTGCCGGGCAGGGGCTCGGTGGTGGGGGAGCGCTTCGTGACCCACCCCGCCGTGCGCAAGGTCGTGTTCACCGGCTCCACCGAGGTGGGCCGGCGGATCATGGCCGGCTGCGCGGAGCAGGTCAAGCGCCTGACCCTCGAGCTGGGCGGGAAGAACTCCAACATCGTCTTCGCGGACGCCGACCTGGAGCAGGCCGCCGCGTCCGCCCCCGCCGGCGCCCTCGACAACGCGGGCCAGGACTGCTGCGCCCGCTCCCGCGTGCTGGTCCAGCGCTCCGTGCTGGAGAGGTTCCTGGAGCTGCTGGAGCCCGCCGTGCGGGACTTCGCCTGCGGGGACCCGTGGGACGAGGGCACGCGGATGGGCCCCCTGGTCTCCGCCGCGCACCGGGACTCCGTGGCCGGCTTCCTCGCCGACGACGACGCCCGGGTCGCCTTCCGCGGGACCGCCCCCGAGGGCCCCGGCTGGTGGTTCCCGCCGACCGTGCTCACCCCGTCCCCGGACTCCCGGGTGTTCCGGGAGGAGATCTTCGGCCCCGTGCTCGCCGTGGTGCCGTTCGAGGACGAGGCGGACGCCGTCCGGATCGCCAACGACACCGAGTACGGGCTCTCCGGGTCGATCTGGACCCGGGACGTCGGCCGCGCGCTGCGGGTTTCCCGCGCCGTCGACGCCGGGAACCTCTCCGTCAACTCGCACGCCTCGGTGCGCTACTGGACGCCCTTCGGCGGCTTCAAGCAGTCCGGCTTCGGCCGGGAGCTGGGCCCGGACGCCCCGCAGGCGTTCACCGAGACCAAGAACGTGTTCCTCGCCACCGGCTGACGCCGCCGCTCCACCACTCGTCCCGTCCCGGGGGACCCCCACCACCGAACCCCCACCACCGAAGGAGGACCCATGGAGGTCAACGCCCGCCGTCTGGTCGGCCGCAGCGCCGTCATCACGGGAGGGGGCAGCGGCATCGGTCTCGCCGCGGCACGCCGCCTCGCCGCCGAGGGCGCGCACGTCGTCGTCGCGGACCTGAACCCCGCGGCCGGGGAGGCGGCCGCCGAGGAGGTCGGGGGGATGTTCGTGCGCACCGACGTGGCGGACGAGGCCGACGTGGTCGCGCTCTACGCGGCGACCTACGAGGCCTACGGGTCGGTGGACGTCGCCTTCAACAACGCCGGGATCAACCCGACCGACGACGGCTCGATCCTGGACACCGGGATCGACGCGTGGCGGAGGGTGCAGGAGGTCAACCTCACCAGCGTCTTCCACTGCTGCAAGCACGCCATCCCGTACATGCGCGAGCAGGGCAGGGGGTCGATCATCAACACCGCGTCCTTCGTGGCCGTCATGGGCGCGGCCACCTCGCAGATCTCCTACAGCGCCTCGAAGGGCGGCGTGCTCTCGATGAGCCGGGAGCTGGGCGTGCAGTTCGCGCGGGAGGGGATCCGGGTCAACGCGCTGTGCCCGGGCCCGGTCAACACGCCGCTGCTGCAGGAGCTGTTCGCCGCGGACCCCGAGCAGGCCCAGCGCCGGCTCGTGCACGTGCCGGCCGGGCGGTTCGCGGAGCCGGAGGAGATCGCCGCG
Source organism: Kocuria sp. CPCC 205258 (assembly GCF_040981005.1). Taxonomy (NCBI): domain Bacteria; kingdom Bacillati; phylum Actinomycetota; class Actinomycetes; order Micrococcales; family Micrococcaceae; genus Kocuria; species Kocuria sp. CPCC 205258. Next base: position 518,281 of record NZ_JAVKPS010000001.1, on the reverse strand, counting down.
GCGGTCGCCTTCCTGGCCAGCGACGACGCCTCGTTCGTCAACGCCGCCACGTTCCTGGTGGACGGGGGGATCGCCGGGGCCTACGTCACCCCGGTGTGACCCCGCCGTGACGTGGTCAGCCGGGCTCCCCGCGGTCAGTCGGCGGGGGCGGCAGGGCGGTTCACGGGTTCCTCGCCGTAGAGGGCGGCGACCTCCTCGGAGCCGAGCCACCCGCTGAAGGTGGGCGACTGCGGCCAGCCCTCGGGGGAGTCCTGCCACTCCTCCTGGCGCCCCCAGGGCAGCAGGTCGATGAGCGGGAAGGTGTGGCTGATCTGTTCGACACCGCGGCCGCTGCTGTGCCAGGTGCGGTGGACCGTGTCCCCGTCTCGGAAGAACACGTTCAGGGCGAAGCCGCCGCCCGGAGGAGCCCCGACGTCGGCGCCGAACGGGCTGCCGGCGGTGGAGTACCAGGTCATGCGGTTGCCGACGCGGCGGCGGTAGGCGAGGGCCTTGTCGATCGGGCCCTGGGTGACGACCACGAACCGGGCGTCGTAGTTGTCGAGGAAGTCCAGGCGGGTGAACTGCGAGGTGAAGCTCGTGCACCCTCCGCACTGCCAGGTCTCGCCGGGGAACCACATGTGGTGGTAGGTGATGAGCTGCCGCCTCCCGTCGAAGACGTCGACGAGCCGCACCGGCCCGTCCTCGCCCTCCAGCGTGTAGTCCGGCAGCTCCACCATGGGCAGCCGGCGGCGCTGCGCCGCGATCGCGTCCAGCTCCCGGGTGGCGGTCTTCTCCCGGACGCGCAGCGCGTCGAGCTCCCGCTGCCAGGTCTCCTGGTCGACGACACGGGGCCGTCCTGTGCTGGTCATGGCAGATCCTCCTCGGTCCGGCCTCAGGCCGGCTGGTGGGCGGCGTGGATGACCCCGGACCCGAACGACCGCGCGTCGAGCATCTCGACCGCGCCGTCGAGAGTGACGTTCTCGGTGATGACCAGGGTCCGCATGCCGGGACTCCTCCGTCCGTGTCCAGAGGGTGCGCCGTCGTCCCACGACATCGTGGACCAGTAGAGTGTGTACACCGTACACATCGATGGAAAGAGAGGTCAAGGGTGCCGCGCACACGGGATTCCTACCACCACGGCGACCTCCGCAGGGCCCTGGTGGACGCCGGCCTCACCACGACGCGGGTGCGGGGGGCGGCGGCCCTGGGGCTGCGCGACGTCACCCGGCAGGTGGGGGTCTCGCCGAACGCCGCGTACCGGCACTTCGCCGACCGGCAGGCCCTCCTGGCGGCGGTCGCGCACGAGATCCAGGACCGGATGGCCGAGCGGATGCGGGCGCGGATGCCCGTGGCGGGGGACCTCGATCCGCAGGACCGGGCGCGGCTCCGGCTGCGCGGGGTGGGGCTCGGCTACATCGCCTTCGCCGTGGCCGAGCCGGGGTGGTTCGCGACGGCCTTCTTCGGGCCGGGCGGCGGGCCGGGCGACGTGTTCCACGACCCCCGCGACCGCCTGCCGCCGCCGTTCGCGCTGCTGGTGGAGGCGCTCGACGACATGGTCGAGGCAGGCGCGCTCTCGTGCGAGCGGCGGGACGGCGCGGAATGGGCCTGCTGGAGCGCCGTGCACGGCTTCGCGGAGCTCGTGGTCCACGGCCCCCTGCGCGGGCAGAGCCCCGAGCGGATCGACCGGTGGGCGGAGCGGGTCGTGGACGACATCATCACCGGGATCGCCTGACGCGCCGGGCCCGTGCCGCGGGGCCTGCGCCGCTCGCGCGACCGCGGGGAGCCCGGGCGGCTCCCCGCGGTCGCGCGAGCGGCGCCCGGTCAGCGGGCAGCGGCGACCAGGTCCTCCCGCAGCGCCGCCACGAACCCGTCCACGTCCTCCTCGGTGGTGTCCCACGAGCACATCAGGCGGACCTCGCCGACGGCCGGGTCCCACACGTAGAACGGCCAGCGCTCCTGCAGCCGGGCGGTGGTCCCCGCCGGGAGCACCGCGAAGACCGCGTTGGCCTGGGGGGTCTGCGTGACCCGGGCGCCGGGGACCTCCGCGATCCCGGCCGCCAGCCGCCCGGCCATCGCGTTGGCGCGGCGGGCTGCCTCGAGCCACAGGTCCCCCGTGTGCAGGGCCAGCAGCTGCGCGGACACGAAGCGCATCTTCGAGGCCAGCTGGGTCGAGAGCTTGCGCACGAACCGGGGCTGGCGCACGGCGTCCGGGGTGAGCACCACGACGGCCTCCGCGCCCATCAGACCGTTCTTGGTCCCGCCCCACGAGACCACGTCCACGCCCGCATCGGTGGTCAGCGCCCGCAGCGGGACGTCCAGGGCCGCGGCGGCGTTGGCGAGGCGGGCGCCGTCCAGATGGACCGTCAGGCCCAGGCCGTGCGCGTGCTCGCAGACCGCCCGCAGCTCCTCGGGCGTGTAGACCGTGCCGAGCTCGGTGGACTGGGTGACGGTGACGACGCGGGGCTGGGCGTGGTGCTCGAAGCCGAAGCCGTGCGCCTCCCGGTCGATCAGCTCCGGGGTGAGCTTCCCGTCCGGGGTGGGCACCGCCAGCATCTTCACGCCCGCGACCTTCTCGGGGGCGCCGCACTCGTCCACGTGCGCGTGGGCCGTGGCGGTGCAGATCGCGGCGTCCCAGCGGTCGGTCATCGCCGCGAGCGCCACGACGTTCGCTCCTGTGCCGTTGAACAGGGGATAGCACTCCGCCTGCTCGCCGAAGTGCCGGCGGACCACGTCCTGCAGCGCCTCGGTGTAGGGGTCCGCGCCGTAGGCCCCCACGTGCCCGCCGTTGGCGGTCGCCAGGGCCTTGAGCACCTCGGGGTGGACGCCCGCGTGGTTGTCGCTGGCGAAGCCCTTCCGGGCGGGGTCGTGCAGGCGGGACAGGACGGAGTCGGTCACGGGTGGCCCTTCCGGTGGATCGGCGGTGTGCCGGGCGGCACTCGCACTCTACTCGCGCCCCCGCCGGGGCAGTCCGGTCGGCCCCCCCGCCCGGGACCGCCCGGCACGGGCCGTCGGTAGGCTCGGGGCATGCGCATCGTCCGGGCCGCCGCGGCGGTGGTCGTCGGGGAGGACGGCCGGCTGCTGCTGGTCCGCCGGGGCCGGGAGCCCCAGCGCGGGCGCTGGAGCGTGCCGGGCGGGAAGCTGGAGCCGGGCGAGACCGTGGCCGAGGCCGCCGTCCGGGAGGCCTTCGAGGAGGCCGGCGCCCGGGTCCGCGCGGAGCGCGAGCTGGGGGTGGTGCACGTCCCCGGGGGACCGGGCCTCGTGTACGAGGTGCACGACGTCGCCGCGACCTACCTCGGCGGTGTGCTGCGCCCCGGCGACGACGCCGACGCCGTGCGCTGGGTGGCCCCGGAGGAGTTGCCGGGGCTCGAGACCACCGACGGCCTGCTGGAGCATCTCGCCCGGTTCGGGATCCGCCCGGCCTGAGCGCCCGGCCCGGTCCGGACCGGACCCCCGGAGTCCGTCCCCGCCCGGAGTCTCGTCCGGGCCCGGGGCGCGTGCTTGGATAGGGGCATGGCACAGACGCGGGGTTTCTATGTCGACACCGTGGAGCGCACCACCACGGCGGACCGGGACGCGGTCTGGGCGGTCGTCGAGGGCATCGGCGGCGAGCGCGGCTGGTACAGCACCGACCGCCTCTGGGCTGCCCGCGCCACGGCCAACCGGCTGAACCTCCCGCCCGGGCGGCTGCGCCACCGCGAGCACCCGGACCGCCTGGCGGCCGGGGAGCGCCTGGACTGGTGGACGGTCGAGGCCCTCGAGCCGCCGCGGCGGCTGCGGCTGCGGTCCGTCGTGCGGATGCCGGGGGACGCCTGGCTGGACATCTGCCTGGAACCGGGACCGGACGGCACGCTCGTCTACCGCCAGACCACGGTGTTCCGCCCCGCGGGCCCGGCCGGCCGGGCGTACTGGTACGCCATGCTCGCCCCGCACAAGGCCGTCCTGGGCCGGCTCGCCACGGACATCCTGCGGCAGGCGGGCGGTTAGGGCTCTTCCGCCCCGGCCGCTCCGGCCGTAGCGTGGACTCACCGGCCACCGTGACGCCCGGTGGACGCGGCCGGCGGCCGAGGGAGTGCCTCGGCACCGCTGCCGGGCGCAGCCTCCAGGAGAGTGCCGCCATGACCGCCGACGCCCCGTCCGTCCCCGACTCCCGCGCCCTGGCCGACGAGGCCGTCGCCCTGGTCCGCGAGTGGCTCGTGCGCGCCGCCGAGGGCCGCCGGCACCGCGACGGCGCCGCCGACCGGCTCGCCACCGTCCTCCAGGACCCGCACGGGCTCGAGTTCACCGTCGGCTTCGTCGACCGGGTGGTGCGCACCGAGGACGTGCGGGCCGCCGGGCGGGCCCTGCACGCGCTCGCCGAGATCGTGCCCCGCACCATGTCCGCGGCGGACCGCACCCAGATCCGGCTCGGGGCCGCGCTCTCTGCCTCGGCGCCCCAGGTGGTCGTCCCCGCCGCCCGCACCCGGCTCCGCCAGCTCGTGGGCCACATGATCGTCGACGCCCGCCCCCGGCCGTTCGGGCAGGCCGTGAAGAAGCTGACGGCCCAGGGCCACCGGCTCAACATCAACCTGCTGGGCGAGGAGGTCCTCGGCGTGGAGGAGGCGGACAAGCACCTCGCCGACGCCGCGGCGCTGCTGGACCGGGACGACGTCGACTACGTGTCCGTCAAGGTCTCCTCCGTGGTCCCGCAGCTGTCCCACTGGGGCTTCGAGGCGACCGTGGCGAAGGTCGTCGAGCGGCTGCTGCCCGTCTACCGGGCCGCCGCCCAGGCCCCGGCCGGGAGCAAGTTCATCAACCTCGACATGGAGGTCTACTCCGACCTGCACCTGACCACCGAGGTGTTCACCCGTCTCCTGGAGCACCCGGAGCTGCGGGGTCTCGAGGCGGGGATCGTGGTCCAGGCCTACCTGCCGGACGCGCTCGCGGTGGTGCGGCGGCTCTCGGCGTGGTCCGCCGCGCGGGTGGAGGCCGGGGGCGCGGGGATCAAGGTGCGGCTCGTGAAGGGCGCGAACCTCCCCATGGAGCGCGTGGACGCCGAGCTGCACGGCTGGCCCCTGGCCACGTGGAGCAGCAAGCAGGAGACCGACACCAACTACAAGCGGGTCCTCGACTGGCTGTTCGTGCCCGGCCGGATGACGGGGCTGCGGCTGGGGGTGGCCGGGCACAACCTCTTCGACATCGCCTTCGCCCACCTGCTCGCCGAGCGCCGCGGGGTGACGGAGCGGATCGAGTTCGAGATGCTCCAGGGCATGGCGGTCGAGCAGGCGAGGGCCGTGAGCGCCGACGTCGGGCAGCTGCTGCTCTACGTGCCCGCCGTGCGCCCGGCCGAGTTCGACGTGGCCGTGTCCTACCTCGTGCGCCGGCTCGAGGAGAACGCCTCGCACGAGAACTTCATGTCCGGGATCTTCGAGCTGGCCCCGGACAACGAGGTCTTCGCACGGGAGGAGCAGCGCTTCCGGGCCGCCCTCGAGGCGCTGGATCCGCGGCAGGACACCGCCCCGGCCCCCGCCCGCGCCCAGGACCGCACCGCGCCCGGCGCCGGGTCCGCGCACCTGCCGCTGGAGGAGCCCTTCCGCAACGAGCCGGACACCGACGTCTCGGTCCCCGCGAACCAGGCGTGGGCGGACGGGATCGCGGCCCGGATCCCGGACCGGTCCTGGTACGAGGCCCTGGCCGTGCCCGACCCCGTCGGCGCGCAGGACGTCGAGCGGCTCGTGCGCACGGGACGGGACGCCGCCGAGGGATGGCACGGCCGCGGCGCCCGCGAGCGGGCGGAGATCCTCAACCGGGCGGCCGACGTCCTGGCCGCCCGCCGCGGGCACCTGCTGGCGGTGGCCGGCGCGGAGGCGGGCAAGACCCTGGGCCAGTCGGACCCGGAGGTCTCGGAGGCGATCGACTTCTGCCGCTGGTACGCCCGCCGCGCCCTCGAGCTCGAGACCGTGGACGGCGCCCGGTTCGTCCCGGACCGGCTCGTGCTGGTCACCCCGCCGTGGAACTTCCCGCTGGCGATCCCCACCGGCTCCACGGTCGCGGCCCTGGCCGCCGGCGCCGCCGTGCTGCACAAGCCCGCCCCGGAGGCCCGGCGCTGCTCGGCCGCCGTGGTCGAGGCGCTGTGGGAGGCCGGCGTGCCGCGGGACGTGCTCCAGCTCGTCGACTCCGTGGAGGGGGAGGTGGGGCAGGCCCTCGTCTCTCACCCCGGGGTGGACCGCATCGTCCTCACCGGCGCCTACGAGACGGCCCGGCTCTTCCAGTCCTGGCGGGCGGGGCGGCCGATGACCGCGGAGACCTCGGGCAAGAACGCCCTGGTCATCACGCCCAGCGCGGACCGGGACCGGGCCGTGTGGGACCTCGTGACCAGCGCGTTCGGCCACGCCGGGCAGAAGTGCTCGGCGGCCTCCCTCGGGATCCTCGTGGGCAGCGTGGCGCGGTCCGAGCGGTTCCGCCGGCAGCTGCTGGACGCCGCGTCCTCGATGGTCGTGGACTGGCCGCAGAACCTGCAGGCCTCGGTGGGCCCGGTGATCGCCGAGCCCGGCGAGAAGCTGCACCGCGCCCTGACCCGCCTCGACCCGGGGGAGCAGTGGCTGCTCGAGCCGCGGCAGCTCGACGACACCGGGCGGCTGTGGCGGCCCGGGATCAGGACGGGGGTGGCCCCCGGCTCCTTCTTCCACCGCACCGAGTGCTTCGGCCCCGTCCTGGGGCTGATGGAGGCCGCGGACCTGCAGGAGGCGATCGAGCTGCAGAACGCCGTCGAGTACGGGCTGACCGCCGGGCTGCACTCCCTGGACCCCGACGAGGTCAGCACGTGGGTGGAGCTCGTCGCGGCCGGCAACCTCTACGTCAACCGCGGCATCACCGGGGCGATCGTCCAGCGCCAGCCCTTCGGCGGCTGGAAGCGGTCCTCGGTGGGCCTGGGCGCCAAGGCCGGCGGACCGAACTACCTGGTCCAGCTCGGCTCGTGGCAGAAGGCCCCCTTCGCGGAGGCCTCCTCCGAGCAGGCCGGCACGGAGCTCTCCGCGTCCGTCGCCCACCACCTCGCGGAGCTCCGCCCCCTCGTGCCCGAGCCGGACGCCGCCTGGCTGACCGCCTGCGCCGAGCAGGACCAGGCGTGGTGGGACAGGGAGTTCGGCCGCGCCCAGGACCCCACCGGCCTGCAGTCCGAGGCCAACCTGTTCCGCTACCGCCCGCGCGACGTCGTCGTGCGCGCGGCCGAGGACGCCCCGCTCACGGACGTGATCCGGGTGGGGCTGGCCGCCGTGCGCTCCGGCGCCCGCGCGGTCCTCGTCCCCGCGGGGGAGGTCCCCCCGGAGGTGCAGGAGCTCTTCCGCTCGGTGCTGGACCCCTGCGGTGACGAGGCCTTCGCCCGGGTCGCCGCCGACTGGTCCGATCCGAGCGGGGCCGGACGGATCCGGGTGGTGGGCACCGCGCCGGGCCTGGCCGAGGCGCTCGCCGAGCGGCCCGAGGTCGCTCTGCTCACCGGGCCGGTGGTCGGCGCCTCCCGGGTGGAGATGCTCCCGCTGCTCGCGGAGCAGGCCGTGTCCGTGACGATGCACCGCTTCGGGAACCCCTCGACGGACGCCGAGACGGTGGTGCGCCGGCTGATCGCGTCCTCGCCGGGCCTGGGCACCCCGGCGCCACCGGTCGACATCTAGGCGTCGCCCCTGGTGGGAACGAGGCGCCGGTGCGAGGCTGAGCCCATGCGCGCATCCCTGAGGTACCTCGCACTGGGTCTGGCCGGAGCGCTCGGCGTCTCCGGCACCGTTCTCGGCGGCTCCGCGGCCGTCGCGCACGACGATCGGCAGCACGGGGGCCGGGGCTCGCCCGTCACCGCCGAGCTGCCCAAGGTCCCCGTCATGACCGGCGGCGGCGGCGCGGTCTCCTCCGTGGACCCGCTCGCGAGCCAGGTCGGCATCGACGTGCTCGAGCGGGGCGGCAACGCCGCCGACGCCGCCGTGGCCGCGGCCGCGGCCCTGGGCGTGACCGAGCCGTACTCCGCGGGCATCGGCGGCGGCGGGTTCTTCGTGCACTACAGTGCGGAGACCGGCGAGGTCCGCACGGTCGACGGGCGCGAGACGGCCCCGGCCACGTTCACGGAGGACGAGTTCCTGGGCGAGGACGGCGAGCCCCTCGACTTCGCCACCGTGGTCAGCTCCGGGAAGTCCGTGGGCGTGCCCGGCACCCTGGCCACGTGGGAGACCGCGGCCGAGGAGTTCGGCACGATGGACCTCCACCGGCTGCTGCGGCCCGCGGAGCGGATCGCCGCCCGCGGCTTCGTGGTGGACGAGAACTTCCAGGAGCAGACCGCCCAGAACGCCGAGCGCTTCGGGAGGTTCCCCGAGACCGCGGAGCTGTTCCTGCGCGACGGCGAGGCGCCCGCGGTCGGCACCGTGTTCCGCAACCCCGACCTCGCCCGCACCTACGGCACCATCCGGCACGAGGGCACCGGCGCCTTCTACGACGGGTCGATCGGGGCGGCGGTCGTCGACGCGAGCCGGGAGCCCGCCACCGCCGAGGGCGTGGAGGTGCTCCCCGGGGAGCTGACCCTCGAGGACCTGGGGTCCTACGAGGCGCTGCTGAAGGACCCGGTCTCCACCGAGTACCGCGGCCTGGAGGTCTACGGCATGGGGCTGCCCAGTTCCGGCGGCATCACGGTGGCCGAGACCCTGAACCTCCTGGAGGCCTACGACGAGCGCACCGGGACGGGCTTCGACGAGGTCTCCGGGACCCAGTACCTGCACCGCTTCTCGGAGGCCACGGCGACCGCCTTCGCCGATCGCAACCGGTGGATCGGGGATGTGGAGGGCGTGCCCGTGGCGGAGCTGCTGAGCCAGGAGTTCGCCGACGAGCGCGCCTGCCTCTTCGACCCGGCCGCGGCCCAGGAGCGGCCGATCCCCTTCGGCGAGCCGGACGGGGACTACGCCGCCTGCGGGACGGCCGCGGCCCGTCAGCCCGAGCCCGTGGGCGGCGTCTCGACCACCCACCTCAACGTGGCCGACCGGTGGGGCGACGTGGTCTCCTACACCCTCACCATCGAGCAGACCGGCGGCTCCGGGATCACGGTCCCGGACCACGGTTTCCTGCTCAACAACGAGCTGACCGACTTCAACTTCGCGCCCGTCACCGAGGGCGTGCCGGACCCGAACCTGCCCGGCCCGGGCAAGCGGCCCCGCTCGTCGATGAGCCCCACGATCGTGCTCCGGGACGGGGAGCCGTGGATGTCGGTGGGCTCCCCGGGCGGCGCCACGATCATCACCACGGTGGCGCAGATCCTCACCGGGCACATCGACCGGGACCTCGCCCTCGTCGACGCCGTGGCCGCGCCCCGGCTGAGCTCCCGCAACGGGGCCGAGGAGGTGGACCTCGGCCTGGCCGAGTCCGAGGTCGGCCGTCAGCTGAGCGATCTGGGTCACGAGCTGGTCCCGCCCCCGCGCCGCTGGATCGGCAACGCCTCCGCCATCCGGATCCTCGGCGACGGCCGCTTCGAGGCGGCGGCCGAGACCGAGCGCGGCTACGGCGGCTCCGCCATGGTGGTGCACCCCGAGCCGTGATGCCGCCCTGTGGCTGACCTGCCGCTGACCTGCCGCTGACCCGCCGCTGACCCGTCGCTGAGGCCCCGGGCCCCGTCCGCCGCGGACAGGGCCGGGGACCGCCGGAACAAGTCCTAGGCTGGGTCCGGACCGCGCGTCCCGCGCCACGTCCGTCCGACCCAGGAGCCGCACCGTGTTCAGCCACCCGCCCGCCGACCGCCCCGGCCCCTCCGAGCCCGTCGTGCCGGGGGACCCCGCCCTGGACGACCGGTGGCGGGCGGCCACGGCCGGGTGGCGCCCGTCCTCGATCCGCCCGTCCTCGATCCGCTCGGGCGAGCCCGACCGCGTCCGCGCCTGGGTGCGCCACGCCTGGGAGGGCCTCGCCGGCGGGGGTGTCGACGGCGCGGCCGCCGGGCCGGAGGACGACGACGCCGTCGGCCGGCGGGTGCGCGACCTGATGACCGTCGCCGCGCTGTTCGTCCTCCAGGAGCGCTTTCTGGCCGTCGCCGCCGGTGAGCCGGCCCCCGCCGGGGCGCCCGACCCCCGCCGGGACGGCGCCCCCCTGGGCGACGACGAGGTCCTGGCGGTCGTGCGGCAGACGTGGGACGTCGATCCGGCGGAGGAGGGGACGGGGGGGTTCGCGGCGGAGCTCGCCGGGTTCCTGCAGGACCACCTGGACGAGCTCGCCGAGGAGGTCCGCGAACGGCTGGTGGACCGGCGCGGTCCCACCCAGGTGTTCGCCGAGCTGTGGAGCCTCGAGCACGTGGACGAGCTCGAGCCCGCCGACCAGGAGGGGGAGCCCCTGTTCCCCCTCCCCACCGACGACATCGCGTGGATCGTCAGCGGCGTCCCCGGCCCCGAGAAGCACACCGCCTGGGAATGGCTCACCCGCTGAGCCGGACCCCGGCCGCAGCGGCACCGGAATAAGCCGGCCCGCCGACGACTTTTATGGATGCATCCACAAAATCTGCGACGAGGAGCCCCGCATGACCATCCAGCTCGGCCTGAACACCTTCGGCGACCTCTACCCCGGGCCGGACGGGCGGATGCTCGGCGGGGCGCAGGTGATCCGCAACGTCGTGGCCGAGGCGGTGCTGGCCGACCAGGTGGGACTGGACTTCTTCGGCATCGGCGAGCACCACCGGGAGGACTTCGCGGTCTCCTCGCCCGAGACGGTGCTCGCCGGCATCGCCACGGTCACGGAGCGGATCCGCCTGGGCTCCGCGGTGACGGTGCTCAGCTCCGACGACCCGGTGCGGGTCTACCAGCGCTTCGCCACCGTGGACGCCCTCTCCTCCGGCCGCGCCGACGTCATCCTGGGCCGCGGCTCCTTCACCGAGTCCTTCCCGCTGTTCGGCTACCCGCTGGACGAGTACGAGGCGCTGTTCGAGGAGAAGCTGCAGCTGTTCGACCGCCTCCGCAGCGAGGGCCGGATCGACTGGCAGGGCCGGCTGCGCGCGCCCATCCAGGGCCTGGAGGTGTATCCCAAGACCGAGGCCGGCGCGCTGCGCACGTGGATCGCCGTGGGCGGCTCGCCAAACTCGGTGGTCCGCGCCGCCCACTACGGGCTGCCCGTCATCTTCGCGATCATCGGCGGCAGCCCCTCGGCCTTCGCGCCCTTCGCCGACTACTACCGCCAGGCCCTTGAGCACTTCGAGAAGGAGCCGCAGCCGGTGGCCTTCCACTCCCCGGGTTACGTCGCGGAGACCGACGAGCAGGCCCGCGAGGAGTTCTTCCCGCACCAGGCGTACACGCACGCCCGGATCGGCAGGGAGCGCGGCTGGGGCCCGCTGACCCGTGCGGAGTTCGACGCCATGTGCGGGCCGGAGGGCGCCTACTTCGTGGGCTCCCCGGAGACGGTCGCCCGCAAAATCGTCCGGTCCTCGGCGGCGCTCGGCGCCTCGCGCTTCGACCTCAAGTACGCGGTGGGCACCCTGGACCACGCCCGGATGCGGCGCAGCATCGAGCTCTTCGGCACGGAGGTGCGCCGCTACGTCGAGGACATGACCGCCGACCTGCCCGCGGGCACCGCCGCGTAGCCCCGCGCCCCGGCGGCCGGACCCCCGGGCGGGCCGCTCAGAGCCGCGTCGTGACCGCGTCGTGGGGCAGGGTGACGAGCACCGTGGTGCCGACGCCCGGCTGCGACCGGACCTCGAGCGCGGCCCCCGCGGCGTCGGCGATGTCCCGCATGATCCGCAGGCCCAGATGGCCCTCGGGGGAGCCCCGGGAGTCGTCGAAGCCGGTGCCGTCGTCGCTGATCGTCAGCACCGTGGCGCCGTGCTCCACGCCGAGGCGCAGGCTCACCGTGGACGCGTGGGCGTGCTTGGAGATGTTCGCGAACGCCTCCCGCGCCACCTTCAGGAGCATGCCCTCCTGCTCGGGGGTGAGGAACACCGCGGGACCGATCTGCACGGACGTGTCGATCCCCCGCTGGGCCAGCGGGTCCGCGAGCCGGGCCAGGGCCTTCGGCAGCCCCAGGGTGAGCAGGTCCGGGGAGTACAGGGCGGTGGTGATCCCGCGCAGGGTGCGGAGGCTGCCCTGCAGGATCGTCCGGGACCGGCCCAGCGCACTGCGCTGCTCCGGGACGTCGGCCGTCATCTCCTGGGCCTCCAGGGAGTAGGACAGGCCGGCCAGGTCCTGGATCACGTCGTCGTGCAGGTCCCGGGCGACCCGCACCCGTTCCAGCTCGGCGGCGTCCACGGCATGCTGGAGCAGCTGGGCGCGGGCCGTCCGGTGGTCCTGGATCCGGCGGGCGAGGCTGACCGCAGGGGCCAGCTGTGCGAGCTGCAGCAGCGCCAGGGTCAGGAGGACGACCGGGGCCATGCCCAAGAGCACGGAGCGCTGCTCGTCCCGCACGATCGAGTCGTCGTAGTACGCCTCGAAGACGAGCTGCTCGCCGCCGGCGGGGACGAACCCCACGTAGACCTCGACCAGGTCCCCGGCCCCGGACTCGTGGGAGTTCTCCGCCGCCTGCTGGTGCTCGATGGTGGCGACCCCCTCGCCCCGGGCCACGAGCTCCTCGTCCCACGAGGGCGGGCCGTAGTTCTGCCCGATGAGGGAGCGTTCGTCGGAGTACAGGACCGTGCCGTCCGCGTCCCAGATCTTGATCCGGTGGATGGTGCCGTCGGCCAGCCACGGCTGCAGCCTGACGTCCAGCTGGGCCGTGGCGGCCGCGTCGCCCGCGAGCAGGTCGTCGGTGATCAAGGGCGCCACGGCGTAGGTGGCCAGCCGCTGGGTGATGCGCAGGACGCTGTCGACGGCGTGCTCCTCGGCGACGGCCCGGATCCACCACGTTGCCGGGACGGCCGCGACGAGCAGGACCACGAGCCCGGTGAGCAGGAAGCTGCGCACGGCTGCCCGCACCTCGGACCGGTCGGTCGGCGGGGCCGGCGGGGGCAGCGGCCAGTCGTCGAAGACGACCGTGGCCCCCGGGTCGGCGCGGTCCGCGCGCGAGAGCAGGCGTCTCATGGTCGGGCCGTCAGCAGGCCGAGCCTCGAGGCCACGGCGACAGCCTCCAGCTGGGAGTGCGCTCCCAGCTTGACCAGGATCGTCTTCACGTAGCCGCGGCAGGTGTTCGGGGTGATGTTCAGCAGCCGTGCGTTCGCGCCCACGCTGTGCCCCTCGGCCATCAGGCGCAGGACCTGGAGCTCGCGCCGGGTGAGCGCCGGCACCCCGGCGTCCGGCCGCCGGGCCGGATCCGTGGTCGCGAGCAGTGAGGGGTGGACCGCCATCGTGCCGCAGCGGGCGCTGCGGATGGTCTCCAGCAGGGTCGCGAGCGAGCCGTCCTTCGGCAGGAACGCGCAGATCCCGGTGCTCGCGGCGGCCTCGAGGACGTGCTGGGCGGGGTCGCCGGTCAGCATGACGATCCGGGTCCCTGGCTGGTCCCGGAGGATCCGGGCGGAGGCGGTCACCCCGTTGCCCCCGGCGAGGTGGTAGTCCATGACCACCACATCGGGCCGCAGCGCCGCGCACAGGCGGACGCTCGACTCGACGTCGTCGGCCACGCCGACGCCGCACAGGTCCGGCTCCTGGCCCAGCGCGCCGGTCAGCAGCTCCGCGAACGTGGTGTGGTCGTCCACCACCAGGATCGAGGTGCGCGCCGCGCGCCCCTCCGCAATGTCATCGTCCATCTCGGACCAGCCCCCCGGCAGTTCCCGTACTACGTGTGGGTAGTATGCCGATTGCAAATCATGGACACCAAGCGGGCGGGTGTCACCTGTTTGGGGGTTGACAAGGGGATATTCGGTTCGGAAACGCCGTCGGCTGCACCAGCTCACGACTCCGCCCCCTATGCGGCCGTGCTCAGGCTGCGGCCCAGGAAGGCCTGGAGCACCGAGGCCGCCTCCTGCCGGGCGAGCGGGACGCGGGCGCCAGGGATCCAGTCGGGGTCGCCGGCCCGGCTGTGGAGCACCAGGAGGGCCGTCAGGGCCTGGCCCAGCTCGTCGCCGGTCGCGGCCGTGGCCTGCAGCATGCGGGTGTAGGCCAACTGCAGCACCCCGGACGGAGCGCATCCCAGCTCGTGGTCCAGGGTCCGCCGGCACTGCTCGTAGGCCTGCAGGCCCTCGACCGAGCGCCCAGCCCCTTCGAGCCCGAGCACGAGCACGGTCCAGGCGCGTTCGTGCAGGGGATCGACTGCGACCACCTTCCGGGCCTGGACCACGGCTTCCTCGCAGCGGCCCAGCTCGAGGTCTGCCTCGGCCAGCAGCACACGGGCCTCGGTCACACGAGCCGCGAAGGCGCTGCGCTGGGACTCGATCCACTCGCAGTCCTGCTCGTCCTCCAGCAGGGAGCCCGAGGCCATGTCCAGCGCGCGGTGGAGCAGCAGATCCGCCTCCCGGGCGGAGGAGCACATCGCAGTCTCCAGCAGCCGCTCGAAGCGGGGCAGGTCCAGATCCACCAGGGCGGCGTCGATGACGTAGCCGCCGTTCGTGGTCCTCAGCGGTCCGTTCCTGCCCTGCCCGGGCTGGAGGTGCCGGCGCAGAACGCTGACGTAGCTCTCCAGGTTCGCGGAAGCCGCCGCGGGCGCGTCGTCCCCCCACAGCAGATCGACGAGTCGTTGCTTCGACACCGGTGTCCCCAGGTGCAGGAGAAGGATCTCGAGGATCCGCCGCTGCCGGGGACCCCCCAGCTCCTTGGACGTCAGGGTCCGGCTCCCGCGCCGGACCACCAACGGACCGATGACCTGCACCGACAGCCGGGCTCCCGTGGGGCCGTCTGCGGCCGTTACGTTGCTATCGGAAATATCCATGGTGATCACTCCCCCCCGAAGTGCCTTCACTATGGCGGTCGGCTCCCCTCGGCCAACAGCACCGGATGGGGGGTGGGGCACCCCCCATCCGAGGGGTGTGCCAACGGGAACGACCGGCGCGCAGGGCGCCGGCCCCGGGAGTCCGGGACTCGACTCGACCGCCTGGAAGCAGCCCGCCCCGAGGGCCGGACAGGCCCGACCGCAGCCTTCGCAGGCACTGGTCGGCGACATGGAACGTCATGAACACGGGGTGGCTGTCCCCCGACTGGACGACGTGCGGAGGTGATCGGTCCGCACCGCAACGTTTCTCCAAGGTTCCGTGCCGAGCGTGGGGTCATGACCACTCAGGAATCAACAGCCGTCATCGACACCCCACCGGCCCGGCGGAGACGCCACCGCTGGATGCCGCCCGCGCTGTTCCTGCTGGCGGTCCTCCTGGTGCTCACGCACGGTGCCCTCTCCGCGGAGAAGGAGCCGGGCACGATGCTCGGCGCCTCCGGGTCCGTGCCCGGAGGGCTCGCGCGTCTCAACGGGGTCATGCCGTACACGCAGTTCGTCGCCCAGGAGGGACGGGACGTCCCGGCGGAGCTCACCGGAGACGTTCCGAGCGGCGCCCACCTGGTGGTCGTCCTGCTGGAGCTCACCGCCATGGAGCCCGAAGGCCTGGAGTTCGACGCCGACGACTACGTGGTGGAACGGCTCGGGGGCCGCACGTCGCAGGTCGCCTGGGCGTCGCCGCCCGAGGCCCCGCTCGCGCAGAACGAGACCGTGCAGGCGGAGCTGGTCTTCGAGGTGCCCGACAAAGCCCTCGAACTGACCCTCGCCGGAGCCGGCGACGTGCGTCTGTCGATGGGTACCGAACACCACAGCGGCAGCAGAGGACGCTGACCGCACGGAACGACCCGGTCGGGGGACAGGTCGTTCCATCACATGTCGTGACCAGAACGCGGGACCGCGCGGAGCGCAACGGTCCCGATCCAAGGGGGAGCACCATCATGGCCGTCTCGAGAAGAAATGTCCTGCTGCTGGGCGGGCTGGGAGTCGCGGGTGCGGCTCTGGGCGTGCCGACGACAGCGGTCAACGCCAAGTCGGCGAGCGCGCTCGCCGACTCCCTGATGCCCAGGCCGTTCCGCACCGAGTTCGCCCAGGCGCCCGTCCTCGGTGCTGACGACCCGCTCGGCCGGCCCACGATTGATCCCGTCGACGGGAAGCCCATCAAGTACTATACGGTCACGGAGCAGGCCGCCTCGGCCCAGATCCTGCCGAAGGTGGGTCTCCTGACTCCGATTCTCGGCTACAACGGCATCTTCCCGGGCCCCACGATCGACGTCTACCAGGGCACGAAGGTCGAGCTGACCGTGGTCAACAAGCTGCCGCGCCAGCACGCCCTGGACGGTCACAGCCTGGACACGTCCACCCACCTGCACGGTTCCGCGTCGCTGCCCCAGTACGACGGCTATGCCAGCGACATCACGCGCCCGGGGTTCCAGAAGACGTACAAGTACCCGAACTTCCAGGGCGCCAGGACCCTGTGGTACCACGACCACGGGGTCCACCACACCGCGCTCAATGCCTATTCGGGGCTGGCGGGGCAGTACCACATGCACGATGCCAACTCGGAGCGGCTCCTGCCGCGCGGGAAGTACGACGTCGCGCTCACGGTCTCCGACGCGATGTTCGCCGCCAACGGATCCCTCGGCTACGACGACAACAGCCGGTCAGGGCTGTGGGGGGACGTCATCCTCGTCAACGGCAAGCCCTGGCCCGTCATGAAGGTGCAGAAGCGGGTCTACCGGTTCCGTTTCCTGAACGTCTGCATCTCCCGGTCCTTCCGGCCCACGCTCAGCACGGGCGACCCGCTCGTCATGGTGGCCACGGACGGCGGGCTGATGCCGAGCGCCCAATCGGTCCGCGAGTACCGGCACGCCAGCGCCGAACGCTACGAGTTCCTCATCGACTTCAGCAAGTACCGGACGGGACAGCGGATCGAGCTGCGCAACCTCTCCAACGACAACAACGTCGACTACGACTTCACGAACAAGATCATGGCCTTCGACGTCGTGGACGAGCCCGTGGACACGTCCGACCCCACCTGGAACCGGATTCCCACGACGCTCGCCGGCAGCGAGGTGATGGATCTGCAGGAGAGCCAGTCGACGAGGAGACGACACTTCCGGGTGAAGCGCGACGACAGCACCTGGACGATCGACGGGGAGACGTGGGCGGACGTGATCGCCAGCAACTACCGCAAGGTCATGGCGGAGGTCGAGCTGGGGGCCACGGAGATCTGGGAGTTCGAGAACTCCTCGGGCGGGTGGTTCCATCCCATGCACATCCACCTCATCGACTTCAAGATCATCGGACGCAACGGCCGGGCTCCGTTCGCCTATGAGAAGGGGCCGAAGGACACCGTCTATGTGGGCGAAGGGGAGACCGTCCGGCTGCTCATGAAGTTCGGACCCCACCAGGGCCGGTACATGGTGCACTGCCACAACCTGGTCCACGAGGACCACGACATGATGTCGCAGTTCCAGGTCGGCGAGTCGGCGGACCCGGATCCCAACGACCCGATGACGGCGGCACCGGCGGTGCCGGCGGGAACGAGCACCACTCCTTCCCCTTCCCCTTCCCCCTCGCCCTCACCGTCGCCCTCGCCGTCGCCGTCGGTCTCGCCGTCGCCGTCGGTCTCGCCGTCGCCGTCGGCCTCGCCGTCACCGTCGGCCTCGCCGTCGCCCACGCCCACCAAGAAGTCCGGGAAGAAGACGCAGACCAAGGGTCCGCGTGCCGGCAGATGACGTGGACCTGTCGTATCAGCCGCACGGGCGCAGCGGACCCGCTGTCCCGAGAAGAGAGGATGAGCTGACATGGTGCAGCTGAGACCCGCCCCCGTCCCGACCCGGCAGAAGCCGGACCGGACACGTCACCGGCCCATCGGGCCGCGGACGGTCTGGGCGGTGCTGCTGGGCCTGGCCCTGGTCCTGGCCATCCGGGTCTGGTTGATCGAACCCGTGGTCGTCGCCTCGGACAGCATGGAGCCCACGATGGGGCAGAAGAGCGTGGCGCTGCTGCTGAAGCTCGATCCCGATCCCGCCGCGGTGTCCGCGGGCACCGCGGTCGTCTTCCCCCACCCCGACGACGGCAGCATGACCGTGAAGCGGGTGGTGGCCACCGGCGGACAGACCGTGGCGATCGAGGACTCCCTCCTCGTCGTCGACGGCAGGACGGTCGACGAGCCGTTCGTCGACCACAGCCGGATCGACGGCACCTACTTCGGCCCGGTCACCGTCCCCGACGGACACGTCTTCGTCATGGGCGACAACCGGGGGGTGTCGGTCGACTCCCGGCACTTCGGCACCGTTGCCGCAGAGGACCTGGAAGCCACGGTCCTGCTGCCCCGGCCCTGAGCCAGCCGCCGTTCGACGACAACCGCACCAGCGGGTCCGGGACTCGCCACTCCCCTCGTCCCGGGCCCGCTCCTCCATGTCATGAACGGGGCATCCGCAAGGTATTTCCAAGACCCGCACCGTTGTCTGTTTGCACATGCACCAGCTGGGGGAGAAGGGCATCCGATGAAAACCACGAAGAGGATCCGCGTGCCGGAGGAGACGGCGGCGGAGGGCGTCTCGCGCAGAGGCGTCCTCACCGGCGTGATGGCCGGCCTGGCCGCGCTGCCGGTCACAGGGCAGGCCCATGCCGCACCCAAGGCGCCCACACCCAAGGTCCCCGCGCCCACGGCTCCCGCCGCGGCCCGAGTGCTGAGCGCGGCCCGGTCGGGCCACGGTACGGGGGCGCCGCGCGGCTCCGACATCGCGGTCACCGCGGGGCGGACCAAGGAGGGACGCTTCGGGGTCATGTTCAAGAAGCTCCCGGCCTTCGCCCCGAGCGACGACCTGCTGGCGGATCTCGCGCAGCAGATGGTCGACCGCACCCCGCCGCTGGCCGACGTCTCGCTGAGCAACGACGGGTTCGACAACCCGGACATACCCGCCGGCTACGCCTATCTGGGGCAGTTCATCGACCACGACATGACGCTCGACAAGACGCCCATGCCGCAGCAGGACATGGACCCGAAGGGACTCACCAACTTCGACACCCCCTTCTTCGAGCTGGGCTCCGTCTACGGCAGGGGGCCGGCCGCCGACCCTCAGCTCTACGACCCGGCCGATCGGCGCCGGATGCGCATCGGGCAGAACCACGACGGTTTCCCGGACCTGCCGCGCAACGCGGACGGCACCGCGATCATCGGGGACCACCGCAACGACGAGAACCTGATCGTCGCCCAGTTCCACCTCACCTTCCTGCAGCTGCACAACAGATTCGTGGACGAGGGCAGGACGTTCCAGCAGGCGCAGCAGCTGACCCGGTGGCACTACCAGTGGCTGATCGTGCACGACTTCCTGCCCCGCATGGTGGGCGAGGAGCTGGTGGCCGGCATGCTCAAGCCGCGCAGGGGCGGACCGACCGGGGTGGACTGCAGATTCTACAAGCCCGGCAATCCCACCCGGCCCATGATGCCCATCGAGTACTCGGTGGCCGCCTACCGGTTCGGCCACAGCATGATCCGCGCCGAGTACGAGATGCACGACGCGGTCACCATTCCCTTCTTCGGGCACCCCGCGAACGACCTGCGCGGGTCCCGCCCGCTTCCGACCAGAGCCCGGGCCGACTGGAACTACTTCTTCGACGTCCCCGGAATGAGTGAGCCGGACGACCGCAACATGACGCGGCTGATCGACACCAAGCTGGCGCTCCCGCTCAACGAGCTCCCGCCGACCGTGGTGCAGCACGTCGACGGCGCCATCCTCTCCCTGGCCCACCGGAACCTGGTGCGGGGCAAGCGGCTCGGCCTGCCGGCCGGCCAGGACGTCGCCAGGGCCATGGGCGTGGCGCCGATCCCCAACGACAGGCTCGGGCTCACGAACCCCGGCTGGAACGGCCGGGCACCGCTCTGGTACTACATCCTCAAGGAGGCTGAGCTGCTCGGCGGCAGGACGCTGGGCCCCGTCGGCGGGAGGATCATCGCAGAGGTGATCCTCGGCATCCTCTCCCTGGACCGCACGTCGTTCCTCAACGCCCGGACCGGATGGGCGCCTGCGAGGACACCGTTCGAGTGCGGCGACTTCCTCGAGATGGCCGGTGCCCTCGAAAACATGCCGGTCGGCGACGAGGACGAGGACCCGGAGGTCGAGCTGCCGGAGGAGGACCCCGAGGACGAGCACCCCGAGGACGAGCTCCCCGAGGACGAGCTCCCCGAGGGCGCCTGACCCGCCTGCTGTGAGTACACGGAAGCGTGTACCGTGAGGGTATGTCCTCCGTCGCCCCCACCCACACCTCGGCGCTGTCCCGGCTGGGTGCCGCCCTCTCCGACGAGACGCGCCTCCAGATCCTGCTGGCCCTGCGCGACGCCCCGGGCCGCCCCTCGGAGCTGGCGCGGGCCCTGGGCGTGTCCAAGCAGGTGATGTCCAACCAGCTCGCCTGTCTGCGTGGATGCGGGCTGGTGACGGCCTCCGCCGAGGGGCGCAGCACCTGGTACCGGTTGGCCGATCCCCGCCTCGGCACGGCGCTGGGGGACCTGTTGGAGCTGGTGGTGACCGTGGACCCCACCTGCTGCTCCCCGACCGGATGCACCTGCGCATGAGCTCCCGCACACTGGGGCCCGGCCCCCTCACCTCGGCACGCCGGGCGGTCCTGCACCGGCGGGTGCGCCTGATCGTGGCCGGCACCATCACCTACAACGTCCTCGAGGCCGTCGTCGCCCTGACCGCCGGCACCATCGCCTCCTCCGCCGCGCTGATCGGCTTCGGGCTGGACTCCGTCGTCGAGGTCCTCTCGGCGGCGGCGGTCGCCTGGCAGTTCGCCGCTCCCGACCCGCACCGCCGGGAGAAGGTGGCCCTGCGGGTGATCGCGTTCTCCTTCTTCGGCCTGGCCGCCTTCGTCACCGTCGATGCGCTGCGCGCCCTGCTCGGGACCGCCGAGCCCGAGCACTCCCCGGTCGGCATCGGACTGGCCGCCGTGAGCTTGGTGGTCATGCCGCTGCTCTCCTGGTTCGAGCGCCGCACCGGCCGGGAGCTGGGCTCGGCGTCGGCGGTGGCCGATTCCCAGCAGACCCTGATCTGCAGCTACCTCTCGGCGGTACTGCTGGTCGGACTGCTGGTCAACAGCACCCTGGGCTGGTCCTGGGCCGACCCGCTGGCCGCCCTGGTCATCGCCGGGTTCGCCGTGAAGGAGGGGCTGGAGGCCTGGCGGGGGGACGCTTGCTGCACCCCGGTGGCGGTGCTCGTCGGTGACGACGAGGACGGCGACGGGTGCGCCGGCGCGTGCGGCCGCGGCTGCTCCTGCTGCGCCCCCTGACCCCTCGGCCGCCGGTCCCTGCGGGCGGCCGGCCCCTGTCCGGGCGGGAGCGCGCACAGGGGCCGGCCCGTGTTCCGATGATCTGCGGAACACGGGCCGGCCTGGGGCGTGACTACCTGTCGGGTTCTACCGGGTCAGCATCGTTCCCTCTGCCACGCCGCCGCCCGTGGACTGCACCAGGACGTTGGCGACCTGCTGGGCGGGCCCGGGCTTCGCTCTGAGCGACCAGGCGCCACTGGCGTCCACCGATGCTGTGCCGATGTATGCGTCGGTGTCAGCGTTGTAGATGTTGACGTGCGTCGCAGGGCGGAGTCCATTGGCAGTGTCCCTGAGGACGGACGTGCCCGTGATCCGGATCTCCTTGCCGAGCCGGTGTCGAGACTGATTCTCCGTGACGGTCACGATGTCGTTGCTCTCGACATTCACTGTCACTTCGTCTTCCGCAGTCTCCCCGTTCGCGCCAGTGGCGACCAGCTTGATGACAGCCGGTCCACTGGCCTCGGGCGTCCTGGCCGTGGTCGTGGTGAAGACGGCCGGGACCTCGATCGTGGGCTTGGTCGTATCACCGTTCGTGATGTTGACTTTGGTCCCGCTCAGCTGCGTCCATTCGTACGTCACTCCGTCCTGCGGAGCGCCGGCGTCCAGCTGCAACGATCCACCGCGGAGCACCGGATCCGCGACGGCGGCGATCTCTGCCGTCAACGGGGCGGGCTCGGGGTCGGTGCCGGGTTCGGTGCCGGGTTCGGTGCCGGGGTCGGTGCCCTGGTCGGGGTTGTCGGGAGTGTTGTCGGTGACCGGGCCGGGATCCGGCTGAGGATCGGCCGGGTCGACGCCGGCGGGGCTCGCGTCCCCGCCTGTCACCACCACGGGCACAGTCGTCTCGCCCTTGCCGGCGGCGGAGACGGTGACCTCAACCGGCGGCGCGACGGTGGGGAACTTGCCGTCCGTGCCCGCCGTCAGGGGCCCGAATCCCTCGACCTCCAACTCAGTCGCGGAAGTCGAGGTCGCCGTGACGGTCAGGTCCGTGCCGTCGTAGGTGGCGCCCGTGGCGACGGAGACGTCCGCGACGGCCACCTCCGCGGTGCTGACCGGGTCGTCGCCGATGTTCCTGACCGTCACCGTCTCCGGGGCCGGCCCGGTGAGCGGGATGCGCGCGTAGGCGCGCTCGGAGTCGCCCTCGTCCTTCTCCATGGGGATGGTCTCGAACGCCCCGTCCTGGCCCACCACCTCGAGCTGGTCCCCGCGGCTGGTGGCGAAGACGTCGAGGTGGTCGCCATTGACGACGGCTCGATCGGCCTGCACCCCGTGATTGGTGGAGATCTTGCCCATCACCGAGAACTGGTCGTTCGTAGCAGTCTCACCGGTTCGGGTCTCCACCTCGAACGTGTTGCGCAACGGCCCGCCCGTGACGGCGTGCTCCACGTCAGGGTCGCCGAGGTAGCCCTCCGGGGCTCCGCTGTCCCACTGCAGGAACGGGCCGATGTCGCCCTTGCCGGGAGTCGTGAAGTTGCCGATGGCCGGCGAGACGTCCTCCACGAGCCGTCCGCGGCCCCGGTCGTCGGTGTCGATGGTCACCGTGCCGTAGGGGTGATGGAAGGTCAGGGTCGTGAAGGGCTCGGCATCGTCCACATCGACTCGTTGACGGGAGAAGACGACCTGATCTCCTTCCACCACCTGCTCATTGGCCCACGCGGCTTCCACCGCCAGTGTGAGCGTGGCTTCCCCGCCGCCCGGGATGTCGATCTCCGACCCGGCGAGCATGTAGAAGGATTCCCCCGGGAAGTTGTCCGGGAACACGGTGGGCTGCGCCGGATCGAAGCCCTCCTCGGGCACGAAGCCACAGAGCGGATCCGTCCCGTCCAGGCATAGTTCCGTGCGCAGACCGTTGGCATCCTCGTACCATGCCGGATATCCGTGCTCGGAACTCACCGGCCCTGGCGTCAGCCGGGGGGCAGCGGAGGGGTTCCGCACCGTCACTTCTGTAGCGGCGGTCGAGGCGCTGATGCCGGTGGCCCCGAGCAGGAGCGCGGCGGCGGCGGCGACCGTGCGGCGGCCGCGGGGGTGCTGTGGCGGGTCCCGCAGCAGTTCGCGGGGCCCGGTGGAGGTGCTCATGATGTCTCCTCAAGTAGCGGCGGTGCTGATAGCGCGAATATGCAAAAGCGCACTTGAGAAAACCCTGTGGCACCGGGCCCGGGCCGGGGCCGCCACGGAGCGGGAGGGGGAGGGCCCGACGCACGACGTCATGACGGGCCCGGAGGAGGGGCTGCGCTCAGCTCCGCAGCCGGGCCACGGCGTCGTCCTGGTGCAGGATGTCCTGGCGCATCTCGTCCTCGAGGAAGGCCAGCAGCGCGCGGGAGAGCTCCGAGTTCTCGGAGGCCACGGCGTCCCGGGCAACCGCGGCCCGGAAGTCGTGGGCGAACGCGTCGATCGCGGTCTGGGCCACGCAGCTGTGCGTGGAGATCCCGCAGAGCATCAGGTGGGTGGCGCCCAGGTTGCGCAGCCGGGCCGCGAGGTCCGTGTCGAAGAACGCGCTGTCCCGGGTCTTGACCAGCCCCGTCCCGCCCTCGGTGTCGAGACCGGCCACGTACTCGGACTGCTCCGTGCCGGGGAACGCGAAGCCCTGCCCGTCGTCGTGCATGTTGACGGTCCACGTGGAGCCGTCCCGCTCGTGCTGGGTGCGGATCAGCACGATCGGGCAGCCGCCCTCGCGGGCCGCCCGGATCAGCTCGTTGACCTTCTCCGTCACGGGCTCCCGCTGCTCCTCGAGCTCGGGGAAGTCGAAGTACGAGTTCTGCATGTCGATGACGAGCAGGGCGGTGCGGCCCTGCGCCGGGTGCTGGGGCATGGCGTCTCCTCCGGTGGGGGAGAGCCCCGGGCGGGGCTCCCGCGGACAACGATCTGATCAGCAAACTTACTACCATCGGGCGCGCGGCTCCACCCGCTCCGGGGCTCCGGTAGCCTGAGGCGCATGGCCTATCACGCGGACGCCCTCGAGCTCGAGGGCAAGGAGATCCTCACGTGGGAACGCTTCGGCGAAGCGACCCATGAGCTCGCCCAGAGCGTCGTGGACAGCGGCTTCCTGCCGGACATCATCATCGCGGTGGCCCGCGGCGGTCTGCTCCCGGCCGGTGCGCTGTCCTACGCGATGGGGGTCAAGCTCTCGGACGCGATCAACGTGGAGTTCTACACCGACGTCCACCAGACCCTGCCGGACCCCGTGCTGCTCGCCCCGATGCTGGACACCGAGTCCATCGCGGGCCGGAAGCTGCTCGTCGTCGACGACGTGGCCGACTCCGGGCGGACCCTCGCCCTGGTGCTGGAGCTGCTGCGAGGCCTGGGCGCGGAGGCGCGCTCCGCCGTCATCTACGGCAAGCCCCGCTCCGTGATCCGGCCCGACTACCTGTGGAAGGCCACCGACGACTGGATCGTCTTCCCCTGGTCGGCCGCCCCGCCCGTCACCGCCGGCGCCTGACCGCCCCCGGGCCGGGTTCCACCCGGGCCGCTCCTCATCCGGTCAGCGCAGCGCCGCCCGCACCCCGGGGTGGCCGGCCACGACGAGCCACACGACGTTGACCGCGACCAGGACGGTGGTGCTGAGCCCGGGCAGCAGGTGCCCGCCCAGCAGGAACACCGCCAGGTCGAAGAGGTCGCCGAGCACGGCCAGGGAGCAGAAGACGATGCCGAGGATCCAGCCCCACTGCAGCTGCTCGCGCAGCGGGAACCAGACCAGCGCGTAGAGGGCCGTCGTCAGCACCACGCCGAGGAGCGCCAGCGCGGCGGACAGCCCGGCGCCGGGGAGCCCCGGGACCCGCACCAGGTCCTCCATGCCGGGGAGCTGGGCGCTGGGGCCCGCGACCGCCTGCACTAACGTGTCCGCCACGTTGACCGCGAACGAGAGCAGGGTGAGCCGCAGCAGCAGGCGCAGCCGGGCCGTCATCGGCGGCCCGGGC
The DNA here is from genome assembly GCF_040981005.1 of Kocuria sp. CPCC 205258. Taxonomy (NCBI): domain Bacteria; kingdom Bacillati; phylum Actinomycetota; class Actinomycetes; order Micrococcales; family Micrococcaceae; genus Kocuria; species Kocuria sp. CPCC 205258. The sequence goes on along the minus strand of NZ_JAVKPS010000001.1, from coordinate 493,232 downwards.
GGGACCGTGCCGGGACCCGGTCCGCCGGGGAGCCGCGGGGGCGGCCCGCCGCCCGGACGGTGCGGGCCGCCGGGACCGTGCGGGTGCTGGCTCATGGCCTGTGCCTCCTGGCGCGCGCGAGGTGTGCTCACCGCCGAACCTACCGCTCCCTGCCCCGTCCGGCACGAGTTTCCAGGGATCGTCCCCCGCGGGACCTCCCCGGGGCGGCCCGTGCGACGTGGATCACCCGGGGTAGGCTGGCACGGTAGGCACCGACGGCGCGACCGCTCGTCGGTCGTGCGCGCACCCGTGACGACCGACCAGCCAGGAGCAGCCGCGACATGACGACTCAGCACGACCGGACCGCCGCCCCCGACCGCCACCGCGCCGAGGTGATCGACGCCCCGCTGCGTGCGGACGTCCGCCGCATCACGACCCTGCTGGGGGAGACCCTGGCCCGCCAGCGCGGCGAGGAGCTGCTGGAGCTGGTCGAGCAGGTCCGCCGGCTCACCAAGGACGCGAAGGACGCCAAGGCCTCCGGGGCCGACGACGCCGCGGGCCAGGTCCGCGACCTGCTCGGCTCCCTGCCCCTGGACCGGGCGACGGACCTGGTGCGGGCCTTCGCCCACTACTTCCACCTGGCCAACGCCGCCGAGCAGGTGCACCGCGTGCGCGTGCTCGGCCGCCGCCCCGAGGACGAGGGGTGGCTCGCCGCGGCGGTCGCCGACGTCGCCGCCGAGGCCGGTCCCGACGCCCTGCGCGAGGCGGTGGGCAGCCTGGACGTCCGGCCGGTGTTCACCGCGCACCCCACCGAGGCCTCCCGGCGCTCCGTGCTGACCAAGATCCGGCACCTCTCCGACATCCTGGCCCGCGAGACCGCCGAGGGCTCCGCCGCGCGCCGCAGCCAGGACCGGCGCCTCGCCGAGCTGATCGAGCTCCTGTGGCAGACCGACGAACTGCGCCAGAACCGCCCCACCCCGCTCGACGAGGCCCGCAACGCCCTGTACTACCTGCGGGAGGTCCTCACCGAGACCATGCCCGTGCTGCTCGCGGACCTCGAGGACCAGCTCTCGCAGCACGACGTGCACCTGCCGGCCGGCCCCCCGCCGCTGCGCTTCGGGTCCTGGATCGGCGGGGACCGGGACGGCAACCCCAACGTCACCCCCGAGATGACCCGCCGGGTCCTCCAGCTGCAGGGGCAGGCGGCCGTCGACATCGCCCTGAGCTTCCTGGACGTGCTGGTCTCCCGGCTGTCCTCCTCCACCGCCATCGTCGAGGTCGACCCCGAGCTGCGCGAGTCCGTGGAGCGGGACGTGGCCCACCTGCCCGGTCTGGACCCGCGGGTCCTGGAGCTCAACGCGCAGGAGCCGTACCGGCTCAAGCTCACCTGCATCAAGGCCAAGCTGATCAACACCCGCCGCCGGTTCGCGGAGGAGACCGTCCACGAGCCGGGCCGGGACTACCGGACGACCGCCGAGCTCGTGGCCGACCTCGACGTGGTGGCACGCTCGCTGCGGCACCACGCGGGCGCGCTCGCCGCCGACGGCTCCCTCGCCGCGGCGACCCGCACCATCGCCGGCTTCGGCCTGGGCCTGGCCACCCTGGACGTCCGCGAGCACGCCGACGCCCACCACGAGGCCGTGGGGCAGCTGCTCGACCGGCTGGGCGAGCTGGACCAGCCGTACGCGGACATGGACCGGGGGACGCGCGCCGCGGCGCTCGCCGGGGAGCTCGCCGGCCGCCGCCCGCTCGCCCCGCCGGGTCTGTCCACGGGCGCCGTGCACCTCGACGGCGACGCGGACCGGACGTTCGCGGTCTTCCGGGAGATCGCCCGGGCCCAGGAGACCTACGGCGAGGAGATCGTCGAGACCTACATCGTGTCCATGACCCGCGACGCGGACGACATCCTGGCCCCCGTGATCCTGGCCCGCGAGGCCGGGCTGGTGGACCTCACCGGCGAGCAGGACCGCGCCACCCTCGGTTTCGCACCGCTGCTGGAGACCGTCGGGGAGCTGCGCCGCTCCGCGGAGGTCATCGACGAGCTGCTCTCCGACCCGGCCTACCGGCGGGTGGTCGCGGCGCGCGGGAACATCCAGGAGGTCATGCTCGGCTACTCCGACTCCAACAAGGAGTCCGGGGTGATGACCAGCCGGTGGGAGATCCACCGGACCGAGCGCCGGCTGCGGGACGTCGCCGCCCGGCACGGTGTGCGGCTGCGGCTCTTCCACGGCCGCGGCGGCTCCGTGGGCCGCGGCGGCGGCCCCACCCACGACGCGATCCTCGCCCAGCCCAGCGGCGTCCTCGCCGGCGAGATCAAGTTCACCGAGCAGGGCGAGGTGATCAGCGACAAGTTCTCCCTCCCCGCCCTGGCCCGGGAGAACCTCGAGCTGTCCCTGGCCGCCGTGCTGCGCGCCACGGCGCTGCACCAGGACCCCCGCTCCACCGAGGAGGAGCTGGACCGGTGGGGCGAGGTCATGGACGTGGTCAGCGACGCCGCCTTCGCCTCCTACACGGGCCTGGTCGAGGACCCCGACCTGCCGGAGTACTTCCTGTCCGCCACCCCGGTGGAGCAGCTGGGCGCGCTGAACATCGGCTCCCGCCCGGCCAAGCGCCCGTCGTCGGACAAGGGCCTGTCCGGGCTGCGGGCCATCCCGTGGGTCTTCGGCTGGACGCAGTCCCGGCAGATCGTGCCCGGCTGGTTCGGGGTGGGCTCGGGCCTGCGCGCCGCCCGCGAGGCGGGGATGGAGGGGGACCTGCGCACCATGCTGGAGCGCTGGCACTTCTTCCGCTCCGTGATCTCCAACGTGGAGATGACCGTGGCGAAGACCGACCTGGAGATCGCCGCCCACTACGTCCGGGCGCTGGTGCCCGAGCGGCTCCAGTACGTGTTCGAGGTGATCCGCCGCGAGTACGAGCTCACCCTCGACGAGCTCGCCCGGCTCACCAGGCAGGCGGAGCTGCTGGACGGAAACCCCACCCTGAAGCAGACGCTCGAGGTGCGGGACCAGTACCTCGACCCCATCTCCTACCTGCAGGTGGAGCTGCTCCGCCGGATCCGGGAGCAGGACGCCGAGGGCCGAGAGGTCGACGAGGGCCTCCAGCGGGCCCTGCTCATCACCATCAACGGGGTGGCCGCCGGCCTGCGCAACACCGGCTGACCGCCCGGGCCGGGCGGCGGCGCGAGGGACGCGGCCGCCCGGACCCGGTCCGCGGGCGGGAAGACGTCCGCGGCCCGGCCGGACCGGGGGCCGGATCAGGGGACGGGCAGCAGCAGGGCGACGGCGCCGAGCACGGACAGTCCCGCCCGGAGGTGGTTGGCCCGCGTCCACGGCCGCGCGTAGGCGGACCACACCACGGTCCGGCGATCGGTGCGGGCCAGCCGGGTGTTGAGCGGGACGTTGACCGCCACGGTCAGGACCCAGCCCGCCAGGGAGGCCAGCGCACCCAGCACGCGCAGCGGCCCGCCGGGTGCGGAGAGGCTCGTGCCGACCACGACGAGACAGGCCAGGGCGGTGCTGAAGAACAGGACCAGGAACGGCGCCCGCACCGCGGCCCGGTTGACGGCGATCATCGCCGAGGCCGCCGCGCCGCCGGGAAGGCGCCGCAGCGCCGGCATCACCACCAGGGAGAACGCCAGGTAGAACCCGCCGACCAGGCCCGAGCCGATCCCGGCGACCAGCGCCGGCCACGTCTCCACGCCGCGGGGCTCAGTCGCCGACGGCGTCGCGGCCGCGGCGCACGATCAGCGGATCGGCCGGGTGGACCACGGACGGGTCCTTGTCCTCGTAGTCGAACTGGTCCAGGAAGAAGCGCAGCGCGTTGATCCTCGCCCGCTTCTTGTCGTTGGACTTCACCGTGGTCCACGGGGCGTGGTCGGTGTCCGTGCGCAGGAACATCTCCTCCTTGGCCTCGGTGTAGTCCTCCCACCGGTCCAGGGAGGCGAGGTCCTGCGGGGACAGCTTCCACCGGCGCACGGGGTCGATCTGACGGATCGCGAACCGGGTCCGCTGCTCCTGCTGGGTCACGGAGAACCAGAGCTTGGTGAGGTGGATGCCGGAGTCCACGAGCATCTTCTCGAACACCGGGGCCTGGTCCATGAACCACGCGTAGTCCTGCGGGGTGCAGAAGCCCATCACGGGTTCCACCACCGCGCGGTTGTACCAGGAGCGGTCGAAGAGCACCATCTCCCCGGCGGTGGGCAGGTGGCGGATGTAGCGCTGGAAGTACCACTGCCCGGCCTCGCGGTCCGAGGGCTTGGTCAGGGCCACCACCCGGGCGGCGCGCGGGTTGAGGTACTCGGTGAACCGCTTGATCGTCCCGCCCTTGCCGGCGGCGTCCCGGCCCTCGAACACGATGACGTGCTGGAGGTCGTGGTCCTGGCCCCAGTACTGGAACTTCAGCAGCTCGATCTGGAGCTTGTACTTCTCCAGCTCGTACTCCTCCCGGCCCATCAGCTCGTCGTAGGGGTGGTCCTCCCGCCAGGTCTCCACGGCCGAGCCCCCCGGGTCGATGAGGTCGGGGTCCTCCTCGTGCCCGTGGGGCACGGTGTAGCCCATCTGCGTGAGGTGGTCGATGAACTCCCGCAGGTTCTCCCGCACGGCCCACTGGTCGGCGGGCATCCACTGCCGTTTTCCGTCGGGCATCGGCCGTTCCTCTCCGGTCAGGGTCTCTTGAGCGCAGTGTAGGCGTGCTCATCCTGACCCGCCCGGACGGCGGGCACATGACCGCCCGGTGAACACCAGGGGCTCGGTCCTCCTGCCCCGCCCGGGGCCGGCCGTGCAGGCCCCGGGCGGTCGGCTACGGGGCCTCGCCCGCGGCACCGTCGACGTCGACGCTGACGTCGTGGCCGACGGCGGTGCCGTGCTCCACCGTCCGCGAGACCGTGCAGTACTTGTCGTGGGACAGGGTGACGAGGCGTTGGACCATGCCGGCGGCCTTGCGGCCGGCGGCGTCGTCGGGGAACGCGAGGTGGAAGGAGAGGTGCAGGTCCTCCAGTCGGTTCGCCCCGTTCTCCTCGATGATCTTCCGTCCGGTCGCCTCGACGCGGAACTCCGAGGGCTCCGAGCTGCGGGAGGTCGCGACGTCCACGTCGATGGCCGAGCATCCGGCGATGGCGGCCAGCAGGAGCTCCACGGGGGACAGCAGGCCCTCACCGCGGCCGAAGGCGATCTCGGCCCCCTCGGCGTTGCGGGCGGTGTAGTGGCCGGTGGCGGTGCGGGTCAGCTCGACGGAACGCGGGGCGGGGTCGTTGATCTCACTCATGCACCCATGATGCCAACCCCGCTCGCGTCGGCGGTCCCGGCACCGCCCCCCGGGCCCGGCGGAATAGGCGCTGCGGCCGTCACCGTTGACGTGGGAACGTCACCGTCCAGCGCCCAGGAGGCCGGCTTGTCCCCATCACGACCGGCGCACGACGGCCACGAGCCCGAGGAGCCCGAGCAGAACCACCTGGACGCCGAGCTCGAGGCGCTGATCGCCGATTACCGCCGGCTGCACCAGGACGATGCCCGTCTGCGCCGGATCGAGCGCATCATCCACGCCGCCCGCCGATCCGCCGACGAGGAGTCCGGGGACCGTGCCGGCGAGATCCGCGAGGAGCAGATCGCCCCCGTGCTGAGGGTCCAGGACGCGCGGCGCGTCGCCGCCGGGCTGCTGCGCACCGAGGAAGACATGAGGGCCTACGCGGCCCGTTTCGCCCGGCGCAGCACCGAGAAGGACCCGGCGGGACGGGACCTGGAGCGCCAGGCGCACGCGCTGGACGCCGCGGGCCGGAACTGGGTGCTGATGATCGGCCAGAACCGTGACCACGGACTGGTCGCCTGCCGCTTCGTCCGGGAGAAGGGCATCCCGCACGCCCGCGTGGTGTCCTTCACCGCGGAACGGCTGAGGCTGCCCATCCTGGTCGTCGAGCTCGGCCTGGACGAGGAGGGCCCCTGCCCCGGATGAGCTCTGCGCCGCGGGCGGTGGCCGGGTGCGCGGGGCACGCCACGACGGGCCCACCTCCGACGACCAGGGGTCAGGTCCGCGTCGCCAGCACCAGCTCCGTGAGCGCGCTGAGCAGCGGCTCCTCCACGCCCAGGGCGGGCGCCTGCCCGAGCGCCCCCACGGGATCGCGCCGCACGGCCTCGTGCACCCGCCGCTTGACCTCGTAGCCGATCTGGGCGTCGTTGAGCAGGTCGAAGACGCGGTCCGCGGGATCCTGGGCGGCCACGGCGCCCAGTCCCGCCGACCGCACCACGATGCGCGCCCCGGGGGCGACCCCCTCGACGGTGACCGAGGTGCGGTGCCCGCGCACACCGTTCCCCCGCCGGTCGGTGCGGACCGGGACGGTCCTCCCGTCCACCGTCACGGTCGGCTCCACCGGCTCCTCGAGGCCGATGAAGGTGAGGGTCCAGGCGCGCGCCGCCGGCAGGCAGCCGAGGTGGCCCTGGGCCGGGCCGACCGTGAACTCACCGGCGGCGGCGTCGAGAGCGAGCGGGGTGCGCGCCCAGCGGGCCGGGTCGAGGCCGTCGCCGCTGTCGTCGTCCTCGTCCAGGACGGTGCGGTGCGAGGCGCCGGTGACCACCAGGACCTCCAGCTCCCCGGGATTGCCGGGGCCCGGCGCGGCGTCGTCGTCGGACCCCGCGAGGGGCACGATCGCGCCGGCGCGGGCCAGGACGGGCACGTCGTCGAGGCTCCGGTGCAGCACGAGCTCCCGCCCGCCGTCGTAGACGGTGCCCGTGAACAGGTCCGTCCAGGACCCCTCCGGCAACCACACCGGCACCGCCGCGCGGGTGACCACGGGGTCCGCGGGGGAGGTGACCGGGGCGACCATCAGCTCGGGCCCGAACAGGTACTGGTGGCCGTACCGGTAGGCCTGCTCCGCCTCCGGGTGCTCGTGGTACAGGGGCCGGACCAGGGGGACGCCCTCCACGGCGGCGGCCCGGTTGGCGGTATGCAGGTAGGGGACCAGCCGGTGCCGCAGCCGGAGGCCGCGCTCCATGGCCTCCGCGTAGGGGGAGCGGTAGCGCCACGGCTCCTTGGCGATGAAGTCGTTGTCGCCCGAGTGCAGGCGCAGGATCGGGGAGAACACCCCGAACTGCAGCCAGCGGGTGGCCAGCTCGTCGTCGCGGGCGCCGAAGACGTGCCCGCCGATGTCGTGGCTCCACCAGCCGAAGCCGATGTTCGCCGCCGTCGCCGTGAAGTACGGCTGGAACGCCAGGGAGGCCCAGGAGATGACGGTGTCCCCGGAGAAGCCGACCGGGTAGCGGTGGCTGCCGGGCCCGGCGTAGCGGGAGAGCGTCAGCGGACGGGACCCGTCCGCGCCCGAGTCCAGGAAGTGGTAGTGGTTGAGCACCCACAGGGGGTCCACCCCGGGCAGCCGCGAGTGCGGCCCGGACTGCCAGTCGATCCACCAGAAGTCCACGCCGTCGGCCTCCAGGCCGCGGTGCAGGACCTCGAAGTACGCGGCCACGAAGTCCCGGTCGGTGACGTCGAAGGCCACGGGCTCCTCCGAGCCCGGCTCGCGCCCCAGGGCCTCGAGCATCGCGGGGTGCGCGTCCTCGAAGGAGCGCACCCCGTCGGCCGGGTGCAGGTTGAGCGTGACCCGGTAGCCGTGCTCGTGCGCCCACGCGAGGAAGCCTCGCGGGTCCGGGAACAGCTCCCGGTTCCAGGTGTAGCCCGTCCAGCCCGAGCCGTGCCGGCGCTCCACGTGCTCGTCCGTGAGGTGCCAGTCCATGTCCACCACCAGCACGGAGAACGGCAGGCGGCGCCGGTCGAACTCGGCGACCAGCTCCCGGTACTCGGCCTCGTCGTAGGCGTGGTACCGGCTCCACCAGTTGCCGAGCGCCCAGCGCGGCAGGACGGGCTGCGGCCCGGACAGGGCGTAGAGGTCGCGCAGCGCCTGCCGGTGGTCGTGGCCCCAGCCGAAGAGGTAGAGGTCCACGGCGCCCTCCTCGGGCGCGCGCGGCGCGTACCAGCCGTCGTCCGTGAGCAGCACCGAGGCGGAGTCGTCGATCACCCCGAAGCCCTCGCGGGACGTGATGCCCGGTTCGAGCGGGATCGGGCCGTCGGCCTCGTCCAGGGTGCGCGCCGTCCCGCCCAGGGTGGGGGCGGGCACGCCGTAGCGCCACACGCTGTGGTAGCTGGTCACGCCGCCGCGGATCTGCGCGGACAGTCCCGTCGGGCTGAAGGCCCGCTCGTCGTAGCTGAGGTGGATCCGCTCCGTGCTCAGCTCGAGCCCGGCCGCCGTGCGCCGCACCCGGAAGTCCGGCACCGGGAACCGGCGGTCGACGGCGAACGCGGACGGGCGGTCCTCGAAGCGGCCGGCGGGACTGTACTCCAGGCGCAGCAGCCCGGGGCTCAGCACGCTGATGCGGTAGTGCTCGCCGGCGACGACGGCGCCCGGGTCCGCGGTGCCGGCGCCGGTGGGACGGAAGTGGGGGAGGGGCATGCATCCACCCTAGGCGGACCGGGGCGGGAATAATCCGGGACGGGCGCCGCTTGACGGTAGTAGTTCAAATTTGAAAGAACAGGGCGGGCCGTCCGGCCAAACGCCGCCGCGGAGCAGGAGGACCACATGCAGTTCGGCATCTTCACCATCGGGGACGTCACCGAGGACCCCACCACGGGACGCACCCCCACCGAGCACGAGCGGATCAAGGCCACCGTCGAGATCGCGAAGAAGGCGGAGGAGGTGGGCCTGGACGTCTTCGCCACGGGCCAGCACCACAACCCGCCGTTCGTGGCCCCGGGGAACCCGCCCGTCCTGCTGGCGAGCATCGCGGCGCAGACCGAGCGGCTGCAGCTGTCCACGGCCACCACCCTGATCACCACCACCGACCCGGTGCGCATCGCGGAGGACTACGCCTACCTGCAGCACCTGACCGACGGCCGCGTGGACCTCACCATGGGGCGGGGCAACACCGGCCCGGTCTATCCGTGGTTCGGCCAGGACATCCGCCAGGGCATCCCGCTGGCGATCGAGCACTACAGCCTGCTCCACCGGCTGTGGCGGGAGGACGTGGTCAACTGGCAGGGCCGGTTCCGCGGCGCCCTGCAGGGCTTCACCTCGACCCCGCGCCCGCTCGACGGCGTGGCCCCCTTCGTGTGGCACGGCTCGATCCGCTCCCCCGAGATCCCGGAGCAGGCCGCCTACTACGGCGACGGGTTCTTCCACAACAACATCTTCTGGCCCGCCGAGCACACCCGGCGGATGGTGGAGTTCTACCGGGCCCGCTTCGAGCACTACGGCCACGGCTCGGCCGACCAGGCGATCGTGGGCCTCGGCGGCCAGGTGTTCATGCGCCGGAACTCCCAGGACGCCGTGCGGGAGTTCCGCCCCTACTTCGACAACGCCCCCGTCTACGGGCACGGGCCGTCCCTGGAGGACTTCACCACGCAGACGCCGCTGACCGTGGGCTCCCCGCAGCAGGTCATCGAGAAGACCCTCGGGTTCCGCGACTACGCGGGCGACTACCAGCGCCAGCTGTTCCTGATGGACCACGCCGGCCTGCCGCTCAAGACCGTCCTGGAGCAGCTCGACCTGCTGGGCGAGGAGGTCGTGCCGGTGCTGCGCAAGGAGTTCGCCGCGCTCAAGCCCGCCCACGTGCCGGAGGCCCCGACCCACGCCTCGCTGCTGGAACGCCACCGCGCCGGCCAGGACCCGGTGCCCGGCGGCGCCGAGGACTCGCCCGCCGGGCGGGCCCGCGCCGCGCAGGCCGCGGAGCCGACCACGGGGCGGACCACGGAGAAGGCCCACCGATGAGCGTCCGGAACCCCACCGGGACGACGACGCCGGACCCCGCCGCGGCGCGCCCGCTCACCGTGGCCGTGGTGTCGGCGGGGATGTCCGACGCCTCCTCCACCTCGCTGCTGGCCGACCGGCTCGCCGAGGCCGCCCGGAACGGACTGGCCGGGACGCCGGTGCGGATCGAGCGCGTGGACCTGCGCCCGCTGGCCCACGCCGTCGCCGACCACCTGCTCACCGGGTTCCCCGGTCCGGAGCTGCGGACCGCCCTGGACACGGTCGCCGGGGCGGACGCCCTGATCGCGGCCACCCCGACGTACAAGGCCTCCTACTCGGGGCTGTTCAAGTCCTTCTTCGACCTCGTCGACGACGCCGCGCTGGAGGACGTGCCCGTGCTGGTGGCCGCGACCGGGGGCACGGCACGCCACTCCCTGATGCTCGACACCGCCATGCGCCCCCTGTTCACCCACCTCAAGGCGCTGGTGCTGCCCCTGGGGGTCTACGCCGCCACCGAAGACTGGGCCGGCGGATCGCTCGAGTCGCGCATCCGGCGGGCCGGCGCGCAGCTGGCGCGCTCGATCGCGCCGGGAGCGCAGCCGGCCGGACGGGCGGCCGGCGAGGTCCCGGCCGGCGCGGCCGGGTCCGGGCGGGGCGGCGGGTTCGAAGGGGTCCCCGACTTCGCGGACCTGCTCGCCCGGGCCGGCCGGTGACCGGCCGTCCGGCGGCCGCGCCGGAGCCCACAGCCGCTCCGGAGCCCGCGGCCCGCCCGTGGGACGTGTGGCAGCTGTTCTTCGAGACCACCGCCCGGCTGACCACGGAGATCGAGGCGCGGCTCAAGGAGCACGGCTGCTCGCTCATGGACTACCAGGTGCTCCTGCTGCTGCGCAACGCCGAGGACCACCGGCTGCGGATGGGGGAGCTGGCCCAGCGGCTGGTCTTCTCCCCGAGCCGGCTCAGCTACCAGATCGGCGTGCTGGAGAAGCGCGGCTGGGTGCGGCGCCGGCGCTGCGCCGAGGACGCGCGCGGCCTCGAGGCCGAGCTCACGGAGGAGGGGCTGCGCGCGTTCCGGCGCCTGCGGCCCGCCCACGCCCGCGACGTCGAGGAGCTGTTCCTCCGTGCGCTCGAGGGCGACGACGCCGACCGGCTGGCCGCCGTCATGGACCGGCTGGCCCGCCGGCTGGCCTGAGGACGGCACGGCGGCGTCCCGGTCCGCGAGCTCAGCGCAGCGCGGCCCGCACGCCCGGCCGGGCGGCCACCACGAGCCAGGCCACGTCCACGGCGGCCTTGAGCGCGCCCGTCACGAGCCCGATCGACGTGCCCGCCGGGACCACGAGCAGCAGCACGGCGTTGACCACGGTGGTCAGGAGCGCCATGGACGCGAAGACGATGCCGAGGATCCACGCCCACTGCCGCTGCTCGCGCAGCGGGAAGTACACCAGGGCGTAGAGCCCGGCGGTGAACCCGAGGCCGAACAGGAGCGAGATGGCGAGGACGACCGTCCCGAACGCCCCTGCGGACAGGCCGGTGTACTGCTCGGGCGCCGCCAGGTACCCCACCGCGCTGCCGAGGACCGCGACCACGAAGGACGCCACGGTGAGCCGCAGCAGCAGCCGCAGATCGGCCGTCACCGGCGGACGGGGCGGGCGGGCCGTCGCGTAGGGGAGAGCGCCGGGCGGCGGCGGGCCGCCGTGGCCCCGGGGCTGGTGGGGCTGCTGGGACATCGTCGGTGCCTCCTGACGCACGGGCCTGACACGGGGAGGGCCCTGCGCAGGGCCCAGCACCGAACCTATCCGCCGGAATCGCATTCGCGAACACCCGGCGGCCCCGTGGCCCCCGTGCGGCGGAGCATGACGCCCGGACCCGCTCAGGCGGGGGAGGTCCCGGCCGCGACGAGCGCCGCGGTCGCCGCCGCGATCGCCTGCTCCTCGTCGGTGGGCACCACGAGGACCTCCAGTGCGGATCCCGGCGCGGAGATCCGGCGGACCTCCCGCGAGCGGGCGGCGTTGGCGTCGTCGTCGAGCACGACCCCGAGGGCGCCCAGCCGCCCGCAGACGCGGGCGCGGAAGGCCGAGGCGTTCTCCCCGATCCCGGCCGTGAAGACCAGCGCCTGCGCGCCGTCCACGGCCACGTGGTAGCCGCCCACGTACTTCGCCAGACGGTGGGCGGCCATCTCCAGGGCCAGCTCGGCGCGCTCGTCGCCGCGGTCGGCGGCCTCCTGGACGGCGCGCATGTCGTGGTCGCCGGCGATCGCCCGCAGACCGGACTCCTTGTTGAGCACGGCGTCGAGCCGCTCGGGGGTCATCCCCGGGTCCCGGCGCAGGACGGCCGTGACCACGGACGGGTCCAGGTCCCCGGTGCGGGTGCCCATCACCAGGCCCGCCAGGGGGGTGTAGCCCATCGACGTGTCGTAGGAGGCGCCGTCCTTGACCGCCGTCACCGACGCGCCGTTGCCCAGGTGCGCCACCACGCAGCTGAACCGCTCGCGCGGGACGCCCAGGAACTGCGCCGCCTGACCCGTCACCCAGTCGTGGGACGTGCCGTGGAACCCGTAGCGGCGGATCCCCCACCGCTCGTAGAACTCCTCCGGCACGGCGTAGCGCCACACGTGCTCGGGCATGGTGCGGTGGAACGCGGTGTCGAACACGCAGATCTGCGGCAGGTGCGGCCACGTCTTCTGCACGGCCCGCAGGCCCAGGACGGCGGCGGGGTTGTGCAGGGGCGCCAGCGGGACCAGCCGCTCGATGTCGCGGATGATCTCGTTGGTCGCGAGCACCGGCGCGGAGAAGCGCTCGCCGCCGTGGACCACACGGTGGCCCGCGGCGTCGATCGTGCGCCCCTCCAGCTCGGTCTCGAGCCGCTCCGCGAGCAGCTCGAGCGCCTGCGTGTGGTCCACGATCCGCGAACTGCCGATGTTCTCGATCAGCCCTGAGGCCAGCACCGTCCCGCCGTCCGCACCGGCCTCGAGCTCCCGGACCTGGTACTTGAGCGAGGACGAGCCGCAGTTGACGACGAGCACGAGCATGGAGGACTCCCTGGGGCGGTGGCGACGGGCATGGGGACGGGGACGGTGCGAGCGGTGGGCCGGTGGGTCACATGCCCTGCGCCTGGATCGCGGTGATCGCGACCGTGTTGACGATGTCGTCCACGGTGCACCCGCGCGAGAGGTCGTTGACGGGCTTGCGCAGCCCCTGCAGCACCGGGCCCACGGCCACGGCGCCGGCCGACTGCTGGACGGCCTTGTAGGTGTTGTTGCCGGTGTTGAGGTCCGGGAAGACGAACACGGTCGCCCGGCCGGCCACGGCGGAGCCCGGCAGCTTGGAGGCCGCGATCGAGGCGTCCACCGCGGCGTCGTACTGGATGGGGCCCTCCACCTCGAGCCCCGGGTCCGCGCCGCGCACGATCTCGGTGGCCGCCCGGACCTTGTCCACGTCCTCGCCGGAGCCGGACCCGCCGGTCGAGTAGGACAGCATCGCCACCCTGGGCTCCACCCCGAACTGGCGGGCGGTGCGGGCGGAGGCGAGCGCGATGTCCGCGAGCTGCTGCGCGTCCGGGTTGGGGTTCACGGCGCAGTCGCCGTAGACCAGGACGCGGTCCTCGAGGAGCATGAAGAACACGGAGGAGACGATCCTCACGCCCTCGGAGGTCTTCACGAACTCCAGGGCGGGGCGGATCGTGTTGGCGGTGGTGTGCGCGGCGCCGGAGACCATGCCGTCCACGTCCCCCATCTGCACCATCATGGTGCCGAAGTAGGAGCCGTCGAGCATCCGCTCCAGTGCCGTCTCCGGCTGCACGCCCTTGTGGGCGCGCAGCCGCACGTACTCCCCGGCGTACTTCTCGCGCAGCGCGTCGTCGTGCTCGAAGTCCACGAGGGTCAGCCCGTCCTCGGCGAAGTCGAGGTTGATGCCCTCCGTCTGGCACAGCTGGGCGATCCGCCCGGGATCGCCCAGGACCGTGAGGTCGCAGAAGTTGCGGCGGTGGATCATCTCGGCGGCCCGCAGGATGCGGGGGTCCTCGCCCTCGGGCAGCACGATGTTCTTCCGGTCCGCCCGGGCTGTCTCGACGAGCTCGTGCAGGAAGCGCAGGGGCGTGCGCTTGGCCGGGCGCGGCAGGTCGAGCCGGCTCACGAGCTCCTCGCCGTCCACCCGCCGGGCCCACTCGCCGAGCGCGGCCGCGACCTTGCGCGGGTGCGCCCCGGAGAGGGTGCCCCGGGTCCGGGACACCTCCCGGGCGGCCCGGTAGGTGTCCAGCCCGGTGGTCAGCACGGGGAACGGCGCCGCGGCGGTGAGCTCCCGGATCCGCCCCTCGGTCTCGAAGCCGCCCGTGAGCAGCATCCCGGAGGGGACGGGCAGGGCGGGGGAGAGGGCGGAGGCCAGGGACGCGACGACGATGTCGGAGCGGTCCCCCGGCGTGATGACGAAGTCGCCGTCGGCGAGCTGCTCGAGGTAGTGGCCCACGGTCATCGCGGCGATCTTCACGCCCTTGACGTCCCGGTCCAGGGAGACCGCGGACGGGCCGTCCCCGAACCCGTGCCGGTCCCGCAGCTCCGCGACGGTCGGCGCGGCCACCGCCTCGTTCTCGGCGATGACGTACACGGGCAGGCCCCGCACGCCGCGGGCGGCGTTGTGCTCGATCTGCTCCACCCAGTCGGGGCGGGCGCGGTTGACGATGACCGCGAAGATGTCGCACCGCACCTGGTTCAGCTCGGCCCGGGTGACCTCGACCGCGTTGAGCACGTCCTCGGGGCTCTCGGACTCGTCGGCGCCGATCACGGCCAGCACGGAGGCGCCCAGGTTGTTGGCCATCCGGGCGTTCATGTCGAACTCGGCGGTGGCCGCGTTGTGCGCCAGGAGGTCGGTGCCGTCCACCACGATCACGTCGCAGTGCCGGGCCATCTCGCCGTAGACGGTCACGGCCATCGCGTCGAGCTCGTCGTGGTCCCCCGCGGCGAGCAGCTCCCGGGTGCGCGCCAGGGAGATGCCGCCGCGGCAGCGCTCGTCCGGGAGGTCGAAGTTGCGCTTCATCAGCTGCACCATCGGGTCCTCCGCCGGGGTCTCCCCGAGGTGGACGGGCCGGAAGTAGCCCAGGCGGTCCGTCTTGCGGAACAGCGAGTCGGCCAGGCCGAGGGCCACGAGCGACTTGCCGGACTGCGGCGTCATGGCGCTGACGTAGATGCCTTGGGTCATGGTGGCGGGGTCCTCCGACGGTCGGGCTGGGTCCGTGCCCAGTCTAGATATCCCACGGCCAGATGGTGTCAAGCGGCGCTGACCAGGAGGCTGGGTTCGTTCCGGTGGGCCCAGGCGATGCCCTCGTCGTAGGGGGTTTGGTGGCGCAGGCAGCCGTGCAGGATGCCCACCAGCCGGTTCGCTACGGCGCGCAGGGCTTGGTGGTGGGTGGCGCCCCGGGCGCGGCGTTCGTCGTAGTAGGCCCGGGCTCCTGGCGAGGCGCTCAGGGCGGCGAAGGCCTGGAAGTACAGGGCGTCACCGAGACGGCGGTTGCGGGCGTAACGGGCCAGCACGGCTCTCTTCTTGCCCGAGGCGCGAGTGACCGGGCTCATCCCGGAGTAGTTCTTCCTCGCCCGCGCATCAGCGCCGCGGTGAGGATCGTCCCCGAACTCGGCGAGCACCTTCGGCACCGAGAACGACACCGAGGCCGGGTTGGCTACGGTAGATCTCGGTGTCCGGGTGCCGGCCAAAACACTGCTGGAGCTGTTCCTGCAGTGCCTCGATCTGCGTGCTCAACGCGGTGATGACAGCGATCAACGCCCCGGTGGTGGCGGTGTAGGCGGCCTCGATCCCCGCGCGGGCCGGTAGGTGAGGGTGGTGTAGGGCAGCCACGATCTGCTCGGCCCGGGCAGTGACATTGCGTTGCCGGCCGGCTGTCCGCAACAGGATCTGCACCCGTTCGGCGCTCAGTCGCGCCCCCGCGGCCGGCCCGGGCGCGGCGGTGAGCACCGCAACAGCATCACGGCCGGCCAGGTCGGTGCCGAAGGCCGCCAGGGCGGCAGGGTAGTACTCCCGCAGTCCCGAGCGCAGCGTGTTGACCTGCCGCTGGCGGGCCCAGATCAGCGACTGGTGCGCCCGGGCCAGAACCTTGACCTCCTCGGCGATCGCGCTGTCACCGGTGATCGGGCGGTGATGGGCCCGGTCCGTGCGCACGAGCTCGGCCAACACCAACGCATCACCGGGGTCGGACTTCGCCCCTGAGGTGCCGTGCCGGTCCCGGTAGCGGGCCGCCTGCAACAGATTGATCGCGTAGACGGTGTACCCGGCGGCCAGCAGGGCCTGCACCCACGGGCCCCGATCGGTCTCGATCCCCACCACCACCGCGGCCGCGTCGTCGTCCTCGCCCAGGTGGTCGGCGATCAACCCGTGGAGCTTCTCCACCCCGGCCACGCCCTCGGGCAATCGCTGGCGGACCAGCCGTTTGCCGTCGGCGTCGATCACCGCGACGTCATGGTGGTCCTCGGCCCAGTCATCGCCGACGAACAGCATCGTGGCCTCCTGCACTCGTGCCGGTGTGAACACCGAGCCAGCAGAGGAGGACCGGGGCGCGACCTAATGGATCAGTGCTCACCGGCACGACATCCCACCAGCGCTTCACGCCTCCTCACCTACCGGCAGGGGCACGATCTAGACATAGGCCTACAACGGGCCTGGGCCCAACAGTGCTCACCTGCCGATGGCTCGGACACCCAGTCTGCCCCGCCAGGAGACAGCCGGTGTAACCCCATTAGGGCCCGCCCGCCGGAGGACCGGGTGCGGGGCCGCTCAGGCGAGGGAGAGGAACATCTTCTCCAGCTCGGCCTTGTCCAGGCTCGGGTCCTCCGAGCGCAGGCACTGGTCCAGGCCCGTGGCGATGATGGAGAAGCCGGCCTTGTCGAGGGCGCGGGAGACCGCGGAGAGCTGCGTCACCACGTCCTTGCACTCGCGGCTCTCCTCGAGCATGCGGATGACGGCGCCGAGCTGGCCCTGGGCCCGCTTGAGCCGGTTGATGGTGGGGGTGAGGTCCTGGGGGTCGAGTTGCACGGGGCGCTCCTGGGTGTGGTGGTTGCTCCGACGATTCTATACCCCCTGGGGGATCTTGCATACCCAGGGGGGTATGGTGCATCATGGAGTCACACCCACCGTCACCCCGGAAGGAACTGCCGCATGACCTCGAAAGTCGCCCCCGCCGAGCTGAAGTCCTGGATCGAGTCCGGAGAGGAGGTCGCCGTCCTCGACGTGCGCTCCGCCGCCGAGTTCGCCGCCGAGCACATCGACGGCGCCTACAACGTCCCCGTCGACCTCGTGGCCGACCACGCGCAGGACATCGCCGCGGCCCTCGGCGGCAAGGTCGCCCTGATCTGCCGCTCCGGCGCCCGGGCCACCCGCGCCCAGGACATCCTTTCCTCGGCCGGCACCGAGAACACCTACGTCGTCGACGGCACCGTCGACGACTTCGAGAAGGCCGGCGGCGCGGTCGTCCGCGGCGCCTCGGCCTGGGCCATGGACCGTCAGGTCCGCATGGTCGCCGGCTCGCTCGTGCTGGCGAGCGTGGTGGGCGGGCAGCTGGTCTCCCCGAAGCTGCGCGCCGTCGCCGCGGGCGTCGGCGGCGGGCTCGCGTACTCCGCGCTGTCCAACACCTGCGCCATGGCCAACGTGCTCTCGAAGATGCCCTGGAACCAGGGCGCCAAGGATCCCTCCAAGGACGCCGTGCTGGAGCAGCTCGCCGCCCAGTGATCCGCCGGGCCGACCCTGCGGACTGATCCGCCGGCCCCGCCGCCACGCCGTTCGCGTGGCGGCGGGGCCGGCGTCGTCCCCGGGGTTCACCCGGACGCCGCCGGGTGGGAGGATGGGGGCATGCTGGTTGCCTTCTCCGTCTCCCCGTCCGGCGGCGAGAACCCGAGCGGTTCCGTCCACGACGCCGTCGCCGCCGCCGTCCGCGTGGTCCGCGAGTCCGGACTGCCGCACGAGACCGACGCCATGTTCACCACGATCGAGGGCGAGTGGGACGAGGTCATGGACGTCGTCAAGCGCGCCACCGAGGCCGTGGGCCGCTACGGGCCCCGGGTCTCGCTCGTGCTCAAGGCCGACATCCGCCCCGGCCACACCGGTGAGCTGCAGGGCAAGGTCGAGCGCCTCGAGGCCGCGATCCAGCGGCAGGCGATCGAGTCCTGAGCGCTGCCCCCGCGGCGGTCCGCCTGCGGACCGCAGGACCGTCCGACGCCGGGGCCTGGTCCGCCCTGCACCTGCGCTGCCTCGACGAGACCTACCGTCCGCTCTTCGGGGACGCCTTCGCCGACCGGCAGCAGGCCGCGGCCGAGCGCACCGCCGGCTACGACCTCGCCCTCCTCGCGGACCCGCACGTGCGCACCCTCCTCGCCGTCGACGACGACGGGGCCGCCCTCGGGCTGGTCTCCGCCGGCCCGGCGCCCGCCGCGTGGGAAGGGCGGGCCGGGGTGCCCGCCCCTCTCGTCCCGCTGCAGCTGTTCCAGCTCTACGTGCTGCGGGCCGCCCACGGCACGGGCCTCGGCGCCGCCCTGCAGGAGGCCGCGATCGGCTCCGCGGACGCGTACCTGTGGATCATGGACGGCAACGCCCGCGCGGAGCGCTTCTACGCCAGGCACGGCTTCCGGGCCCTGGCCGAGTCCTTCCCCGCCGGCGGGCCCTGGACCGGGCAGCGCATGCACCGCATGCTGCGGACGGGGACCGCGTGAGCCGGGCGCCCCGCCGCTCGCGCACGGCGCCGGCGCCCGCCGGGCCCACCGGCCCCGCGGCCGGGAGCTACGAGATCTCGACCGGCACCGCCGAGCTCGTCCCGGACGCCTACGACCCCGGCTCCTGGGTGCTGCACGTCAACGGCGTCCCCTCCTCCCACGTGGACCCGGAGCACCCCGAGCGGCTGGACTTCGAGTACATGCGCTGGATCGCCGCGGTCGTGGACGCCCACCTCGCCGCCCACCCGGACCCGGAGCGGCTGCGGGTGCTGCACCTCGGCGGCGGCGCCTGCTCGCTCGCCCGCTACCTCGCCCACGCGCACCCGGCGGCGCGGCAGGTCGTCGTCGAGCTCGACGGGCGGCTCGCCGAGCTGGTCCGGGAGTGGTTCGACCTCCCGCGCGCCCCCCTGCTGCGGATCCGGGTGGGGGAGGCCCGCGCCGTCACGGAGTCGCTGAGCCCGGCCACCCGGGACGTCGTGGTCCGCGACGTCTTCGCCGGCGCCGTGACCCCCGAGCCGCTGACCACGGTGGAGTTCGCCCGGCACGTGCGGCGCGTCCTGGCCCCCGGCGGGCTGTACGTGCTCAACTGCGGCGACACCCGGGACCTCGCCGGGGCGCGCGCCGAGCTCGCCGCGCTGTCCGAGGTGTTCGAGCACGTCGCCGCCGTGGCGGACCCGGCGATGCTCAAGGGCCGGCGCTACGGCAACATCGTGCTGGCCGCCTCCTCCGCCCCGCTGCCGCTGGAGGGCTCGCCCGGGGCGGCCGCGCTCGGCCGGGAGCTGCTCGGCGGCGCGGTGCCCGCCCAGTACAAGGACGAGGCGTGGGTGCGCTCGTTCGTGGGCGGCACCCCGCCGCGCCACGACCCGGTCGCCGAGGGGGAGCGCGATGGCGCCTGAGCCCGCGACCGAGCAGGACGTGCGCGGCCTCGCCCGGCGGCACGGCCTGGACCTGGAGCCGGGGACCGTCCGGTTCGAGGAGGCGGGTCTGGACTACCGGGTGGCGTTCGCCGCCGCCTCCGGGACCGGCGAGCAGTGGGTGCTGCGGATCCCGCGCCGCCCCGACGTCGCGGCGAAGGTGGCCGACGAGCGGCGGATCCTGGACTTCGTGCGCCCGCGGCTCCCGGTCGCCGTGCCGGACTGGCGGATCGCGGGGCCGGAGCTCGTCGCCTATCCGCTGCTGCCCGGCCGGCCCGGTCTCACCCTCGACGCCGCGGGGCAGCCGGTCTGGCACTACGACACCGCCTCCCCGGAGCACGCCCGGTCCCTGGCGGAGGTCGTCGCGTCCCTCCACCGCCTCGACCCCGCCGCCGCCGCGGCGGCGGGGGTTTCCGCCGAGACCCCCGAGCAGGTGCGCCGGCGGTGGGCGGCCGACCTCGAGCGGGTGCTCGGGGAGTTCGACGTCTCCGCGGAGCTCGCCGCCCGGTGGCGGGCCTGGCTCGACGACGACGGGCTGTGGCCGCGCCGCACCGTCCTCACGCACGGCGAGCTCTATCCCGCCCACCTGCTGCTCGACGACAGCAGCCGCATCCTGTCCGTCCTGGACTGGACGACGGCCGGCGTCGGCGACCCGGCCCTGGACCTCATGTACCAGCACCTCATCGCCCCGCCCGAGTCCTTCGCGGCGACCGCCCGCGCCTACGAGGAGCTCACCGGCCGCCACGAACCCCGCCTCGCCGACCGCTGCGAGGCGCTCGTGGCCGCGGGACCCCTCAACTACGCCCTCTTCGCCCTGGCGTCCGGGGAACCGGGGCACCGGGAGGCCGCCGCCGCGCAGCTGCGTCCCTGAGGCCCCCACGCTCCTCCGCCCGGCCGCGCCCTATCCTGGCGGGATGGACAACCGCACCGAGGTCCGCGACTTCCTCGTCTCGCGCCGGGCCAAGCTCACCCCGGCCCAGGCCGGTCTGCCGGCCGGGGGCAACCGCCGGGTGCCGGGGCTGCGCCGCTCCGAGGTGGCGGCCCTGGCCGGGATGAGCGTGGAGTACTACGCCAAGCTCGAGCGCGGGGCGGTCGCCGGGGCCTCGGCCTCGGTGCTGGAGGCGGTCGCCGCCGCCCTGCGCCTGGACGAGACCGAGCGGGCGCACCTGCTCGACCTGGCGCGGGCGGCCGACGGCGTGTCCGCCGCACGGCGCCCGCGCCGCCGGGCGTCGCGGCAGGCGAGCTCCCGGCCGGGGCTGCAGTGGGCGCTGGAGGCGATCACCGGCGGGGTGGCGTTCGTGCGGAACCAGCACCAGGACCTGCTGGCCACCAACGCCCTGGGGCGCGCCTTCTACGCCCCGCTGCTCGGAGACGGCGGACGCACCCCCAACCTGGCCCGGTTCCAGTTCCTGGATCCGGCCTCCCGGGAGTTCTACCCGGACTGGGAGGTGTTCGCGGGCATGTGCGTGGCGATCATGCGCGCCGAGGCCGGCCGCGACCCGCACGACCGGGCGATGCAGGACCTCGTCGGGGAGCTGTCCACCCGCAGCGAGACCTTTCGCGCCCTGTGGGCCGCCCACGATGTGCGCACCCACGGCACCGGCACCAAGCGCTTCCGCCACCCGGTGGTGGGGGAGCTGACGCTGGCCTACGAGGAGCTGGCCGTCACGGCCGACCCCGGGCAGGTGCTGATGATCTACACCGCCGAACCGGGCTCGCCCTCGGCCGAGCGGCTCCGGCTGCTCGGATCCTGGGCGGCCGACCGGCACGCCGCCGTCCCCGAGCGCTGATCCGCGGCTGCGGCGCCCACCCGTCGTCGCTCCCCTGTTGCCCGAGGGGTCGCCATCGGCGAGAACGTGCCGCGCTGGACGCCGGAACGCGACCCGCCGCGTGTGCTGAACGTCGGAACGCGACCCGCCGCGTGTGCTGGGCGCGGAGGCGACCCTGCGGCGGCGTTCCGGTGGGGCCGGGGATCAGCGGGAGGCGCGCGAGGCCTCGACCGATGCCACGAACTCCCGGGCCAGCTCCACCAGCTCCTGGGTGCGCTCGATCTGCGGCATGTGCCCGGTGTCCGGGAAGACGTGCAGCCGGGCGCCGGGCAGGGCGGCGGCCGCGGCCTCGACGTGGTGGGCCGGCAGCACGGCGTCGGCCTCGCCCCACACCACGAGCACGGGCAGGCCCGAGGCCCGCACCTTCTCCAGCAGGGCCCTCCGCCAGCCGGGCAGGACGCCGATCACCGGCAGTCCGATGCTCCGGTAGGTGCCCAGGAACGTGGCCCGGAAGTCCGGCTGGGCGCCCACCCGTGCCGCGTGCCGCAGCAGCTCCGGGGTGGCCAGGGCCGGGTCGAAGAAGCAGTTCTGGTTCGACCGCACCGCGGCGGCCCGTGCCAGCGGCCGGAACCGGCGGCCCACCACGGGAAGCCGGGACAGCCCCGCCCACACCATGGGCAGGGGGGAGACGTTGGCCTCCCGGCCGAACCCGGCGCTGTTGGCGAGCAGCAGCCCCGCGACCCGCCCGGGGTGCTCGGCGGCCACGGTCATGGCCACGGCGCCGCCCAGGGAGTTGCCCATGAGGTGCACCGGTCGCTGCTCGCCGAGCGCGTCCAGCACGCCGACCACGGCGCGGGCGAACGTCCCGAGCCCCGGCCGGTCCGCGCCGGCGGGGGTGAGCCCGAAGCCGGGGAGGTCCATGCTCAGCACGCAGTGGTCCCGCGCCAGCAGGTCGTGGGCGGCCGACCAGTCCTCGAGGCTCCGGCCGATGCCGTGCAGCAGCACGGCCGGCGGCGCCTGCGCGGGCCCGGAGCGGCGGATGCGCACGGGCCGGCCGGCGACCTCCACCGTCGTCGTCGTGGCCACCGGGGTGCCGGCGGGGGAGTCCGCGGCGGGGACGGGGGCGTGCCGGTCGGTCATGCGTGGGCCTCCTGCGGGCGGGCGCCGCGGCGGGCCGCGGTGCGGGGGATCAGGTCGAGGGTGCGGGAGAGCGGGGTGCGCAGGGTGGTCGCGGAGTCCAGCAGGTAGTTCTGCCGCACCCGCCACGGGTGCCGGTCGCCCTGGCGCGGGAAGGCGCCGATGGCGCGCCGGACGTAGCCGGAGCTGAGGTCCAGCAGCGGCTGCTCGGCCATGCCCCGGGGGGCGCGCGGCACCACGGCCCCGGCGTCGTGGCGCTCCAGGTGCCGCAGCACCCTGCACACCAGCCGGTGGGTGAGGTCCGCGCGCAGGGTCCAGGACGCGTTCGTGTAGCCGATGCACAGCGCGAAGTTCGGCACGCCGGTCAGCATCGCCCCGTTCCACACGAACTGCTCGGCGAGCTCCACCGGCGTCCCGTCCACGGTCAGGACGATCCCGCCGAAGGGGAGCAGCCGCAGGCCCGTGGCGGTGACCACGAGGTCGGCCTCGAGGACCCGGCCCCCGCTCAGCCGGACCCCCTCGGGCACGAACGTGTCGATCGTGCCGGTGACCACCTCGGCCCGCCCCCGCTTCAGCGCCTTGAACAGGTCCGCGTCCGGAATGGCGCACAACCGCTGGTCCCAGGGGTCGTAGGACGGGGTGAAGTGCTCGGCCACGAGTTCCTCGGAGCCGAGGATGCGCGCGGCCCGGGAGGTGAAGAACGCCCGGGCCGCGGCCGGGCGGCGGCGGCAGAACTGGTACACGGCCGTGCTGAACAGGATGTTCTTGGCGCGGATGACCCGGTGGGCGAGCGCCGCGGGCAGGAGCCGGCGCAGCGCGTCGGCCCGCCGGTCCCGGCCGGGCACGGCGCTGATCCACGTGGGGGAGCGCTGCAGCATGGTCACGCCCGCGGCGGTCCGCGCCATGGCCGGCACGAGGGTCACGGCGGTGGCGCCGCTGCCGACCACGAGCACGCGCCGGCCCGTCCAGTCCAGGTCCTCGGGCCAGAACTGCGGGTGCACCACCCGGCCGCCGAAGTCCTCCAGGCCTGGCAGCGCGGCGTCGTGGCCGCGGTCGTAGTCGTAGTAGCCGGCGCACGAGTACAGGAACGAGCACGTCATGCTGCGCCGGTGGACGGCGCCGTCCTCGTCCCGCACCTCGAGGCCCAGGCTCCAGCGCTGCTCGGCGGCGGACCAGTCGGCCGAGACCACCCGGGTGCGGAGGCGGAGGTGCCGGTCGATGCCGAACTCCTCCGCCGTCTCGTGGATGTACGCGAGGATCGACGGGCCGTCCGCGAGCGCCTGCGGGTCCCGCCACGGCTTGAAGGAGTAGCCGAGCGTGAACATGTCCGAGTCGGAGCGCACGCCCGGGTAGCGGAACAGGTCCCAGGTCCCGCCGAGGTCGTCCCGGGCCTCCAGCACGGCGTAGGACAGCTCGGGGCGCTCGGTCTGCAGGCGGTAGGCCGCGCCGATGCCGGACAGGCCGGCTCCGACGACGACGACGTCCCGGTGGTCGGTCCCGCAGGGGGTCTCGCGGAGCGGCTCGCTGGCGGTGGAAGGTGCACGCATGCTTCCAGGATCGCCCGGCGCGCCCGCCAGGACTTGACGCTGCGCGACGATTGCTTGACCCTGGGCGACATGACGGTCATCCGGTCCGCGGGTCTGCGCGGCTTCCGCGCCGCGGTCGCGGAGCTCGGCGGGAACGCCGAGGCCCTGGCCGACGCCGCCGGGCTGCCCCGGTCGGCCCTGGACACCGACGACCTCCTGGTCCCCGAGCGGGCCGTCGCGCGGGTGCTGGAGACCGCCGCCCGGGAGCTGGCCTGCCCCGACCTGGGGCTGCGGGTCGCCGCCCGGCAGGACCCGGGGGTGCTCGGCCCCCTCGCGCTCGCCGCCCGCCACTCGGAGACGGTGCGCGACGCCCTCGAGTGCACCTCCCGCTACCTCTTCGTCCACGCCCCGTCCCTCGAGCTGGCGCTGGTGCCGGACCCCTACGGGGCCCGCGGGGTGACGGCGGTGCGCTACGGCGGCTCCACCGCGACCGCCCGGGACCCCGGGCGCGGCAGCCCGCAGGGCACCGACCTGGGCCTGGGCCTGCTGCACCGGGCCCTGAGCTCCCTGGTGGGGGGCCGCTACGGGCTGCGCACGGTCGAGCTGGCCCACCGGCCGGCGGCGCCGCTGCGGGTCTACGAGGAGTTCTTCGGGGCACCCGTGCGCACCGGCCGCCCCGACGTCCTCCTGCGGATCCCCACCAGCACGCTCGCCCGCCCGCTGCACGGGGACGCCGGGGTCCGGCAGGTGGCGCTCGCCTTCCTGGACACCCAGCTCCCCGGGCCCGGCTCCGCGTGGGCGCCCCGGGTCCGGGGCGTGCTGGTGCAGCTGCTCGGCACCGCGGCCCCGGAGATCGAGGCCGTGGCCCGGGTGCTGGACCTGCACCCCCGCACCCTGCAGCGCCGGCTCGCCGAGGAGGGCACCACCTTCGGCGCCGTCCTGGACGGGACCCGGCGCAGCGCGGCCCTGCGCTGGCTCACCACCACCGACGTCCCCCTCGGCCAGATCGCCGGGCTCGTGGGGCTCTCGGAGTCCTCGGCGCTCACCCGGTGCGCCCGCCGCTGGTGGGGCGCCCCGCCGCGGGACGTCCGCCGCCGGGGCGTCCCCGCCGGCTGAGGATGTCGCCGCGCGTCAACTTCCTGTCGCGGTGGGTCAAGCGGTGACCGGTGCCCGCCCGCACACTGGACAGCAGGCCCCGATCCACGTCCCCGACCCCAGGAGCAGCCCGTGTTCCCGTCCGCACCCTTCCGCTTCGCCGGCGCCACCGCGGTGCTCACCGGCGCCGCCTCCGGCATCGGCGAGCAGCTGGCCCACGGCCTCGCCGCCCGCGGCACCCACCTGGTGCTCCTCGACCGGGACGCCGCGGGACTCGAGACCGTCGCCGGGGCGATCCGCGCGGGGCACCCGGACCTGCCGGTGCGCACGGTCGTGGCCGACCTCGCCGAGCTGTCCGCGCTGCCGGGCGTGGCCGGGCGGATCCGGGCCGAGCACCCGCGGATCGACCTGCTGGTCAACAACGCGGGGGTGGGCCTGGGCGGGACCTTCGAGCAGGTCTCCGCCGAGGAGTTCGACTGGCTCATGGACATCAACTTCCGGGCGCCGGTGGTGCTCACCCGCGAGCTGCTGCCCGCCCTGCTCGCCGCCCCCGGCAGCCACCTGGTCAACCTCTCCAGCCTGTTCGGCCTCATCGCCCCGCCCGGGCAGGTGGCGTACTCCGCGAGCAAGTACGCCCTGCGCGGGTTCTCCGAGGGCCTGCGCCACGAGCTGGCGGGCCGGGTGGGGGTCACCGTGGTGCACCCGGGCGGGGTCCGGACCAGGATCGCCGAGACCGCCCGCACCCCGGCCGGGGTGTCCGCGGAGCGGGCGCGGAAGGACCGGGAGGACTTCGCGGCGCTGCTGAGCTATCCGGCGGAGCGGGCGGCCGCCGACATCCTGGGGGCGGTGGAGCGGCGCCGGAACCGGCTGCTCGTGGCGCCCAGCGCCGTGCTGCCGGACCTCGTGGCGCGAGTCCTCCCGGGCTCCTACTGGCCGGTCCTGCGGCACGCGCCCCGGGTCCTGAAGCATGCGCCCCGGATCCTGCGGCGTCTTCCCGGGCGGCGGCGCCGGGCCTAGGCTGAGCGCATGACCAGCACGCTGTCCGCCGTCGTCGTCGACTGCCGCGACCCCGAGACCCTCGCCCGCTTCTGGTGCGCCGCCCTGGGCTACGTCGTCCACGCGGAGGCCGAGGGGTTCGTGGGCATCGTGCCCGCGGAGGGCAGCGGCCCGCACCTCGACTTCGTGGTCGTCCCCGAGCCCCGGACCGCCAAGAACCGGCTGCACCTCGACCTGCGGGCCGTGGACACCGACCGGGACTCCGAGGTCGCCCGCCTGGAGTCCCTCGGCGCCCGCCGCGTGGACGTGGGTCAGGGGCCCGAAGTGACCTGGGTGGTGCTGGCCGACCCGGAGGGCAACGAGTTCTGCGTGCTCTCCGACCTCGACGAGGACTGAACCGGAAGGCTCAGGCGAGCACGCCGTCCACGTAGTACCACCGGCCGCCCTCGCGCCGGAACCGGGAGTTCTCCCGCTGGGCCCCCCGGGCCCCGTCCGGGCCGCGCCGGTGCGCGGTGAAGTCCACCCACCCCTCGTCGTCGAAGGGGCCGCCGCCCGTCACCCCGTGGACGTCGAGCCGGGTCCAGCGCAGCGCGGGGTCCAGGTCCACGGACCCCGGGCGGGTGCGCGGGTGCCACGTGGCCAGCAGATAGGCCTCGTCCCCGGCGGCGAAGGCGCTGAACCGCGAGCGCATCAGCAGCTCGGCCGTGGGCGCCGGGCGGCCGCCGTGGAAGCGCCCGCAGCACGCGCCGTAGGTCTCCCCGGTGCCGCAGGGGCAGCGGGCGTCGTCGTCGATCACGCCATCCAGCCCTCGACCACGCCCTTGCCGAAGAACACCACGAAGGCCGCCGCCACCACGTACATGAGCGGGTGGACCTCCTTGCCGCGGCCCTGCACGAGGCGGATGAAGACGTAGGAGACGAAGCCCGCGCCGATGCCGTCCGCGATCGAGTAGGTGAACGGCATGACGGCGAACGTCAGGAAGGACGGCACGGACAGGCCCCAGTCGTCCCACTCGATGCGCACGACCTGCTTGGCCATGAGGAAGCCCACCACGACCATGGCCGGGGCCACGGCCTCGAACGGCACCACGTTGACCAGCGGGGTGATGAACATGGCGAGCAGGAACAGCACGCCGGTGACCACGTTGGCCAGGCCGGTGCGGGCGCCGTCGGCGATGCCGGTGGAGGACTCCACGAAGATCTGGTTGGAGGACACGGAGCCCGCGCCGCCGGCGATCGCACCGGCGGCGTCCACCAGCAGGATCTTGTCCACGTTCTGGATCTGCCCGTTGCGGCCCACGAGCCCGGCCTGCTGGGAGAGCCCGACCATCGTGCCCATCGCGTCGAAGAAGATGGAGAGCAGGATCGTGAAGATCAGCAGCGCCGCGGCGAGCGCCCCGAGGCTCCGGAACGCCTCGAGCGGGGCGGCCGAGCCCACGAGGGAGAGGTCCGGCAGCGCCACGAAGGAGGTGGGGGCCGCGGGCACGACGAGCGACCACCCGGTGGGGGCGTCCACGGAGGAGCCGGACGGGACGACCGCCTCGAGCACGTGGGCGAGGATCGTGGTGGCGACCACGGCGATCAGGATCGCGCCGCGGACGTTGCGGACGATGAGGGCCACGGTCAGGAGCAGGCCGACCACGAACGTGAGCATGGGCCAGCCCAGCAGCGTCCCGCCGTCGCCGAGCTGCACGGGCACGGTGGTGCCGGCGGCGTCCGGGATGCGGCGCACGAAGCCGGCGTTCACGAAGCCGATCAGGGCGATGAACAGGCCGATCCCCACCACGATGGCGGTCTTCAGGGACGCCGGCACGGCGTTGAACACGGCGGTGCGGAAGCCGGTGAGCACCAGGACGAACATGATCAGGCCCGCCCACACGACCAGCCCCATCACCTGGGGCCACGTGAGCTGCGGGGTGGTCACGATCGTCACGGCGAGGAACGCGTTGACGCCCAGGCCCGTGGCGATCGCGAAGGGGGCGCGGGCCACGACGCCCATGAGGATCGTCAGCACCCCGGCGACGAGCGCCGTCACGGCGGCGACGCGCTCGCCGCCCAGGACGTTGCCGGCGCCGTCCGGGCCGTAGCCGAGGATCAGCGGGTTGAGGACCACGATGTAGCTCATCGCGATGAACGTCGCCACGCCGCCGCGGACCTCGCTCGTCACCGAGGAGCCGCGCTCGCTGATCTTGAAGAAGCGGTCCAGGCCGTTGCGCGGCGGACCGGAGGGAGTCTCGGTGGAGACGGAAGCGGAGGATGCCATGGCGGTCCTTCAGGCACTCGACGGGAGGGAGCACGACTCCACAGGGGACGCTCCCGGGCTGACGGCGGCACCGGCGTGCCACCGGGACGACACTACCTCCCCGCGTCCGGGCGCGCCGGGGCCCGTCCCCGCCGGGCCGGGCCCCCGTCGAGACGACGCCGGCCCGACTTCCTTGCACACATCGGGCCCCGTGTCCACCCCTGTGTCCCGTCACGACGGTTCGTGGCGGTTTGTGACGACCGGCGTGACTGTCCAGCGGGACGCGCGAACAATCGAGCGCATGACACAGACGACGCGCGCGCCCCGCGCTGCCCGGAAGCCGAAGCCCGAGGGGCAGTGGAAGGTCGACGGCCGGGACCCATTGAACCCGAACGAGGTCTTCAAGCAGGCCGACGACGGGCTCAACGTGCGCACCCGGATCGAGGAGGTCTACTCGAAGCACGGCTTCGCCTCGATCGACCCCCAGGACCTGCACGGGCGCTTCCGCTGGTGGGGCCTCTACACCCAGCGCCGGCCGGGCATCGACGGCGGGCGCACGGGCTCGTTGTCCGACGCCGAGATCGAGGACGAGTACTTCATGATGCGCGTCCGGCTCGACGGCGGGGCCCTGACCCGCGAGCAGCTGCGGGTGCTCGGGCAGATCTCCGCGGACTTCGCCCGGGACTCGGCCGACATCACGGACCGGCAGAACATCCAGTACCACTGGATCCGGGTGGAGGACGTCCCCGAGATCTGGCGCCGGCTCGAGGACGCGGGCCTGGACACCGTCGAGGCGTGCGGGGACGTGCCGCGCGTGATCCTGGGCTCCCCGCTCGCCGGGATCGCCGAGGACGAGATCATCGACCCCACCCCGGTGATCGAGCGGATCAAGTCCACCTGGATCGGCTCCCCGGAGTTCTCCAACCTGCCGCGCAAGTACAAGACCGCGATCACCGGCCACCCGTCCCTGGACGTGGTGCACGAGATCAACGACTGCGCCCTCGTGGGCGTGGTCCACCCCGAGCTCGGCCCCGGCTACGACCTGTGGGTCGGCGGCGCCCTGTCCGTGGTGCCGTTCCTCGGCAAGCGCCTCGGCGCGTTCGTGACCGAGGAGCAGGCCCCCGAGGTGTGGAAGGGCGTCACGAGCATCTTCCGCGACTACGGCTACCGGCGGCTGCGCAACCGCGCCCGGCTGAAGTTCCTGGTCCAGGACTGGGGCCCGGAGAAGTTCCGGCAGGTGCTCCAGGACGAGTACCTCGGCTACGCGCTCGCGGACGGCCCCGCGCCGGAGAAGGCGGCCGTCCCCGGCGACCACATCGGCGTGCACCGGCAGAAGGACGGCCGGTTCTACATCGGCGTGGCCCCGCGCGTGGGCCGCGTCTCCGGGGCGAAGCTGCTGGCCCTCGCCGACGTGATGGCGAAGTACGGCTCCGACCGGCTGCGCACCACCCCGCACCAGAAGCTCGTGCTGCTCGACATCGAGGAGGCCGACGTCGAGAGCGCCGTCGCCGACCTCGACGCCCTGGACCTGCAGGCGAGGCCCTCCGCGTTCCGCCGCTCGACCGTGGCGTGCACCGGCATCGAGTACTGCAAGCTCGCGATCGTCGAGACCAAGCAGACCGCCTCGGACACCATCGACGAGCTCGAGCGGCGGCTCGACGGCGTGGAGCTGCCCCACCCCATCTCGATGCACGTCAACGGCTGCCCCAACTCGTGCGCCCGCATCCAGACCGCGGACATCGGGCTCAAGGGCCAGCTGCTGCCCACCGAGGACGGCGGGCAGAAGCCCGGCTACCAGGTCCACCTGGGCGGCGGGCTCGCCGCCGACGACCGCGCGGAGGCCGGCCTGGGCCGGACCGTGCGCGGGCTGAAGGTGTTCCAGGACGACCTGGCCGACTACGTGGAGCGGCTGGTCCGGCGCTTCCTGGCCCAGCGCGCCGAGGACGAGAGCTTCGCCGAGTGGACCCACCGGGTCGAGGAGAGTGAACTGGCATGACCGGCACCGGAACGGGCACCCGCCCCGCCCTGCGCGACGAGCAGCAGCTGCGCGACCTCGCGGCGGCCGGCGCCGCGGCCCTGCACGCGGAGCTCGACGCCGAGGGCCGGGTCCCGGCCGAGGGGGAGGCCTCCACGGAGGAGGCCATCCGCTGGGTCGCGGAGAACTTCGACCTGCGCAGCGTCACCGTGGCCTGCTCGATGGCCGACGCCGTGCTCCCGGCCCTGGTCGCCGAGCAGCTGCCCGGCGTGGACGTGCTGTTCCTCGAGACCGGCTACCACTTCCCGGAGACCATCGGCACCCGGGACGCCGTGGCGCACATGCTCGACATCACCGTGGTCGACGCCCTCCCGGAGCTGACCGTGGCCGAGCAGGACGAGAAGCACGGCAAGGACCTCTTCGCCCGCGACCCCGGCCTGTGCTGCGCGATCCGCAAGGTGGCCCCGCTCAAGAAGTCCCTGGAGGGCTACGAGGTCTGGTTCACCGGCGTGCGCCGGGACGAGTCCTGGACCCGCACCAACGCCCCGATGGTGACCTTCGACGAGACCCACAAGCTCGTCAAGGTCAACCCCATGGTGCGCTGGAGCCTCGACGACCTCGTCGAGTGGTCGCAGAACCACGGCGTGCCGACGAACCCGCTGATGGCGGAGGGCTACCTCTCCATCGGCTGCGCCCCCTGCACGCGGCCCACCGCCCCGGGCGAGGACCCGCGCGCGGGCCGCTGGGCCGGCCAGGACAAGATCGAGTGCGGTATCCACCTGTGAGCGCACCCACCACGACGGAGGCGAACGTGACCACCCCCACCACCGCCCCGGCCCCCGCGGAGGCCGGCGTGCACAGCAGCCTCGACGCGCTCGAGGCCGAGTCCATCCACATCCTGCGCGAGGTCGTGGCGGAGTTCGACCGCCCGGCCATGCTGTTCTCCGGCGGCAAGGACTCGGTGGTCATGCTGCACCTGGCCGCCAAGGCCTTCTGGCCCGGGCGGATCCCGTTCCCCGTGCTGCACGTGGACACGGGCCACAACTTCCCAGAGGTGCTGGAGTTCCGGGACCGCACCGTGGAGCGGCTCGGCCTGCGGCTGATCGTGGCGAGCGTGCAGGACTACCTCGACGACGGCCGGCTGCTCGAGCGCGCCGACGGCACCCGCAACCCGCTGCAGACCCTCCCGCTGCTGGACGCCATCGCGGAGCACCGGTTCGACGCCGTGTTCGGCGGCGGCCGCCGCGACGAGGACAAGGCCCGCGCGAAGGAGCGGATCCTGTCCCTGCGCGACGAGTTCGGCCAGTGGGACCCGCGCAACCAGCGCCCCGAGCTGTGGAACCTCTACAACGGCCGGCACACCCCCGGCCAGCACGTGCGGGCGTTCCCCATCAGCAACTGGACCGAGCTGGACATCTGGCGCTACATCGAGCGCGAGAACATCGAGCTGCCGCCCATCTACTACGCCCACGAGCGGGACGTCTTCCGCCGGGACGGGATGTGGATGGCCGTGGGCGAGTTCTCGGCGCCGGCCGGGGCCGAGGCCGTGGAGCGGCAGACCGTGCGCTACCGCACCGTGGGGGACATGTCCTGCACCGGCGCCGTGCTCTCCGGGGCGCGCACCGTGGCCGACGTGGTGGCCGAGGTCGCCGTGTCCACGCTCACCGAGCGCGGGGCCACCCGCGCGGACGACAGGATCTCCGAGGCCGCCATGGAGGACCGCAAGAAGGACGGGTACTTCTAGACATGACTTCCCCCAGCACCGTGACCGGGCACGCCCCCGCGGCCGAGCACGTCCCCACGATCGATCCCGGCTCGCTGTTCCGCTTCGCGACCGCCGGCTCCGTCGACGACGGCAAGTCCACCCTGGTGGGCCGGCTGCTGCACGACGCCAAGGCGATCCTCGCCGACCAGCTCGAGGCCGTGGGCCGGACCTCCGCCGAGCGCGGCTTCGGCGGGGGCACGGGCCGGCTCGACCTCGCCCTGCTCACCGACGGCCTGCGCGCCGAGCGGGAGCAGGGGATCACGATCGACGTGGCCTACCGCTACTTCGCCACGGACCGCCGCTCCTTCATCCTCGCGGACTGCCCCGGCCACGTGCAGTACACGAAGAACACGGTCACGGGCGCCTCGACGGCCGACGCCGTCGTGCTCCTCGTGGACGCCCGGCACGGCGTGGTCGAGCAGACCCGGCGGCACCTGGCCGTCGTGTCCCTGCTGCGCGTGCCGCACGTGGTGGTCGCCGTGAACAAGATCGACCTCGTCGACTACGACCAGGAGGTCTTCGACCGGGTCGCGGCGGACGCCACGGGCATCGCCGCCCGGCTGGGGGTCGAGGACGTGCACGTGGTGCCCGTCTCCGCCCTCGAGGGCGACAACGTGGTGGAGCCCTCCGCGCGGACCCCCTGGTACTCCGGGCGGCCGCTGCTGCGGGTGCTCGAGGAGCTGCCCACGGTGGACGAGTCCGGCCGCGGCACCGCCCGCCCCTTCCGCTTCCCCGTCCAGTACGTCATCCGCCCCCAGGGCGGCACGGCCCCGGGCGCGGACGCCGAGCGGCTGCGGGACTACCGCGGCTACGCGGGCCAGATCGCCTCGGGCACCGTGGCGGTCGGGGACGAGGTCGTGGTCCTGCCCGCGGGCCGGCGCACCACGGTCACCGGCATCGACGTGGCGGGCACCGCGCCCGCCCCCGGAGCGCCCCTGCCCGGCGAGCAGCTCACGGAGGCCGCGGCGCCGCTGTCCGTGACGCTGCGGCTGGCCGACGACATCGACATCGCCCGCGGCGACCTCGTCGCGAGCGCCGACGACGAGCTGCCGGAGCCCGTCCGGGACCTCGTGGCCTCCGTGGCCTGGCTCGGCGAGCGGCCCCTGCAGCCCCGCGCCCGCGTGCTCGTCAAGCACGGCGCCGCCACGGTCCAGGCCATGGTCGTCGAGCTCGAGGGGCGGCTGGACCTCGAGGAGCTGGTGCTGCGGGACGCCGGCACCCTCGAGCTCAACGACATCGGGCGGGTCCGGCTGCGGCTGGCCTCCCCGCTGCCCGTCGACCCCTACGACCGGCTGCGGCGCACCGGCGCCTTCCTGGTCGTGGACCCGGCCACGGGCAACACGCTCGCCGCCGGGCTCGTGCGGGACGCCTGAGGTGGGCGGGCAGCAGCCGCCCGCCCTCGTCACGGTGACCGCCGGTGACGGAGGGCGCGCCGCCTCGGGCCGTCGCCGCCGGGGATGGCCGCTGGTGCTGACCGCGCTGGCGCTCCTGGCCGCCCTGACGGTCGCCGCCACCGCGCTGCGCGGCAACGGGACGCTCGCGGCCTGGGAGGCGGACGCGGTCGAGACCTCGGACGCCGCCGAGCTGCGGCTGGGCTACTTCGGCAACCTCACGCACGGCCCCGCCCTCGTCGGACTGGAGAACGACTACTTCGCCCAGGAGCTGGGGGACACGGCGCTGTCCGCGCAGGTCTTCAACAGCGGTCCCACGGCGGTGGAGGCGATGAACGCCGGGTCGATCGACGCCGCGTTCGTGGGCCCCAACCCGGCGATCAACTCCTTCGTCCGCTCCCAGGGCCGCTCGCTGGCCGTGGTCGCGGGCGCCGCCTCCGGCGGCGCGCAGTTCGTGGTGGGTCCCGACGTCACGGGCCCGGAGGACCTGGCCGGGCGCACCGTGGCGAGCCCCGAGTTCGGCGGCACCCAGGACGTGGCACTGCGCACCTGGCTTGCCGAGCAGGAGTACGAAGCCGACGGCGAGGGGGACCGCGCCGTGGCGATCACGCCCATGGCCAACGGCCAGACCATCCCGATGCTGCTGCAGGGCCGCGTGGACGGCGCCTGGCTGCCCCAGCCCTGGGCCACCCGTGCCGTCCAGGACGGCGCCCGGGTCCTCGTGGACGAGCGGGACCTCTGGGCGGACGGGCGCTATCCCACGACCGTCCTGGTGGTGCGCAAGGACTACCTCGAGCGCCACCCGGAGACCGTCGAGGAGCTCGTGCGCGGTCTGCAGCGGTCCGTGGACTGGCTGCACGAGCACGAGGCGGAGCCCGAGCTGCTGGCCTCCACCCTGAACGAGGGCCTGGAGAGCGCGCAGACCGAGACGCTGCCCGAGGCGACGGTCGCGGGTGCGCTCGAGGCCATCGAGTGGACCACCGACCCCCTCGCGGACACCTACCCGCAGCTGCTCGCCGACGGCGTGGCGGCAGGGACCACGGAGGAGGCCCCGCTCGAGGGGCTCGTGGACACCACGGTCCTGGACCGTGCCCGCGCCGGCGCGGAGGGGGGCGCATGAGCACCACCACCGCGATCCGGCTCCGCGGCCTCGGCAAGAGCTTCGCCCCCGAGGACGGTCCCGTCCTGCAGGACGTGGACCTCGACGTGGAGCGCGGGCAGTTCGTCGCGCTGCTCGGTGCCTCCGGCTGCGGGAAGTCCACCCTGCTGAACATCGTCGCGGGTCTCGAGGAGCCGACGGAGGGCTCCGTGACGGTCCCCGCGGAGGGCGCGGCCCTGATGTTCCAGGACGCCGCGCTGTTCCCCTGGCTCACGGCGCGGCGCAACGTGGAGCTGGCCCTCGAGCTGCGCGGGGTCCCCACCGCCCGGCGGCGGGACCAGGCAGGGGAGCTGCTCGAGCTGGTCCGGCTGCCGCACGCGGCGGACAAGCGCCCGCACGAGCTCTCCGGGGGGATGCGCCAGCGGGTGGCCCTGGCCCGGGCGCTGGCCCAGGACCGGGAGGTCCTGCTCATGGACGAGCCGTTCTCCGCGCTCGACGCCATCACCCGGGACCTGCTGCACGAGGAGCTGCTGCGCGTCTGGCGCACCACCGGCCGGACGATCGTGTTCATCACGCACAACGTCGCCGAGGCCGTGCGGCTGGGCCAGCGGGTGCTGCTGATGTCCTCCCGTCCCGGTCAGGTGGTCCAGGAGTGGGACACCCGCCCGTGGAAGGACCCCGAGTCCTACGGCTTCGAGGGCAGCGCGCAGTCGCTCGACGACACCCTCGGCGAGCTGACCCGCACCATCACCGCACGTCTGCGCGAGGAGATCAGCCGCCATGCGAAATGACACCGCCCTGCCCGGCGTCCCGGCCGCGCCGCCGGTGGCGCCCGCGCCCCCGGCACCCCGCCGCGGCGCGGAACGGGCTGTCCCCGGACCCGCCCCGGACCGGGCCGGTGACCCGGCCGGGACCGGTGAGGAGCTCGCCGGGCTCGACGCGCTGCAGACCGAGCGCACCCGGAAGACCTCGGTCGGCGAAGTGCTGCGCACCAAGGTCGCCCCGCCCCTGGTGGCCCTGGTGGCCGGCCTGCTGCTGTGGCAGCTGCTCGTCGCGCTCCTGGGCACCCGCCCGGACGTCGTGCCCGGCCCGCTGGACGTCGCCCGGCAGTTCGGCGCGCTGGTCGGCGACGGCACCGTGCTGGGCGCCCTGGGAACGAGCCTGTGGCGGGGGATCAGCGGCTTCCTGGTGGCGGCGGCGGTCGCCACGCCGCTGGGGCTGCTCATCGCCCAGTGGCGTGGGCTGCGCGACGCCGTGGGCCCGATCATCTCCGGGCTCCAGGTGCTGCCCTCGATCGCCTGGGTGCCCGCCGCGATCATCTGGTTCGGCCTGTCCGACGCCACGGTGTACTTCGTGGTGCTCATGGGCGCCATCCCCTCCATCATCAACGGCATGCTCGCGGGCGTGGACCAGATCCCGCCGCAACTGCGCCGCGCCGGGCACGTGCTCGGCGCCCGGGGGTGGACCATGGCCAGCAAGGTCGTGCTCCCCGCGGCCCTGCCCGGGTACCTCGCCGGGCTCAAGCAGGGGTGGGCCTTCTCCTGGCGCTCGCTCATGGGCGCCGAGCTCATCGCGATCGGCGGCTCCATCGGGTTCGGCCTCGGCTCCCTGCTGGAGCAGGGCCGGACGGTCTCCAACATGGCAGTGGTGATGGTCGCCGTGCTGTCCATCCTCGCCGTGGGCATCCTCGTGGAGCTGCTGTTCTTCAACCCCGTGGAACGGCGCCTGCTGCGCGGGCGAGGGCTGCTCGGGCACCGCTCGTGAGCCTCCGCACCCAGGAGATTCTGCGCCGGATTCACTACCCTTGTACCCGGTCTACGATGCGCGCGGTGGACGCCGTGCGCGCAATCGAAAGGAAGCCACGTGGCTGACACCACCACCCGCCCCCTGCGCGTCGCCATCATCGGCGCCGGTCCGGCCGGCATCTACGCCGCGGACATGCTCACCAAGTCCGAGCCCGTGAAGAACGGGGAGCTCGAGGTCAGCATCGACCTGTTCGACCGCTACCCGACCCCGTTCGGTCTCATCCGCTACGGCGTGGCCCCCGACCACCCCCGGATCAAGGGCATCATCACCGCGCTGCGCGCCATCCTCGGGCGCGGCGACATCCGCTTCTTCGGCAACGTGGAGTTCGGCCGGGACCTGACCCTCGCCGACTTCGGCGCCCACTACGACGCCGTGATCTTCGCCACCGGAGCCGTCTACGACGCCCCGCTGAACATCCCCGGCAACGACCTCCAGGGCGTGCACGGGGCCGCCGAGTTCGTGGCCTGGTACGACGGCCACCCGGACTTCCCGCGCACCTGGCCGCTCGAGGCCCGCGAGATCGCGGTCATCGGCAACGGCAACGTGGCCCTCGACGTCGCCCGCGTGCTGTCCAAGCACGCCGACGACATGCTTCTCACCGAGATCCCCGGCAACGTCTACCAGGGGCTCAAGGCGTCCCCGGTCACGGACGTGCACATCTTCGGCCGCCGCGGTCCCGCCCAGGTGAAGTTCACCCCCCTCGAGCTGCGCGAGCTCGCCAAGTCGCGGGACGTCGACATCGTCGTCTACGACGAGGACTTCCAGTACGACGAGGGCTCCGAGCTGACGATCGCCGAGAACAACCAGGTCAAGGTCATGGTCAAGACGCTCGAGAAGTGGCGGGCCGACGACTCCCCGAAGACCGCCTCCCGGCGGCTGCACCTGCACTTCCTGCAGAGTCCCCGCGAGGTGCTGGGGGAGGACGGCCGGGTCACGGGGCTGCGCATGGAGCGGACGCGCCTCAACGGCGACGGCTCCGTGTCCGGGACCGGCGAGTACGTCGACTACCCGGTGCAGGCCGTCTACCACGCGGTGGGCTACCTCGGCTCCCGCCTGCCCGAGCTGCCGTTCGACGACGGCCGCGGCGTGATCCCCAACGTCGAGGGCCGCGTGCTGGCCGAGGACGGGACCGTGCTGCACGGCCTCTACGCGACCGGGTGGATCAAGCGCGGTCCGGTCGGGCTGATCGGCGCCACCAAGTCCGACGCCCTCGAGACGGTCACCCACCTCCTGGAGGACCGCGCCGTGCTGCCGGGCGCCACCCGCCCGGACCCCGGGTCCGTCAACGACGTGCTCGAGGCCCGCGGCGTCGAGTACACCACCTGGGAGGGGTGGCTGGCCCTCGACGAGTACGAGCAGAGCCTCGGCCAGTCTTCGCACGACGCCGAGGGCAACCCGCGCGAGCGCGTCAAGGTGGTCGAGCGCGAGGAGATGGTCAGCGTCTCCCGCGAGGGCGTGGCGGAGCCGGTCTCCTCGCCCGTCTGAGCCGCAGCACCGCACCGCGGCACCGCACCGCCGTGTCGCGAGGGGCCGCGTCCTGCCGGGCGCGGCCCCTCGCGTTGCCGGACCCCGGCCTACAGGCCCAGCAGCCCGCGGACGTGGTCGTTGAGGAACACCCCGTCCGGGTCCACGGACGCCCGGGCGTCGAGGAAGTCCTGGAACCGCGGGTACACGGAGCGCAGGTACTCGGCGTCCTGCGTGTGCACGGTGCCCCAGTGGGGGCGGCCGCCGTGGGCCACGAAGATCTCCTCGGCCGCGGCGAACACCTTCGGGTCGTACCGGCGCCAGTACTGCCGCAGCGCGATCCAGCCGGTCTCCCGGCCGTGGGCGGGGGCGAGCCAGGCATCCTCGGCCGCGGCGCAGCGCACGTCCACCGGGAGCGAGAACGAGTAGTCGCGGCGCTCGATGAGCGTCTGCAGCTCCCGGAAGGCCACGACGAGCTCCTCGACCGGCAGGGCGTACTCGGAGGAGACGAACCGGGTCCGGCGCGGCACGGTGAACACCCTAAAGGACAGGTCGCTGTACTGCCGCGGGCTGTTCGTGAGGGCGTCGAGCCGGTTGAGCCCCGGCGTGGAGCGCGGCAGGGCCGTGGCCAGCTGGTTGAGCCCCGCGGTGAGGGTGTTGCGCAGCAGGGCGTCGTCGAGCCGGCGCACGGTGCGGGCCACGGGGGAGCCGGGCCGGGTGTAGGAGTCCGGGAGCTTGTGCAGGCGCGTGAGGATCCGGGTCTGGGCGGTGGCGGTGCCCGGCGTCCAGAAGAACTCGAAGTGGTCGGCCCCGGCCATCCGGTTGCCCAGGGTGTCCACGAGCTGGCCGAGGGGCTCCTTGAGCTCCGCCGCGTGCAGCCGGAACGTCGGCTCGCACACCAGGGTGACGCTCGCGAGGACCCCCATGGCGCCCAGGCCCACGCGCGCGGCCTGGAACAGCTCGGGGCGCTGCTCGGCGGAGCACTCCACCAGCTCGCCGTCGGCCGTGACCAGGCTCAGGGCCACCACCTGCTGGGAGAGGGAGCCGAAGGCCAGGCCGGTCCCGTGGGTGCCGGTCGAGACGGCGCCGGCGACCGTCTGCCAGTCGCTGTCCGGCAGGTTGGTCACGGCCAGCCCGTGGGCGTCCAGCTCCTGGTTCAGGTCACGGATCGTGGTGCCCGCGAGGACCGTGACCCGCTGGTTCTCCCGGTCGACGGCCGGCAGCCCGGACAGCCCGGAGAGGTCGACCATGACGTCGGGGGCCAGGGGCAGGGCCGAGAAGCTGCACCCGGAGCCCACCGCGCGCACGCCCAGTCCGCGGCGCACGGCGGCGGCGACGCCCTCCGCGAGCTCCGGGACCGAGGTGGGGCGCAGCACGTGCCGGGGGGTGACGGAGTGCGTCCTGCCCCACGTGGCCCACTCTCTCGTCCCGGTCTCGCCGGGCAGGGCGTCGGGCAACGAGACCTCGCTCATCGGCGGGACCGTCCTTCCTCGCAGGCAGGTGCACAGTGCGCCCTCATCATGTCATCCCGGGGGCGCTCCGGCGCCCCCGATGACCCCGTCCTGCGGCCCCGCCGCGCGTACCATCGGAGGCGAAGCCCGCGGCGGGATCCGGAGCACCGCGGACCGAGGACGCGCACAGGAGGCAGCACCATGACCGACCACCCGTCCCCGGACCGGGAGCGCGAGGAGCCCCACGAGACCACGCTGGGCGAGGAGGCGGTGCGCGACCGCGTCCCCTCGGGCGGCGGGCAGAGCCGGTCCCTCGACGCCACGGGGGAGATCGTCGTGGGCATCGACGGCTCCGAGCAGAGCCTCGGGGCGTTGCGGTGGGCGGCCCGGGAGGCCCGCCGCCGCGGTCGTCCGGTGCGGCTGGTCACCGCGTACAGCCTGCCCGTGTTCTCCGGCTCGGGGTTCGACACCGGCTACGCCACCGTGGACGAGGCCTCCCTC
Source organism: Kocuria sp. CPCC 205258 (assembly GCF_040981005.1). NCBI lineage: Bacteria > Bacillati > Actinomycetota > Actinomycetes > Micrococcales > Micrococcaceae > Kocuria > Kocuria sp. CPCC 205258. The sequence goes on along the minus strand of NZ_JAVKPS010000001.1, from coordinate 453,701 downwards.
ACCCAGGGCGTCGAGGAGCTGCTGAACCACGCGGCGGACCAGGTCCGTGACGTGGGGGTCGAGCTGCGGGCGACCGTCGAGACCGGGGACCCCTCCGGGGCCCTGCTCGAGCTGAGCCGCACGGCGGAGCTGCTGGTCCTCGGCTCCCGCGGCCGGGGCGGTCTGCTGGGCCGGCTGCTCGGCACGGTCTCCACGGCGGTGCCGGCGCACTCGAAGTGCCCCACGGGCGTGGTCCCCCTGCCGTGGGCGCAGCAGCACCTGGGCGCGGAGGAGCTCACGAGCACCCGGGCCCTCGTGGACCGCGTGGTCGTCGGCTCGGACGGCTCCACCCAGGCCCGGGCGGCCATGCTCTACGCCGCGGAGGAGGCGCGCCTGCTCGGCGTGCCCCTGACGGTGCTGTGCGCGCTCCCGCCCGTGAGCGGGGCGCTCGCGTGGATGCCCACGGCGGTGGACTTCGAGGTGATGTACGACGACGTCGCGCGGGCGCTCAACGGCGGCGTCGCCTGGCTCGAGAGCTGGTTCCCCGACCTGGAGATCGGCTCGGAGCTCGCGGACGGCGCGCCGGTGCAGGTGCTGGTCGAGCAGACCCGGCGCAACGGCCTGGTGGTGATGGGCACGCGCGGCCGGGGCGGCTTCGCGGGGATGCTCCTGGGCTCCACCTCGCAGGGCGTGCTGCACAACGCCGCGGGGCCCGTGCTGATCGTCCCGGACCGCTACGACGAGCGGATCGAGACCCGCAAGGACTTCGACTCCGACGACATCCGCCCCTGGGACGCCTGAGCGGGCCGGTTCAGCCCCACCCCAGTTCGTGCAGGCGCTCGTCGTCGATGCCGAAGTGGTGGGCGACCTCGTGGATGACGGTCACCGTGATCTCCTCCACGAGCTCCTCGCGCTCCGCGCACATGCGCTGCAGCGGACCCCGGTAGACGAAGATCCGGTCCGGCAGGGAGCCGGCGCCCCACCCGCCGTCCCGGGCGGTCAGGGGCACGCCCTCGTAGAGGCCGAGCAGCCCGGGGGAGTGCTCCGGCGGCTCCTCCTCGACCAGGATCACCACGTTGTCCATCGCCCGGAACAGGGCGTCCGGGATCAGGTCGATGGCGTCGTCGACGGCGCCGTCGAACTCCTCGCGGGTCATTTCGATCACGCTCCCCTTCCTACCCCACGAGCCCGGGCGCCGGCTGGGTCCCCGGGAGCGGACCGGGAATTGTGCGGGATCCGCGCGAGCCTCTAAGCTGTACTCGGTTTCTCCCGTGTCACGGTCCTCGGTCGCCGAGGTCGTGGTCGTCGACGCGGGTGTCCGGCCCCCATCGTCTAGTGGCCTAGGACACCGCCCTTTCACGGCGGCGACACGGGTTCGAATCCCGTTGGGGGTACGCGATCGGAGGGTCCGCCCACCGATTTGCACAACCGGCGAGGAATGCTGGTAAGATCAATCCTCGTTGGAAACAGCAAGGCCCTGTAGCGCAGCTGGTTAGCGTGCCGCCCTGTCACGGCGGAGGTCGCGGGTTCAAGTCCCGTCAGGGTCGCTCAGACGGCGTTCATCGAGTCGATGCGGCGCCGTCGCGGCATATCCGCTGCGGATGTGCCGGGGCTCTGTAGCTCAGTTGGTAGAGCGTACGACTGAAAATCGTAAGGTCACCGGATCGACGCCGGTCGGAGCCACCGCGGAAACCGCCGGTCCCCTCGAGGGGACCGGCGGTTTCTTCGTGCCGGGGGCCCTGCCGCCCGCTGCCAGCGGACACGGAGGTTCGCTCCCTACCCTGGGAGCCGTGATCCGGTATCCCCGTCGCCCGAGCCCCCGCGGGGCAGCAGCGGCCGCGCTGACCGCCCTGAGCCTGCTGGCGCTCACGGGCTGCGGCGCCGGCCCGCAGTCCTCCGGGCTCGTCCTCGAGCCGACCGCGGGCTCGCCCGCCCCGGTGCCGGCCGGGCCCACCGCGGAACCGGAGGCCTGCTTCGACGTGGCGAGCGCCTACACGGCGCTGACCCTCGTGCCGCTGTCCGGCGACGAGCCGGACCCCCACTTCCGCCCGCAGGGGGCGGCCGCCTCCGTGCGGGACCTCACCTCCCGGCTGCCCGCCGAGCTGCGCCCCGCGTTCGAGGACGCCGTGGCCGCCCTGGACGCCGCGGGCCCGTCCGTGCAGCCCGCCGAGCTGGCCGATCTGCAGCGGACGCTCGCGCCGGTCGGCGACTGGCTCCGCCGGGCGTGCGCGGAGCCCACCCCCTCGAACTGATCAGCAGCCTGTCTAGACTGGGGGCAGGTCGCCCGGCCCGGGTGGCCCCGACGGGAGGAGCCGACATGACCGAGCACCGACGCGAGCAGGAACCGGGGCACGGGCCGGTCGACGACCAGCGCGAGGACGGCGTGGTCGTCGAGCCCGGCGCCGAGCTCGACCGCGACCTGGAGCAGCAGGGACTGGGCGCCGAGCGGCCAGGCGACGAGCAGGGGCGGCCGTGACCGGCCCCGCGCGGACGAGCGCGCTCGGACGGGCCGCGGCGACCGGCGCCGCGGCGGGGATCGCCGGGGCCGCTCTGATGGTGCTGGGGGAGAAGGCGGAGCAGGCGCTCACCCACCGGCCGGACTCCTACGTCCCCGCGCGCGCCCTGCTCACCCTGCTGGGGCGCCACCCCGGGGACCGCGAGCAGCCCACGGGCTGGAACTCCGCCATGCACTACGGCACGGGCGCCGCCCTCGGCGCCCTGCGCGGCGTGTGGGCCGTGACCGGCATCCGGGGTCCGCACGCGAACGCCTGGCACACGGTGGTGCGGCTGGCCTTCGACCAGACCGTGGAGAACGCGACGGGGGTCGGGGCCCCGCCGTCGACCTGGCCGGCCGGCGAGCAGGCCGTGGACGTCCTGCACAAGGCGGTGTACTCCGTGGTCACCGGCGTGCTCGCGGACCGGCTGGTGGCGCCGGTGCTCGTGTCGGGCCGGGGGCGCACCAGCCACTGACCGGCGTGCCGGACCGGGCGTCCGCGACGAGCCGGTGTGCGGCGCCGTCCGGTCTGCCGCGGCGCCGCCTGCCGTGCGCCAGGACCGCCGGGACCCCGAGGGCCGGCAGGACTGCTCAGGGGGCCAGACGCCACCACACGGCCCGCTCGGGCCGCAGGACGCCGTCCTGCACGGCGTCCCCGCGGCTGAGCACGAGCGGCTCTCCGGCGGGCAGGGGGGCCGGGGCGCCGCCCAGGTTCGCCGCCACGAGGACCCGCTCCCCGGCGCCGGTGGTGTTCACGAAGGACAGCAGGCCCGTCGCGGCGTCGTGGCTCGCGTGCCACGCGAAGGAGCCGCGGCCGAGACCGAGCTCCCGGCGCACCCGCAGCGCCGTGCGGTACACCGTGTGCGTGGAGTCGGGGACCCCCACCTGCCGGTCCGCCGCGAGCTGCGCGAACTCCTCGGGCTGCGGCAGCCACGGGTCGGCCCCGAAGCCGTGGCCGGGCTCTCCCGCGGCCCAGGGCAGCGGGACCCGGCAGCCGTCGCGGCCGATCTCCTCGCCCCCGGTCCGGGCGAACGCCGGGTCCTGGCGCAGCTCGGCGGGCAGGCGCGTGTGGTCGGGCAGGCCCAGCTCGTCCCCCTGGTACAGGTAGGCGGAGCCGGGCAGGGCCAGCTCCACCAGCGCGGCGGCGCGGCCGCGGGCGAGACCCTGCTCGTGGTCCGGCTGCTCGCCGTCCGCGTCGATCCCCTTCGGGTAGGCGATGGGGTCCGTGAGCCCGAAGCGGGAGACGTGCCGGACGGTGTCGTGGTTGGACAGCACCCACGTGGTGGGCGCGCCGACGTCGGCCGACTCCGCCAGGGAGTCCTCGATGGCCCGGGACATCCGGGCCCAGTCCCACCCGGCCACCAGGAAGTCGAAGTTGAACGCCTGGTGCATCTCGTCGGAGCGGACGTACATCGCCAGCCGGTGCGCCGGCTCGACCCACGCCTCGGCCACCAGCATCCGGTCGCCGTCGTACTCGGCGAGCACCCGGTGCCAGTCGCGGTAGACCTCGTGCACCCCGTCCTGGTCGAAGTAGGGGCTGCCGGTGCTCAGCGGGGTGTCCGGGCCGTCGTGCTCCCGCGCGTCGTGCTCGCCCTCGACCAGGTGCACCTGGTGGTCCCAGTCCGGCAGTCCCTCGGCCTTCACGAGGCCGTGGGCCACGTCCACGCGGAAGCCGTCCGCGCCCCGGTCCAGCCAGAAGCGCAGGACGGAGCGGAACTCCTCCCACACCTCCGGGTTCTCCCAGTTGAGGTCCGGCTGGGTGCTGTCGAACAGGTGCAGGTACCACTGCCCGTCCGGCAGCCGGGTCCAGGCCTCGCCGCCGAACACGGAGCGCCAGTTGTTCGGCGGCAGCTCCCCGTGCTCGCCCCGGCCGTCCCGGAACATGTACCGGTCCCGCTCGGGGCTGCCGGGCCCGGCGGCCACGGCGGCCCGGAACCACTCGTGCTCGCTCGAGGTGTGGTTGGGCACCAGGTCCACGATCAGCCGCATCCCGAGCTCCGCCATCCGGGCGCGCATCCGGTCGAAGTCCTCCAGGGTGCCGAAGCGGGGGTCCACGTCCCGGTAGTCGGCGACGTCGTAGCCGGCGTCGTGCTGCGGCGAGACGTAGAACGGGGACAGCCACAGGGCGTCCACGCCGAGGTCCGCGAGGTAGTCCAGGCGCTCGACGATCCCGGGCAGGTCGCCCAGGCCGTCACCGTCGGAGTCGTTGAAGGACCGGGGATAGATCTGGTAGATCACCGCGGAGCGCCACCACTCGCCCTCCTCGGTGGCGGGGGACTGGCTGACCTGCTGCGTCATGGGCTGCTCCTCGGGTGCTTCGTCGGGGGTGTCCGGCGCGGGTGGCTCCGGTGCGGGGGCGTCCCCAACCTAGTCAGTCCCCGGGCGCGGTGTCACGGCGGCCGGCGCTGGGGCGGCGGCCGGGGCGGCCGTTGTCAGGCCGGGACCGCCCGGCCGGTGCGCGACCACGTTGGTGGGGGCGAGGGCCAGGACGACGAGCGCGGCGGCGAGGACCGCCAGCCCGGTCCAGCCGGCGCCCGTCAGCCGTTCGCCGACGACGACGACGGCCAGGACCGCCGCGACGGCCGGTTCGGTCAGGGTGAGGGTCGTCGCCGTGCTCGGGCGCACCCGGGCGAGTCCCACGCCGAACAGGAAGTACCCGAGGAACATCGGCACCAGCGCCATGTACGCGGCCACGGCGAACGCCTGCCCCGAGGCCAGCAGGGGCGCCCCCGTGAGAGCGAGGACCGGGAGCAGGAGCGCCCCGCCGGCGCCGAAGACGGCGCCCATCGAGGCCGCGCGCCCCACCCCGTGGCCCATCAGCCGGTGCACCACCCACGAGTAGAGCGCGTACGTCGCCCCGGCCACCAGCCCGAGCCCGATGCCGGCGGCGGTGTCCGCGGCCGAGGCCCCGGACCCGCCGGCCCTCGACAGGCACAGCAGGCCGCTGCCGAGGACGCCCAGGAGCGCGGCGGTCATCCACCACCGGCTCAGGGGGCGGCGCTCGAGGACGCGTTCCAGGACCCCCGAGGCCAGCGGCGCGGAGGCCAGGGAGACGACCGTGCCGATCGCGACGCCGCCCAGGTGCATCGAGCTGTAGAACGCCAGCGGATAGACGGCCACGGCCGCGGCCCCGGCCGCCACCGGCCCGGCGTGCGAGCGCAGCGCCCGCCGGGAGCGGCGCAGGGCGGGCAGGGCGATCGCCGCCTGCAGCAGCCCGCCCACGCCCAGGGCGGCGGCCCCGATCGCCAGCGGCCCCGCGCCGGGGGCGAAGGTCGCCGCGGTCCCGGTCGTGCCCCACAGGACCGCGGTGAGCAGGATCGCCGCGACGCCGAGGCCGGCGTGGCGCCCCGTGCGCTCCACGGCGCGGCTCACGGTGCCGCGCACGGTGCGACCGGCACGTCGGTGGTCGTCGTGCGGGCGTGCGCGCGGACGCGGGGCGGCGCCGGGCGCTGCGGGTGTGCGGTCATGGGCGGGCTCCTGTCGGTCGACGGTCCAATCTACCCAGGGCGGGCGACGGGCGCCCCGGGCCCGGTGCGCCCGGGGCAGCCAGCGCTCGCGGCAGCCGGCCCGCCCCCGTCCCGGGCGGGCCGCGTGGTAGAAGTGGGCATGACCACTCCGACGCGCGCGTTCGCGCCTCCCTGCGGGCCGGTGCGCGGCCGGGTCGACGGCGACGTCGTCCGGGCGACCGGGATCCCGTACGCCACGGCGGACCGGTTCGCCGCGCCCGTCCCGGTCGCGGACCGGGTGGAACCGTTCGACGCCACCCGCCCGGCCCCGGCCTGCCCCCAGGCGCACTCGCCCTTCCTCACCGGGGTCCTCGGCGACACCCTCGCCGGGCTCCCGCGGGACGAGCACTGCCAGCGGCTGTCGGTGACCCTGACCCTCGAACGGGGGGCGGCGGAACGGCTGCCGGTGATGGTCTGGATCCACGGCGGCTCCTACACCACCGGGGCCGGGGACGCCCCGATCATGGATCCCCGCCCCCTGGTCGCCGAGCAGCGCGTCGTGGTCGTGAGCGTCACCTACCGGCTGGGACTGTTCGGCTACCTCGGTGCGGGACAGAGCCGCCCCGCCAACCTCGGTCTGCTCGACCAGCTCGAGGCGCTGCGCTGGGTGCGGCGCAACATCGCGGCCTTCGGCGGCGACCCGGACCGGGTGACCGTGTTCGGCCAGTCCGCCGGGGGCGACGCCGTGGCCCACCTCATGGCCGTCCCGGGCGCGGAGCTGCTGTTCCGCCGGGCCATCCTGCAGAGCCCTCCGCTGGGCATCGCCCGCGGCCGGGCGGCGATGACCGCGGCGATGGCGGCCGCGGCCGGTGCCGTCACCGCGGGGACGCCGGCCGCGGAGGTGGTGGCGCTGCAGGCCGAGGTCGAGGCCGGCGCGTCCTCGTTCGGGCTCCGGGGCCGGATGCCGTTCGGCACCCAGTACGGCCACCACCCCCTGCCCGCCGAGGAGGGCGTCGAGGCGGCCTGGGACCGCGTGGCCCCGCACATCGACGTGCTCATCGGCCACACCGCCGAGGAGGCCCGGCTGTACCTGCCCACGCTGCCCCTCCTCCACCGGGTCACCCGCGTCCCGCTGCTCGGCCCCGTGCTCCGCCGCGCCGTCGTGGGGCAGGTGACCGCGGCCGTCCACGGCCGGGCCGTCCGCCGGTTCGCCGCCCGGCACGCCCGGGCCGGCGGCAGCGCCCACACCTACCTGCTCACCTGGAGCGCGCCGGGCAGCCCGTACGGATCCACCCACACGGTCGACCTCCCGCTCCTGTTCGGCGACGAGGCCGCGTGGGCCGGCACCGGGCTGCTCGCCGGGGCCCCGTGGGAGGACGTCCAGGCCCACGGCCGGCGCCTCCGGCGGCTGTGGGCCGGCTTCGCCCGCGGGGAGCCGCTGGCGGACGCCGGGGCGGTCCCCGGCGTCCTGCGCTACCGCGCGGCCACGGGTGCACGACCCCTCGAGCGCGTCCTGGGCTGTGTCCTCGGCGCGGTGCGCCGCGCTCAGGGCGCTGCGGGCACCTCCCGCGCCCCCGTGCGGGCGCTGCGCCGGGCCGCGTCCAGCACGGCGGCGACGGCCACGGCGTCCCACGGGTCCACGGGGGCCTCGCCGTCGCCGAGGAGCCACCGGGCCACGGCCCGGTAGAAGTCGGCGGGCTCGCCGGGGGCGGTGGGCACGGGGTCGGTCCCGGTGCCCCGGACGAGCAGACCCGTCATGCCCTCCCCGGGGTCCAGCGGGTCGAAGGGGCCGGGGCTGTCGGCGTGCCCGGCCACGAGGTAGGCGCCGGCCGAGCCGAGCACCCGGGTCCGGGGCCCCGGCGCCCCCACGAGGCTCCCGGCCCACAGGTGGCTGATCGTGCCCGAGGCGTGGTCCAGGGCCAGGAAGACGTCGTCCTCGGCCGGGGTCGTCAGCGCGCGCAGCTCGGCCCGCACCGCGGCCACCGGCCCGAACAGCTGGATCGCCGCGTCCACGAGGTGCGGACCGAGGTCGAGCAGCAGCCCGCCGCCCCGGCCGACCGCGTTCTCCCGCCACCGGTCCTTGGGCACCGGGCGCCACCGCTCCCAGCGGCGCTCGAACCGGTGCACGTCCCCGAGGTGCCCCTCGGCGAGCACCCGGGCCAGGGTCAGCTGCTCGCTGTCCCAGCGCCGGTTGTGGAAGACCGTCAGCGGGGTCCCGGACTCCTCGGCGCGGCGGACCACGGCCACCGCGCCCTCGTGGTCCATGGCCAGCGGCTTGTCGACCACCACGGGGATCCCGGCCTCCAGGCCGGCCAGCGCGTGCTCCACGTGCAACCCCGTGGGGGAGGCGACGACCAGCACGTCGGGCCGCGAGCGCTCCAGCAGCCCGGGCAGGTCCCGGTGCACCTGCACCCCGGGCCAGTCGGCGCCCGCGCGGGCGGCCCGCTCCGGGTCGCCGGTGACGACGTCCGTGACCCGCCCGCCGGCCCGCCGCAGCAGGTCCCCGTGGAAGTCCCGCCCGGCCATGCCGTATCCGACGAGTCCGGCGGTGAGCACTCGTCCTGCACCCTGATCAGTCATGCGGTCACGATAGCCCCTGGCACCGGGCCGCACCGGGCCGCACCGGGCCGCACCGGGCCGCACCGGGCCGCACCGGGTCGCTACGGTCCGTCCGGGCCCGCGATCTCGTCGTCGACGAAGCGCGGCGCGGCCGCGACGCCGCCGGCGACGACGAGGAGCACCGCGGTGCCCATCAGCAGCAGCAGGGGGGCGGTCCAGCTGCCGGTGGCCTCGTGCAGGGCGCCGACGGCGAAGGGCCCGGCCGCCGCGAGCAGGTAGCCCACCGGCTGGGTGAACCCGGACAGCTGCGCGGTCACCCGGGGGTCCCGGGAACGGGCCGTGAGCAGGGCCAGAGCGGTGGGGAACGCGAAGCCGCCCACCCCCAGGAGCAGGGCCCAGGCCCAGGGTGTGGTGGCGGGCGCCAGCAGCAGGCCGGAGTAGCCGGCGACCATGCAGACGCCCAGGCCCACGATCCACCGCCGCAGGTGCGGTGAGCGGGCCACCAGGACGGGCATGAGGAGCCCTCCCGGGATGCCCATGGCGGCGATGAGGGCGGCCATCAGCCCGGCCTGGGCCTGGCCCAGGCCGCCGTCGCGGTAGATCTGGGCCACCCAGCCGAACTGGACGTAGGCGTGCATCGACTGGATGCCGAAGTAGACGCACAGCGCCACGGCGGTGCGGGAGCGGAGGATCGAGGTGCCGCGGCCGGGACGCAGGGCGCGGCCGGGGGTCATGGCGGGCTCGCGCCGGTCGCGGACGGTGACCAGGACCCAGGGGACCACGGCGGCCAGGGCCACGAGGCCCCAGAGGCCCAGTGCGGCCCGCCACCCGTCGGGCCCGCTCGCGGCCAGCGGCCCGGCCGCCAGCAGGGGCAGCGTGGCGCCGACGGCCAGGCCGGTCGTGTAGAGGGAGTTCAGCGCCGCCGTGCGCCGGCCCCCGTGGCGCTTGATGAACGCCGGCACCAGGATGTTGCCGACGGCCATGCCGGCGAAGCCCAGCACGGACAGGAGCAGGAACACCGGCACCGATCCCGTGACCGACCGGGCCAGCAGCCCGGCGGCGACCAGGACCAGACCGGCGGTGACGGCGCCGCTGATGCCGGTCCTGCGCGAGAGCGCGGCCGCGCACGCCCCCGCCGCGGCGAACGTGAGCCCGGGCAGGGCGGTCAGCACCCCGGCCATCGTGGGGCTCAGCCCCAGTCCCTGCTGCACCTCCGCGAGCACGGGCCCCACGGAGGTGGCCCCGGGGCGGAGATTGACCGCCACGACCGCCACCGCGAGCACCACCAGCCACCCCGGCACGCGGGGCGGGACGGCGGAACGGTCAGGGGGCGGGGTGGACGGGCGCACCGGCCTGTTCTATCACGGGGTGCGGCGGCACCGGGGCGCGGGCCGGACGGAGCGGTCCGCTCAGCCTTCGCAGTCGGTGCAGTACCGCGTCTCGCCGGACTGGCGGGCCAGCTGGGAGCGGTGCCGGACCAGGAAGCAGGAGGCGCAGGTGAACTCGTCGACCTGTTCCGGGATGACGGCCACGGTGAGCTCTTCGTGGGAGAGGTCGGCGCCGGGCAGGTCTATGCCCTCGGCGGTGTCGAAGTCCTCGGCGTCGATGACCGCGGTCTGGGTGGTGGCGCTGCGCTGGACCTGGATCGCCTCCAGGGACTCGTTGGCCGGCTCGTCCTCGGGCCGGGTGCGCGGGGCGTCGTAATCGGTGGCCATGATGTGGTGCGTCCTCCTGGAACGGGGTGGTGCTGTGCAGAGGGTGCCCTGCACGGAAGGACCAGAGTGTACCCCTACGACATGGGCAACTGTCGAGTCCCCGCGCGTCCCGGCGAAGTGCGGCGTCTCGGGCGTGATCCTCGTCGCACCGCGGAGGGGCCCGGATCGGCCCCCGGCGGTGCCCGGAGGGCTCAGGAGACCGCCAGCCAGACGGTGTGGTCGGGCGGCAGCTGCCCGCCCGGGACCGGGGTGCTGGCCAGCAGCACCTCGGTGCCCTGGGGCAGCGGGATGCACTCGTCGGAGAGGTTCACCAGGCACCGGAAGCCAGGCCCCCGGTCGAAGGCCAGGCACCGGGCCGGTGCCTCCACCCAGGCGAAGCCGGCGGTGCCGAGCCCGGGGTGGGCCCGGCGGATCCGCAGGGCCGCCCGGTACAGCTCGAGGGTCGAGCCGTCCACCCCGTCCTGGGCCTCGACCGACAGCTCCCCGAAGCTCTCCGGCTGGGGGAGCCAGGCGCCGCCGTCGCCGAAGCCGAAGGAGGTGCCGGTGCGGGTCCAGGGCAGGGGGACGCGGGCGCCGTCGCGCCCCTTGAGCGTGTGGCCGGTGCGTTCCCATACGGGGTCCTGCAGGGCCTCGCGGGGGAGGTCGGGGACCTCGGGCAGGCCGAGCTCCTCGCCCTGGTACAGGTAGGGGGAGCCGGGCAGGGCCAGCATCATCAGGGTCGCCGCCCGCGCCCGGTCCAGACCCCGCCGCGGGTCGAGCACCGGGTGGCGCCCGTCGGCCAGCAGCCATTCGTCGAGGTCCGCGTCGTGCGGCAGCGCCAGGCGGGAGGCGTGGCGGGGGACGTCGTGGTTGGACAGCACCCAGGTGAGGCCGCCGCCGGCACCGGTGTGGCCGGCCATGGCCTGGTCGATCACGGCCCGGAAGCGGTCGGCGCCCCACGGGGACTTCAGCAGGGAGAAGTCGAAGACCTGCCCGAGCTCGGTGGGACGGGCGTAGAGATAGGTCCGCTCGTTGACCGGGTGCCACGTCTCGGCGACCGCCATCCGCGGCGGGTCGTACTCGTCGAAGACCCGGCGCCACTCCTGGTAGATCGTGTGCACCTCCTCCCGGTCGTAGAGCGGGTCGGTGCCGTCCATCGGAAGCATCCGGTCTAGGGTGGGCTGGTCGCGCAGGGGGTGGGACAGGTCCTTCGCCAGGGAGTGGGCCACGTCGATGCGGAAGCCGTCCACGCCGCGGTCGGCCCAGAACCGCAGGGTGTCCTCGAAGTACTGGCGCACCTCGGGGTGGTCCCAGTTCAGGTCCGGCTGCTCCTTGGCGAACAGGTGGCAGTACCACTGCCCCGGTGTGCCATCGGTTTCGGTGATCCGTTCCCAGGCCGGCCCGCCGAAGTGCGAGACCCAGTTCGCCGGCGGGCACGCCCCGTCGTCGCCGGTGCCGTCCCGGAAGATGTAGCGGTCCCGGGCCGCCGAGCCCTTCGGGGCGGCGAGGGCCTCCTGGAACCAGGGGTGCTGGTCGGAGGTGTGGTTGGGGACGATGTCGACGATGATCCTGACCCCGAGGCCGTGGGCGGCGGCCACGACCCGGTCGAAGTCGTCCAGGGTGCCCAGGCGCGGGTCGACGTCGCGGTAGTCGCTGATGTCGTAGCCGCCGTCGGCCAGCGGGGAGGGGTAGAAGGGGCTGAGCCAGATCGCGTCGACCCCCAGCTCGGCCAGGTACGGCAGGCGGGAGAGCAGCCCGCCCAGGTCGCCGACGCCGTCGCCGTCGGAGTCGGCGAAGGACCGGGGGTAGACCTGGTAGACGACCGCGGTGCGCCACCAGTCCGGATCGGCGGTGAGGGTGGGCGGGAGGGCAGAAGAGGGCACGAGGGCTCCGTCCGTGGAAGAGGGTCGGGGGAGGGGCGCGCGGGCCCCGGCAGGGTGGGCGGCCGCCGGCGGCACGGGCACGGTGCCGCCGGCGGCGAGGGGGTGGGCCGGCTCAGCCCTTCACGGAGCCGGCGAGCATGGCCTTGACGATGTGGCGCTGGAAGAAGAGGAACACCAGGATCATCGGGGCCATGATCAGCAGGGACCCGGCGTTGAGCAGGACCACGTCGGTGGAGTACTGGCCGACGAAGTTCTGCAGGGCGCCGGCCATGGTGCGCTTGGCGGGGTCGTCCATCAGCACGATCGCCAGCAGGAACTGGTTCCAGGTGGAGATGAACATCAGCAGCGCCAGGGACGCGATCGAGGGCAGGGCCAGGGGCAGGTGGATGGCGCGGAAGGACTGCCAGGCGTTGGCCCCGTCCATGCTCGAGGCCTCGGAGAGCTCGGCGGGGGCGTTGAGGAAGTGGGCGCGCATCCAGAACACGGCGAAGGGCATGTTCAGCCCGATCAGCGGCAGGATCAGCCCCAGCCGGGTGTTGAGCAGGCCCATCTCGCGGATCTGGTAGTAGAGCGGGACGATGGTGACCTCGAAGGGCAGGGTCAGCCCCAGCAGCAGCAGGACGAAGAGGACCGGCCCCCCGGGGATGCGCAGCTGGCCCAGGGCGTAGCCTGCCATGGTGGCCAGCAGCACCCCGAGGGGTACCACGCCGAGCACGAGCAGGAAGCTGGAGCCGGCCAGGGTGGTGATGTCAGCGACGTTCCAGGCGTCGACGAAGTTGTGCCACTGCGGATCGGCGGGCCAGCTCAGGCCCACGGGCACGGAGCCCTGGGGCTGCAGGGCGGTGGAGAACATGCTCAGCAGCGGGAAGATCGAGAAGGCCATCGCCAGCAGCAGCAGGGCCACCCCGGGGATCTGGGTGCTCTTGGAGGTTGGCATGCTCACTTCTCCCGGAACAGTCGTTGGAGGGGCAGGATGACGGCCAGCACGAGGGCGCTGAGGACGAGGGCGAGGGCGGAGGCCAGACCGATGCGGGACTCGGTGAAGCCGAGCTGGTACACCTGCACACCGGGCACCATGGTGGCGTAGCCGGGCCCGCCCTGGGTGGCCATGAAGACGATGTCGAAGCTGGCCAGGGCGGCGATGATGGTGATGGTCACGCACACCCCGATCTCCTGGCGCAGCCCGGGCAGGGTGATCGCCCGGAACGTCTGGAGGAACCCGGCTCCGTCCAGCTTGGCGGCCTCGTATAGGGAGGTGTCGATCTTGCCGATGCCGGACATGAGGAGGATGGTGCAGAACCCGAGGTTGATCCAGGTCCCGATCAGTCCCACCGCCGGCAGTGCCCAGGTGAAGTCCCCGAACCAGGCGCGGGTCACGGACTCCAGGCCGACGGCCGACAGCAGCTGGTTCACCGCCCCCGTGGTCGCGTACATCCAGCTCCAGGCGATCGCCGCCGCGGCGGCGGGGATGACGTAGGGGATGAACAGCAGGGTCTGGGCCAGCTTGCCCAGGCCCTTGCTGCGCAGCTCCCGGATCAGCCCGGCCACCAGCAGCGCCACCGTGACGGGGATGACGGTGAAGAAGAGGATCAGGAAGAAGGCGTGCCAGATCGAGGACAGCAGCTGCGGGTCGGTGAAGACCTGCACGTAGTTCTGCAGCCCTACGAAGGTGGCCACGGTGATGCCGTCCCAGTCGTAGAAGGAGTACTGGACCGAGGCGGCCAGCGGGCGCAGCACGAACACCGCGTACATGAGCGCCGCCGGTGCGGCGAACAGCCAGCCGCCCCAATTCCTCCGCCGCCGCCGCGGGCGGCCCGCCTGCTCGGCCCGGTCCTGCCGCCCGGTGTCCTCCGCCGGGGCGGGGGTGGGCAGGACCATGCCCTGCAGGGGACCGCTGGAGCCGTCGAGGGAGCTCATCGACCCAGCTCGCTCTCGTACTGGCGCTGGACCGCGGCCAGCATGTCCTCCGGGCTTGTGGCGCCCTCGACCAGGCGCTGGGCCTCGGAGTTCCAGGTGGTGGTCGCGCCGTTGGTGGCGTTCTGCACGAACTGCACCTGCCCGTCGGCCTCCACCAGCTGCGCGAAGGCCTCCTGGATCTGGGCCTTGACCGAGCCCTCCTCGGTGGCCGGGACCTCGCCCTCGCCGGAGGGGGCGAAGCCGGCGTCGGCGACGACCTGGCGGGCCTCCTCGCTGCGCAGGAAGTCCAGGAACGCGGCGGCGGCGTCCTTGTCGTCGGAGCCGGCCGGGATGGCGAAGTTGGAGGCCGGGTCCGACATCGTCGCCGGTCCGCCGCCCTCGGGGGCCGGGGGGAGGAAGAACCCGACGTTCTCGCCCATCTGCTCGTCGAGGGCGGCGGCGTCCCAGTTCCCGGAGGCGTAGAACAGGGCCTCGCCGCTGGCGAAGCGTCCCAGCGCCCCGGTGGCGTCGGTGCCGTTGGTGTCTTCGGGGAAGTACCCGGCTTCGGCCCAGTCCTGGACCGTGGCCAGGGCCTCGGCGGCCTCGGGGGTGTCGATCGTGGCCTCGGGGGCGTGGAAGACCCACTCGTTGACAGCCTCGGCGCCCAGGGCGTTGTTGAGGAGCATCTGGGTGGTGGTCATCACCTGGCCGGTCTGGTTGCCGGCCATGATCGGCACGGTGCCGGACTCCTCGGCCCGGGTCAGCAGGTCCTCGAGCTCGTCCACGGTCTGCGGCGGGGTGGTCATGCCCAGCTGCTCGGCCAGGTCCTTGTTGTAGTAGAAGCCGGTCACGGTGAAGCCGTCGGCCAGCGTGTACTGGGAGCCCTCGCCGCGGACCCCGTCCTCGTCCACCCGGTACTGGGCCAGCTGGCCCTCCGGCAGCTCGTCCCAGCCGTAGGCCTCGGCGTAGGCGTCCAGGTCGGTCAGCAGACCGTCGCCGGCCACGTCGGACAGGGCGATCACCCGGGCGATGTCCGGCGGGTCGTCCGAGGCCAGCACGCGCGGGGAGTTCTGGGCCTGCACGTCATCGGGGTCGTAGCGGCCGGTGATGGTCACGTTGGGGTGCTTCTCGGTGAAGGCCTCGATCAGCGCCTCGTCCTTGGCCCTCAGCCCGGCGCCGTCGTAGAGGGTCAGCTCGACGGGCTCCTCGCCCAGGTCGGTGGAGACGTCCGTGGGGGCCGCCTCGGGAGCGGCGGGGGCCGAGCCGGCCCCGGGAGGCGCGCAGGCCGCCAGGGCGAACAGCGCGCAGGCGCCCGCTCCCAGCACGCGCAGCCTCGTGCGGGTCGGACGGGCGGGATCCTGGGCGACCGGTCGATCGGTCATGGGACTTCCTCCTCCGGAAGGGTGGTTGCGCCCCCTTTTCGGAAGCGCTTCCGAATATGATTCATGTCATACCGGAAGGCTGTCAACCCCTCAATCGTGATGCCACACGGGAAAGTCCTTCCGAGTGGGAGAGCGCGACCGTGCTGTTCGGGGCGACATGTAGAAAACGCTTCCTAAACATCTACACTGGGGCTATGAACTCCTCGAAGTCCGTCGGTCTGGCCGATGTCGCCCGCGAGGCCGGCGTCTCCCTGGCCACCGCCTCCCGGGCGCTCAACAGCGCCTACGGCGTCGCCGCGACCACCAGGGAACGGGTCGCCGAGGTCGCCCGCCGGCTGGAGTACGTCGCCTCCCCGGAGGCCTCGCGCCTGGCCACCGGCGCCACCCGCAGCGTGGCCCTGGTCGTGCCCCACCTGGACCGCTGGTACTTCGGGGAGATGGTCAGCGGTCTCGAGGAGGTGCTGCGGGAGGCCGGTCACGACGTGCTGCTGTACCACGTGGGCGAGCCCGAGGGGCGGCACGCGTTCTTCGAGCACCTGCCCGCCCGCCGGAAGGTCGACGCGGTCGTGGTGGTCGCCGTTCCGGTCACCGACCACGAACGGCGCCGCCTGGAGCTGATGGGCGTCACCATCGTCGCCGCCGGCGGCCAGGACGCGACCTACCCCTACGTCTCCATCGACGACGCCGCCGCCGTGCGCCAGGCCACCGAGCACCTGCTGCGCCTCGGCCACCGCCGGATCGCCATGATCACCGCCGTCGATCCGGACCGCACCGACCAGCCGGTCCACCGCGGACGCACCCGGGGCTTCTACGAGGCCATGGCCCGCGCCGACGTCCCGGTCGACGAGGAGCTGGTCGTCACCACCGCGTGGGGCGGGGTCCCGGCGGCCGAGGCCATGGAGCGGCTGCTCAGCGTCCGCGACCTCCCCACCGCCGTCATGGCCCACTCCGACGAGATGGCACTGGGCGCGATGCGCACCATCCGGCGCGCCGGCCTGCGCGTGCCCGAGGACGTCTCCGTCATCGGCATCGACGACCACCCCCTGGCGGAGCTGGTCGACCTCACCACCGTGCGCCAGCCCGTCCGGGACCAGGGGCTGCGGGCCGGGCGCCTGCTGCTGGCCCTGCTGCGCGGGGAGGATCCGGACCTGGCGCAGAAGCTGCCCACCCGCGTCGTCGTGCGCAGCAGCACGGCACTCCTCGGCCCGGCCGGGCCGGCGCACGCCGCGCAGGACGCAGCCCGGCCCTGGTCCGGTGTCAGCTGGCGCTCTCCAGGTGCGCGAGGCGCAGCCAGCGGTGCATGAGCCGGCGGAACGCCACGGCGGCGCCGTGGGCGTCCCGCGCGGCCAGCAGCTCCACGGCGTCCGAGAAGTCCTGCGGGCTCTCGTCCGGCTGGAACGGGTCCGCGAGCGAGCCGTAGTGCAGGACCACGAGGGAATTGGCGGAGAAGGCCCCGAGCCACCGGCCCAGGTGCGTGAGGTCCTCGGCGAGGTCCTCGAGGTCCTCGCCGCCCGCGTCCTCCACCACCTGCGCGGCGCGCACCACGCGACGGGTCGCGAGGTCCACCGGCACCGCGCACCGGTGCACGCGGTTGCCGTGGTGGAAGCTCTCGGTGTGGTCCTGGGCGGTGAAGAGGGAGAACCACGCCATGGGGACGGTGAACGCCGACTGGCGCGCGTGCACGGGCACGAAGTGCTCCCGGCTCACGCGATCGCCCGCGGCCCGGACGGCGTCCTCGGGGATGAGCAGGTTGGGCAGGGGCTGGCCGCCCTCCTCCTCGGCGAGCGCCACGAGCCGCAGCGAGCGCCGCAGCCGCTGTGGGGGGTGGTAGACGGGGAAGTCCCCGACCCCGGCCGCGAGCATGTCCCGGCCCCGGGGCGCCGCGGAGAACGGCAGGGTCCACAGCGGCTCCACGGCCGGGGGCAGGGGCTCCTGGCCCGGCTCGGCCAGGCGGGCGAGCTGCTCGGTCAGCTCGTTGACCCCGGCCTCCTCGGGGGACAGCGCCCGGGGCACCAGCGGGGCGTACACGGCGTCGAGCTCCTCGGCGGGTACGTACACCCGCAGGGCGAACTGGTGGGGGATCCCGGTGGCCGAGCGGAACGTCCGGCCGACCTGCAGCAGCTGGGCCACGGCGGCTCAGGCGATCTCGACGACGACGGGGGCGTGGTCCGAGGCGCCCTTGCCCTTGCGCTCCTCGCGGTCGATCGACGCGTCGGTGACGCGGCCGGCCAGGGCGGGGGAGTAGAGCTGGAAGTCGATGCGCATGCCCTCCTTCTTCGGGAAGCGCAGGCCCTTGTAGTCCCAGTACGTGTAGACGCCCGGGCCGGGGTGCCGGGGGCGGACCACGTCCTGGTAGCCGGCCTCCTCGAGGAAGGCGCGGAAGGCGGCGCGCTCGGGCGCGCTGACGTGGGTCAGGCCGTTGTCGAGGAAGAACTGCATGTCCCACACGTCCTCGTCCTGCGGGGCCACGTTCCAGTCGCCCACCAGGGCGACCTGCGCCGTGGAGTCCTCGTCGACCCACTGCTTGGCGTGGTCCTTGAGCACGCGCAGCCACTCCAGCTTGTAGGGCATGTGCGGGTCCTCCAGGCCGCGGCCGTTGGGGACGTAGAGAGACCAGACGCGCACGCCGGCGCACGTGGCGCCGATCGCCCGGGCCTCCTGCACGGGCTCCTCGCCGGGCTTGCCGAAGGCCGGCTGGTCCGGGAAGGTGCGCTCGACGTCCTCGAGGCCCACCCGGGAGGCGATCGCCACGCCGTTCCACTGGCTGAGGCCGAAGTGGGCGACGTCGTAGCCCATGTACTCGAAGAGCTCCCAGGGGAAGTTGTCGTCCTTCGCCTTGGTCTCCTGCATGGCCAGGACGTCCACGTCCGAGCGCTGCAGCCACGCCTCCACGCGGTCGGCGCGGGCGCGGACGGAGTTCACGTTCCAGGTGGCAATCCTCATGGGCCCCACGTTACCGGCTGCCCCGGACGGGAATTCGCCGCCCCCCCCTTGCGCAGCACCGATCCAGGTGCCATGGTTAGTTACATAACTAATGAACCAGTGAGGGGGAGGGCCGTGATCGCCGACGACCGCCCGATCTTCCAGCAGATCGCCGAACGGATCTGCGCCGACATCCTCGCGGGCGCCTATCCCGAGGAGACCCAGGTCCCGTCCACCAACGAGTTCGCCGCCTTCTACCGGATCAACCCGGCCACCGCCGGCAAGGGCGTCAACCGGCTCGTGGACCGGGGGATCCTCTACAAGCGCCGCGGCATCGGCATGTTCGTCGCCGCCGGCGCCCGGGAACGGCTCCTCGAGCAGCGGCGGCAGGAGTTCGCCGACCGCTACGTGGCACCGCTCGTCACCGAGGCGCACTCCCTCCGGCTCCCGCCGGGGGACGTCCTCGACCTCGTCCGCTCCGCCCTCGGCCGGTCCGAGGCCGCCGCACCGACCCGTCAGGAGCCCACCCCATGAACGGCACGCCAGCCCCCGTCGTCGCCCTGCGCGGCGTCTCCCGCACCTACCGGGAGACCCGGGCCCTCGACGGCGTCGACCTCGATCTCGCCCCGGACCGGATCTACGGACTTGTGGGGCGCAACGGCTCCGGCAAGACCACCCTGCTGTCCGTGATCGGCCAGCAGGTCCGCCCCGACCGGGGCGGGCGGGTCGAGCTGTTCGGCCGCCCCGGGTGGGAGAACCCCGAGGCGCTCTCCCGCACGGTGCTGCTGCGGGACCGGCAGCGCTACCCCGAGGAGTTCCGGGTCCGCCACGTCCTCGACGCCGCACCGGCGTTCTACCCCGGCTGGGACGAGGAGCTCGCCCGCGGTCTCGCCGAGGACCTCCGGCTCCCGTCGCGGACCAGGATCAAGAAGCTCTCCACGGGCCAGCACACGGCCCTCGGCATCGTCCTGGGCCTCGCGTCCCGCGCGGAGCTCACGATGCTGGACGAGCCCTACGGCGGGCTGGACCCGGTGGCCCGGGAGCTGTTCTACGACCGGCTCCTCGAGGACTTCGCGCGGCACCCGCGCACCGTGGTGATCTCCACGCACCTGGTCGACGAGGTCGCCAACCTCCTCGACCACGTCCTGCTCCTCGACCGCGGGCGGCTCGTGCTGGACGCCGGTCTCGAGGCCGCCCGCGCCAGCGCCCACACGGTTGCGGGGCCCGCCGCCGACGTCGCCGGCTACCTGGCCGAGCGGCGCCTCGAGCACCAGGTCTCCCGCGAGCAGCGGATCGGGGCGCTGCGCACCGTGACCGTGGTGGCGCCCCACGACGACGACGCCCGGGCGGCCGCCGCGCGCCACGGGATCGAGATCGACGCGGTCTCCCTGCAGTCGGCCGTGGCCGCCCACGGGCTCGTCCCGGTGCCCGCCGACCAGCTCCAGAACGCCTGAGAGGACCTCCGCCATGTCACGACTCACCCCTGTCCTCAAGCTCAACACCGTCAACCGGTCCGCCGGGGTCTGGATGGTCGTGGGCGTGATCACGGTGTCCGGGCTGCTCAGCCTGCTCGCCGGGGTCGTGCTGCACGTGGTCCTGGGCGCCCCGGTGGATGCCGTGGCCGAGGGCCTGCGCTACAACCAGGTCCTGCTCTGGTGGCCCGGGATCGCCCTGCTCGTCCACGCCGCCCAGGTGATCGGCACGAACACGCCCCTCGCCCTGGCGCTGGGGGCCACCCGCCGGTCGATGTGGTGGGGCTCGGTGCTGACGTTCGTGCTCCACGCCCTGCTGGCCGCGGCCGTCCTCACCGTGCTCCTGCTCCTGGAGCGCGCCACCGGCGGCTGGTTCCTGGGCCTGCCCGCCTTCGACGTCCACCTCTTCGCCGGAGGGTCCCCGGCGTGGGCCCTCCTCGTGGCGTTCCTGGTCTACCTCGGGGCGCAGCTGGTCGGGGCGGTCTTCGCCACGGTGTACGTCCGGGGCGGCCCCGTGGCGCTGACGCTGTCCATCATCGGGACCGTCGTGACGACCCTGGCCGTGCTGGTGTGGGCCGCCGCGACCGGAGCGGGCGCCGCGGCGGCCGTCGGCGCGGGTTCCGCGGGGGTTCCGGCGGGGCTCGTGCTGCTGGGCTGGGGCCTGTACCGCCGGGTCTCCGTCCGCTGAGCACCTCGGCGCGGCGAGTGCCGCCGCGCCGGGGGACCAGGGGTTTCCCCGCGCACTCTTCCACCGAGTGGTTGCACATGCTAATTTCCTGCTGGCCCGTGCCCCCGGCGGCGCCGCCCCCAGCAGGGAGAGACCCCCATGAACCTCGCACGGACCGCGCTCGTCGTGTCCACCACCTTCGCCCTCCTCCTCGGCGGAGTCCCGGCGGCGCTCGCAGCCCCGACTCCTCCGGCCGATCTGCCCGAGCTGTCCGGTCCGGCCGAGTCGGCCGGCACCGAGGGCGCGCCCGCCCTGAGCCTGCAGGGGGGCTCGGGCAGCGACGCCGCCCCGGCCGGGGCTCCGGCGCCGGCGGCCGCGGAGGACCAGGCCGCCGGCGGCCTGGCCGGGGCGGCGTCGGCCGGCGCCCACCCGACCACGGTCGAGGACATCACCGAGGCCTTCAAGATCGTCAACGACCACCGCGGCCAGGCGAGGCGCGCCCCGCTGGTCTACAACACCGCGCTGTCCCGCAACGCCCAGCAGTGGGCGGAGACCATGGCCGGGGCCCGCAAGGAGTCCCGCAACCCGGACCCCTGGGCGGGCGCCCCCGCCGGGGGGATCCGGATGGACCAGTACTACGGGAAGGGCGTCTTCACCGGCCCCTTCGAGGGCGTCGAGGCGGTCGAGGCGCTCGCGCACTACCTGCTGGACTTCTTCCCCCGCAACGGGACCGACCAGTTCGCCCGGGACCTGACCCACCTCGGGATCGGGGTGAGTCACGTCGCCACGTCGGGCTCGGGCGGCCCCGGGTGGGAGACCTACCTGACGATCTACTACTACGCCTATCCGGCCGGGCAGGCCGTGCCCGGGACGGTCGCGGGCCCGGCGCAGGGGTTCGTGCCGCCGGTGACCGCACCCCCGGTGACGACGCCGTCCTACGCCGTCCGGGGGGCGATCGGGACCAAGTACCACCGTCTGGGCGGGGCGGCCGTGCTCGGGGAGCCCACCATGAACGAGCGCGGCGGCCTGATCGAGGGCGGCGTCTACCAGCAGTTCCGGAAGGGCACCCGCACCACCACGGTCTACTGGGCCCCCGGCTACGGCGCGATGGCCGTGAAGAACTACGGATCCATCGGCGGCCGGTGGGTCGCGGCCGGCCGGGAGCACCACTTCGGACTGCCCGCCACGGACGAGCGCCCGGCCACCGGTGGGGCGTACCAGATCTTCCGCCGCGACGGTCGCTCCACCATGCTCCTGTGGAGTCCCGGCACGGGCTCCCGCGCGGTCAAGCAGTACGGGGCCATCGGGCGGGCCTGGAAGGCTGCGGACTCCGAGCGCGGCTGGGGCTTCCCCGTCACCGACGAGTACCGCTACGGCGCAGAGGTGCGCCAGCGCTTCTCGAAGGGCGTCACCGTCCACTACGCCTCCGGGCGCACCTGGGTCACCCGCTGAGCCCGAAGCCGTCGAGGCCGGTCTCTCCGTGCGGTGGGATCGGCCGAGCCGGGGGTGTTCCGACGTGGCGGGCGCACGCTTCGTCGGTTCGTCCGGCGGTTCCACCGCGGTTCCTGCCCCGGTGACCTGAGGGGATGCTCGGGGGAAACGGCTGCGGGCCGTTCCCGGCCGTGGGCAACAGGCGCCCTCGCGCGGAGGGCCCGGACCACCTCACCACGACACCGGCCTCGGGGGAGCCGGGCCCAGGAGGACGCGGGCTCGCCGGTCTCAGAACGGCGGGGGGTCGTCGGACGGGAGATCGTCGAGCCGGAGGCCGCCGGGCGGAGGATCAGCAGCCGGACCCACGGGCGGAGCGGTGCCGGGCGGAGGATCAGCAGCCGGACCCACGGGCGGAGCGGTGCCGGGCGGCCGGCCGGTGGCCGGGGCGCTCCGGCGGCCGGGTGCGGTGCCGGAAACGGTGTGCTCGGGTTCGGGGCGGGCAACGGTGTGCTCGGGTGCGGTGCGGTGCACGAGCCCGCCCGGCGAGGTCCACTCCAGGACCGCGGCGTGCCCGGCCGTTCCCCCGGGCGGGCTGCCGTCCGTGCCCGGGGCGGTGCCTTCGTGCGGGCCGGGGGTGATCCGCCGCACCGACCAGGCCCCGAGGTGGCCGTGGCGGTGCTTGACCCGGTGGTGGTGGCGGCACAGGGCGGCCAGATTGTGCTCGGCCGTGGGCCCGCCCCGGGCCCAGGCCACCGTGTGGTCGAGATCGCAGGCCTCGGACCGGCGCCGGCACCCGGGGAAGCGACAGGTCCCGTCGCGCAGCTCGACCAGCCGGCGCAGGTCCCGGGGCACGGCGTAGACGGTCCGGTCGTGGTCGAGGACCACCCCGGTCACGGGGTGGGTCAGCACCCGGTGCCACGCCCCGGCCCCGGCGGCCAGCTGACGGGCCACCTCCGCGTTGATGGGCCCGTAGCCCGACAGCACCGGGATCCCGTCCCCGGCCGACTCGCCCCCGGCCGTGCCGGCGCACGTCAGCACCGAGACCGGGACCAGCACGCTCACCCGGGCCCGCACCCCGCGCGGAAAGCCCGGCTCCTCCGGCAGGACCCCGTCCAGCAGCAGGTCCGCCAGCACGTCGGCCCGCAGCTCCGACACCGAGCGCGGCACGGCCTCCTCCTGCTCCTGCGGTCCCGGCCGCCCCGGTCGTGCGGGGTCCGGGACGTCCTGGCCCAGCAGCCGGGCCAGGTCCTCGAGCCGGTCGTGCACGGCCAGGGCCACCGGGGCCTCCAGCAGCGCGTGCAGCCAGGCCGTGCCGTCGGCGGCCGGCTCCACCCACACCGCCCGGGTCCTGCGCGCGGCGCGGCGGGCGCGTTCCTCGGCGCCGGCCACGAGCACGGCCCGCCGGGTGCGGGCGGTCGCGCGCAGCTGCGCCGCGGTGGCGTGCGGGGCCCGGTCCAGCAGCTCGGTGATCAGCCGGCCGACGGCCGCCACCGGCGGCGGGTCGCACCGGCCGGGGGCCCAGGTCGGGGCCTGGGTGATCAGCTCACGCCACTGCTCGACCAGCACCGCGGCCTGGGGCGAGCCGATCCGGCCCTCCTCCAGGGCGGTGAGGACCTCCGGGAGCATCTCGGCCAGCAGCACGGCGTCCTCCACCCGCCGCCGGGCCGTGCCCGCCGGCAGCCGCAGGGCCGGACCGACCTCGGCCGCAATGTCCACGAGCAGCTGGTGCTCCGCCTCGGCCAGCAGGCTCAGCGGGTCCGGGCGGAGGAACCCGCCGGCGGCGATCTCGGCCTCGGCCTGCGCCATCGCCTGGAACCGGGCCGCCGTGCGCGCCGCCTGCCCGGCCAGCCACAACCGGTGGATGCACCGCACCTGCGCGCCCACCGCCCGCGCCTCCGCCGCCGCGGCCTCCACCAGGCCCGCCGCGGCAGCCCGCACCTCGGCGGCATGCCCCGGAGCGTCCTGCACCTGAGCATCCCGCCCCTGAGCGGCCTGCGCCACGGCGTCCTGCACCTTCATGGCCTGCACCACGGAGGCACGCCCCGGAGCGCCTTGCCCCGCGGTGTCGTGCACCTCGGCGCTCCGCGGTCCCTGCCCGGCCACCTCGGCGAGCACCGGCCGCGCCGGAGACTCCTCCCCGGCCAGGAGGGTCCGGGTCCGCCGCTGCGCCGTCGCCGTCATGGAACCATTCTCCCCAGCACCTCCGACTCGCTAAGCCGTGGGGGCCCCGACGACCACGGAGCCGCGCACCCCGATCGGGGTGCGCGGCTCCGTGGTGGTGCGGGTGCTCCGGGCGTCAGGAGCGCCACCAGTCGTCGAGGATCGTGGCGGGGGTCGTGCGCTTGTGCCGGGTGATGCGCCAGCGGTGCTCGATCTGCTCGGCCACGGCGTCGGCGACCTCGCGGCCCTCGAGGTAGTCATCGATGTCGTCGTAGGACAGCCCGAGCTCGGCCTCGTCGGTCTGGCCCGGGGCGTCGTCGAGCAGGTCGGCGGTGGGGGCCTTCGCCCACAGCCGCTCCTCGGCGCCGAGGGTCTTCGCGAGGAGACGGTTCTGCCGCTTGTCGAGCCCGAACAGCGGCAGCACGTCCGCCCCGCCGTCGCCGTACTTGGTGAAGAACCCGGTCACGGACTCGGCGCCGTGGTCGGTGCCGATCACCAGGTAGTTGTGCTCCCCGGCGATCGCGTACTGCGCGATCATCCGCATCCGGGCCTTGATGTTGCCCTTGTTGAAGTCGGAGATCTCCCGGTCCGTGGCGCCCTCGAAGCCGTGCTCGAAGCCGTCCACCGCGGGGGCGATGTCGTAGGTGATGGTGCGGTCGGCGGCGACGAAGCGCAGGGCGGCCTGGGCGTCCTCCTCGTCGTGCTGCTTCCGGTGGGGCAGGCGCACGCCCACGAACTCCGCCTCGCCGCCCTCGGCGCGCACCCGCTCGACCGCCAGCTGGGCGAGCCGGCCGGCCAGCGTGGAGTCGAGGCCCCCGCTGATGCCGAGCACGAAGCCCTTCGTGCCGCTGGCCCGCAGGTAGTCGCAGAGGAAGCCGACGCGCGCCTCGATCTCCTGCTCGGGGTCGATCTCGGGCTTCACGCCCATCTCTTCGATGATTGCTGCCTGCAGTGTCCGCATGGGCCCATGCTAGTGCGGGCCGCGCCCGGGCGGGCAAGGGGAACACGGTCCCGGAACGGCGGGGCCCTTGCGTAGGATGCGGGCCATGCCCCCGCACCGGAGCCGCCCCCGGGAGCACCGGATCCGACCGACCGAGCGAACCAGGAGCGCAGCATGAGCGAGCAGCACGGGACCGACCGCCGGAACACCGCCGAGGACACCCCGGGGAACACCTCCGGGAACACCTCACAGAACGCCTCGGGGAGCACGTACGAGAACATCCTGGTCGAGACCCGCGGGAGGGTCGGGATCATCACCCTGAACCGGCCGCGGGCGCTCAACGCCCTCGACGCCGCGACGCTGCGTGAGGTCGTCGCCGCGTCCACCGCCCTGGACACCGACCCCGGGATCGGGGCGATCGTCCTCACCGGCTCGGAGAAGGCCTTCGCCGCCGGCGCCGACATCAAGGAGATGGCGGGGCGCAGCGCCCCGGAGATGTACCTCGCGGACTGGTTCGCGGGCTGGGACGCCTTCACCCGGGTGCGCACCCCCGTGGTCGCCGCGGTCTCGGGCTACGCCCTGGGCGGGGGGTGCGAGCTCGCGATGATGTGCGACCTGCTGATCGCCGCGGACACGGCCCGCTTCGGGCAGCCCGAGATCAACCTCGGGGTGATCCCCGGGATGGGCGGCTCCCAGCGCCTGGCCCGTGCGGTGGGCAAGGCCAAGGCCATGGACATGGTCCTCACCGGCCGGCACCTCGACGCCGCGGAGGCGGAGCGGGCGGGCCTCGTCTCCCGCGTGGTGCCCGCAGCGGACCTGCTGGCGGAGGCCCTGGACGTCGCCGCGACCATCGCGGCGAAGTCCCTGCCCTCGGTCCTCGCGGCCAAGGAGGCCGTGGACACCGCGTTCGAGACCACCCTCGCGCAGGGCGTGCACCTCGAGCGGCGGCTCTTCCACGCCCTGTTCGCCACCGAGGACCAGAAGGAGGGCATGGCCGCGTTCGCGGAGAAGCGCGAGCCGCGGTTCACGCACCGCTGAACCCCCGCCGCGGCCGGGTGCCGCCCGGCCGCGGCGGCTAACGTGGTGCCATGCCTCAACCGTCGAACGATGCCTCCGCCTGGCAGGTCCGCGAGTCCGCTCTCGACCCCGGCGCGCACGGCGCCCTGGAGTCCGTCTTCGCCCTGTCCAACGGGTACGTCGGCGTCCGGGGCACGCTGGACGAGGCGCAGCCCAGCGCCTCCCGCGGGACCTTCCTGGCCGGGGTCTACGAGTACCACCCGCTGTCCTACCCCGAGGGCGGCTACGGGCACCCCGAGCACGGGCAGGCCATCATCGGCGTGGCCGACGGGAGCACCGTGCGCCTGCAGGTGGACGGGGTGCCGCTGGACGTCCGGGAGTCCCCGCCGGAGCAGCACGACCGCGTGCTCGACTTGCGCGCGGGCACGCTGCGCCGCGAGACGGAGTGGGTCACCCCGCGCGGCGCCCGGATGCGCCTGACGTCCACCCGCCTGGTCTCGCTGACCCAGCGCTCCGTCACGGCGATCCGCTACGAGGTCGAGGCGCTGGACCGCACGGTCCAGGCGGTGCTGCGCTCCGACCTGGTCGTCAACGGCACCCCGCCCAAGGTGGAGAACGAGGACCCGCGCGTGGCCGCGGTCCTGGAGCAGCCGTTCCGCGCCCGCCTCAGCCGCTGCCACGAGACCGGCGGCGTCCTGGTCCACCGCACCCACGGGAGCGGGATCGGGGTGGCCGCGGCGGTCGAGCACGAGGTCGACCTTCCGGCCGGCGGCGCCGTGAGCACGCAGTGCGACGACGACCAGGTGGTCACCACCCTCGTGACCGACCTCCGGCCCGGGCAGCGGGTGGGCTTCGTCAAGTACCTCTGCCACGCGTCCTCGGACGCGGACCCCTCGGCCGACCTGCGGGAGCGGGTGCTCGCCGCGATGACCGGGGCTCGGCGGCGCGGCTGGGACGGGCTGCTCGCCGACCAGCGGGCGGAGCTGGACGAGTACTGGGACGGTGCCGAGGTGGAGATCGACAGCGACCCCGAGCTGCAGCTGGCGATCCGCTTCGACCTGTTCCAGCTCCTGCAGGCGGCGGCCTGCGTCAGCCGCGCCCCGGTCGGGGCGAAGGGGCTGACCGGGGGCGGGTACAGCGGGCACACCTTCTGGGACATCGAGGGCTTCGTGCTGCCGGCCCTGGCGCTGCTGCGTCCCCGGGACGCCGCCCGGCTCCTGCAGTGGCGCTCCTCGACCCTGGACCGGGCCCGGGAGCGGGCGCAGGTCCTGGACCTGGGCGGCGCCTCCTTCCCGTGGCGCACCATCGACGGGCACGAGACGTCGGCGTACTGGCCGGCCAGCACCGCGGCCATGCACGTCAACGCCGACATCGCGCGGGCCTTCCGCTGGTGGGCCGACGCCACCGGCGAGGACCTCACCGAGGTCGGCGGGGTCGACGTCCTGGTGGAGACGGCGCGCGTGTGGGCGGCCATGGTGCACGAGGACCACGAGGGCGGCATCCACCTCCTCGGCATGACCGGGCCGGACGAGTACACCGGCGTGGTGGACGACAACGTCTTCACCAACCTCATGGCCCGGCGCAACCTCCGGGCGGCCGCCGACGCGTGCGAGGAGCACCCCGAGCACGTGGGGCGGCTCTCCGTGACGGCGGACGAGCTCCAGCGGTGGCGGGCCCTGGCGGACGCGATCCACATCCCCTACGACGCCGTGCGCGGCGTGCACCCCTCCAACGAGGGGTTCACGACCTACCGCGAGTGGGACTTCGAGGCCAAGCGCGACGGCTACCCCGTGGAGGAGCACTTCCACTACGCCAAGATCTACCGCCGCCAGATCGTCAAGCAGGCGGACCTGGTCCTCGCCCTGTGGTGGTGCGCCGAGGCGTTCACCCCGGAGCAGACCGCCCGGGACCTGGACTACTACGAGCAGCGCACCGTCCGCGACTCGTCCCTGTCGGCCTGCGTGCAGGCCGTGGTCTGCGCCCGCGTGGGCCACCTGGACCTCGCCCTCGAGCACCTGCGCGAGTCCGCCCTCGTGGACCTGCGGGACATCCAGCAGGACGCCGAGCAGGGCCTGCACCTGGCCTCCGCCGCCGGGTCGTGGCTGGCCGTGGTCTGCGGGTTCGGGGGACTGGACACGGACGGGGGCGAGCTGCGCCTGGCCCCCCGGCTCCCGGAGCGCCTGCACCGGATCGCCTTCCGCCTCCGGTGGCACGGCCGCCGGCTCGGCGTGGAGATCACCCGCTCGGGCACGACCGTGCGGGTCCTGGACGGGGACGCCGGCGAGGTGGCGCTGCGGATCGACGGCGAGGCCCTGGCCGTCACGGCCGCGCGCCCCGCGACCGCGCCGCTGCACGTGCCGCACCCGCCCACCCCCGCCCCGCACCAGCCCCCGGGACGCGCCCCGCGCGCCCCCCGCACGCCGTGACGCGCCCCGCGCCCCTCGAGGTGCTCACCCGTGTCTGGGGCTACGACGCCTTCCGCGGGCAGCAGGCCGAGATCATCGACGCGGTCACCGGCGGCGAGGACGCCCTCGTGCTCATGCCCACCGGCGGCGGCAAGAGCCTGTGCTACCAGATCCCGGCGCTCGTCCGGGAGGGCACCGGGGTGGTCATCAGCCCGCTCATCGCGCTCATGCACGACCAGGTCGACGCCCTCGAGCAGGTCGGCGTGCGCGCCGCGTACCTCAACTCCACCCAGACCCTCGAGGAGCGCCGCGACGTGGAGCGTCGACTCCTGGCCGGCGAGCTCGACCTGCTCTACCTCGCTCCCGAGCGCCTCCCGGTCGCGGCGGACCTGCTCGACCGCGCCCGCATCGCGCTCTTCGCCGTCGACGAGGCGCACTGCGTGGCCCAGTGGGGCCACGACTTCCGCCCCGACTACCTCGGGCTGACGATCCTCCACGACCGCTGGCCCGGGGTCCCGCGCATCGCCCTCACCGCCACCGCGACCGCGGAGACGCGCGAGGAGATCGTCCGCAACCTCCGCCTGGACGACGCCCGGGTCTTCGTCTCCAGCTTCGACCGGCCCAACATCCAGTACCGGGTCGGGCCCAAGAAGGACGCCCGCCGGCAGCTGCTCCAGCTCATCCGGACCGAGCACGACGGCGAGGCCGGCATCGTCTACTGCCTCAGCCGCGCCTCGGTCGAGCGCACCGCGGAGTGGCTGGCCGGCCAGGGCGTCACCGCGCTGCCGTACCACGCCGGCCTGCCCGCCGAGGTGCGCTCGCAGCACCAGACCCGCTTCCTGCGCGAGGACGGCGTCGTCATGGTCGCGACCATCGCCTTCGGCATGGGGATCGACAAGCCCGACGTGCGCTTCGTCGCCCACCTCGACCTGCCCAAGAGCGTCGAGGGCTACTACCAGGAGACCGGGCGCGCCGGGCGCGACGGGCTGCCGTCGACGGCGTGGCTGGCCTACGGGCTGCAGGACGTCGTCCAGCAGCGCCGGATGATCGAGGACGGCGAGGGGGACCGGCAGCGCAAGCGCGCCCAGACGCTGCACCTGGACGCGATGCTCGCGCTGTGCGAGACGGTGCAGTGCCGCCGCCGGCAGCTGCTGCGCTACTTCGGGGAGGCGAGCGAGCCGTGCGGCAACTGCGACACGTGCCTGGACCCGCCCGAGGCCTTCGACGGCACGGTCCCGGCGCAGAAGCTCATGTCCACGATCGTGCGGCTGCAGCGGGAGCGGGGCCAGCAGTTCGGCGCCGGGCACCTGGTGGACATCCTGCTCGGCCGGGAGACCGAGCGGGTGGTGCGGATGCGCCACACCGAGCTCACCACGTTCGGCATCGGCACCGAGCTGAGCGACCAGGAGTGGCGCGGGGTGGTGCGCCAGCTGCTCGCCCAGGGCCTGCTCCAGGTGCAGGGCGAGTACGGCGTCCTGGCGCTCACCGAGGCCGCCGGGGAGGTGCTGCGCGGACAGCGGGAGGTGCGCCTGCGGCGCGAGCCGGAGCGGGCCAGGACCGTCCGCACGCCGAGGACGGCCGCCGCGCCGCCGGTCCTCGACCAGCCCCAGCAGGAGCTCTTCCAGCAGCTGCGGGCCTGGCGCTCCGCCGTGGCCAAGGAGCAGGGCGTGCCCGCGTACGTCGTCTTCAACGACGCGACCCTCGCCGCGATCGCCCAGGCCCGGCCGAGCTCGCTGGGGGAGCTGCGCGGCATCTCCGGTGTCGGTGACGCCAAGCTCGAGCGCTACGGCGAGGCCGTCCGCCAGGTCGTCGCCGACGCCTGAGGATCCGCACCTGCGGATACTTTGCCGAGCGTATGGCCGCAGGTGCGGATAGCATGGCGCCATGACCGAGCTCAGGATCGCCGAGGCCGCCCGCTTCCTCGGCGTCAGCGACGACACCGTCCGCCGCTGGATCGACCAGGGCGCGCTGCACAGCACCCGGAGCGCGACCGGCCAGACCGTGGTGGACGGGCTGGAGCTGGCCCGCCTGCTCAAGGAGCGCGCCGTCCGGCCCGAGGACCCCGCGCACGTCGCCAGCTCGGCGCGCAACCGGTTCGTGGGACTGGTCACCGAGGTCGTCTCGGACACCGTGATGTCCCAGGTGGAGCTGCAGTGCGGTCCGCACCGGGTGGTCTCGCTCATGAGCACCGAGGCAGTCCGGGACCTGGGCCTGGAGCCCGGCCGCGTGGCCACGGCCGTCGTCAAGTCGACCAGTGTCGTCGTCGAGACCCCTGGGGCGTGAGGCGGCGGTGCGCGCCAGGGCCCCCGCCGCGGCCGTCCTCCTCGCCTTCCTCGGCCTCGGCGCCACCGGGTGCGGGGCCGGCGGGGACCCCGCGGCCGTTCTCGACGTCCACGCCGCCGCCTCCCTCACCGGCACCTTCACCGAGCTCGCCGAGCAGTTCGAGGCGCAGCACCCGGGGGTCGAGGTGTCCCTGAGCTTCGCCGGGTCCTCCACCTTGGTCCAGCAGCTCACGGAGGGGGCGCCCGCCGACGTCCTCGCCACCGCGGACGAGCGGAGCATGGCCGGGGCCGTGGCGGCCGGCCTCGTCGACGGCGAGCCCGAGGTCTTCGCGACCAACGTCCTGACCGTGGTGGTGCCCGCCGGCAACCCCGCCGGCGTCGCGTCCTTCCGGGACCTGGCGGAGCAGGGCGTGCAGGTCGTGGTGTGCGCCCCGCAGGTGCCGTGCGGCGCCGCCGGCGAGCGGGTCCAGGAGTTCTCGGGCGTGCGGCTGAGCCCGGTGAGCGAGGAGGGCTCCGTGACGGACGTGCTCGGCAAGGTCGTCTCGGGCCAGGCGGACGCCGGCCTGGTCTACGCCACGGACGCACGCTCGGCCGGGGACGCGGTCGAGGTCGTCGAGGTCCCGCAGGCGGCGCAGGCCGTCACCCGTTCCCCCGTCGCCGCGCTCGCGGACTCCGACGAGCCGGAGCTCGCCCGGCAGTTCACCGAGCTCGTCGCGGGCGACCGCGGCCGGGAGGTCCTGGCCGGGGCGGGGTTCGGGGCGCCGTGACCCGGCGTCGTCCCCGCGGGTTCAGCACCGTCCCCGGCTGGGTGTGGATCCCGGCGGCCCTGGGCGCCCTGGTGGTGGTCCTGCCGGTCCTCGGGATGCTCGCCCGGGTGGACGGGGGCGGCTTCCTCGGCCTGATCGCCTCCGAGTCCTCCCGCACCGCGCTGTGGCTGAGCCTGCGCACCGCGACCGTCTCCACCGCGCTGTGCGTGCTGCTGGGCACCCCGCTGGCCCTGGTGCTGGCCCGCGCCCGGCTGCCCGGGGCGCGGCTGCTGCGGGCGCTGGTGCTGCTGCCGCTCGTGCTGCCGCCCGTGGTCGGCGGGATCGCCCTGCTCCACACCTTCGGGCGCCACGGGCTCGTGGGGCGCCACCTCGAGCTGGCGGGGATCAGCATCGCCTTCACCACCGTGGCCGTGGTGCTCGCGCAGACGTTCGTGGCGCTGCCGTTCCTCGTGGTCAGCCTCGAGGGGGCGCTGCGCAGCGCGGCGGCGGGCTACGAGGAGGTCGCGGCCACGCTCGGCGCCCGGCCCACCACCGTGCTGCGCCGGGTCACCCTCCCGCTGGTGCTGCCGGGGCTGGCCTCCGGCGCGGTGCTCTCCTTCGCCCGCTGCCTGGGCGAGTTCGGCGCCACCCTGACCTTCGCGGGCAACCTGCAGGGGACCACCCGGACCCTGCCCCTGGAGATCTACCTGCTGCGGGAGACGGACCCGGACGCCGCCGTTGCCCTCTCGCTCGTGCTCGTGGTCGTGGCGGTCCTCGTCGTGGGGCTCTCCGCCCCCGTGCGCCGGACGGCGGGCCGGCGGTGACCGGGCCGGCGACGACGGAGGGGCTGTCCGTGACCGCCCGGCTGGCCGCCCGGGACGTGGACCTCTCGCTGAGCGTCCCGCCGGGGGCCACCGTGGCGGTGACCGGCCACAACGGCGCGGGGAAGTCCACCCTCTTCGCCGTCCTCGCCGGGCTGCTCGTGCCGGACACCGGCCGGTGCACCCTCGGCGGGACCGTGCTCTTCGACCTCGACGCCACGGGGCGCGGGCGCTGGGTGCCCCCGCACGAGCGCGGCATCGCGCTCATGGCGCAGGAGCCGCTGCTGTTCCCGCACCTGAGCGTGCTCGAGAACGTGGCCTTCGGCCCGCGCAGCCGCGGGGCGGGCCGGGCCCGGGCGCGGACCGCCGCCCGGCACTGGCTCGCCGAGGTGGGCGCCGAGCAGTTCGCCGACCGCCGCCCGGCCCAGCTCTCCGGCGGCCAGGCGCAGCGCGTGGCGATCGCCCGGGCCCTGGCGGCCGAGCCGCGGCTCCTGCTGCTGGACGAGCCGTTCTCCGCCCTGGACGCGGCCGCCCGGCCCCTCGTCCGCGAGCTGCTCGTCCGCGTGCTGGCGGGGCGCACGGCCCTGGTCATCAGCCACGACCCCGGGGACGCCGCCGCCCTCGCCGAGCACGTCGTGGTGCTCGAGCACGGCCGGGTCGCGGCGGGCTGAGCACCGCGCCGGAGCGTTCCGGCGCCTCCCCGGCCCGCGCAGTACGATCGGGACCACCACCGTTTTCGTATGACCCGGCTCACACGACCCACCCCGTCGTGACGGGCCGACGAGAGGACCACCCATGACTCCCGTCCTGCGCGGCGAATCCCCGTCCGTGGAGCAGCACCCCGGCATCCCCTTCCCGGACGCCGACCTCTTCTGCTTCGCCGCCCTGCTCCCCCCGGAGGAGCACGCCCGGCTGACCGACCTGCACACTTTCCTCCAGGAGCAGGTCCGCCCCGTGGTCACGCCCTACTGGAACCGCGAGGAGTTCCCGTCCCACCTGCTCCCGGGCCTGGCCGCCCACGGGCTCGGCGAGCTCGAGCTCTCCGGGGCGAGCCGGCTCTACCGGGGCCTGGCCTACGCCGAGGTCGCCCGGGCCGACGTGTCGCTGAGCGCCCTCGTGGGGATCCACAACGAGCTCATCGTCGACCTGATCGCCGCCCTGGGCTCGGCGGAGCAGAAGGCCCGCTGGCTGCCCGACCTGCGCCGCTTCCGGGCCCTCGGCGCCTTCGCCCTCACCGAGCCCGAGCACGGCTCCGACATCGCCGGCGGTCTGGCCACCACCGCCACCCGGGACGGGGACGAGTGGGTGCTCACCGGGACCAAGCGCTGGATCGGCGCCGGCACGATCGCCGACGTCGCGATCGTCTGGGCCCGGGACACCGCCGACGGGAAGGTCAAGGGCTTCCTCGTGGAGACCGACCGGCCGGGCTGGTCCGCCACGAAGATCGAGCACAAGATCGGGCTGCGGATCATGCAGAACGCCGACATCGTCCTGGACGAGGTCCGCATCCCGGCGGACAACGCCCTGCCCGGGGCGCAGGACTTCGCCGCGGCCAACGTGATGCTGCGCAACTCCCGCGCCTGGGTGGGCTGGCAGAGCGCCGGGGTGCAACTCGCGATCTTCGACGTCGCCCGCGACTACGCCCTGACCCGGCGGCAGTTCGGCAAGCCCCTGGCGAAGTTCCAGCTCGTCCAGGAGCCCCTCGCCCGGATCCTCGGCAACGCCACGGCCGCCCTGGGCCTCATGGCCCAGATCGCCCGGCTCCAGGAGGACGGGGGCTTCGACATGCCCCACGCCGCGCTGGCCAAGGCCACCACCACGTCCCTGGCCCGCGAGTCCGCGGCCCTGGGCCGGAACCTGCTCGGCGGCAACGGCGTGGTCACCGACCACGAGATGGCCAAGCTCTTCAACGACGTCGAGATCCTCTACACCTACGAGGGCACCTACGAGATCAACGCCCTCATCGTGGGCCGCGCCGTCACCGGCGTCTCCGCGTTCGTCTGAGCCGGGTCCCCGCACCACCGTCCGGCCCCCCACCGCATCGAGCAGCCCCTTCCGAAAGGACCCCGCATGGACGTCACCGACACCTCCGCCCTCGTCACCGGCGCCGCCTCGGGCCTCGGCGCGGCCACCGCCGCGATGCTCGCGGAGCGCGGCGTGCGGGTCTTCGGCGTGGACCTCCCGGCCTCGCTCGAGGACGCCCCCGACGTCCCCGGCGTCACCCGCGTGCCCGCCGACGTCACCGACCGGGAGCAGGTGCGCGAGGCGGTGGTGGCCGCGGCCGGCGCCGGGCCCCTGCGCACCGTGGTCAACTGCGCCGGCATCGGCCCCTCGGCCCGGGTGCTGGGGAAGAAGGGGGTGCACGACCTCGACCTGTTCGAGACCGTGCTGCGCGTGAACCTCCTCGGCACCTTCACGGTCCTCGCCCTGGCCGCGGAGCGGATCGCCGCCACCGACCCCGTCGACGACGACGGCCAGCGCGGGCTGGTCGTCAACACGGCCTCCGTCGCCGCGTTCGAGGGGCAGGTGGGGCAGGCCGCCTACGCGGCGTCGAAGGGCGGGGTGCACAGCTTAGGGCTCACCGCGGCCCGGGACCTCGCGAGCGCCGGCATCCGGGTGAACACCATCGCCCCCGGCGTGATCGAGACGCCCATGCTCGCGGCGGTGGGCGAGGAGTTCCGGGCCGCACTCGCGGCGGGCGTGCCGTTCCCGCGCCGGCTCGGCCGGCCCGGGGAGTTCGCCCAGCTCGTGGCGGCGTTCCTCGACAACGACTACCTCAACGGCACCACCGTCCGGATGGACGGGGCGCTGCGCATGGCGCCCCGCTGAGAGCCCCGCCCATAGACTGGGACCCATGACCACCGACTTCTCGCCCGTCGACCTCGCGACGGCCCGCGACCGCCTCCGCCAGCTGATCATCGACCTCGCCGTGGTGCGGGGCCGGGTCACGCTCGCCAGCGGCATCGAGGCCGACTACTACGTGGACCTGCGCCGCGTGACCCTCCACCACGAGGCGTCCCGCTACGTGGGCCAGGTGATGCTGGCGCTGCTCGACGAGGCCGGGATCTCCTGCGCCGCCGTGGGCGGGCTGACCATGGGGGCGGACCCCGTGGGCCACGCGATCATGCGCACGGCGGGGGACCAGGGCCGGGCCGTCGACACGTTCGTGGTCCGCAAGGCCCAGAAGAGCTACGGGATGGGCCGCCAGGTCGAGGGCCCCCCGGTGCAGGGCCGCGACGTCGTCGTCGTGGAGGACACCTCCACGACCGGCGGGTCCGCGCTCACCGCGGTGGAGGCCCTGCAGCGGGCCGGCGCCAACGTGGTCGCCGTGGCGATCATCGTGGACCGGCGGACCGGCGCCAAGGAGCGCATCGAGGAGACGGCGGGCGTGCCGTGCCTCTACGCCTTCACGAAGGACGAGCTCGGGCTTGACTGACCCCGCCGCCGAGACCGGCGCCGCGGGGCCGGCCGCCGCGGTGGGCGTCGGCCCCTGGGCGGGCCCGTGGCCCGAGGGGCAGCAGTGGGACCCGGAGCTGCTCGAGCACGGGGACCGGCGCAACGTCGTGGACGCCTACCGGTACTGGACGATGGACGCGATCGTGGCCGATCTGGACACTCGCCGGCACGGGTTCCACGTGGCGGTCGAGAACTGGCAGCACGACCTGAACATCGGCTCGGTGGTGCGCACCGCCAACGCGTTCCTCGCCCGGGAGGTGCACATCATCGGCAGACGGCGCTGGAACCGCAGGGGCGCGATGGTCACCGACCGGTACCAGCACCTGCGCCACCACGCGAGCGTCGAGGAGTTCGCGGCCTGGGCGGACGCCGAGGGCCTGCCCGTGATCGGGATCGACAACTTCCCCGACTCGCAGCGGCTCGAGACCTACGACCTGCCCGAGCGCTGCGTGCTGGTGCTCGGCCAGGAGGGGCCGGGGCTGAGCCCCGAGATGCACGCCGCGGCCGGGGCCACCCTGTCGATCGCCCAGTTCGGCTCGACCCGCTCCATCAACGCCTCCGCCGCGGCCGCGGTGGCGATGCACGCCTGGATCCGGCGCCACGTCTTCGGCCAGCCGGTCGCCTGACGGGCGACCCGCCGCGTCCACCCGCCGTCCCCCCGTCGTCCCGCGGCGCGGCTTTGGCTAGAGTGGGAGCCAGGCCACACCCGAACCGAAGGAGCCAGCATGCCCATCGCAACCCCTGATGTCTACGCCGAGATGATCGACCGGGCCAAGGAGAAGGGTTTCGCCTACCCGGCGATCAACGTCACCTCCTCCCAGACCCTCAACGCCGCCATCCGCGGCTTCGCCGAGGCCGGCTCGGACGGCATCATCCAGGCCTCCACCGGCGGCGCCGCCTACTGGTCCGGGGCCTCCGTCAAGGACATGGTCAACGGCTCGCTCGCGATGGCCGCCTTCGCCCGCGAGGTCGCGAAGAACTACGACGTCAACATCGCCCTGCACACCGACCACTGCCCGCAGGACAAGCTCGACGGCTTCGTGCTGCCGCTGCTGGAGGAGTCGGAGAAGGCCGTGGCCCGCGGCGAGGACCCGATCTTCCAGTCCCACATGTGGGACGGCTCCGCCATCGAGCTCGACGAGAACCTCCGGATCGCCCAGGACCTGCTGGCCCGCACGAACAAGGCCAAGATCATCCTCGAGGTCGAGATCGGCGCGGTCGGCGGCGAGGAGGACGGCGTCGAGAACGAGATCAACGAGAAGCTGTACTCCACCGTCGAGGACGGTCTCGCCACGGTCGAGGCCCTCGGCGCCGGCGAGAACGGCCGCTACCTCACCGCCCTGACCTTCGGCAACGTGCACGGCGTGTACAAGCCCGGCGGGGTCAAGCTGCGCCCCGAGCTGCTGCAGCAGATCCAGGCGGAGGTCGGCAAGAAGCTCGGCCAGGACCGCCCGTTCGACCTCGTCTTCCACGGCGGCTCCGGCTCCTCCGCGCAGGAGATCGCCGACGCCGTCTCCTACGGCGTGGTCAAGATGAACGTGGACACCGACACCCAGTACGCCTTCACCCGCCCCATCGCCGGGTTCATGTTCGCCAACTACGACGGCGTCCTGAAGATCGACGGCGAGGTCGGCAACAAGAAGAAGTACGACCCGCGCGTGTGGGGGGCCCTGGCCGAGGAGTCCATGGCCGCCCGCGTGGTCGAGGCCTGCCAGAACCTCGGCTCCGCCGGGACCTCCGTCAAGTAGCCGCCCCTCCGCGGCCGCGGAGCACGACGGCGGCGTCCTGCCCGAGCGGGGCGCCGCCGTCGTTCCCGCGCCCGTCCCGCACGTCCCCGAAGTCCCGCGCACCGAAAGGACCCCCGTCCCCCATGAGTCTCACCGGCAAGAACCTGCTCGGCGGCCCCGAACCCACCTACCTCACCGAGGACCCGGGGCTGGTCGAGCGCATCGAGGCGGGCGACGAGGCGGAGGACCTCGCCGCGCGCTTCCCGAAGGCCTCCCTCGCGTGGGCCATGTGCGCCGAGGACGCCCTCGCCGAGGGCCGCGTTCTCGAGGGCTACGCCTTCGCCCGCGTGGGCTACCACCGCGGCCTCGACGCCCTGCGCGGCCACGGGTGGAAGGGCCACGGGCCCGTCCCGTTCTCGCACGAGCCCAACCGCGGCTTCCTGCGGGCGCTCGCGGCCCTGGGCCGGGCCGCCGCGGCCATCGGCGAGTTCGACGAGGCCGAGCGCATCCAGAAGTTCCTCAACGACTCGGATCCCACCGCCGCGGAGCAGCTGCAGCGCTGACCCGGCGGTCGCCAGGGCCCGGGGGGCGTCGGAGGACGGCCCCCGGGCCCACGTCGTGTCCGGTCACGACCGTTGTCGGCCGGCCGGAGCGGTGCCAGCATGGAGGCATGGCCGCCCCGCAGACGCCCATCCCGGAGGGCCCCGGCGTCCAGCGCGTGCTCGGCGTGGTGAACCCCTACGACATGGCCCTCGACCGGGAGATGTGGCGGTGGATGCCCGCGACGACGTCCCTCGCGGTGGCGCGCACGCCGTACCACCCCCTGGTCGTGGACGAGCTCATGGCCGCGCGGATCGGCGACGACGCCGAGATCAGGGCGGCGGCCCGCTCCCTGGCGGCCGTGGGCCCGGAGGCCGTGGTCTACGCCTGCACGTCCGGCAGCTTCGTGCACGGCCGGCGGGGGGCCCGGCGGATCTCCCGGACGATCGCCGAGGAGACCGGTGTCCCGGCCCTCACCACCTCCGAGGCGCTGCTCGAGGCGCTCGACGTCCTGGGCGTGACCGCCCTCGCGATCGCCACCCCCTACGTCGAGCGGCTCACGCAGCGGCTGGAGGACTTCCTCGCGGAGGACGGCAGGGACGTCGTCGCCTGCGCTGGCCTGGGGCTGGACCGGCTCATCTGGCACGTCCCCTACGCCGTGACGGCGGACCTCGTCCGCCGGGCGGACCGGCAGGGGGCCCAGGCCGTCTTCGTCGCCTGCACCAACCTGCCCACCTACGATCTCATCGCGCCCCTCGAGCAGGAGCTGGGCAAGCCGGTGCTGACCGCCAACCAGGTCACGCTGTGGGCGGGCCTGCGCCGGCTGGGCCTGATCCCGGAGGGCCCGGGGCAGCGCCTGTGCGCCCTGCCGTCCCGCGAGGCCGAGCTGCGCTGAGCCGGCCCGGGTCAGGCCCGGAAGAGGGCGCCGAGCCGGTCGGCGCGGGCGGGGTGCCCGGCCAGTCGCAGCCCGTGCCACGCCGTCACCTGGTTGGCGGTCAGCACGGGCAGCCCGAGCGCCCGCTCGAGCCCCGGCAGGGCGGCCACCGTGTGCAGGGCCGTGTCCGGGACGAGCAGGCACTCGGCCCCCCGGACGTCCGCGGCACGCGCGGCCCCGAGCAGCCACTCGGCGTCGAGGCGCCCGGCGTCCTCGCCGCTGGGGACGCCGTGGGCGGACAGCGCCGTGACCGTGATGCCGTCCCCCGCCAGGAAGGCCGTGAAGCGGGCCGCGACGTCCGCCGGGTAGGTCGCCGCCACCGCGACCCGGCGGGCCCCCAGGTGCCGGACCGCCGCCGAGAACGCCCAGGACGTGGAGGAAGCGGGAGCGCCGCCGGCCTCGGCCACCCAGCGGGTCTGGACGAGCGCGCCCTCCCGGCCGTGCACGAAGCTGCCCGACGTGCAGGCCCACAGCACGGCGTCCGGGGCGTGGGCGCGCGCCCGGCGGGCGGCGGGCTCCAGGTGCCGGCGGGCGCCGAGGTCGAGCAGCGCCCCGACGTCGTGCGCGGTGCCGCCCTCCCAGGTGTGCACCACGGGGAAGGCGGCGTCCGGCACCAGGCGCTCCAGCGCGGCGTAGTCGTCCTCCGCGCTGTGCCCGGGATAGAGCATGACCACGGTGTGCACGTCGGGGCGCCTCCTCCCGGGAGGGTTGGACGGGATCGGCGAAAAGCTTACAGTTTGATTGTCGACAATCGTAGCGGCGGGAGGGGGTCCCGTGCAGGACGTGCTGGAGCTGTCCGCGCTGCAGCTGTCGGCGGCCTACGCCGCGGGCGAGCTGTCGCCGGTCGAGGTCGTCGAGGCGACGCTGCGCGCGATCGAGGCCGTGGACCCGGGCCTCAACGCCTTCTGCCTCGTGGAGGGCGACGAGGCGCTGCGCGGCGCCCGGGAGTCGCAGGAGCGCTGGGCCCGCGGCGAGGGGCGCGGGCCGCTGGACGGGGTGCCCACCACGGTCAAGGACCTGCTCCTGGCCCGCGGCCGGCCCACCCTGCGGGGCTCCCTGCTCGTCGACGACGCCGGGCCGTGGGACGAGGACGCCCCGTCGGTGGCCCGGCTCAAGGAGGCCGGCGCGGTGCTCGTCGGCAGGACGACCACCCCGGAGTTCGGCTGGAAGGGCGTCACGGACAGCCCCCGCACCGGTGTCACGGTCAACCCCTGGGACACCGCCCGGACCCCCGGCGGCTCCTCGGGCGGCTCGGCCGCCGCCGTGGCGGCCCGGCTCGGCGCCCTGTCGGTGGGCACCGACGGCGGGGGGTCCGTCCGCATCCCGGCCTCCTTCTGCGGGATCGTGGGGCTCAAGCCCACCTACGGACTGGTGCCCCTGTACCCGGCGAGCCCCTTCGGCACGCTGGCCCACGCCGGGCCGCTGACCCGCACCGTGGCCGACGCCGCCGCGATGCTCGACGCCCTGTCCGGGTACGACCCCCGGGACTGGTCCGCGCTGCCCACCCCCACCGGGAGCTTCCTCGGCCGGCTGGCCGGCCCGGAGCGGGCGGCCGGCCTGCGGGTGGCCTTCAGCCCGGACCTCGGCTACGGCGTCAACGACCCCGGGGTGGAACGCTCCGTGCGGGCGGCCGTCGGGGTGCTGGCCGAGCTCGGCGCGGTGGTCGAGGAGGTGGAGCTGGGCCAGGAGGACCCCGTGTGGGCCTACCACGTGCTCTGGTTCAGCGGCGCGGCGGCCGTGGTGGCCGGCTGCGGGGCGGGCGCGCTCGAACGGATCGATCCCTCCCTGCGCGCCGCGCTCGAGCGGCACCACGGCTTCACCGCCCAGGACTACCTCGACGCCACGGCCTGCCGCATGGCCTGGGGCCGCCGGATGGGCCTGCTGCACGAG
Source organism: Kocuria sp. CPCC 205258 (assembly GCF_040981005.1). Classification (NCBI taxonomy): domain Bacteria; kingdom Bacillati; phylum Actinomycetota; class Actinomycetes; order Micrococcales; family Micrococcaceae; genus Kocuria; species Kocuria sp. CPCC 205258. Next base: position 412,958 of record NZ_JAVKPS010000001.1, on the reverse strand, counting down.
CGCTACGACGTCCTCGTGACGCCCACCCTGCCCCGGACGGCCTTCGAGGCCGGCACGGACGTCCCAGCCGGGTCCCCGAGCCGGGACTGGACCAGCTGGACGCCCTACTCCTACCCCTTCAACCTCACCCAGCAGCCCGCGGTCACCGTCCCGTGCGGGCTCTCCGCGGAGGGGCTGCCCGTCGGCCTGCAGATCGTGGGCCCGCGCCACGGCGACCAGCGGGTGCTCGACGCCGCGGCCGCCTACGAGGCCGCGGCCGGCCACGGCGCCCTCCGCCCACCGGCCGCGGCCCGGTCCTCCGCCGCGGTGCCGGTGCGGAGCACCCCGTGACCCGCTACCTCACCGTCGGCCTGGAGCAGCGCGCCGTCACCGCCCGCGCCCGGCTCCTGGACCGCGAGGCGCCCCGGACCGCCGAGGCCGTCTGGCGGGCGCTGCCCCTCGCCGGCCAGGTCTTCCACGGGAAGTTCGCCCGCAACGAGATCTACGCCCTGGTCCCGGCGTTCGCGCCCGAGGAGCCGGGGCCCGAGAACCAGACCGTGACGCCCATCCCGGGGGACCTCTGCTACTTCAGCTTCGACGGGGTGCTCGAGAACCCCGCCTACGGCTACGACGCCTCCTCCGGGACCTCCGAGCACCGCCTGCTCATCGACCTCGCCGTCTTCTACGGCCGGAACAACCTGCTGCTCAACGGCGACGTGGGGTGGGTGCCGGGCAACGTCTTCGCCACGATCGAGGACGGCCTCGACGAGCTGGCCGCCGCGTGCCAGGACGTGTGGATGGGCGGGGCCCGGGGCGAGACCCTGCGGTTCGCCCGCGCGGAGGAGCCCTGAGCCGGCCGGCACGGCGCGAACTAGGATGGATCCTCGGCCCGGGCGCCCCGCCCCGGGCCGGACGAGAGATGGAGAGCAGCATGGCACCCCGGTCGGCCCTTCCCCCCGTGGTCCAGGAGTCGACACCTGCGCTCATCGCCAGGATCCTGCGGGAGGCCATCGCCGACGGCCGCTTCCCGCCCGGGAGCCAGCTCGTGGAGCAGGAGCTGGCCAGGGAGCTCAACGTGAGCCGGGGACCCCTGCGCGAGGCCATGCAGCGGCTCACGCAGGAGGGCCTGCTCGTGGGCCACCGCAACCGCGGGCTGTTCGTGATGGAGCTGACCGAGGACGCGGTCCGGGACATGTACCTCGCCCGGGAGGCCGTGGAGTGCGCGGCCGTGCGCCGGATCGTGGCCACGGGCACCGGGCCCCGGGCCGCCGAGGCGCTGGCCGTGCCGCTGGCCGAGATGCGGGCCGCCGCCCCGGAGCCGAACGGGCGCGCGATGTCGGAGGCGGACCTGCACTTCCACGAGCTGCTCGTGGAGCTCGCCGGCAGCCCCCGGCTGCTCGGCATGCACCGGACGCTGCTCACCCAGATCCGGATGTCCCTGACCGGCATGCAGGGGACCTACGGGTCCGCCGACGCCCGCCTCCGGGAGCACACCGAGATCGCCGAGGCGCTCGACGCGCAGGACGCGGACCGTGCGGACACGCTGCTGCGGGCCCACATGCAGGACGGCCTCGAGCGGGTCCTGGGCGCCTGAGCGGGCCCCGCTCCTGCCCGCGCGCGGCGGACGGCGGGGCGTCAGGACGCGCCGGGCTCCTCGCCGCGGCCGGGACCGCCGGGCCGGCGCGGACGCCACGTCGGGCGGGGCCAGTCCCGGCGGGGCAGGCGCACGTTCCACTCGCCCGCCCCGGGCAGCCGCCACCCCCGGCGCCGGGCCACCACGGTGACCGTGGCGGCGGTGAGGATCGCCGCGGCCATGCCCCAGTTGGGGTAGCCCAGGCCGTGCAGCACCGCCATCTCGGCGCTGCCGATCACCGCCCCGGTCGCGTAGAGGGTGTTGCCGCCGAAGATCATCGGCACCCGCCCCACCGCGATGTCGCGGATCATCCCGCCGCCCACGGCGGTGATCACCCCGATCATGACGGCCGGCAGCCAGGTCAGTCCCACGTCGAGGGCCTTGCCCGTGCCCGTCGCCGCCCAGCAGCCCAGGGCCAGGGCGTCGGCCACCACCAGCACGCGGTTGGTCCACTTCCCCCGGAACTGCAGGAAGAACGCGATGGTGGCGCCGGCGATCGCCGTGATCAGGTACGCGGGGTTCGTCAGGGCCACGGGGAAGCCGACCTGCAGGAGGGTGTCGCGCAGCAGCCCCCCGCCGAGCGCGGAGACGACGGCCAGGAACACGAAGCCGACGGGGTCCATCTTCAGCTGGCGCGCCACCACCCCGCCCAGGACGCCGTTGGTCAGCACACCGAGCAGGTCGACGGCGTCGAAGGCCGCGCTCGGGTCGAGATCCTCCACGGCCACCACTACCACCACCGCCTCTCCCGCGTCACGCCGACGCCCGAGGGTAGCACCGTCTCCCGCGCCCCGGCCCGCGGTGCTCTACTGGATGCGGGAGCACCCGCACACCGTCCAGCGCCGGCCCGCTCGAACGGAACGGCCGGGCCCACCACCAGGAGTCGTCCCATGAGCACCTCACCCACCCCCGACCGACCCTCCCCGCTGCCCGGGACGGGATCCGCCGGAGCGGACACGGACGCGCCCGGAGCGCGCGCGGCATCCGCGCCCTCCGGCGGTCCGCCGGACGGGCCGGCCGCGGACCCCGGGGGCGTGGCCCGGGCCGTGCTCCCCGCCGTGGGCCCGTGGTCGGACCCCCTGGGGAGGGCGGGCTCCCGCTCCGCCCAGGTCCTGCTCGTCGCCGCCGTGCTCGCCGGGCTGACGTGGATCCTGCTCCGCGTGTCCCTGGTGGTGATCTCCGTGCTCGTGGCCCTCATCCTGGCCTCGGCCGTGAGCCCCCTCGTGCGCTGGCTGACGGGCCGGGGCTGGTCGCCCCTGCTGGCCACCGCGGCGGCGTTCCTGGGCATCCTCGCCCTGGTGGGCGGGGTGGTGACGGGCATCGTCCTCGCGGTCCGCAGCGAGTGGGACAACCTCTCGGCCTCGGCCGTGGAGGGGTGGGAGGAGCTGCAGCGCGTGATCATGTCCGGGCCCCTGCCCGTGGACACCGCCTCCCTGGACGCGCTGCTCCAGCGGGCCACCGACTTCCTCACGTCCAGCGCCTTCGCCGGGGGAGCCATCAGCGGGCTCACGGCCGCCACCGAGTTCCTCGCCGGGGTGGTGCTCATGACCGTCGTCCTGTTCTTCTTCCTGAAGGACGGCGCGAAGATGTGGAACTTCACGCTGCGCTGGTTCCACGGCGGCACCCGGGCGCGGCTCGCCGAGTCCGGTGACCGGGCGGTCCAGGTGCTCGGCGGCTACGTGCGCGGCACCGCGATCGTCGCCGCCGTCGACGCGGTGTTCATCGGGGTGCCCCTGGCCCTGCTCGGGGTGCCCCTGGCGCTGCCGCTGGCCGTCATCGTGTTCATCGGCGGGTTCGTCCCGATCGTCGGCGCCACGGCCGCGGGGATCCTGGCCGCCCTGGTCGCGCTCGTGACCAACGGCCCGTGGACCGCCCTGATCGTGGCCGGCGTCGTCGTCGTCGTCAACCAGATCGAGGGCGACCTCCTCCAGCCCGTGGTGATGGGCCGGACCCTGAGCCTGCACGCGATCGTCGTGCTCCTGGCCCTCACGGTGGGCACCATCGTCGGCGGGATCTTCGGGGCCATCCTCGCCGTGCCGATCACCGCGGTGGGCTGGGCCGTGATCCAGGTGTGGAGCGACCGGTACCAGGCGGGGGAGGACCCGGTGCTGGGGCCGGACCCGCTCGACCCCCAGGACACCGCCCGGTCCAAGGCGAGCATGGCCGAGCGGTGGAAGTACCAGCGGATGCGCTACCAGCACCGCCCCGGCGGCCGGCTCGGGGCCACGGAGCACGACGGGCCCGCCCCGGCCGGGGACGAGCCGGACGCGCAGGCCTGAGCGGCCCCGGAGGGCCACGGGGTCACAGGAAGGGCCGCAGCGGCACCAGGACGGTCTCGGCGAACCAGGCCGCGGGGGACCGCTCGTCCCACCGGCCCGCGGTCAGCTCCCGGCAGTTCTCGCTGTCGGCGGCGAAGACCGCCTCCATGTCCGCGGCGACGTCCCGGTCGTGGATCTCGAGGTTCGTCTCGTAGTTGAAGCCCAGGCTCAGCCGGTCGATGTTGGCGGTGCCGACGATCGACCACTGCCCGTCGATCGTCGCGGTCTTGGCGTGGATCATGGCGTGGCGGTAGAGCAGCACGGTGATGTCCGCGGCCAGCAGGGTCGAGTAGAAGCCGCGGGAGAGCCAGTCGGCGAGCACGTGGTTGGAGTCCTCGGGCAGGATGACGCGCACGTCCACGCCCCGCCGGGACGCCTCGATCAGGGCGGAGAGGATCTGCTGGTCGGGGATGAAGTAGGCGGTGGTCAGGTAGATGTGGTCCGTGGCCCGGTGGATGGCGTCGAGGTAGACGCTGCGGATCGGGTACACGAGGCTGGCCGGGATGTTGTTGATCGCGCGCACCCGCGAGTCCCAGGAACCCGGGTTCACGTGCGGGAGCTTCGGCCGCCGCGCCGAGGGGTGGTTCCACACCGCGGCGAAGGAGTGGCCCAGCTCGAAGGCGGCGGGACCGGTGAGCCGCACATGCGTGTCCCGCCACTGCGTGGCGTAGAGCGAGCCGAGGTTGTAGCCGCCTACGAACCCGACCTCGTCGTCGACCACCAGCAGCTTGCGGTGGGTCAGCCCGGTCGCCTGCAGGGGGCTCAGCAGCAGGCGCGGGCGCAGGACGGGGAACCGGAAGACGTGCACGTCCGGGTGGAAGCGGTAGAAGCCGCGGGGCACCACGAGGTTGCCGAAGCCGTCGTACATGACGTGCACCTCGACACCGCGGGCGGCGGCGTCGTTGACGGCGTCCAGGAACTCGCGCCCGACCTCGTCGTCCTTCCAGATGAAGGTCTCCAGCAGCACCCGGTGCCGGGCGCCGCGGATCGCGGCGAGCATGTCCCGGTAGAGGTCCTCGCCGTAGGTGTAGATCGTGGTGCCGGTCTCCGCGACCGTGTGCTCGAACGTGCCCGGGCGCGGGAACCCGGAGCGCCGCGAGCGGCTCCGGCGCTTGATCGCGTCGGTGGCCACCAGGGTGGCCACCACCGCCGCCTGCACGGCCACCATGCCCAGGGCGGAGCGGACGGCGAACGAACGGAGCAGGCGGGGCCCGGAGGAACGAGGAATTCTCATCCGCGAAGCCTACCGGGCGCCGCCGGCGGTGCGGGGCGGCCTCAGACCGTCCGCGCCGCCGCCCGGCCCGCGGCGTCGTCCTCCGCGCCGCCACCCGTCGACGACGACGGCGCTGCGGTCGTGCCGCCGGCGGTCGGCCCGTCCGCGCCCGGGGAGCCGTCGCTCAGGAGCCGGGCCTTCTCGGCCTCGAACTCCCCGGCGGTCAGCGCGCCGCGGTCCCGGAGGTCCGCCAGGAGCGTCAGCTGGTGGGCACGGCCCCCGTCACCCGGCCCCGGACGCGCCCGGGCCGCCGCGAGGCGCTGCTCCTCGGCGGCGCCAACGGACCGGGTGAGGAGGTATACCAGCGGTCCCACGAACGGCAGCAGGACGATCACAAGCGCCCACAGCACCTTCGTCCCGCCCCTGATGTCCTCACGGCGGGTGATGTCGACGAGCGCCACGCCCCAGAGCAGGGCCAGCGGCGTCCAGATCACCAGCAGCCACAGAAACTCCCAGAAGTTCATGAGGTCCTCCCCGGTCCGGCGGGGCTCTCGGCGTCCCCGGGCCCTCCTCCAGGATCCCGCTCCGCCGCGGGCCCGGCCTCACCCGGCGCGGGTGATCCGGGGGACCCGTCGAGGGTCGTGTGCTCCAGGAGGCCGAGCGTCCGGGCGCGGAGCACGGCCTCCCGCCGGGTGCTGACGCCGAGCTTGCGGTACAGGGACTTCAGGTGTGCCTTGACGGTGTTCACCGACAGGTACAGCTCGGCGCCGATCTCCGTGTTGCTCATCATCGTCGGCAGCATCAGGAGCACGCTGCGCTCGCGGCTGGTCAGCGACTCCAGCACGGCCGGTGCGCGGGTGGGGGTGCTGCCGCCGAGGAGGTCCAGGACGGTCCCGACGAACTCCCGGTGCGTGCCCATCGCTCGCCGGTGCAGCTCCAGCAGTCTCCTGACCCGCTGCCCGTCCACGAGCAGGAAGGGGCGCACGATGCGCTCGGGGGCCGCCACAGCCAGACAGCGTCCGAGGCAGGCGTGGGCCTGCACCTCGTCGCGGAGCCGGTCGTGGGCGAGGGCCGCCAGCAGCCAGGCCTCGACGGCGGGTCCTCCGTCCACCTCGGTCTCCCGGAACAGGTGCTGCAGCTGCCGCAGGCACTGCGCGGGGTCGTTGGTCTCCAGCAGGGCCCGGGCCCGCAGGACGATCCGGTGCCCGTGGGGCCGCCCCCGGGACGGGGTGGTGACGGGCGGGTCGGCGAGCAGCGCCGGAACGGCGGCGGGCCGTCCCTCCGCCAGGAGGATCTCGGCCCGGACCAGCTCGCACCACTGGGCGAGGAAGTCCGGCATCGCCCAGTCCTGCGTGCTCCCGCGCAGCCGCCCCAGGAGGTGCCGGGCCGCGGTCACGTCCCCCTTCGAGAGCTCGAGCCGCACGCCCACCAGAGCCAGGCCGGTCTCCGCGTAGCGGTCCGGCACCCGGCCCACGCACGCCCTCCCGCGGTCGAGGGCGGCGGCGCAGGACCCGACGTCGTGCTCCAGGAGCCGGATCACCGCCTCCGCCAGGAACGCCGTGGCCGTCAGCGGGAGGAAGGTCCAGCCGGACTCCTCCGCGACGGCCAGTGCGACGTCCACCTCGCGGCGCGCCTCCCGCAGCCGGCCGCGCATCGCCTTGAGGGCGGCGAGGTTCCCGTGCAGGTGCAGCGCGAGCACCGGGGTCATGGCGGAGCGGTCCGCGAGGGCTGCCACCGTCCGGGTGAGGGTGGTCTCGGCGGCGCCGAGCTCACCGGTCCACAGGAGGCCCATGGCCAGCACCGTGGCGGTGGCGATGCGGTACACGGGGGCGGCCGGGAGCTCCTCGGGGAGCACCTCGTCCAGCTGCCGGATCGCGGTCCTGGAACGGCGGACCTGCTCGGTGGCGTCCGCGTGCATCCACGCCAGAACGGCGTCGAGCGTGGAGAGCACCACCGTGGTCAGCCGGGCGTCCTGCGCGGACAGCCGGGGCAGCAGCTCGCGGGCGCGCGCGGCGTGGGAGGCGACCCCCACCGGGTCGTAGGCGGCGTAGCGCACGGCGGCGACCGCGGCGGCCACCTCGCAGTCCCGGGCGACCAGCTCGTCCGGCACGCCGCTGAGCAGCGCGACGAGGGCGGCGCGGTCCGTGCCCAGGACCTCCGCGCCGGCGCTGCGCAGGACGAACCGGGCCAGCGCCGGCCAGTCCTGCGCCGCGCGCAGGTGCCGGGCCGCTTCGAGCAGCTCCCCGTGGGCCGCGAACCAGCCCGCGGCGCGCCGGTGCAGGACGGCCTGCCGCGCGGGGTCCTCCGCCCTGAGCCGGTGGCGCAGCAGGTCCGCGAAGAGGTGGTGGTAGCGGTACCACTCCCGCCGGTCGTCGAGGGCGACCACGAAGAGGTTCTCGTGCTCGAGCCTGGCCAGCAGCCGCTGGCCGTCGCTGCGGCCCGTCAGGGTGTCGGCGAGCTCGGCCGAGACGCGCCGGACCACGCAGGTGTCGAGCAGGAACCGGGTCAGCGCGGGCTCCTGCTGCGCGAGGACCTCCTCGGTGAAGTAGTCGGCGGGACCGCGCTGGTCCCCGGCCAGTCCGCGGACGGCCGCCTCCACGTCCTCGGCGCCCTCGAGGGCCAGCGCGGCGAGACGGAGCCCTGCCGCCCAGCCCTCCGTCCTCGTCAGCAGCACGGCGAGCTGCGGCGGTGTGGGGGCGAGCTCGTGGGCGGCGAGGAGCTCCAGGGCCTCCGCGGGGTCGAAGCAGAGGTCCTCGGCGCGGATCTCCGTCAGCCGGCCGCTCAGCCGCAGCCGCTGCACCGGCAGGTCCGGGTCGCTGCGGGTGGCGATCACCGGGCGGAGCGCGCCGAGGTCCTTCCGGGCCGCCGCCGCCAGGGTCTCCTCGGCGGGCGAGCCCGCGATGCGGTGCAGGTCGTCGAGCACGAGCACCCTCGGCGCCGGGAGCAGCCCGCAGGCCTCCACCAGCAGGTCGACGAAGCGGGGGGCGTGGGTCGGCGGGGCGCGCAGACCGGCCAGGGCGCTCCCGGGGCCGACGTCGGGCGCGGCCTGCAGGGACGCCAGGACGCGGGCCCAGAGCTGCTGGGGGTCCCGGTCCTCGGGCTCCACCGACAGCCAGGCCACGGGCGGGCGGCGCGGTGCGGCCCACCCCGACAGGAGCAGCGTCTTGCCCGCCCCCGCCGGGGCGGAGACGACCACGGTGCCGGCGGCCACCCCGGCGTCGAGCATCCGCTCGAGACGCAGGCGGCGCACCGTCCTGGCGGGCACCCGGGGGATCGAGGAGCGCGTGGCGGACAGCGGTTCCGGCGGCGGTGGACGAGCCCCGCTCCGTTCGCCCGTCATGCTTGGAGGCTACTCCAGGAGCCCGGATGCCGGAACCGTGTCCGGCCGGGCCGCGCATCACCCGTCGCGGGTGATGCGGCGCCGGGCCGTGGGCGCGACAGTGGGAGCACCGTCCGGCAGGCAGCGGGGCGCAGCAGGACAGGAGACAGCCATGGTCGTGTCGCTTCTCGTGCGGTGGGCGGTGCTGGCGGGGGCGGTCGAGCTCACCGCGTGGGTGCTCCCGGGGTTCTCCATCCAGGGCGGTCTGCTCTCCCACCTGGTGGTGGCGCTGTTCATCGGCCTCTGCAACGTGCTCGTGCCGCTCGTCACCGCCCGGCTGCCCCAGCCGGGGTCGGTGGTGCTGCTGGCGCTGCTCACCCTGGCGGTGAACGCGCTGCTCATCTGGATCTTCTCCGCCCTGACGGGCCTGCTGGCCGTCTCCGGGCTGCTCGTCGCCGCGCTGGCGGCGCTGCTCATCTCGGTCTTCGCCGCCGTGCTGTCCCTGGCGGCCGACCGGCTCCTGGCAGCGCGCGCCCAGCGCACCGGTCCGGCCCCCGCCACCCGCGGGTGAGGCGCCCTGCAGGTGCCGGGAAGGGCGGCGACTACGCTCATGCCATGGACCCCGGTTCCAGCGCCCCCGCCGTGGCGCGCTCGATCGGCCTCGTGCTCGGGCTCGGCCTCTCCGTGGCGGCGGTGACGCCCTCCCTGCTGCCGCGGCCGCCCGTCTTCCAGGGCTTTCTCGCCGGGGTCGGCTTCACGCTCGGCTACGGCCTGGGGGTCCTGCTCGCGGGGCTCGTGCTCCGGGCCGCCGCCCGCCGCACCGGCGGACCCCCGCCGGCTCCAGCCCCCGGGCGCGGCTCCCGCCGGACCGCCGTGCGGGAGTGGGCGGCGGCCGCCGTCCTCGTGGTCCTGGGCTCGCTGGCCCTCTCCGCCCTGGTGGTCGAGTGGCAGAACGACGTCCGCGCGAACGTGGACATGCCCCCTCGGGCCGCCGCCGGGCTGGGCCCGTTCCTGCTGGCCTGGGCGCTGACCTCCGCGGCGGGACTGGGACTCCTGGGCGCGCTGGGCACCGTGCGCCGGCGCGCCCGCGACCTCGCCCGCCGCCGCGGCGCCGGTGCGGGCGCGGCCTCGGCCGTCTCCCTGGCCGCCGCGGGCACGGCCGTCCTCCTGGCCGTCCTGCTCGTGGTGCTCGGCGTGCTGGCCGCGGCGGACCGGGTCTACGCGGCACGGGACGCGACGACCCCCGAGGGCGTCGTCGAGCCCGGCTCCCGGTGGCGCTCGGCGGGCGAGGACTCGCCGGTGCGCTGGGAGTCGCTCGGCATGCAGGGCCGCGCCTTCGTCGGCGGCGGGCCCACCCCGGCGCAGATCGAGGAGGTGACGGGCCGTCCCGCGGCGGAGCCGGTGCGGGTCTACGTGGGTCTGGACCAGGCCGCGACGGCCGAGGAGCGCGCCGCCCTGGCCGTGGACGAGCTGCGCCGCACCGGCGGCTTTGAGCGGGACGTGCTGGTGGTCGCCGCGCCCACCGGGTCGGGCTGGCTCGAGCGCCAGTCCGTGGACACCGTGGAGTACCTCAACGCGGGGCGCACGGCGATCGTGGCGACGCAGTACTCCTACCAGCCCAGCTGGGTCTCCTTCCTCTTCGCCCCGGAGCTGCCCCGGGCCTCGAGCCGGGCGCTGTTCGACGCCGTGCACGCCGAGTGGGCGCGGATGCCGGCGGGGGACCGCCCCCGGCTGGTGGTGTACGGGCTGAGCCTCGGCGCCTCCGGGATGCAGTCCGTGTTCGCCGACGTCCCGGAGATGACCCGCCGCACGGACGGCGCCGTGTTCACCGGCCCGCCGAACAACGCCCAGCCCTGGCGGAGCCTGCAGGAGGGCCGCGACCCCGGCAGCCCCGTGTGGCAGCCGGTCCTGGACCAGGGCCGGACCGTGCGCTGGCTCTCCGTCCCGGGGGACTTCGACGCCCTGCCCGGGCCGTGGGAGCGCCCGCGGATCGCCTACCTCCAGCACGCCACGGACCCCATCACCTGGCTGGACCCCGCCGTGATCTGGCAGCGGCCGGAGTGGCTGGCGGGATCGCAGGCCGAGGGCGGGCGCGCCGCCGATGTGAGCGACGCGATGGTGTGGATCCCGCTCCTGACCTACCTCCAGCTGGCCGTGGACATGGTCCTGGGCGAGGCCGTCCCGGCCGGCCACGGGCACAACTACGGGGACGTCGCCGTGGACGCGTGGGCCGCCGTCCTGCCGGAGCACGGCCTGGACGGGCCGGCCCTGGACCGCGTCCGGGAGGTCATCGCGGCCTACCCCTACGAGGACGCCGGGGCGGACTGAGGCCGGCGGCCGGGCGGGGCGCGGTCGTCCCGGCCGGTGGCCGCCGGGTCCCGGGCCGGCCCGGTCCTACCGCCCCGTCAGCTCCGCCCGGGCGAGGTCCAGGGCCCGGGCCAGGCGCTGCACGCCCACCTCCGTGCGCTCCGGGCTCGTGGAGGCGAAGCACAGCCGGAAGGCGTCCTGGAACCGGCCCGAGGGGGACAGCGCGGGACCGGGGATGAAGGCGACCCCCTCGGCGAGGGCGATCTCGAACAGCCGGGGGGTGGCCACGGCCGCGTCGTCGCCCTGCAGGGTCACCCACAGGAAGAAGCCGCCCTCGGGGTCGGTCGTGACCACCCGGGGGCCCAGGTGACGGGCGATCGAGGCGTCCATGGCCTGCTTGCGCCGCCGGTACTCCGTGCGCAGGCCGGCCAGGTGGTCGTCGTAGCCGCCCTGGCGCACGAACCGCTCCACGATGTGCTGACCGGGGACGTTCGTGCAGGTGTCCATGGCCTGCTTGCCGGCGATCAGCAGCCTCCGCAGCCGCGGGTCGGCGTCCACCCATCCCACGCGCAGCCCCGGGGCGAGGACCTTGGAGAAGGTCCGCACCGAGAACACGAGCGGGTCGTCCGGGCTGATCTCCCGGAACCCGGGGACGTCCTCGCCGGCGAAGCGCAGGCCCCCGTACGGGTCGTCGTCGATGATCACGGAGCCCCACCGGTGCGCGAGGTCCAGGAGGCGCCGCCGGCGCGGCTCGCTCAGCGTGGTGCCGGAGGGGTTCTGGAAGTTCGGGATCGTGTAGACCGCCCGCGGGGTGCGCCCCGTCTCGGCGACCAGCGTCTCGAGCGCGTCCACGTCCATGCCGTCCTCGTCGACGGGGACCTCGAGCAGGTCCGCACCGTAGCTGAGGGCGGTGCCGGAGCCGTTCGTGTAGGTGGGGGACTCGACCACCACGAGGTCGCCCGGGTCCACGAAGAGCTTGAACGCGAGGTCCAGGCCCTGCATGCCGCCGGAGGTGATGACGAGGCGTTCGGGCCGGGTCGGCTCCGGGGTCGTGGAGTGGTGGGCCACGACGGTCTCGAGCAGACCGGGCTCGCCCTCCGTGGCCCCGTACGTGAACGAGCCGGCGCCGAGGACCTCGGCGGCGATCCGCCGGAACTGCTCCGTGGGGATCACCTCGGCGGCCGGGGCGCCCATCGCGAAGCGGACGATGTCGTGGGTCTGGGCGGCGAGCAGGGACGTCGAGGAGTCGATGACCGACCCTACGAGCCCGTCCGCCCGGCGGGCCAGGGGCAGCAGGCCCCGGGCGGGGTCGCCGCCCACCCCCGCGGTGGGGGTGGTGCGCAGGCCGGCCACGGTGGTGAGGGAGGCGGCGGTGGTGGTCATGGGATCACTTCCTGATGAGGGCTCGGGGGAAGGAGGTCAGGGCCTCCGTCCCGGTGGCGGTGATGCGGATCGACTCGGAGACCTCGTAGCCGTACCCGGTCATCCACATGCCGCAGATGAGGTGGAACGTCATGTTCTCGGCGAGCACGCTCTCGTCCTCCGAGCGGATGCTGATGGTGCGCTCGCCCCAGTCGGGGGGATAGCCGATGCCCACGGAGTAGCCGAGCCGGCTGGGCTTCTCGAGCCCGAACTCAGCGAGCGCCCAGTTCCAGGTGCTCGCGAGCTCGCGCACCGGGACGCCCGCGGCGGTGACGTCGAGCACGGCCTCGAGCCCCGTGGCCACGGCCTCCTCGAGCAGGCCCAGCTCGGCCGTGGGCGGGCCGAGCATCACCGTGCGGGCCAGCGGCACGTGGTAGCGCCGGTGCACTCCGGCGAGCTCCACCACCACGGCGTCGCCCTCCCGCAGCACCCGGTCCGACCACGTGAGGTGCGGGGTGTCGGCGGAGGCCCCGGTGGGCAGCATCGGGACCATGGCCGGGAAGTCCCCCCACGCGTCGTCGACCCCCTCGACCTGGGCCCTGGCGATCTGCGCCGCGACGAGGTGCTGCGGGACCCCGGGCTCGATCGTGTCGATCGCGGCCTGCATCGCGGCGGTCGTGACGCGGGCGGCCGTGCGCAGGTACTGGATCTCCGTCGGGGACTTCACGGCGCGCACCCAGTTCACGAGGTCGAAGGCGTCCACCAGGGTCCACTCCGGGAGGGCGTTGACGAGCGAGCGGTAGCCCTTGGGGGAGAAGAAGTGGGAGTCCATCTCCAGGCCCACGCACCCCCGGGCGGCCGGGGCGATCCGGCCGCGGCGGCGCAGGGCGAAGGCCACCCAGTCGAAGGGGTGCAGGTGCGGGCGGTGCACGTAGCGCTCGGGGTAGCCGACGATCTGCCCGGGGTCGAGCCGGGCCGTGCGGAACGCGCCGTTGGCGTCCATCTCCCGCAGGAACAGCAGCAGCTCGCCCTCCGCCGGCACGAACAGCAGCTGAGGGGTGTAGAAGGACCAGGCGTCGTAGCCCGTCAGGTAGAACAGGTTCGCGGGGTCGGTCACCAGCAGCGCGCCCAGGCCCTGCTCCGCCATCCGCTCCCGCACCGCGCGCAGCCGGGCGGCATACTCCGCGTCGGGGAACAGCGCGGGGCGGACGTCCGGACCGGCCACGGTGTCATCGGCCACGGGGCACCGCCGTGTACTTCGTCTCGAGGAACTCCTCGATCCCCGTGCGGCCGCCCTCGCGCCCGAGGCCGGAGGCTTTGACCCCGCCGAAGGGCGCCGCCGGGTTGGAGACCAGCCCCGTGTTGATCCCGACCATGCCGACCTCGAGGGCCTCGCTGACGCGGAAGCTGCGGTCCACGTCGCGGGTGAAGAGGTAGCCCACGAGCCCCCACGGGGTGTCGTTGGCCATCCCGAGCACCTGCTCCTCGGTCTCGAACGCCACCACGGGGGCCACCGGCCCGAAGATCTCCTGGGACATGAGTGCGGCCTCGGGGCTGACCCCGGACAGCACGGTGGGGGCGTAGAACCAGCCCCGGCCCCCGGGCCGTCCGCCCCCGCACAGCACGGACGCCCCCCGGGCCAGGGCGTCGTCCACGAGCTCCTCCACCTTGGCCAGGGCCTTCTCCTCGACGAGGGGCCCCACCTGGGTGCCCTCGGCCACGCCGTGGCCCACGGTGAGGGAGCCCATGCGCTCGGCGAGCCGCGCGGAGAACTCCCCGGCCACGGAGCGGTGGACGAACAGGCGGTTGGCCGCCGTGCAGGCCTCGCCCATGTTGCGCATCTTGGCGGTCATCGCGGCCTCGACCGCCACGTCGAGGTCGGCGTCCTCGAACACGATGAAGGGGGCGTTGCCGCCCAGCTCCATGGACGAGCGCATGACGTGCTGGGCCGCCTGCTCGAGCAGCCGCACCCCCACCTCGGTGGAACCGGTGAAGGAGATCTTGCGGGCGATCCCCGAGGACATCCACGGCCCCACCACCGAGGAGGCCTTCGAGGTGCACACGACGTTGAGCACCCCCGCCGGCAGCCCGGCCTCCACCAGGACGTCCACGAGGGTCAGGGAGGACAGCGGCGTGAGGTTCGCGGGCTTGAAGACCATCGTGCAGCCGGCCGCGACGGCCGGGCCGATCTTGCGGGTGCCCATGGCCAGCGGGAAGTTCCACGGGGTGACCAGCACGCAGGGCCCCACCGGCTCCTTGGAGACCAGGATCCGGGTCCTCCCGTCGCCCGAGAGGGTCATGTCCCCGCCGATCCGCACGGCCTCCTCGGAGAACCAGCGGAAGAACTCGGCGGCGTAGGCGACCTCCCCGCGGGCCTCGGCCAGGGGCTTGCCCATCTCCGTGGACATCACCAGCGCGAGCTCGTCCTGGCGGGCCATGATCAGGTCGTAAGAGCGGCGCAGGATCTCCCCGCGCTCGCGGGGCGCGGTCCGCGCCCAGTCCTTCTGGGCCCGCCCCGCGGCCTCGATCGCGCGGGCGGCGTCCTCCGGTCCGCCGTCCGCGACCGTGGCGACGACCTCCTCGGTGGCGGGGTCCACCACGTCGAAGCGGCGGCCGGAGGCGGCCTCGGACCAGGAACCGTCGACGAAGACCCCGGTGCTGACCCCGGCGACGGCCTCCCGGGACCGGCGCAGGACGTCCTCGGAGGCGGTGATGGGGGCGCTGGTGGGGGCGGCGGAGTCGGTCACGGGGTGTCCTTCCGGTCGGGATCGGCGCGGGGCGCGGTGCGGGGTCCGAGGCGGGATCGGGTGCGTCCGGGCGCGGTGCGGGACGGGGCGGGGCTCATGCGGTCGCCGCCGCCCCGGCGAGGACCTCGGCCAGGGCGGCCTCGAAGCGCTCGAGGCCGGTGCGGACCTCCTGCTCGGAGACCACCAGCGCGGGGATCAGCCGGACCACGTTGCCGGCCGGCCCGCAGGTCAGGGTGAGCAGCCCGTGGCCGGTGGTGGCCTGCTGCACCGCGAGCGCGGCGGCGGCGTCCGGGGAGCCGTCCTCCTGCGCGAACTCGACGCCCTGCATCAGCCCGCGGCCGCGGACGTCGCTGATCCCGGAGTAGCGCTGCTGCAGGGGCCGCAACCCCGCCTGCAGCTGGTCCCCGCGGACCCGCGCGTTCTCCACCAGGTCCTCGTCGCGGACCACGTCCAGGGTGGCGCAGGCCGCCGCGGCGGCCACGGCGTTGCCGCCGTAGGTCCCGCCCTGCGAGCCGGGCCAGCCCCGCTCCATCAGCGCGGTCGGCGCCGCGATCGCCGAGATCGGGAAGCCCGAGGCGAGGCCCTTCGCGGTGATCAGCACGTCCGGGACCACGTCCGCGAACTGGTGGCCCCAGAACCGCCCGGTCCGCCCCACCCCGGCCTGCACCTCGTCCAGCACCAGCAGGATCCCGTGCCGGTCGGCCCGCTCCCGCAGCCCCTCGAGGAAGGCCGGCGGGGTGGGCAGGTAGCCGCCGTCGCCGAGCACGGGCTCGATGAGGAGGGCCGCGGTGTCCTCGGGCGCCGTCCGGGTCACCAGGAGGTAGTCCAGCTCCCGCAGGGCGAAGTCGACCGCCGTTCGCTCGTCCCACCCGTAGCGGTGGGCGTAGGGGAACGGGGCCATGTGCACCCCGCCCATGAGCGGGGAGAAGCCGGCGGAGAACCGGGTGCCGGCGGTGGTGAGCGTCGCCGCGGCCACCGTGCGGCCGTGGAAGCCGCCCTGGAAGACCACCACGTTGGGCCGGCCCGTGGCCATCCGGGCCAGCCGCACCGCGGCCTCGACCGCCTCGGAGCCGGAGTTGGCGTAGAACACGGAGTCCAGGCCCGGCGGCAGGACCTCGCCCAGCTTCTCGGTGAGCTCGAGCAGCGGGGGGTGCAGCACGGTCGTGTACTGGGCGTGGATGACCCGGCCGACCTGCTCGCGGGCCGCCTCGACCACCCGGGGGTGGCAGTGGCCCGTGCTGGTCACCCCGATCCCGGTGGTGAAGTCCAGGTACTCGCGCCCGTCCGTGCCGGAGATCCAGCAACCCCGGGCGGAGTCGACGACGACCGGGGTCGCCTGCTTCAGGAGCGGACTCAGTGAGGTCATGGCCCATCATGGGAACAGCCCGTGCAGATTGTCAACAATCGGACCGCCCCCGTAGGGTGGCCCCATGAGCACCGTGCGCGAGCCGCCCCGAGTCGTCGTGCTGACCGCCGAGGGCACGCCACCGCCCGGCAACGAGGACGCCCTCCGGGCCCTCGCCGACGTCACGGTGGTGACGCGCGAGGGCCTCGCCGACGCCCTCGCGGGGACCGGCGGGCGGCGCCCGGCCGAGGTGCTGCTGCTGTGGGACTTCTTCTCGGACGCGCTCGCCGGCGCGTGGGACTCCGCCACGGGGTTGCGCTGGTTGCACGTCGCGGCCGCCGGCGTGGACGCCGTGCTGTTCCCGGCGCTGCGCTCCTCGGCGGTGCTGGTGACCAATGCGCACGGCGTCTTCGACCGGCCCATCGCCGAGTTCGTCCTCGCCGCGGTCCTGGCCCAGGACAAGCAGCTGCACCGGAGCGCGCGGCTGCAGCACGAGCACCGGTGGGTGCACCGCGAGCTGCGGCGCACCCGGGGCTCCACTGCCCTCGTCGTGGGCACCGGGGGGATCGGCCGCGCCACCGCCAGGCTGCTGCGGGCGGTGGGGATGGAGGTCCGCGGCGCCGGGCGCACGGCGCGGGCGGAGGACCCGGACTTCGGGACCGTCGTCCCCGCCGCCGCGCTGGCCGAGCACGCCGGGTGGGCGGACCACGTGGTGCTCGCCGCCCCGCTGACCGGGCGGACGCACGGGATCGTGGGCCCCCGGGTGCTCGCGGCGATGTCCCCGCACGCCCACCTCGTGAACGTGGGCCGGGGCGCGCTGGTGGACGAGGGCGCGCTGCTGGAGGCCCTCCGGGCGGGGCGTCCGGCCGCCGCGACCCTGGACGTCTTCGACACGGAGCCCCTTCCGCGGGACCACCCCTTCTGGGCGATGGACAATGTGCACGTGTCCGCGCACATGTGCGGGGACGTGGAGGGGTGGCGGGACGAGCTCGCCGCCCAGTTCGAGGACAACCTCCGGCGCTGGACGGCCGGGGAGCGGCTGGTCGACCAGGTGGACAAGGACGCCGGCTACGTCCGCTCCCGGTGAGGGGGCGGCGGGACCGCCGGCGACGGCGCCGCGGGTCCCGTGCCGGCGGGCCACGACGAGAGGAGAGCACGGACCATGCGCGTAGCAGTTCCCAGAGAGATCAAGCCGGCCGAGCGGCGGGTGGGCCTCGTGCCCGCCGGGGTGACCCAGCTCGTGCGGGACGGCCACGAGGTGCTCGTGGAGACCGGCGCGGGGGAGGGGTCCGGGTTCGACGACGACGCCTACACCGCCGCGGGGGCCGAGGTGGTCGACCGGTCCACCGTGTGGGAGCGGGCGGAGCTGCTGGTCAAGGTGAAGGAGCCGGTGGCCGAGGAGTACGGCTTCCTGCGCCCCGACCTCACGCTCTTCGCGTACCTGCACCTGGCCGCCGACCGCCCGCTCACCGAGGCGCTGCTGGAGGCGGGCACCACCGCCGTGGCCTTCGAGACCGTGCGCGCCGGCCGGACCCTGCCCCTGCTCCAGCCGATGTCCGAGATCGCGGGCCGGCTCGCCGCGCAGTCCGCCGCCCACCACCTGCAGTCCAACGCCGGCGGCCCCGGGCTCCTGATGGGCGGGGTCCCCGGCGTCGCCGCGGCCAAGGTCGTGGTGGTCGGCGGCGGGGTCGTGGGCACGCAGGCCGCCCTGATGGCCTCGGGGCTGATGGCCGACGTCACGGTGCTCGACGCCAACGGCGTGCGGATCCGCGAGCTCACCGACCTGCTCGGGCACCGGGCCCGCGTGCTGATGAGCGACGAGCACGTGCTCGAGGAGGAGATCTCCGGGGCGGACGTGGTGATCGGGGCGGTGCTCGTCCCGGGGGCGGCGGCGCCCAAGCTCGTGCGCCGCGAGCACCTCGCGGTGCTGCACGACCACGCCCTGCTCGTGGACGTCGCCATCGACCAGGGCGGGTGCTTCGAGACCTCCCACCCGACCACCTACGACGACCCGACGTTCGAGGTGGACGGCATCACCCACTACTGCGTGGCGAACATGCCCGGCGCCGTGCCGCGCACCGCGACCCGGGCCCTCGCCAACGCCACGACGCCCTATCTGCGGCGCCTGGCCCGCGGCCCGGAGCAGGCCCTGGCCGCCGATCCGGAGTTCGCGGCCGGGCTCAACACGGCCGCCGGGCGGATCCGGCACGCCGGGGTGGCGGAGGCCTTCGCGGACCTGCCCGCGCAGCTGGACTGAGCCCCGGCGGACGTCCCGCCGGGGCTCACTCCGGCGCCGGGCCGTCCGCCGTGAGCAGGCGGAGCAGCCGCTCCAGCTCGACCCGGTCCTCCGGGGCCAGCCGCGAGAAGTACTCCTCGGACTCCCGGCGCCGGTCCTCCCGGACCCGCTCGCGCAGGCCGGTGCCCCGGGGCGTCAGCGCCACCAGTGTGGCCCGCCGGTCGGACGGGTCCGGGACCCGTTCCACGAGCCCCTTCTGCTCGAGCAGGTCCACCACCTCCGTGGCGGACCGCGGGGCGATGCGCAGGGCCTCGGCGAGGTCCTTCACCCGCAGGCTGGCGGACCCGCCGCCGTGGCGGCAGGTCCCGGCCGGGCCGTGCCGGTGCCCCGGCCCGCCGGCGCACCCGGCGAGGGCGTCGAGCGCCCGGAACTGGTGCGGGGTCAGTCCGAAGGGGGCCAGCTGCTCGGCCCACCGGCGGCGCAGCCGGCGGAAGACGGCGTGCAGCAGGTCCCCCAGGCGGGCCGGATCGGGAGCGTCGTAGGGCATGGCGTCATCCTATCCCCATTGCGGGTTACCTCATAGAGAGGTAACCTCCTTGATAGTTCCCGAGGAGGATCCCATGGCGACGACCCATCACCCCGCGCGCGTCCGCACCCCGGCGCACGACGGCGGAGGCGCCCCGGCCGACAGCCCGGGCGTCCTGCCCGGTGCCGGTCCCGGGGCCGGCGGGGGTGGGGGCGGAGGTCGGCCTGCGCGCCGGAACCCCGCGGACCGGACGCAGCTCGCCCGGCACCCCGTCAGCCCGCGCCGGATCGCGGCGCTGTTCGCCCCGCACCGGGGCACGATCGCGCTCGTCGTCGTGCTCATCACCGCGTCCTCGGTCGTCAACCTCGCCCAGCCGTTCCTGGTCCGCGGCGTGATCGACGACGCCCTGCCGAGCGGCGACAGCCGCCTGCTGGTGCTGCTGACCGCCTCGATGGTCGGGGTCGCGGCGCTCACCTCCGTGATCGGCGTGGTCCAGACCTGGATGGCCACCGCCATGGGCCAGCAGGTGATGCACGCGCTGCGCGTGCAGCTCTTCACCCACCTGCAGGCCCAGTCGCTGGGGTTCTTCACCCGGACCCGGGGCGGGGAGGTGCAGTCGCGGCTCACGCACGACATCGCGGGGATGCAGTCCGTGGTCACCAGCTCCGCCACGGGCGTGGCGTCCAACCTCACCACCGCCGTGGCGACGGCCGTGGCCATGGTGGCGCTGTCCCCGGCGATGAGCCTCGTCTCCCTGGTGGTGCTGCCGCCGGCGATCTGGCTCTCCCGCCGCGTGGCCCTGATCCGCCGGGACGTCACCGACGAGCGCCAGCGGGAGCTCGCCGCGCTCCACACCCAGGTGGAGGAGGGGCTGTCCGTCTCGGGGGTCCGGCTGGCCAAGACCCTGGGCACCACCGCGCGGGACGCGGAGCGCTTCACCGAGCGCTCCGACCGGCTCGTGGGCCTGGAGCTGCGCAGCCAGCTGGCCGGGCGCTGGCGGATGGCCACCATGCAGATCGTCTTCGCCGCCATCCCCGCCGTGATCTACCTGGCCGCCGGCTTCCCGGCCACCAGCGGCGGCATGACCATCGGCACCCTCGTGGCGTTCACCGCCCTGCAGGGAACCATCTTCCGGCCCGTCATGGGTCTGCTGAACATCGGCGTGCAGTGGGTGTCCGCGCTGGCCTTCTTCAGCAGGATCTTCGAGTACCTCGACCTCGAGCCGCAGATCGTCCCGCCCGCCGCGCCCGTCCGGCTGGACCCGGCCGCCGTGCGCGGCGAGGTCCGGTTCGAGGGCGTGCGCTACGCCTACGACGACGGGGCCGACGTCCTGCACGAGCTCGACCTGGTGCTGCCGGCGGGCACCACCACGGCGGTGGTCGGGCCCACCGGCTCGGGCAAGAGCACCCTCGGCTCCCTGCTGCCGCGGCTCAACGACGTCGCCCACGGAAGGGTGACGATCGACGGCGTCGACGTGCGGGAGATCGATCCGGCGGACCTCGCCCGGATCGTGGGCGTCGTCTCCCAGGAGACCTACCTGGTGCACGCCACGGTGCGCGCGAACCTCCTGCTGGCCGATCCGGACGCCTCCGACGCCGAGCTGTGGCGCGCCCTGGGCGCCGCGCGCGTCGCCGACACCGTCGCCGGGCTGCCGGAGGGCCTGGACACTGTGGTCGGCGCGCGCGGCCACCGCTTCTCCGGCGGGGAGCAGCAGCGCCTGGCCATCGCCCGGACCGTGCTGCGCAACCCGCCCGTGCTGGTCCTCGACGAGGCCACCAGCGCGCTGGACAACACCACCGAGGCGCAGGTCCAGGAGGCCCTCGACCGGCTGGCCGCCGGCCGCACGACCTTGACCATCGCGCACCGGCTCTCCACGGTCGCGAACGCCGACCAGGTCGTGGTGCTCGAGGGCGGCCGCATCGTCGAGCGGGGCGCGCCGCGGGAGCTGCGCGCGGCCGGCGGCCCGTTCGCCCTGCTGGCCGCCCGGACCGGCCGTGACGCCGCCTCGTGACCCGCGGGAGCCCGCGTGACCACAGGAGTTCGTGGTCACGCGGGCTCCCGCGGGTCGGCCGGTGCGCCCGGGGTCAGCCGCGCGCGCCGTGCTGGACGATCAGCGGCCGGCCGGCGGGCTGCGCCACCCGCTCGCGCGCGGTCCGGGCCGCCGCCACGAGGTGCTCCAGCGACGCCCTCGTCTCCTCGTAGCCGCGGGTCTTCAGGCCGCAGTCCGGGTTGACCCACAGGGTCCGCGCCGGGACGTGCTCGAGGGCCCGCTCGAGCAGCTGCTCGATCTCCTCCCGGGAGGGCACGCGCGGGGAGTGGATGTCCCACACGCCCGGCCCGATGCCCCGGGAGAAGCCGGCGGTCTCGAGGTCGGTCAGCACCTCCATCCGGGACCGGGCCGCCTCGATGCTCGTGACGTCGGCGTCCAGGCCGTCGATCGCCCCCACCACCTCGCCGAACTCCGAGTAGCACAGGTGGGTGTGGATCTGGGTCTCGTCCCGCACCCCCGAGGTGGCCAGGCGGAACGCGTCCACCGACCAGCCGAGGTAGGCGGGCTGGTCCGCGCGGCGCAGCGGCAGCAGCTCCCGCAGCGCCGGCTCGTCCACCTGGATGATCCCGATCCCGGCGGCCTCGAGGTCCGCGACCTCGTCCCGCAGCGCGAGCGCCACCTGGTTCGCCGTCTCGCCGAGCGGCTGGTCGTCGCGCACGAAGGACCACGCGAGGATCGTTACCGGGCCCGTCAGCATGCCCTTGACCGGCTTGTCGGTGAGGGACTGGGCGTGGCCGATCCACGGCACCGTGAACGCCTCGCCGCGCAGGCCCGGACCCTCCCGGCTGACGTCGCCCCACAGGATCGACGGGCGGGTGCAGCGGGAGCCGTAGGACTGGACCCAGCCGTGGACGGTGGTCGCGAAGCCGTCGAGGTGCTCGGCGAAGTACTGGACCATGTCGTTGCGCTCCGGCTCGCCGTGCACCAGCACGTCCAGGCCCAGCTCCTCCTGCAGCCGCACGACCCGCTCGATCTCCTCCCGCAGGAAGGCGTCGTACTGCGCGTCCGTCAGGGCGCCGGCGCGGTGCCGGGCGCGGGCGGCGCGGACCTCCGTGGTCTGGGGGAAGGAGCCGATCGTGGTGGTGGGCAGCGGGGGCAGGGGCCCGGACGCGGTGAAGGACCGGTCCTCCTGGGCGCTCCGGCGGACCTCCGCGGCCGACCGTCCGATGTCCGCGGCGGTCAGCGACCCGGCGCGCTCGCGCACGGCCGCGTCCCGGACCCCCGCGGCGTCCTGCCGGGTGCGGCGGGCCTCGGCCGCCTCGGCCAGCTCCGGCGCGACCGACTCCGTCCCGGCGGCGAGACCGCGGGCCAGGGTGACGATTTCGCCGACCTTCTGGTCGGCGAAGGCGAGCCAGCTCCGCAGCTGCGGGTCCAGCCGGGTCTCCTCGGCCACGTCGTGCGGGACGTGGAACAGGGACGTGGAGCAGGCCACGGACACCTGGGCGCCCCCGCGGGCCAGCTCCGCGAGCTGGTCGAGCCGGCCGGCCAGGTCGGCCCGCCACACGTTGTGCCCGTCCACGGCGCCGGCCACGAGCACGGCGGAGTCCTCGCCCCGGAAGAGCTCCAGCTCCTCGGCGGTGGGGGCGGCGCCCTTGACGAGGTCCAGGTGCAGGGCCTCCACCCCGGAGCAGGCCAGCGGGTGCAGCAGCGGCCCGGGGGAGCCGTAGGGCGTGGTGACGAACAGCTGCGGGCGCCCGGTCACGGCGGTCAGGCCCGTGTAGGCGTCCCACACGGACGCGGCGAGCTGCTCGGCGGGGACGTCCTGGTCCGCCACGAGGGCCGGCTCCTCCAGCTGCACCCAGTCCGCGCCGGCGGCGGCGAGCTCCTGGAGCAGCCGCGCGTACACGGGCAGCAGCTCGGGGAGCCGCTGCAGCGGGTCGAAGCCCGCGGGGGCGCCGTCGTCGGCCTTGGCGAGGAGCAGGAAGGACACCGGGCCCACGAGGACCGGGCGGACGGTGAAGCCGTGCGCGGCCGCGCGGCGGACGTCGGCCACGAGCCGGTCGGCGGTGGCGCGGAACGGGGTCTCCGGGCCGATCTCGGGCACCAGGTAGTGGTAGTTGGTGTCGAACCACTTGGTCAGCTCGAGCGGAGCGCGCCCGGCGTCGCCGCGGGCCAGCACGAAGCTCGCGTCGAGGCCGAGCCGGCCCTCGGCGTCGGCGAGGTCGGCGAAGCGGGCCGGCACCGCCCCGAGGGCCACGGTGGTGTCCAGGACCTGGTCGTAGAGGGGGAACGCCGCGGGCAGGGACGAGTCCCGGGCGCCGAGGCCCAGCTCCACGAGCCGGCGGTGGGTCGCCAGCTGCAGGTCGGCGGCCGCCGACTCGAGCTCGTCACGGGTCGAGCGGCCGGCCCAGTAGGCCTCCAGGGCCTTCTTCAGCTCGCGGCGGCGGCCGATCCGGGGGTAGCCGGTGATGGTGGCGGCGGGGAACGGGACAGTGGTCATGGTGATCTCCTGAAGAGGTGTCGAGGTGTCGAGGTGTCGAGGTGTCGTGCGGAACGGTGGGTGGGTGCGTGCTCAGGCGGGGAGCAGGAGGTCGTCGAGGGCGACGGGCACGTGCGGGACGCGCGGGAGGTCCACGTGCTCCAGCAGGTCGAGCGCGGCCCGGTGCTCGTTGAAGGTGTAGAGGTGCAGCCCGGGGGCGCCGGCGTCCAGGGCGGCGCGGGCCAGCCGTGCCGCGAAGGCCACGCCGGCGCGGTGCCGCTCGGCAGGACCGGGTGCGTCCTCCAGCGCGGCGGCCAGGCCCGGGTGGGGCGCCAGGCCGGCCAGCCGGCACAGCGTCCGGAGCCGCCGCGGGTCGGTGACCGGCATGATCCCCGGGACGATCGGGATCGTCACCCCGGCCGCCCGCGCCGCCGCGACCAGGCGCTCGTAGCGCTGCGGGCGGAAGTAGACCTGCGTGATCGCGAAGTCCGCCCCGGAGCGCTGCTTGGCCAGCAGCACCTCGACGTCGTGCCGGAACGAGGGCGACTCGGGGTGCCGGGTCGGGTAGGCGGCCACGCCCACGGCGAGCCGGCCGGCCGCCAGGGACGCGGTGTGGCGCTGCTCGACCTCGCGCACGAGCTCCACGAGATCGCCGGCGTGCCGGAGCTCACCCGGCTCGGCACCGGGGTCGAGGTCGCCGCGCAGGGCGAGGACGCCCCGGACGCCGCGGCGGACCAGCGCGGCCACGGTCTGCTCCAGCTCGGCCCGGGTGCTGCCGACGCACGTCAGGTGGGCCAGGGGCCGCAGGCTCGTGCGCGCCAGGAGGTGGTCGAGCAGGGCGAGCGAGCTGTCCCGGCGCTGCTCGTCCCCGCTGTACGTCACCGAGACGTGGTCGGGACGGGTGGGCTCGAGCTCCTCGATGGTCCGCAGCAGCGTGTCGGCGCTCGCCGCGCTGCGCGGCGGATAGAGCTCGTAGGACAGGGACGGCGGCGCCGGCCGGGCGGTCGGGCGTGGTGTCACGTTCTTCCTCCAAGGGTCACCCCGAGGGAGGGCAGCAGCCGTCCCGGAGTGGACCCGGGAGGCTGCGACAGCTCCATCGGTCCTGGCGGGAGCACCGTTCCGCGCACCCCGTGGCGGGGATGCGGATGGTTGCTGCGGCGTCGACGAGCCAGGTCTCTCGGCCGCTCTGGATAGATGCAGGACCCATTCCAGCGGCTGCCCCGTCGCGCTGCCAAGTGCGGGCGCCCAGAAGACGCCGGTGCGCCGACTGTGACGACCGCGGCGTCACAGGACGCAACACGGACGCGCGACGACGCACCGGCGACGACGCACCGGCGGCGACGCCCATGAGGAGCGCAGGTCCGGGTCCGTCACGATCCGGTCTCGGGTCTTGCCGGGCCCGGGCGGGCGGCCTAATCTTTGACAACCAACAGGTTGATCAAGGAATCAGTTGACAAACACCGTGGACCCCGGCGACGACGAGCTCGACAGGGCCTTCCTGGCCCTGGCCGACCCGGTCCGCCGCCGCATCGTCGCCCGGCTCAGCCGCGGACCGGCCACGGTCACCGAACTGGCGGAACCCTTCGCGATCTCCCTCCAGGCGGTCTCGAAGCACATCCAGGTCCTCGAGCAGGCGCAGCTCGTCACGCGCACCCGTGACGCCCAGCGCCGGCCCGTCCACCTGGACCCCGCACGGCTCGAGGCGCTCACCGCGTGGATCGACCGGTACCGGCTGGTCCGGGAGGAGCAGTTCCGCCGCCTCGACGCCGTGCTCGACACCCGAGCCGCGGACCGCGGCGAGCACACCCAGGACTGAACCATGGGACACGCACTGCACCTGACCGTCCCCGACGGCCTGCCCTTCATCGACTTCGAGCGCGAGTTCGACCACCCCGTGGCCGACGTCTTCCGCGCCCACGCCGACCCCGAGCTGTTCCGGCAGTGGATCGGGCCGCGCGGGCTGCGGACCCGGATCGACGGCTTCGAGTTCCGCCCCGGCGGCGCCTACCGGTTCGTCCAGCGCGGCGAGGAGAGCACCGAGGAGTACGCCTTCCGCGGCGTCTTCCACACGGTGCGCGAGAACGAGCTCGTGGTCCAGACCTTCGAGTACGAGGGCTGGCCCGACGCCGTGGACCTGGAGTACCTGCACTTCGAGGACCTGGGCGACGGCCGATGCCGGCTGCGCGGGCACACCGTCCACGCGTCCCAGGAGGCCCGCGACGGGATGGTCGGATCCGGCATGGAGAAGGGCATGGCCGAGGGCTACGAGCGGCTCGAGGAGCTGCTGGGCGGGCGGACCGCGCAGGGCGGGGCCTGACCGTGGACTGGACGCTCGAGGTGGTGCTGGTGCCGGTGCGCGACGTCGACCGGGCCGTGGAGTTCTACCGGGACCAGGTCGGCTTCCACCTCGACCACCACACCACCACCGAGCAGATGGACATCGCCCAGCTGACCCCGCCGGGGTCCGGCTGCTCGATCGTGGTGGGCAACCTCCCCGCCCACCGGGAGATGGCCCCCGGATCCCTGCGCGGGCTCCAGCTGGTGGTCGCGGACGCCCGGGCGGCCCGCGAGGAGCTGCTGTCCCGGGGCGTGGAGGCGAGCGGGATCACGGTGCTCGACGAGCGGGACGGCGGCACCGTCTTCGGCTTCAGCGACCCCGACGGCAACTCGTGGGCGGTCCAGGAGCTGCGGGTCCGCGCCGAGCGCCCGCTGATCCCGCCGGAGCACCGCCTCTGACACCGTCACCGGCGCCGGTGACGGCCGCGCACCGTGGCCTGTCCTGTGCCCGTGGCCCCGGCGGGGCCGCGGCTCCGCCGGATCAGTCCTGCGGGGCGTGCTCGGCCCGGCGGCCGAGCACCTTCGAGGCCAGGGCGATGAGCGCCACCAGCCCGGCCGTGAGCACGAGCTGACCCCGCACGGCGTCGTCGAGCAGGCCGAGCAGGACGATCCCGGCGAGGAGCGCCAGCGCCAGGTACGACAGCCACGGGAAGGCCCACATCCGCAGGGGCAGCTCGGTGCCGTCCCGGTCCGCGCGGCGGCGCAGGACGATCTGCGAGACCAGCGCGAGCCCCCAGACGACCAGGCAGGTCGCGCCCACGGTGTTGAGCATCCACAGCAGCACGGTCTCGGGCCACAGGTAGTTGAGCACCACGGCGCCGAAGCCGAAGAGCACGGAGACGACCACCGCGCTCCGGGGGACCCCGCGGTCGGAGACGTCGGCGAAGGCCCGCGGCGCCGAGCCGCGGCGGGCCAGCGACCAGAGCATCCGGGACGCGCCGTAGATGTTCGCGTTGAGGGCCGAGAGCAGCGCCAGGATGATCACCACGGCCATCAGCACGTCCGCGCCGGGCACCCCGGCGGTCTCCAGCACGGCCACGAACGGGCTGACCGAGAGCTGCTCGTCGTCCCACGGCAGCACCAGGACCATGACGGTCACGGCGCCCACGTAGAAGACGAGGATCCGGACCAGGATGGTGCGCACGGCGCGGGCCACGTTGCGCTGCGGGTCCTCGGTCTCCGCGGCGGCGATGGTCACGAGCTCCGTGCCGCCGAACGCGAAGACCACCACGAGCAGCGCGGCGGCCACCCCGGTCAGGCCGTGGGGCAGGAAGCCGCGGTGGGCGGTGAGGTTCGCGAGCCCCGGGGAGGGCTCCTCGGTCAGGCCCAGGAGCACGGCGATCCCGACCCCGAGGAAGGCCAGCACCGCGAGCACCTTCATCAGCGCGAACCAGAACTCGGTCTCCCCGAGCGTGCGCACCCGCACCAGGTTGACCGCCGTGAACACCACCATGAACAGCAGCGCCAGCACCCACTGCTCGGCCACCGGCCACAGCTCCGTGAGCAGCTGGGCCGCGGCCGTGGCCTCCGCCGCGACCACCACCACGATCTGCGCCCACCACAGCCAGCCGAGAGTGCGTCCCACGGTGCGGCCCATGGCCTTCTCGGCGTAGGTCGAGAACGCGCCGGGGGACGGGTCCGCGGCGGCCATCTCGCCCAGCGCCCGCATCACGAGCACGAGCAGCACGCACGCCACCAGGAAGGACAGCAGCACCGCCGGCCCGGCGGTGCGGATCGCGGCGCCCGTGCCGATGAACAGGCCGGTGCCGATCGCGCTGCCCAGGGCCATCATCACGAGGTGCCGGGCCTTGAGGTGGGTGCCCGGGGCGGCCGCGGGCGCGGAGGACGGGGACCCACCCGGGGTCCACGTGGAAGGGGAACTCATGAGCATCGAGGGTATCGGACCGCGGCGGCCGCCGGACGGGGCGGCGGATGCCGGTCCCGGGTCACGGCCCGCTAGACTTGCACGGTACGAGCCCCTGGGTCTCCTCCTGCCGGCGTCGCGCCGTCCCGGTCGCGCGGGTGGGAGCGGGCCGACGCAGGGGCGTTGTCGTGCCCGGCCGGTGCGCGCCTCCGCCGGGGCCCGCGGGAGAAGTCCCGTTCCATCCAGGCAGGAGAGTCGTTCAATGCCAGCAATCGTGATCGTCGGCGCCCAGTGGGGCGACGAGGGCAAGGGCAAGGCCACCGACCTGCTGGGAGGCCGCGTGGACTACGTGGTCAAGCCCAACGGCGGCAACAACGCGGGGCACACCGTGGTGGTGGGCGGCGACAAGTTCGAGCTCAAGCTTCTGCCGGCGGGCATCCTCAGCCCCAACGCCGTCCCCGTGATCGGCAACGGCGTCGTCGTCAACCCCCAGGCCCTCTTCGAGGAGATCGACGGCCTCGAGGCGCGCGGGGCGGACACCTCCCGGCTGCGCGTCTCCGCGAACGCCCACCTGGTGGCCCCGTACCACCAGACGATGGACCAGGTCTCGGAGCGCTTCCTCGGCAAGCGGGCGATCGGCACCACGGGCCGCGGCATCGGGCCCGCCTACATGGACAAGGTCGGCCGGCTCGGCATCCGCGTCCAGGACGTCCTGGACGAGTCGATCCTGCGGCAGAAGATCGAGGGCGCGCTGCGGCAGAAGAACGAGCTGCTCGTGAAGCTCTACAACCGCCGGGACATCGACGTCGAGGAGGTCGTGCAGTACTTCCTGGGCTACGCCGACCGGCTCGCCCCGATGATCGTGGACTCGACCTACCTGCTCAACCAGGCCCTCGACGAGGACAAGGTGGTGCTCATGGAGGGCGGCCAGGCGACCTTCCTCGACGTCGACCACGGCACCTACCCGTTCGTGACGTCCTCCAACCCCACCGCGGGCGGCGCGTCCGTGGGCTCGGGCATCGGGCCGACCCGCATCACCCGGGCGATCGGCATCATCAAGGCCTACACCACCCGCGTGGGCGCCGGGCCGTTCCCCACCGAGCTCTTCGACGAGATGGGCGAGCGGCTGCGCACCACCGGCGGCGAGTTCGGCGTCAACACGGGCCGTCCCCGCCGCACCGGCTGGTACGACGCCGTGATGGCCCGCCACGCCTCCCGGATCAACGGCTTCACCGACTACTTCCTCACCAAGCTCGACGTCCTCACCGGCATCGAGCAGATCCCGGTGTGCGTGGCCTACGACGTCGACGGCGTCCGGCACGACGAGATGCCGATGACCCAGACCGAGTTCCACCACGCGAAGCCGATCTTCGAGCACTTCGCCGGGTGGGAGGAGAACATCACCGGCTGCCGCACCCTGGAGGACCTGCCGGCGAACGCCCGGGCCTACGTCGAGGCGCTCGAGTCGATGAGCGGCACCCGGATGTCCGCGATCGGCGTGGGCCCGGACCGCGACGACACCATCGTGGTGCGCGACCTCATCAACTGATCCCTCCTCTCCTCCGCGAGGTCGCACGCGTCGGCGACCTCGAGCGCCCCGGTCGCCGGCACGTGCGACCTCGCGGGCAGGGCAGGGAAACGCTCAGACGAGGACCAGGACCACCCAGATGCCGAGGGCGCCGAGGGCGAGCATCGCGGCCGAGGTCGCCAGCACGGCCCCGACCTCCGGCTCGGTGCCCTCCTCGACGATGCCGCGGGCGCTGCGGGCGTAGCGGGGGCGCTGCGTGACGTAGATCGCCGCCGCCGTGAGGACCGCCAGGCCGAACAGCACCAGCACGAACGGCCCGTGGTGCGGCAGCCAGCGCAGGAAGATCGCCGAGACCACCACGAAGGACATCAGGGTCCGGCCCCAGGCCATCGTGGTGCGCTCCGGCTGCAGCCCGGGGTCCCCGTGCGGCGGCCGTGGGGGGTCCGGGGGCCCCGGAGGGCGGCGGAGCTGCGGGCGGGGCATCTCAGCCCTGCAGGACGACGACGACGAGCACTCCCGCCGC
This sequence comes from Kocuria sp. CPCC 205258, assembly GCF_040981005.1. NCBI lineage: Bacteria > Bacillati > Actinomycetota > Actinomycetes > Micrococcales > Micrococcaceae > Kocuria > Kocuria sp. CPCC 205258. Next base: position 383,252 of record NZ_JAVKPS010000001.1, on the reverse strand, counting down.
GATCGCCCCGCCCACCGCGAGCACCGGTGCGATCAGGGGCAGGGGCAGCGGGGCCTGGCGCCGCATGCTCCGCTCCACCCCGATCCAGCGGAACGTGGCGCCCGCGCTGAGGAGCATGCTCAGCACCAGCAGCACGATCGCGAGGAACTTCCGCACGCCGTCGTCGAACAGGTCCGCGGTGAACGCCTCGATGGCGATCCCGCCGGCCAGGAACGCGAGCGCGGTCCGGATCCAGGCGAGGAACGTGCGCTCGTTGGCCAGCGTGAACCGGGGGTCGGGGGCGGTGCCGCCGCCGAGCACGCGCTCGGACAGCCGGCGTCGCCCCGGGGTCTCGGACTGCTCGCCCATCGCCTGCCCTTCGCTCGCGCGGTCGTGTCGGCCCCATCCTGCCACGGGCCGTGCCGCGAGCTGTGCCACGGGCGGGTGCACGGGGCGGGGCACGGGCCGGTCGCGGATGCACCGGTCGCGGATACAGTGGGAGCTCCAGCCGCGACCCGCCGAGGAGGACACCCGTGAAGATCGCCGTCGGACAGTTCGCACCCACCGCCGACACGGCCGAGAACCTGCGGACCATGCGCCGGCTCACCGAGCAGGCCGCGGCCGGCGGGGCGCAGCTGGTGGTGTTCCCGGAGGAGGCCATGTGCGCCGAGCGGCTCCTCGGGGAGGACTTCGAGGAGCTGGTCCTGCGCGGCTGGTCCGGGTTCGTCCAGCAGCTGTCCTTCCTGGCTGCGCAGACCGGTGTCGCCGTGATCGCGGGCGGCTACGAGGGCTCCGCCGACGGGCGCCCCTACAACACGCTCGTGGCCGTGGACGCGCAGGGCGCGATCCTCGGCACGTACCGCAAGCTCCACCTCTACGACGCCTTCAGCCACCGGGAGTCCGACCGGATCCGCCCGGGGGACAAGGGCGTCACGGTGGTGCGGATCGGGGAGCTCGCGGTCGGCATGATCACCTGCTACGACCTGCGCTTCCCCGAGATCTGCCGCGCCGTGGTCGACGCCGGGGCGGAGCTGCTCACCGTGCCCGCGGCCTGGTTCGCCGGCGAGCACAAGGTGGACCACTGGCAGGCGCTGCTCAAGGCCCGCGCGATCGAGAACACCGTCTGGGTCGCGGCCGCGGACACCTGCTCCGAGCACACGGTGGGCCGCTCCGCGGTGCTCGACCCGCTCGGCGTGGTGGTCGCCGAGGCCGGGGAGGACGAGACCGTGCTGACCGCCGACGTCACGCGCGAGCGCATCGCCGAGGTGCGCGAGACCGTGCCCGTGCTCGCTAACCGCCGGTTCGGCCCGGCGGAGCTGCTGCCCTCCGACGAAGGGTGAGGCGGCCGCCGCCTGACCGACCACACCGACCGACTGCCCTGACCGACCGCACCGACGACCCCTGGAGGACCCCGTGGACGACGACCGCTCCGATGCCCCGCCGCGCCCGGACGGCGCGCACGGCCCCGGCGGGTCCGGTCACGCCGGCGGCGGCCCGACCACCCCGTGGGGCCCGCCCCCGGCGTGGCAGGCGGAGCGCTTCGCCGTGGGCCGCAGCCACGCCGACACCGCGCTGATCCTCGGCATCCTGAGCGTGGTGGTGCTGCCCCTGCTGGGCCCCTTCGCGATCTGGCAGGCGCGGGAGGCCGAGAAGCTCGGCACCCCCGCCGTCCCCGGGCGGGTGCTCGGCTGGGTCGGCACCGTCCTGCTCGGTGTCCTGGTGCTGTTCCTCGTCCTGTGGCTGATCGCCGTCGTGTTCCTGATCAGCTCCGGCGGCTGAGCCGGGGGCCGGGACGGATCCCGGCCCCCGGTCACCAGATGCGCACGCGCTCCACCTCGGGCAGCCACAGCGCGTCCGTCTCCCGCACCCCGAACGCCTCGTAGAACGCGGGGACGTTGCGGACCACCTGGTTGGCCCGGAACTCGTTGGGCGAGTGCGGGTCGGTGGCGATGCGGTGGCGCAGCGCCTCGTCGCGGGACTTCTGCTGCCACACGTAGGCCCAGGACAGGAAGAGGCGCTGCTCGGGGCTGTAGCCGTCGATCAGCTCCCCGGGGCCGAAGGCGCTGCCGGTCTCCCGGGACATCCGCCACGCCTGGTGGGCGATCGTGAGCCCGCCCAGGTCCCCGATGTTCTCCCCGAGGGTGAGCTCGCCGTTGACGTGCGTGCCCTCCTCCGCCAGCTGCTCCGGGACCAGGCGGTCGTACTGGCGCACCAGCTCCGCCGTGCGCTCCTCGAAGGCCTGCCGGTCGGCGTCGGTCCACCAGTTGCGCAGCCGGCCGTCGCCGTCGCAGGTCGAGCCCTTGTCGTCGAAGCCGTGGCCGATCTCGTGGCCGATCACGGAGCCGATCGCGCCGTAGTTCACGGCGTCGTCGGCGTCCTCGTCGAAGAACGGGGGCTGCAGGATCGCGGCCGGGAAGACGATCTCGTTGCGCAGCGGGTGGTAGTAGGCGTTGACCGTCTGCGGGGTCATGAGCCACTCGTGCTTCTCCACCGGTTGGCCCGCCTTGCGGACGAGCTCGGCGAGCCGGAACTCCGTGGTGCGGATCCGGTTGCCCACCAGGTCCTCGGGGTCGATCCGCAGGGAGGAGTAGTCCTTCCACTGCTCCGGGTAGCCGATCTTCGGGGTGAACTGGGAGAGCTTCTTCAGCGCCTCCTGACGGGTCTCCTCGGTCATCCAGTCCAAGCCCGTGATCGAGACCCGGTAGGCCTCCAGGAGGTTGGCCACGAGCTCGTCCATCCGCTCCTTGGCGGTGGGGGAGAAGTGCGCGGCGACGTAGAGCTCGCCCACGGCCTCGCCGAGGACCCCGTTGACGAGCTCGACCCCGCGCTTCCAGCGGTCCTTGAGCCGCGGGGTCCCCGAGAGCACGGTGCCGTAGAAGGCGAAGTCCTCCTCGACGAACGCGGAGGACAGGTAGGAGGCGCGCGCGGAGACCAGGTGCCAGCGGGCCCAGGACCGCCAGGCCGGCAGCAGCTCGTCGACGAGCAGCTCCTCGACCCCGGTGAAGAAGCTCGGCTGGGCGTTGACCACGGTGCGCAGCGCCGTCGCGGGCAGCTCCGCGCCCTCGGCCAGGAGCCGCCAGTCGAGGACCGCGGCGGAGGCCGCGAGCTCCTCGAAGCCCATGGGGTTGTACATCTTGGTGAGGTCGCGGACCGTGACCTTGTCCCAGTGGTGGGCGGCGATCCGCGTCTCGAGGTCCACCACGGCGCGGGCCTGCTCCTCGGCGTCCTCGACCCCGGCCAGGGACAGCATGGTCCGCACGTGCTCCAGGTACTTCCCGCGGATCGCGGCGTGCTGGTCGTCCCGGTAGTACTCCTCGTCGGGCAGGCCCAGCCCCGACTGCCCCACGAACACGAGCTGGCGCTCGGGGTCGCCCGGGTCGGCGTCGACGTCCACGCCGACCAGGCCGCCCGCACCGCGGCGGATCATCCGGCCCAGGTGGCGCACCAGGCCGGGCACGTCCGCCACGGCGTCGACCTCCGCGAGATCCGGGGCGAGGGGGGAGGCGCCGAGCGCCTCGATCCGCTCCTCGTCCATGAAGGACGCGTAGAGGTTCGCGATCTTGGACTCCACGGCCTCCGGGTCCCCGGCGCGGGCACGGGTGATGAGCTCGCGCACGGCGGCCTCCGCCTGGTCCCGCAGCTCGATGAACGCGCCCACGGACGGCTTGTCGTCGGGGATCTCGGTCCGGCGCTGCCAGGTGCCGTTGACGTGGCGGTAGAGGTCGTCCTGGGGGCGGACGGAGCGGTCGAAGCCGGAGAGGTCGAACACCGAAGAGGTCACCGTGGATGTCATGCCCACCACGTTAACCGGCTCCCGGCGGAGCGGGCGGGCTGTTCCCCGACCGCTTAACCCGGTTCGTCCCGGGTCCGGCCCGCGTGCGCCCCGGGGCCGGACCCGGCGGGACCGTCCTCCCGGGTCAGGACCGGCCGCCGGTGAACCGCGGCGGGCGCTTCTGCTGGAACGCGGCGAAGCCCTCGGCGTAGTCGGCGCTGCGGCACAGCTCGCCCTGCACCCGGTTCTCGTTCTCCACGGACTCCCACAGCCCCAGGCGCTCGTCGCGGATCTGGGCCACGAGCTCGCGGGAGGCGAGGAACGCGCCGGTCGCGCCCTCGGCCACGGCCGCCGCCTTGGCCCGGGTGAGCTCGAGCAGCTCGTCGGCGGGCACCGAACGGCTGAACAGCCCGGAGCGCACGGCCTCCTGGCCGCTCATCAGCTCAGCCGTGTAGATGAGGTCCAGGGTCCGGTGGGCGCCGAGCCGCTCGGTGAACAGGGCGTGCCCGCCCGAGTCGAGGGTCGCCCCGAGGTTCGCGAACGGGGAGCCGATCTTGGCGCTGTCCGCGACGTAGACCACGTCCGTGGCGATCGCCAGGCCGAGCCCCACGCCCAGGCACGGGCCCTGCACGGCGGCGAACGTCGGGGCGGGGAACCGGGTCATGGCGCGCAGCAGCGGGGTGACCTTCCCGGCCAGGTAGCCGTGGGCGTCGTCGGTCGCGGGGTCCACGGCGGAGATGTCCCGGCCGGCGCAGAAGCCGCGGCCCTCGCCGCGCAGCACGAGGGCGCGGACGCCCGCCTGCGCCGCCTCGGCGTAGGCGTCGCCGAGCTCGGTGAGCGCGGCCTCGTCCAGGGCGTTCATCCTGCCGGGTGCGTTCAGCACCACTTCGGCCACGGATCCGTCGATGGTCAGGTCGATCACTGCTGCTCCTCGGTGAGGTCGGGGACTGGGGGTGGGACGGCCCGGGGGCCCGGCACCTGCACGGTGCCGGGCCCCCGGAGCGAGCGGCTCAGGCGTCGAAGTCGACGGTGAGCTGCTCGGAGGTGGGACGCGTCTGGCAGGTGAGCACGTAGCCCTTCTCGATCTCGTCCTTCTCGAGGGCGTAGTTCTCCTCCATCACGAACTCCCCGGAGACGACCTTCGCGCGGCACGTGCCGCACACCCCGCCGGCGCACGCGAACGGGACGTCGGGGCGGACCCGCAGGGCGGCGTTGAGGACGGTCTCCTGGGCGTTCTTGGGGGACTCGATCGAGGAGGAGAGCCCGTCCAGGGTGAAGGTGATGTCGTACTTCTCGCCCGACGGGTCCGCCGGGACCACGCGTCCCTGCTGCCCCTGGGGGGTCTCGGGACGGCCGGTGCTGAACAGCTCGAAGCGGATCTTCTCCTCCGGCACGCCGCGCTCCGCGAGGGTGTCCCGGCACAGCTGGACGAGCTCGAACGGCCCGCACAGGAACCACTCGTCCGTCCGGTCCACCTGGAGCACCTCGTCCAGGATGTCCTGGAGCTTGTCGGCGTCGATCCGCCCGGACATCAGCGGGCTGATCCGCTGCTCGCGGGAGAGCACGTGGTGGACCGCCAGGCGGGACGGGTACTTGTCCTTGAGGTCCCCGAGCTCCTCGGCGAACATGACCTCCATCGCGGAGCGGTTCGCGTAGACGAGGTCGAACGTGGAGGACTCCGAGGCGCGCAGCACGGCCTTGGCGATCGCCATGATCGGGGTGATCCCGGAGCCCGCGGCGAAGGCCACGAGGTGCACCGAGGCGTTCTTCGCGACCTCCTCGGCGGCGAGCCGCTCGGGGTCGTTCATGCTGGTGAGCCCAAGCTTGGAGATGAACGCGCCCTGCGGGTTCATGACGTCGAGCGTGTCGCCGGCCCTCAGGGAGCTGTTGGCCCAGGTGGAGAAGACCCCGCCGATGTCCTGCTTGATCGCCACCCGGATCTCGCCCGGCCGCGGCTCCGCGCAGATCGAGTAGGACCGGCGGACCTCCTGCCCGTCGATCCGGGCGCGCAGCGCCACGTACTGCCCGGGCAGGTAGTCGTAGTCGTCCACGAGCTCCGGGGGCACCGCGAAGGCCACCTCGACGGAGTCCGCGGTGAGCTTGCGGACCTGGGAGACCTCGAGGGTGTTGAACGTGGCCCGGCGCCGGGCGGGGGCGGTGATCTCGGTCATCAGTGCACCTTGAAGTAGTCGAAGGGTTCCAGGCACTCGTTGCAGACGTGGAGCGCCTTGCAGGCGGTGGACCCGAAGCGGGTCAGCTCGCGGGTGTTCAGGGAGTGGCAGCGCGGGCACTTGACGGTGAGCCCCAGCCGGACGGGGCCGGCGGCGGCCCGGCCGCTGGGCGGGGCGATGCCGTACTCGTCGAGCTTGCGCCTGCCCTCGTCGCTCATCCAGTCCGTGGTCCACGCCGGCTGCAGCACGAGATCGACCCGCACGTCGTCGTAGCCCTCGGCGTTGAGCGCCCGGGTGACGTCCGTGGTGATGGTCTCCATGGCGGGGCACCCGGAGTAGGTCGGGGTGATGACGACGACGGCGCGCGCGCCCTCCAGCCGGGCGTCCCGCAGGATGCCGAGGTCGGCGATGGAAAGCACGGGGACCTCCGGGTCGTTCACCGTGGCGGCGATGTCCCAGACGCGGCCGGCGGCCTCGTCCCGGGGGCGCAGCTCGCGGCCGGTCACCTGCGTGGCGCCCGTCTGCTCGGAGCCGGTCATCGTCATCGCCTCCTCACCAGGTGGCGCCGGGGTGCCGGCGGGCCAGCACCTGCATCTCGGCGAGGATGTGGCCGCGCTGCTCGCTGAACTGCCCCGAGCGGTCGCCGCCCCAGGCACCCAGGACCTCGGGGACGGACAGCCCCGCCTCGTCGAGGATCGCGGTGATCCGGCGGTCGAAGTCGGCGCGCAGGGAGGAGGGGAGCACGGCGACGTCCCCGAGGGACTCGACGAGCTCGTCGTCGTGGAACAGCTCGTCCACATAGGGCCACATGTAGGTGAGGCCGGCCTGGACGCGGCGCTTGGACTCCTCCGTGCCGAGGCCCAGGCGCAGGATCCACTGGCTCGCGTGGTCCTGGTGGTACTCGACCTCCTTGAGCGCCTTGTCCGCGATGGCCGCGAGCGTCGGGTCGGTGGAGCGGACGAGGCGGCGGTAGAGCTCGTACTGGTAGTAGGAGAAGATCAGCTGCCGGGCGATGGTCTGCCCGAAGTCGCCGTTCTCCTGCTCCACGAGGCGGCAGGAGCGGAACTCCTCCTCGTCGCGGAAGTAGGCGAGGTCGTCCTCGGTCTTCCCCCACGCGGTGCCCGCGTAGGTGAGGAGGAAGCGGGCGTGCCCGAGCAGGTCCAGGGCGATGTTGGCCAGCGCGATGTCCTCCTCGAGCTCCGGGGCCCGGGCGATCCACCAGCCGAGGCGCTGGGCGAGCATCAGGGCGTCGTCGCCCAGGTACAGGGCGTAGCGGGCCACGTCCTCGGGGGCCTTCGCGCCGCCGGCCCGGATGTCCTCCGCGGTGATGGCGTCGCCCGCGCTCTGCCGGGTCGCGGACTCGTGGGATGCGTAGCTCACAGGTGCTTCACCCCTTCGCTCTTGGTGTAGTACGTGGCGTGGCGGTAGCTCTTGCCCTGGGCGGACTCGAAGAACCCGCCCTTGGAGTCGGGGTCCGAGGCGGTGATGGCCGCGGAGGGCACCACCCACACGGAGGTCCCCTCGTTGCGGCGGGTGTAGAGGTCCCGGGCGTTGCGCACGGCCATCGTGGCGTCCGGGGCGTGCAGGGATCCGGCGTGGACGTGGGAGAGCCCGCGCGAGGACCGCACGAACACCTCCCACAGGGGCCACTCGTCCGAGGGCGCGCCGATCGGGCTCACGGTGTTCTCGCTCATGCTCAGGCTCCGATGAGTTCGGCGGAGGCGCGCTCCGCGGCGGTCTTGCGGGCGTAGGCGGCGGCGGCCTCGCGGACCCAGGCGCCGTCCTCGTGCGCCGTGCGGCGGCGCTGCATGCGCTGGAGGTTGCACGGGCCCCGGCCGCCGACGACGGCCTTGAACTCGTCCCAGTCCAGCGGTCCGTAGTCGTAGTGGCCGCGCTCCTCGTTCCACTTGAGGTCCGGGTCCGGCAGGGTCAGGTCCAGTGCCGCGGCCTGCTCCACGATCATGTCCACGAAGCGCTGGCGCAGCTCGTCGTTGGAGAAGCGCTTGATGTTCCACGCCATGGACTGCTTCGAGTTGGGCGAGTCGTCGTCCGGGGGGCCGAACATCTGCAGGGACGGGCCGTAGAAGCGGTTCACGGCGTCCTGGGCCATCTGCTTCTGGGCGGGCGTGCCGTGGGAGAGCTCGTAGAGGATCTCCCAGCCCTGGCGCTGGTGGAAGGACTCCTCCTTGCAGATGCGGACCATTGCCCGGCCGTAGGGGCCGTAGGAGGCCCGGCACAGCGGGACCTGGTTGGCGATCGCCGCGCCGTCCACGAGCCAGCCGATGGCGCCCATGTCGGCCCAGGTGCGCGCGGGGTAGTTGAAGATCGAGGAGTACTTGGCCCGGCCGTCCAGCAGCTGCTGGTTGAGCTCGGAGCGGGGGGTGCCCAGGGTCTCGGCGGCGGAGTAGAGGTACAGCCCGTGGCCGGCCTCGTCCTGCACCTTGGCCATGAGGATGGCCTTGCGCTTGAGGGACGGCGCCCGGGAGATCCAGTTGCCCTCCGGCTGCATGCCGATGATCTCGGAGTGGGCGTGCTGCGAGACCTGGCGGACCAGGGTCTTGCGGTAGGCGGCGGGCATCCAGTCGCGCGGCTCGATCCGGGAGTCCTCGGCGATGATGCGGTCGAAGTGCTCCTCGCCCGCGCGGTCCAGCTCCGCCTGCTCGGCCGCGTCCGCGGCGGGCACGGCGTGGAGCCCCGTGTTCTGCGTAGTCATGGTGTCCCTCTTCCGACGAGATGGCGCCGCGGGGCGGGAGGGCCGCACGCGACTAACTGACCGTTCGTTCAGAATATAAGCCGCCGGGGGCGGCGTCAACAGGTGACGCCGGTGGTGTGCCCCCGCGCTCCTCCGGGGCGGCACGGGTTGACACGGGCGGCGGAGTGGGATTGTCTACTGAACATTCGGTCGTGAACTGTGAGGAGAGCTACATGTCCCAGGGCCATCCGATCCTCGCGGGGGACCACACCTCGCGCTGGATGGGCATCACCGTGGACCGTGCCGAGTACGGCCACGCCCAGGTCCGCATGACCCTGCGGGAGGAGATGCTCAACGGGTTCGGCATCGCCCACGGCGGCATGGTCTTCGCCTTCGCGGACACCTGCTTCGCCCTCGCCTGCAACGACCCCGCCGGGGACGGCACCACCATCACGGTGGCCGCGGGGGTGGACATCAACTTCCTCGCCTCGGCCTACCGCGGGCAGGAGCTCACCGCCGTGGGGACCGTGCGCGCCCAGGCGGGGCGCAGCGGCGTCTACGACATCCAGGTCCTGGCCGACGGCCGGCTCATCGCCGAGTTCCGGGGCCGCAGCCGCACCATCCCCAACCCCGCCCTCCGCGCGGCGACGCCCGCGGAGCGCCCTGCCGAGGACCCTGCCGGGGACCCGGCCGCGCAGCCCGTCCTGCAGTCCGCCCAGCCGTCCGCCCCGCAGCCCGAGGAAGTCTGACATGACCGAGTGCTCCGTCCCGAACCCCTACACCCCCGCCCCCGCCCCGGCGGACCGGTCGCAGCCGGACCCCGAGGAGACGATGAGCCGGGACCAGGTCGAGTCCCTGCAGGTCGAGCGGCTGCGCTGGACCCTGCACCACGCCTACGAGAACGTCGCCGCCTACACGGAGCTCTTCGACGGGCACGGCGTGCACCCCGGCGACTTCAAGGAGCTCGAGGACCTCCGGCTCTTCCCGTACACGGACAAGGAGTTCCTGCGGAAGGCGTATCCGTTCAAGTCCCTCGCGGTGTCGATGAGCGAGGTCCGGCGGATCCACGCCTCCTCCGGCACCACCGGGCAGCCCACCGTGGTGGCGTACACGCAGAACGACATCGACACCTGGGCGGGCCTCGTGGCCCGCTGCTTCCGGCTCTCGGGCGTGCGCCCCGGGGACAAGGTGCACAACGCCTACGGCTACGGTCTGTTCACGGGCGGGCTCGGTGCCCACTACGGCGCCGAGCGCCTGGGCTGCGCCGTCATCCCGATGTCCGGCGGGCAGACCGAGAAGCAGGTCCAGATGATCCGGGACTTCGAGCCCGAGGCCATCCTCTCGACCCCCACCTACCTCCTGACCATCGCCGACGGCTTCAAGAAGCTCGGCCTGGACCCGCGGGAGACGTCGCTGCGCACCGCGGTCCTCGGGGCGGAGCCCTGGACCGAGGAGATGCGCCGGGAGATCGAGACGGCCTTCGACGTCGACGCGTGCGACATCTACGGCCTCTCCGAGGTCATGGGCCCCGGCGTGGCCGGGGAGTCCGCCGCGTCCAAGGACGGCTCGCACATCTGGGAGGACCACTTCCGCCCCGAGATCATCGACCCGTTCACGGACGAGGTCCAGGACACCGGCCGGCCCGGCGAGCTCGTCTTCACGGCGCTCACCAAGGAGGCCCTGCCGATCATCCGCTACCGCACCCACGACCTGACCCGACTGCTGCCCGGCACGGACCGGCCCGGGCACCGGCGGATGGGCCGGATCACGGGCCGCTCCGACGACATGATCATCCTGCGGGGGGTCAACCTGTTCCCCTCCCAGATCGAGGAGCTCGCCCTGCAGGTGCCGGAGCTGAGCCCGCACTTCACGCTCGAGATCACCCGCCCGCACCGGATGGACCAGATGACCATCAACATCGAGCGGCGCGAGCAGGCGACCGTCGAGGCCGCCGAGGCGGGCGGCCAGAAGCTCCTGCACGCCATCAAGACGAAGATCGGCTCCTCGGCCTCGATCCGGATCGCCGAGCCGGGGACCCTCGCCCGGTCCTCCGGCAAGCTGCGCCGCGTCTACGACCACCGCAAGGACGCGTGACGCCCCGGCGCCGAGCCGTGCCGCGGCGGGCCCCCGGGACGGCCCGGGGGCCCGCCGCGGCATAAGATCGTTGTCCTGCCCGTCCCCACCGAGATCGAGGTCCCCATGACGCACGCACCGGCGCCCGCCCCTCCGGACGGCGCGGCCCCGCGCCGGGGCCGGCCCGGCTACGACCGCGAGACGCTGCTCGCCGTGTGCGTGGAGGTCTTCAACGTGCACGGCTACGACGCCACGTCGATGGGAACGCTGTCCAAGCACCTGGGGATCTCCAAGTCCGCGATCTACCACCACGTGGAGTCCAAGGAGGAGATCCTCGAGCAGGCGCTGAGCCGGGCCCTCGACGCGCTCGAGGAAGTCCTGGCCGCCGCCGAGCGGACGCAGGCCCCGGCGGTCGAGCGGCTCGAGCAGGTGATCCGCGGGACCGTGCACGTGCTCGTCGAGCAGATGCCGTACGTGACCCTGCTGCTGCGGCTGCGGGGCAACTCGGAGGTCGAGACGAGGGCCCTCGAGCGCCGCCGCACGGTCACCCGCCGGGTCGGCGCGCTCATCGAGCAGGCGCAGGCGGAGGGCGACCTGCGCCGCGACCTCAGCGGCCGCTCCGCCTCGCGGCTGCTCCTGGGCATGATCAACTCGATCGTCGACTGGTACCGGCCGGACCCGGACAAGGCCGACGACGGGCTGGCCGACACCGTGGTCGCGCTCGCCTTCTCGGGGCTGCGGGCCTCCTGAGCCGGACGCCCGTCCCGGCGGGTGCCTCCGACTGCCCACCGGTCCGGGTCGCCATCGGCCGGGGAGGGCGCTAACCGTCCTGCGGCAAGGGGAGCACCGTCCCGCGGGCGGTCTCGTTCCGCGGCTCCACGCCCAGCCGGGCCCCCGCCCCGTCACCGTCCACGGCGAGCATGTTCGCCGTGCCGAAGATCCCCGCTCCCACCGCGACGTCGTGGCCCCGCCGGCGCAGGTCCTGGACCGCGGCGGGCGAGAAGTCCGCCTCCACCTGGAGGGTGTTGCCGACCTCGTGGGGGTGGTTGGACGCGGGGAAGGCCGTGCTGACGAAGCGCGGCTGCGCCACCGCCTCCTGGGGCGTCATGCCGAAGTCGACCACGTTCATGAACTGCTGCAGCTGGCCCTGCGGCTGGGTGTCGATCCCGGTGTTGCCGCCCAGCAGGTACGGCCGGCCGTCGCGCAGGGCCATGAAGGGCGCGGAGGTGTGCCGCACCGTGGCCCCGGGCGCGACCGCGTTGACGTTGCCCTCCTCGAGGGACAGGAAGCTCATCCGCTCGTTGATGTGGATCCCCGTGTCGCCCACCACCAGGAACTGCCCGCCCAGGCTCGTGGTCACGGCGGCGGCGTTGCCCGAGGAGTCGGTGAGGTGGAACGTGGTGGTGTCGGAGGCCTGCCGGTCGATCCCGCTGTCGATCGGCCACCGCGCGGCCCGGTCGTCGTCGATGCGCGCCCGCTGCGCCCGGGCGTACTCGTCCGACAGCAGCTCCGCCACCGGCACGTCGGTGCGCTCTGGATCACCCACGTGCGCGTACCGGTCGGCGAAGGCGAGCTTGACGGCCTCGACCTGGCGGTGCACCACGTCGGGGTCCTCGGGGGAGCGGCCGGAGAAGTCGTCCTCCGCCAGGATGTGGAGTGCCTGCAGCATCGCGATGCCCTGGCTGTTGGGCGGGTTCTGGTGGACCGTCACGTCCTCGCCGTAGTCGATGGAGATCGGCTCGACGATCTGCGCCGCATAGCCGCTGAAGTCCTCCAGGGTGAGGTATCCGCCGTCCTCCTCCGAGAAGGCCACGACGGCCTCCGCGACGGGCCCGCGGTAGAAGTGGTCCCGGGCCGCCCGGATCCCGGCGGCGCGGTCGGCCCCGTCCTCGGCCTCGCCCTCGTAGGCGGCCACCAGGTCCTCGAAGGTGCCGGCCATGTCCGGCTGGCGCACGGTGTCGCCCGCCTCCAGCAGGGCACCGCCGCGGGTGTAGAGCTCCGTCATGACCGGGCTCTGCCGGATGTTCGCCTCCTCCCGGGTCAGCCAGTAGACCATCTCGGAGCTCGCGGGGTACCCCTCGCGGGCCACGGCGATCGCCGGCGCGAGGACCTCGCCCAGTCCCAGCTCGCCGTACTCGTCGAGCCAGAGCATCCACCCGTCCCAGGCGCCGGGGAGGATGGCCTGGTGCATGCCGAAGTCGCCGGCGCGCGGACGGTAGTCGTCGAGCGTCGCCGCGCTCCCGACCGGGCCCACACCGTTCAGGCTCGTCACGTCGTCGCTGTCCGCGTCGTAGTACAGCGCCCACGTGCCGCCGCCGAGCACGCTCGAGTAGTAGGGCTCCACCACGCTCAGCACGGCGGCGACCGCGACGGAGGCGTCGGCGGCGGTGCCGCCGGCCTCGAGGATCTCCGCGCCCGCGGCGGTGGCCAGCTCGTGCGAGGACACCACCGCCTGGACGTGCGGGGCGGGGTCCTCGGCGGCGCCCGGGGCGGGCGCCGTGCCGGAGCCCGGCGCTGCTCCTGCGGTGCCGTCCGGGGACACCGGCGCCGAGGCCGAGGTGCCGGCCGGACCCGGCGCGGTCCCCGCGCCGTCCGCCCCGCCGCCCTCCGTGGCGGGCGTGCACGCGGTGAGCCCGAGCAGGAGGGACAGCGCGAGGGCGGCCGTCCGGTGGGCGGGGCTCGAGATCCGGCGCATCGCGTCTCCTCCGGCCGTGGCGTCCGACGGCGGTCCTGCGCGGCGGGGCGCCGGCACGCGCGAGGGTCTGGGCAGCGTGCTGGTCAGGCTAGCACCGGGCGCCCCGCCGCGAACAGGCCGCCCGGTCTCCCGGTCCCGCCCCCGTCAGCCGCTCAGGCGGTGGGCCAGGTCTTCGCGACCAGGGTCAGCACGTCGTAGGTCGCCACGATCTCGTCGTGCTGGTTGTGCAGGATCGCGTCCCAGCAGACCTCGCCGTACTCGTCGGTGACCCGCGGGGTGATCTGCTTGGCGGTGAGGGTGACCCGGATGTGGTCGTCGTAGGTCACCGGCGTGATGAAGCGCAGGTTCTCCAGGCCGTAGTTGGCCAGGACGGGACCGGGGGCGGGCTCCACGAACAGCCCGGCGGCCCAGGAGACCAGCAGGTAGCCGTGGGCCACCCGGCGCGGGAAGAACGGGTTGGCCGTGGCGGCCTCCTCGTCGGTGTGCGCGTAGAAGGTGTCGCCGGTCTTCTCGGCGAACTCGGTGATGTCCTCGAGGGTCACGGTGCGCAGCTCGGAGGCGAACTGGTCGCCGATCCGCAGCGTCTCCAGGGACTTGCGGAACGGGTGTTCGCCGGTGCCGTTCTCGACCGCCTCGCGGGTCACGGTGTTCGCCGCGGCGCCCCGGTGCCAGACCCCGGTCACCGCCGTGAGGATGTCCGGGGGTCCCTGGATCGCGGTGCGCTGCATGTAGTGCTTGACGCCGCGCACGCCGCCCAGCTCCTCGCCGCCGCCGGCGCGGCCGGGGCCGCCGTGGACCAGGTGCGGCATGGGGGAGCCGTGGCCGGTGGAGGTCTTCGCGTCCTGGCGGTTGAGGAAGTGCACGCGCCCGTGGTGCGAGCCGATGCCCGCGGTGAACCGGGCGGCGGTCGCGCCGTCGTTCGTGCACACGGTCGCCACGAGCGAGCCGCCGCCGAGCGCGGCGAGCCGCACGGCGTCGTCGACGTCGGTGTAGCCGAGCACGGAGGTGACGGGGCCGAAGGCCTCGACGAAGTGCACCTCCGGGGTGTCCGGGTCGTCGAAGGACAGCACCGTGACGGGGAAGAAGGCGCCCGCCCCGGTGTCGGCGTCGCCGACGGAGGCGTCCGGGCCGCCCAGGCGGACGGTGCCGCCGGCGGCGACCAGGCGCTCCACTGCCTTGCGGACCTCGCCCTGCTGCTCCTTGGAGGCCAGGGCGCCCATGGTGACGCCCTCGGTGCGGGGGTCGCCGATGACCACGCGCTGCTGCACGCGCTCGGCGACGGCGGCCACGACGTCCTCCACGCGGTCCTGCGGGACGATGACGCGCCGGATGGCCGTGCACTTCTGCCCGGCCTTGGAGGTGATCTCGACGAACACGGCCTTCACGAAGGCGTCGAACTCCGGGGTCTCCGGGGTGGCGTCGGGGCCGAGGATCGCGGCGTTGAGGGAGTCCGTCTCGGCGGTGAAGCGCACTCCGCCGTCGATGACGTTCTCGTGGTGGCGCAGCGACTGCGCGGTGCCGGCGGAGCCGGTGAAGGCCACGTGGTCGCGGTAGTCCAGGTGGTCGAGCAGGTCCCGGGCGGAGCCGGAGACCAGCTGCAGGGAGCCCTCCGGCAGGATGCCGGAGTCGATCATCAGGCGCACGCAGGCGGCCGTGACGTAGCCGGTCGGCGTGGCCGGCTTCACCAGGGTCGGCATGCCGGCGATGAAGGCGGGGGCGAACTTCTCGAGCATGCCCCACACCGGGAAGTTGAACGCGTTGATCTGCACGGCGACGCCGGGCATGCGGGTGTAGATGTGCTCGCCCAGGAAGGACCCGTCCTTGGAGAGCTGCTCCACCGCCCCGTCCACGACGACGTTGGCGTTGGGCAGCTCGCGCCGGCCCTTGGAGGAGAACGTGAAGAGGGTGCCGATGCCGCCGTCCACGTCGAAGAAGTGGTCCTTCAGCGTGGCCCCGGTCGAGTAGGAGACGTCGTAGAGCTCCTGCTTGTGCTCGGTGAGGTACTGGGCGAGCTCCTTGAGCTTGAGCGCCCGCTCGTGGATGGTGAGCTCCCCGAGGGAGCGCTGCCCCACGGTCCGGCCGTAGTCCACGGCGGAGGCGATGTCGATGCCGTCCGTGGACACGCGCGCCACGACCTCGCCGGTCGAGGCGTCGGCCACCTCCGTCACCTTCTGCGGGTTCTCCGGCGACCACCACCGGCCCCTCAGGTAGCTGGGGAGGATGGTCTGGGTCTGTGCTGCCACGGTGCGTGGTCCTTTCGCTCGGGTGCGCGCGGGCGGCCGGTCCGTCGCCCGCATCCTGACCGATCGTTCGGTATTATGACCACGATAACCTACGTCACACCCCGGGACCACTGCCCCACGGTGGTCCTGCCCCGTCGCCGAGCGCCCGAGGAGTGCCATGACCACGACCGAGACCCACGAGCCCTGGCGCATCGTCCTGGGCGAGCTCGACGAGAAGATGGGCGTCACCGTCCTCGAGGAGTCGGCGGAGCGCGTGGTCGCCTCCATGCCCGTCGAGGGCAACCGCCAGTCCCTGGGCCTGCTCCACGGCGGCGCCATGGTGGCCCTCGGCGAGGCCGTCGGTTCCTGGGCCGCGGTGATCCACGCCTCCACGATGGGCAAGGTCGCCGTGGGCGTGGACGTCAACGCCACCCACCACCGGTCGTCCCGCACGGGCACCGTGACGGCCACGGCCACCGCCCTGCAGCTCGGGCGCTCCCTCACGTGCCACGAGGTGGTCCTCGAGCACGAGGACGGCGCCCGGCTGTGCACCGTGCGGATCACCAACTTCCTCAAGGACAAGCCGCAGCAGGCCACGAACCCCGCCGAGGGCTAGACCGGGAACCAGGCCCGGGGGTCCGCCCTCCGGCGGGTCGGGAGCTGCTGTGCGGATCCGTCCGGGACGCCGGACGGGGGCGGATCAGGACGGGCCGTGGAGCCGCCGGCGCAGGGCGGCCAGCTCCTCGGGCGACAGCCCGGCGTCCACGAGCCAGCGCTCGGCGTCGAACCCGTCCAGCAGCTCCTCGAGGGCCGCGCGGCGCCCCGCGAGCAGCGGGGCGAGCTCGTGCTCGGGGTGGTGGCGCTCGACCGGGTGGGGGACGGGCGAGACGCGGTGCCACTCGTTGATCCCGCGCGCGGCGGCCTCGTCCTCCGCGACAAGGCGCTCCGGGGGCGCTCCGGCCAGCCCCAGGAGCAGCAGCGCGAGCACCCCCGTGCGGTCGCGGCCGGCCGAGCAGTGCACCACCACGGCGCCCTCGGCGGTCGCCACCGCCCGCACCGCCTCGGCCAGGAAGGCCGGGAACAGCCGCAGGTAGTCGCGGTAGCCGCGCGGGTGGTGCAGATAGGGCGTGCCCACCAGCGGGAACTGCGGATGGGCGGGGTCCTCGGTGGGGCGGTGCAGCACCGTGATGCCGGCGCGGGCGGCCGGGTCGTCCGCGGGGTCCGTGCGCCGGCGCCGCCGCTCGTCCGCGTTGCGCAGGTCCACGACCGTGCGCACCCCGTCAGCCGCGGCGGCGCGCCACCCCGAGGGGCTCAGCCGCTCGGAGCGGCCCATCCGCCACACGTCGCCGGCCAGGCGCCGGGCGTTGAGCGCGCCGTCCCACGTGGCGGGGGCGCCGGGCTGTGCGTGCATGCCCCCACCCTATGACCGGCGTCCAACGGCCCGCTCGTCCCGCGAGGTCTGCTCGGGCGCACGAACCCACCGGTGCCGCCCGGGACGGCGGCACTCCTCGTGCGGTCCCGGGCAGCACCGGTGGGTTCGGCGGCAGGGGCGGGGACGGGGCTACTGGTCGTAGGCGAAGAAGCCCTTGCCGGTCTTGCGGCCGAGCTCGCCGCGGGCCACCATGTCCTGCATCAGCTGCGGGGGAGCGAAGCGCGGGCCGAGCTGCGACTCGAGGTACTCGGCGATGCCCAGGCGCACGTCCAGGCCCACGATGTCCGTCAGCGCCAGCGGGCCGACCGGGAACTTGTAGCCCAGGACCATGGCGTTGTCGATGTCGGCGGGAGAGGCCACGCCCTCCTCGACCATGCGGATGGCCTCGAGCGCGATCGCCACGCCCAGCCGCGAGGAGGCGAAGCCGGGGGCGTCGTTGACGACCACCGGGGTCTTGCCGAGGCCCTCGACCCACTGCACCGAGAGCCGCCTGAGCTCCTCGCCGGTGTGCTTCGAGTTCACGACCTCCACGAGCTTCGAGGCCGGCACGGGGTTGAAGAAGTGCAGCCCGCAGAACCGCTCGGGGCGTCCCAGCTGCTCGGCCAGCCCGTCCACGGACAGCGACGACGTGTTGGTGGCCAGCCACGCGGTCCCGGCCAGGTGGCCCTCGACCTCCTGGAGGGCGGAGACCTTGAGGTCCCAAACCTCGGGGACGGCCTCGACGACGAGCTCGCAGTCCGCGAAGTCGGCGTGGTCGAGGGAGACGGCCAGGTTCTCGGCCCACTCGTCCAGGTTGCCGTCCACGCCCCCGCGCTCCAGGGACTTGGCGAGGTCCCGCTCGATCCGCTCGCGGGCGGCCTCCGCTGCCTGCCCGTCCCGCTCCACCACGGTCACCCTCGCCCCGGCGAGCAGGAAGGCGTGGGCGATGCCTGCGCCCATGCGGCCTCCGCCCAGGACGCCGACGACGGCGGGAACGGCCAGTGCGTGCTTCTCGGTCATGGTCGGGGTGCTCCTACTTCTTGTTCTTCTTGCGGTTCAGGAAGGCCTGCATGCGGTCGAACTTCGCCTCCGACTCGAAGAGCACGGCCTGGGCCAGCTCGTCGATGTGCGGGTGGGCGGACGGGGGCGCCGCAAAGACCCGCTTGGAGATCCGCACGGCCAGGGGGTCCTGGGCGCCGATCCGGTCGGCGAGCGCGTGCGCGGCGCCGACGAGTTCCGCGGGCTCGTGCAGCTCGGTGACGAGGTGCAGGGCCAGGGCCTCTTCCGCGCCGAGGAGCCGGCCGGCGAGCAGGATGTCCAGGGCGACCGCCTCGCCGACCAGCTCCTTGAGCCGCCACAGCCCGCCGGCGGCGGCGATGATGCCCAGGTTCGTCTCCGGCTGGCCGATCGTGAGGTGCGGGGTGGCGATGCGGAAGTCCGCGGCGTAGGCCAGCTCCGCGCCGCCGCCCAGGGCGTAGCCGTCGATCGCGGCGATCACCGGCATGGGCAGCCTGTGGATGCGGTCGAAGATCCGGGAGTTGATCCCGGCCAGGGCGTCGTCGCGGCGGCGTTCCCGCAGCTGGGCGATGTCGGCGCCGGAGGCGAAGATGCCCCGGCCGTTCACCTCGGTGCCGGAGAGGATCAGGATCTTCGGGTGCCGCTCGAGGCGGCCGCACACGGTGTGCAGCTCCTCGACCATGGTCGCGTCGATGGCGTTGCGCACATCGGGGCGGTCCAGGACCACGTGCAGGCGGTCCTCGCGCTCCTCGAGCCGCAGGGCGGTGAACTCCGCGCCGAGGATCTCGCTGGGCCCGACCATCAGAGCTTCTCCACGAGCATCGCGGTGCCCTGGCCCACGCCCACGCACATGGTGGCCAGACCGCGGTCGGCGCCCTCGCGCTCCATCCGGCCCAGCAGCGTCACCACGAGCCGGGAGCCGGAGGAGCCCAGCGGGTGGCCGAGCGCGATCGCCCCGCCGTCGTTGTTGACGGTGCCGGCGTCGAGGCCGAGGCGGCGGATGCAGGCCAGGGACTGGGAGGCGAAGGCCTCGTTGAGCTCGACCGCCCCGAGGTCGCCGATGCCCCACCCGGTGCGCCCGAGCACCTTCTGGGTGGCGGGGACGGGGCCGATGCCCATGATCTCCGGGGCCACGCCGGCGGAGGCGCCGTCGACGATCCGGGCCCGGGCGGCCAGCCCGTACTTCTCGGCCGCGCGCTCGGAGACCACGAGGATCGCCGAGGCGCCGTCGTTGAGGGAGGAGGCGTTGCCGGCGGTGACGACGCTCCCGTGGTCCACCACGGGGCGCAGCCTGGCGAGGGCCTCCATCGTGGTGCCCGGGCGGGGGCCCTCGTCCGTGTCGACGACGGTCGTCGCACCCTTGCGGCCCTGGACGGTCACCGGGACGATCTCGGGGGCGAAGCGCCCGGCGTCGATCGCGGCGATCGCCTTGGCGTGGGAGGCCACGGCGAAGGCGTCGGCGTCCTCGCGCGAGATCCCGTCGACGATCGCGACCTCCTCGGCCGTCTCCGGCATCGAGTAGGTCATCTTGTCCTGCTTCTTGAACTCGGGGTTGGTGAAGCGCCAGCCGATGGAGGTGTCGAAGACGTCCCCGGGCTTGGCGTAGGCCTTGGCCGGCTTCTCCATCACCCAGGGCGCGCGGGACATGGACTCCACCCCGCCGGCGACCACGATGTCGGCGGCCCCGGCCTTGATCATGTGGGAGGCCATGATGATGGCCGAGAGCCCGGAGGCGCAGAGCCGGTTGACGGTGATGCCGGGGACGGTGTCGGGGAAGCCGGCGAGCAGCCAGGCCATGCGGGCGACGTTGCGGTTCTCCTCGCCGGCGCCGTTGGCGTTGCCGAGGATCACCTCGTCCACGTCGTGCGGGTCGATCCCGGCGTCGGCCACCGCGTGCCTGACCACGAGGGCGGCGAGGTCGTCGGGGCGCACGCTCGCCAGCGCGCCGCCGTAGCGGCCCACCGGGGTGCGGGCCCCGCCGACGAGGAGGGCCTGAGGGGATGCGGGCATGGGTGGGCTCCTGTCGCGACGGGGTGCGGGCGGCATCCGGGCATCGTCGCCCAACTTTACCGACCGATCGTTCATCAAACCTTCCCACGCGTGCGCCCGCGGGGTCAACAGAGTCGCGGCCGCAATCGCCTGTGGTCTGCTTCACAAATCGAGGTCCGGGGGCTACCGTGGAACTGATACAGCATTTGACTATCCCGGGCCCTGCGCGGCCCCACGAAGGAGACGGCACATGGGCACCACCAAGTCGTTCGCGTCCTCGGCCGACCTCGGCGAGAAGCAGAAGACCCTCGAGATCCTGGCCGAGGGCGTCTACGCCCTCACGGCCGAGGGGGACCCCAACATCGGGGCCATCGAGGGGGAGGACTTCCTGGTCTGCTTCGAGGCCCTGGCCACCCCCGTGGTGGCCGCCGAGTGGCTGGCGGAGCTGCGGAAGCACACCGACAAGCCGATCCGCTACCTGGTGCTCTCCCACTACCACGCGGTGCGCGTGCTCGGCGCCTCGGCCTTCCATGCCGAGACGATCGTCGCCCACGAGAACACCTACGACCTCATCGTGGAGCGCGGCAAGGAGGACTGGGCCTCCGAGTTCGGCCGCATGCCGCGACTGGCCAAGGGCGCGGACACCGTCCCGGGCCTGACCTGGCCCACGGTGACCTTCCGGGACAAGCTGACCATCGACCTCGGCGGGGACCGCGGGGACCTCGTGCTCCAGCACTTCGGCCGCGGCCACACCGAGGGCGACATCGTCGCCTGGCTGCCCCAGCAGAAGATCCTCTTCGCCGGGGACCTGGTCGAGGCCGAGGCGGCGCTGTACACCGGGGACGCCTTCCACCGCGACTGGGCGAGCCACACCCTCGACGCCGTCAAGGCGCTCGGCGCCGAGCAGCTCGTGGGCGGGCGCGGGGCGGTCTCGAAGGGCCGGGAGGCCGTGGACGCGGCGATCGAGCAGACCCGCCGCTTCCTGGACGTCATGATCGAGGAGGTCGGCACCGTCCAGCGCAACGGCGGCACCCTGAAGGACGCCTTCGAGGCCGTGCACACCGCCCTCTACGACGACTTCGGCCACTGGCCGATCTTCGAGCACTGCCTGCCCTTCGACGTCTCCCGGCTGTGGGACGAGCTCTCGGGCATCGAGCGGCCCGTCATCTGGACCGCCGAGCGCGACCGCGAGGTCTGGGACCAGCTCCAGAACGGCTGACCCGGGCCGCACGAGCAGCGACACGAGAACGAGGAGGGCGACAGTGAGACGATTCGACTCCGGCAAGGTGCTGGTGCTCGGCAACGGGCCCGTGGGCCAGACCGCGGCGCTGCTTCTGGCGCGGTGGGGCATCCCCGTCACGATCCTGGACGCCCGCGCCGAGCGGGACCCCATCGGGTCCAAGGCGATCTGCCAGCAGCGCGACGTCCTGGAGGTCTGGGAGGCCGTGGGCGTGGGCCGGCAGGTGGCCGCCGAGGGCGTCACGTGGGACACCGCGCGCACCTTCTACCGGGAGAAGGAGCTGTTCGCCCAGCCCTTCCGGGACAGGGGGCAGTCCCCGTTCCCGCCGTTCGTGAACATCTCGCAGACCCGCACCGAGGAGCTGCTCGCGGCCAGGATCGCCGCCGAGCCGCTGATCGAGGAGGTCTGGGGCCACGAGATCGTCTCGATCACCCAGGACGAGCGCTCCGTGACCGTGGTGTGTTCCTGCCTCGACGGGGGCCGGGCCGAGATCGTGGCCGACTACGCGATCGCCGCGCTCGGCTCGAAGGCGCGGTCGCTGCGCGACCAGCTCGGGGTGAGCTTCGACGGCCGCTCGTTCGAGGACAAGTTCCTCATCTGCGACATCCGGGCCGACATCCCCGGCTGGGCCACCGAGCGCCGCTTCTACTTCGACCCCGAGTGGAACCCCGGCCGGCAGGTGCTCATCCACCCGTGCCCGGACTCGACCTTCCGGATCGACTGGCAGGTGCCCGGCGACTACGACCTCGCCGCCGAGGAGGCCTCCGGGGCCCTCGACGCGAGGATCCGCCAGATCATCGGGGACACGGACTACGAGATCGTCTGGAAGTCGGTCTACCGCTTCCACGCCCGGCTGGCCTCCCGGATGCGGGTGGGTCGGGTGCTGCTGGCCGGGGACTGCGCCCACATCGTCTCCCCGTTCGGCGCCCGCGGGCTCAACTCGGGCGTGGGCGACGCCGAGAACGCCGCCTGGAAGCTGACCTCGGTGCTGCGCGGCAACGCCGATCCGGCGCTGCTGGAGTCCTACGACGTCGAGCGCCGCGCCGCCGCCGTCGAGAACCTCGAGGTCACCGAGGCCACCATGGACTTCCTGGTGCCCCGCACCGAGGAGCAGCTGGCCGAGCGGCTCGCCAAGCTCGAGCGGGCGATCGGCGACCCGGCCGCGTCCACCTACGTGGACTCCGGGCGCCTGGCCGAGCCCTTCTGGTACGTCGACTCCCCGCTCACCACCCCGCACCCCACCCGGACCTTCCCCGGGCGCCCGCCCAAGGGGGAGGTCCCCGACCCCGTCCCCGGCGTGCTGCTGCCGGACGTCCCGGTCGCCGTCCCGGGCATCGCCGCCGACCGCGTCCGCGAGCTCGCCCGCTTCGGGATCCTGCTCCTCACCGGCCCGGCGGTCGACCAGGAGCTCGTGCGCGGGACCGCGCTCGCCGCCATCCGGTCCCCGCTGCGCCTGCACGCCATCGCGGACATCGACACCACCGGCAAGCTCGCCGAGGCGCTGAAGCCGGAGCCGACCGACGTGTGGGTGATCCGCCCCGACTCGCATATCGCGGCCGTGGTGGACGGCACGGACCCCCGGGCGCTGAGCCGGGCCCTGCAGAACACCGTCGCCGCCCCCGGTTCGGAGGCGGCCCGGGTCCTCGCCGAGCGCGAGCGGCCGCCGGGGCCCCCCAGGCGGCGGGGCTCCGCGCCGGGGAGCGTGCCTCAGGAGGTCGCCGCCGCCGGCTGACGGCGGACCCGTGAGATCCTGGCGTCCTCATCGCAGACTCGAGCCGGCGCGTCCCGCCGGGGTCACCGGAGGTGCAGGATGTCGTTCCAGGAGTCCATGGAGCTGGTCGGGGAGGCCGTCGACGTCGCCGGCGTGGTCGCCATCGTCGTCGGGACGGTGGTGGCGACCCTCCTGGCCGGGCGGGACCTGCTGGGCCGCGGGAGCGGGGAGCGCGACACCTACGAGAGCTACCGGCAGCGGCTGGGCCGCTCGATCCTGCTGGGCCTGGAGCTGCTCGTGGCCGCGGACATCATCAAGACCGTCGCCATCACCCCCACGTTCGAGTCGGTGGGGGTGCTGGCGCTCATCGTGGTCGTGCGGACCTTCCTCAGCTGGTCCCTCGAGCTCGAGATCAGCGGGCGGTGGCCGTGGCAGAAGAAGCAGGACGAGGCGGCGCCCCTGCCCGAGCGCGCCGCGTAGGCCCGCCGGCCCCGGCCGGGCGCTCAGGCCTCGGGCGGGTACTCCTCCGGGCGCAGGTCCCGGCTGCACGGGACCCGGTGGCCGGGCACCAGCTGGTTGGCGGCCCGCGCCAGGCTGTCCCGGTGCCGGGGCGGCAGGTACAGGGCGTGGTGCAGGTAGGCGTCGAGCTCCAGCTCCCCGACCTCTCCGCCCAGGTGGACGTACCGCAGCCACAGGTCTCGCGCACCCAGCCCGGTGCTCGTCAGCGCGGTGCGGATCAACCTGGCCTGCGTCCTGGCGATCGTCCGGTCGTCCATCTGACCCCTTCTGCCCGCTGTCACCAGGATAGTCGGCGGGCCGGGGCGGGGGCAGGGCACACGGGCACCCTGACCGGGCCCTCGGGGGCGTCCGGGCCCGCGGCTATCCGCGGTCCGGTTCCGGGCGCGCCTGCGCGCGCAGCCCCGCGCCGACGGCGCCCAGCCACGCCTCCACCGACGAGCGGGCCTGCCCGGTGCCCGGGTAGCGCGCCCGCAGGTGCAGGCCGCCCTCGCCCACCACGAACCACACCTGCACCCCGGTGGTCGGCGCCGACGCGGAGATGTGCTGCGCCCGCAGCTCCGGCGCCAGGGTGGCGGGCAGCCGCCGGTAGTCGAGGTAGGACAGCATGAACATCCCCGGCGGGACGGGCATGCCGCCGTGGGGCTGCAGGATCGGCTCCAGGGCGTGCGAGCCCAGCTCCAGCGTCTCGCGCACGGCGGCGCGGCAGGCCTGCGGATCGGGGTCCGAGCACTCGAGCACCGAGTTGGTGATGAACCAGCCCACGGCGTCGCGCCAGTGCGGCTCGGTGCGGCTGTGCACGGGCAGGACCGCGCGCAGGGGCCGGCCGGCCAGCTCGGCGGTCGCCCGGGTCAGCACCGAGACCACCAGGACCAGCAGCCGGACGTGCAGCGCGTCGGCGCGCGCCTCGAGGCGCGCCAGGCCCTCGGCGTCGAGGACGTCGTGCGTGGTCACCGTCTCGGGCGCCGGGGCACCGGGCTCGCCCAGGGGCAGGGGGAAGACGGGCAGGGCGCCGTCGCCGTCCGCGAGGATCCGCGCCCAGCGCCGCACCACGTGCGGCGGTGCCGGGGGGCGGGCGGCGAGCTCCCGCGTGTGCTCGGCGAAGGACGCCGCGGGCGCCCGGCCCGCGCCGGCCGCTCGTCCGGCGCGGAGATCGTCCAGCCCGTCGAGCAGGTCCCGGGCGAGCAGGGGCAGGGACCAGGCGTCCACGTGCGCGTGGTCGGCGGCGAGCACGACGACGGCGGGCCCGGCCGCGGGCTCGATCAGGCACAGCCGGTGCGAGGGCCGGGCCAGCGGGGAGCAGGCGGCGTCGGCCACTGCCTGCAGGGCCGCCCGCGTCCCGGCGGCGCCGACCTCGTGCCGGGTCCACACGGGCCGCACGGCGTCGGCGATCTCGTGCAGCCGGACGCGGCCGTCGTCGTCGGCGGAGAAGACGGTGCGCAGCGTGTGGTGCCGCCGCACGACACCCGCCCAGGCCTCGCCCAGGTGCGCGGCGTCCACCGGCGCGGGGAGCTCCACCGCCACGGCCATCCAGGACCCCGGGCGGGGACCGGCTCCGACGTGTATGCCCTGGTCGAAGGACACCGGCAGCGGCCGGCCAGCGCCCTCGGCGGGGACGGTGCAGCTGGACAGGCGGCCCTCGGGCAGCCGGGCGTGCGTGATGCTCGTCAGCCGCATGCGCACCTCCTGGTCGGGCCGGGGCGGTCCGGCCGCCGAGGACGCGTCCGGTCCACGGGTGGTCACAATCTACGCGTACCGTGGCGGCATGCCGACGCTCGAGCTCCCCCGCTGCCGCCTGACCTACGACGTGACCGGCTCCGGCCCGCAGGCCGTCCAGCTGCACGGGCTGCTGTCCGACCGGGCCGCCAACACCGCGGGCGGTCTGGACCTGGCGGCCGGGCTGATCGGGCACCGGACGGTGCGCTACGACGCCCGGGGCCACGGCGGCTCCGCCGCGGAGCCCGTGGCCGCGGACTGGACCTGGCCCCGGCTGGCCGAGGACCTGCTGCGCCTGCTGGACGCCGTGGCGCCCGGTGAGCCGGTCCACGGGATCGGCCCGTCCATGGGGGCGGCCACGCTGCTGCACGCCGCCCTCGCCGAGCCCGGGCGGTTCCGCTCGTTGACGCTCTGCGTGCCCTCCACGGCCTGGGCCTCGCGCCGCGTCCAGGCGGGGACGTACCGGCAGGGCGCGGACCTGGTGGAGCGCCACGGCCTCGAGGCCTACCTCCGGGCCGGCCGGGCCGCGACCCGGCCGCCCGCCGTGGCGGACCGGCCGGTGCACCCGCCGCGCGTCGACCCCGGCCTGCTGCCCGCCGTGCTGCGCGGCGCGGCCGGCACCGACCTCCCGCCGGTCGAGGAGCTGTCGCGGATCGGCGTGCCGACCCTCGTGCTCGCCTGGTCCGAGGACGCCACCCACCCGCTGTCCACGGCCGAGGCGCTGCGCGCGGCCCTGCCCGGCGACGCCCTGCACGTGGCCGGCACGCCCGCCGAGCTGGCCGAGTGGCCGCGCCGGTGCGCGGACTTCGTCCGGGCGGTGGAGGTGGACCGGGGGGCCGGTTCGCCCGGCTGATCTGCGGGGGTCCGCCGGGGCCTCGCCGGGGCCGGCGGGTCAGAGCCGGCGGCCGGCGGTGAGGGAGGCGGACATGAACTCGGCGACGACCTGCTGGGAGATGGCCACGTCCAGGACGAAGACGCCCTCGTCGTGGGTGGCCAGCCAGTCGGTGAGCGCGGTGAGGTCGGCCAGGGTGTGCGCCTTGGCCCCGGCCGCGCCCATCGCCCGGCCCACGGCGGCGAAGTCGACCTCGTCGATGAGCATCGCGGTGGGGTCCAGGCCCTTGGACGCGTACTGGTGCAGCTCGGCGCCGTAGGCGGAGTCGTTGAGCACCACGATCACCCCGCGCTTCGTGGCGCGCAGGAACGTCTCGAGGTCGGCCATGCCCATCAGCCCGCCGCCGTCGCCGGTGACGAACACGGTGGTGCGGTCGGGGCGGGCCACCGAGACCCCGGCGGCGGAACCGAAGCCGAGGCCGATGGACTGGAAGGCGGTGCCGACCAGGACCATGGCCTGCGGGTCCGGCACGGTCAGGTACATCGGGGCCCAGCCGATGAAGTGGCCGCCGTCCATCACCACGGAGCGCTCGGCGGGGAGGACGTGCTCGAGGGCGGCGACGACGGCCCGGGGGTTGAGCCGGCCGTCGGGGCCGAACTCGGCCGGGTCCTCGACCGGGGAGGAGCCGCGGAAGGCGGCGGTGGCGACCTCGGGGGCGGCCGCCCGCCAGGTGCTCTCCGGGGCGGCGGCGGAGATCCGGCCGGTGAGTCCCTGGAGGAACGGTCCCAGGTCCGCGCGCACGTAGTCGGTGACCGGGGGCGTGCGGTCCTCGGGCTCGTTGTCGATGCGGATCACCCGGGTGCCCTCGGCGAAGAGCGTGCCGTAGCGCAGCTGGAAGGCGTTCAGCGATGCCCCGGCGACCAGCACGACGTCGGCCTGCCGGGCCAGCTCCAGGCGGTGGGCGCGGGTGAAGCCCCCGGCGATGCCCAGGTCCCACGGGGAGTCGAAGACCCCGGTGGCCATGGCGGAGGTCATGAACAGGGCCCCGAGCCGGTCCCCGATCTCGGTGAGCGGCGTGGTGGCCCCGGCCAGGAGCACTCCGCGCCCGGCGAGGATCAGGGGCCTGGTCGCCGCGCGCAGCAGCCCGGCGATGCGGTCGAGGTCCTCGGTGGAGGCCGTGAAGGTGGGCTTGACCGGCAGCGGCTCCAGGACCGTCTGCTCGGTGAGGGGGGCGGTGGCGTGGTCGTAGGGGAGGGCCAGCACCACCGGCTGCACGGTCTGGGCGGCGAGGTCGAAGGCCCGGTGGGTGATCGCGGTCGCGTTGTCCGGGGCCGCGACCAGGGTGGTGACCCCGGCGGCGGCGGCCGCGGTGGTCTGGTCGACGTCGAAGGCCCGCCGCCCGGTGGTCGGGGCGTCGCCGACGACCAGGACCAGGGGGATCCGGGCCAGCCGCGCCTCGGCCAGGGCGGTGTAGGTGTTGGTGAACCCGGCCCCGTAGGTGGTCGTGGCGGCCCCGGTCCTCCCGGTGGCCCGGTGGTAGGCGTCGGCCATGGCCACGGTGGCGGACTCGTGCCGGGCGGAGGTGAAGCCGAAGCCCTGGCTCGTGAGGTGACTGATCAGGTGCGCGTTGCCGTTGCCCATCAGGCCGAACAGGTGGTCGGTGCGCTCGGCGAGCACGTCGGCCACCGCCGTCGAGACCGTGGGGAGCAGGAGGTCGGTGGTCATGGAGGGGTCCTTTCGGCGTGGCTCCGGTGGGAGCCCCGGGGTGGGAGCGGGGTGTGCTCGGGGTGCCCGCACGAGCGGAGCCGCCCGCCCGCACCCGTGGGTGCCGGCGGGCGGCTCGGTCCTGACCGGGCGGCGCTCAGTCGCGCTGCTTCTCGGCGGGCTGGGAGGCCGCGAGGATCTCGGCGGCCTCGGGGTGCTCGGCGACGTAGTCCTCGTGCACCTCCTCGACGTGCAGGTCGATCTCCTGGATGTCCTTCGGCACCATCGAGACGGCGATGAAGGAGACGATCGCGATGCCGGCGATGTAGACGCCGATGGTCCAGGACATCCCGGTCTCGTTGAGCAGCAGCTGCGCGATCATCGGGGCGAACGCGCCGCCGATGATGGAGCCGAACGCGTAGCCGATCGAGACGCCCGAGTAGCGCACGCGGGCCGGGAACATCTCGGCGTAGAGCGCCGACTGCGGGCCGTAGGACGGGCCGAGGCCCACGGTGAGGATCACGATCGCCAGGGCGAACAGCGGCAGGGACGCGGTGTCCAGCAGGAACCACATGGGCACGGCCCACAGGATGATGATGGCGTAGCCGATCTGGAAGGTGCGCACGCGCCCGATCCGGTCCGAGATCCAGCCGCCGAACATCGTGAAGACGAGCCAGCCCACGCCGCCGATCAGGGAGGCGATGAGGGTCTGCGAGCGCGGCATGCCCAGCACGTTGGAGCCGTAGGAGGCGAAGAACGCGATCACGAGGTAGCCGGCGGCGTTGTTGGCGGCGAAGATCAGGGCCGCGAGGGTGACCGGCTTCTTGTGGTGCTTGAACAGCTGGCCCAGGGGCGCGGAGGACTCCTTCTTGCGCAGCTGCATCTCCTTGAAGACCGGGGACTCGTCGACGGTCTTGCGGATCAGGTAGCCGACCACGATCAGCACCACGGAGGACAGAAACGGGACGCGCCAGCCCCACGCCTGGAAGTCCTCGGGGGACATCATCGAGGTGAGGGCGAACATGAAGGACGTGGCGAGCAGCATGCCCAGCGGCACGCCGATCTGCGGGTAGGCGCCGAAGAGCCCGCGCTTGTTCCGCGGGGCGTGCTCGACGGACATCAGGGCCGCGCCGCCCCATTCGCCGCCGGCCGAGAAGCCCTGCATGATGCGCAGGAGCACCAGGAAGATCGGGGCCCAGATCCCGATCGTCGCGTAGGTGGGGAGCAGACCGATCAGCATCGTCGCGGCGCCCATGCCCACCAGGGTGATGACCAGGACGATCTTGCGGCCGTACTTGTCGCCGAGGTGGCCGGCGACCACCGCGCCGAGCGGGCGGAACAGGAAGCTGATGCCCAGGGAGGCCCATGCGGCGACCTGGGTCAGGCCCATCGGCTCGAAGAAGAGGGGCGCCAGGACGAAGGCCGCGGCCTGGGCGTAGATGAAGAAGTCGTACCACTCGATGGTGGTGCCCACGAGGGTGCCGGCGAGGACCTTGCGCTCCTCGCGCGACATCTCGTGCCGCCCGGCCGGGGCGGAGGATGGGTGCGCCATGGGATCTCCAGGGAATCGGGGACGGCGACGTCCGCGGCGGAACCGAACGCATCATGACCGAACGTTCGGTATTGCATGGTGATACTACGGGCGGAAGTGACACCTGTCACCCTCCGTCCGGAATAATCAAACCATGTATCACCAATGTGACACAGGCCACCGCGCGGAGGAAAGCCGCCGGGCCCGGTCCTCGCGGGAGGACCGGGCCCGGCGGCGCGGCAGGGGCGTCGGGGACGCCGGGGCGCGGCTCAGCGGTAGAGCCGCTCCGTGGCCAGGCGCGCGCCCTCCACGAGGGACTCGAGCTTGGCCCAGGCGATCTGCGGGTGCAGGCGCCCGCCCAGACCGCAGTCGGTCGACGCGACGACGTTCTCGCGGCCCACGACCGAGGCGAACTGCTCGATCCGGTCGGCCACCAGCTCCGGGTGCTCCACCACGTTCGTCGAGTGGGAGACCACGCCCGGGATGAGCACGCGGCCCTCGGGCAGCGCGTGGTCCTTCCAGACCTTCCACTCGTGGGCGTGCCGGGCGGAGGCGCCCTCGAAGGTGTAGCCGCCGGCGTTGACGGTCAGCATCAGGTCCACGAGGTGCTTCAGCTCGAGGTCCGTGGTGTGCGGGCCGTGCCAGGAGCCCCAGCACAGGTGGAAGCGGACCTGCTCCTCGGGGATCCCCCGCAGCGCGTGGTTGAGCGCCTCGACGCGCAGCCGCGTGAACGCCAGGTAGTCCTCGACCGTGGGCTCGGGGTTGATCTGGTCCCAGGACTCCGCGATGGACGGGTCGTCGATCTGCACGGTCAGCCCGGCGTCCGTGATCGCCAGGTACTCCTCGCGCATCGCGTCGGCGCACGCGTAGACGAGCTCCTCGTCGGTCCTGTAGTACTCGTTCGTCACGCGCGCGGCGGAGCCGGGGGACAGGGCGGCCACGAACCCGGTCTGCGCCCCGGTGGCCGCCATGGCCGCCCGGAGGTTGCGGACGTCCGAGGCCACGGCCTCCTGTCCCGTGTAGGTCAGCGGCCCGGTGATCTTGGGCTGCGTGGTCGAGGAGCGCCCGGTGAGGATGCCCGACGCCGGGTCCTCGTACGCCTCCCGGAAGCGCTCGCGGTCCCGGCGGTCCGGGAAGCTCGTGAGCACGATGTGGCCGGGCGAGGAGCGCCTCTTCTCCGTGGACGCCCACCGGTCCTCGTCGGTCGGGGTGAGCCCGCCGAGACGGGAGAAGGAGTAGTTCCACCACGCGCCGTAGTCGACCGCGCTGGACATCGTGTGCCCGTACTCGCCGTCGTTGACGACGTCCACGCCGATCTCGCGCTGCCGGCGCACCACGTCCTCGACGCCCACGGCGAGCTCGTCGGTGAGCTGCTCGAACGTGATGGCGCCCTCGGCGTGCCGCTGGTTGGCCTCCAGCAGCCGCGGGGTCCGCGGCAGGGAGCCCACGTGGGTGGTCTGCACGTGGTCGGTGTTCTGCATGGTCATGCGTGTCCTCCTGAGGTCTGCGGGAAGGTCGGGGGCCGGTCAGGACCAGAGCCGGCGGGAGGCGAGCTCGGCCCCGCGGGCGAGGGTCTCGAGCTTCGCCGCGGCGATCTGCGGGTGGATCCGCCCGCCCAGGCCGCAGTCGGTCGAGGCGATGACGTTCTCGCGGCCCACCTGGCGGGCGAAGCGCTCGATCCGGTCGGCCACCAGCTCCGGGTGCTCCACCACGTTGGTGGCGTGGGAGACGATCCCCGGGATGATGACCTTGCCCTCGGGCAGCTCGTGGTCCTGCCAGACCTTCCACTCGTGCTCGTGCCGGGCGTTGGCGGCCTCGAAGCTGTAGCCGCCGGCCCTGATGGAGAGCATGAGCTCCACCAGGTGCTCGAACCCGAGGTCCGTGGTGTGCGGGCCGTGCCAGGAGCCCCAGCACAGGTGGAAGCGGACCTGCTCCTCCGGGATGCCCTCGAGGGCGTAGTTGAGGGCCTCGACCCGCTTGCGGGTGAACGCGAGGTAGTCCTCCACGCCGGGCTCGGGGTTGACCTGGTCCCAGTTCTCCGCGATGGACGGGTCGTCGATCTGCACGATCAGCCCGGCGTCGGTGATCGCCCGGTACTCCTCGCGCATCACCTCGGCGCACGCGGTGAGGACCTCGTCCTCGTCCGCGTAGTGGGTGTTCTCCAGCCGGGCGCACGAGCCCGGGGACAGGGCGGCGAGGTAGCCCTCGCTCGCGCCCGTGGCCTGCAGCCCGGCCTTGAGGTTGCGGATGTCCGCCTCCAGCGCCGCGTGGCCCGTGTACTCCAGCTTCCCGGTGATCTTCGGGAACGGCGCCTGCTTGCCCGTGGTGATGCCCGAGGAGGGGTCCGTGTACGCCTCGTGGAACAGCCGGCGGTCCCGGCGGTCCCCGAAGCTCGTCAGGACCACCCTGCCCGGCGAGGAGCGCTGCGGCTCCTGCTCCCACAGGTCCACGTCGCCGGGGGTCAGGCCCGAGATCCGGGCGAAGATGTAGTGCCACCACGCGCCGTAGTCGACCTCCGCGGCCATGACGTGGCCGTACTCGCCGTCGTTGACCACGTCGATCCCGAGCTCGGCCTGCCGGCGGACCACGTCGACCACCGAGTCCTGCAGGAGCCGGTCGTACTCCGCCTCCGGGACGGCCCCCTTCGCCCGGTTGGCCTCGAGCAGCGCCGGGGTGCGCGGGAGGGACCCGGCGTGGGTCGTGCGGATGCGGTCGGCGCTTCGCAGCATGGGTCGTGCGTCCTTTCCATCGGTCCTGGCGGTAGCACCGGAGGCGGGACGGGGATGCCGTCGCCCGGGTTGCTGCGGCGTCGTCGAGCCAGATCTCTCGGCCGCTCTGGATGGTGACCCTGTCATCCAAGCGCACCCGTGCGCGCTGCGCCATTCGGCGCCCGGATGACGGACATGACGCCGTGTGACGCGACCCGGCGCGCACTCCCGGGCGGAGCTGTCCTTCGCGAACATGGCCTGGATCACATACCGTGGCGGTGATCCGTGCCCCTCACCCCGCGGGCACGACGGACCAGAGGAAGGACCCCCATGTCCCAGACGCCCCAGCAGCAGGACCTCGAGGGCCGCACGGCGCTCGTCACCGGTGGCGCGAGCGGCATCGGCCTGGCCGCAGCCCGGGCCCTCGCCGGCTCCGGCGCGCACGTGGTCGTGGCCGACGTCGACGAGGCCGGGGCGCAGCGCGTTGCGGACGAGCTCGGCGGCCGCGCGTGGGCGGTCGACCTGCTCGACACCGCGGCGCTCGCCGAGCTGAGCCTCGAGGTCGACGTGCTGGTCAACAACGCCGGCATCCAGAAGGTCGCACCCCTCCAGGAGTTCGACCCCGCGGACTTCCACCGGATCCTGGTGCTGATGCTGGAGTCTCCGTTCCTGCTGGTGCGCGCCGCGCTGCCGCAGATGTACGAGCGCGGCTGGGGGCGCGTCATCAACGTCTCCTCCGTGCACGGGCTGCGGGCGTCCCCCTACAAGAGCGCCTACGTCTCGGCGAAGCACGGCCTGGAGGGGCTGTCCAAGACCGTCGCGGTGGAGGGCGCGGCCCACGGGGTGACGAGCAACTGCATCAACCCCGGCTACGTGCGCACCCCGCTCGTCGAGAAGCAGATCGCCGACCAGGCGAGGGTGCACGGGATCCCCGAGTCCGAGGTGGTGGAGCGCATCATGCTCGGCGAGACGCCGATCAAGAAGCTCGTGGACCCGGAGGACGTCGGCAGCCTGGTCGCGTGGCTGGCCGGACCGCACGCGTCCATGGTCACCGGGGCCTCCTACACGATGGACGGCGGCTGGACGGCGCGCTGAGCCCGCCCCGGGCCGCGGTGGCGCACTGCGGCGCCGCGTCCGGACCGCCCGGCGGCCCGGACTGACCTGGTGGTCCGGACGGTCCGCTGCCGGTCCGGGCCGCTCAGCGGTGACCCAGCTCCCGGGAGAGCCGGTGGGCCTCCGTGAGCAGGGCCCGGCCCAGGAGCTGCCGGCGCTCGCCGCTGAACCGGGGCTCGATGCCCGTGAGGCTCAGTGCGTAGACCGGCGCGCCCGTCGCGTCGAAGACCGCGGCGGCCATGCCCCAGCTGCCCTCGACGATCAGCCCCGGGTTCACGGCGAAGCCCTCCCGCCGGACGTCCGCGAGCAGCTCCCGGATCAGCTCGGGCGTGTGCAGTGGGCCCCACTCGGCGCGGGCCCCGGCCGTGGCCGCGAGGACCCGGTCCACCTCCGCGTCCGGGAGGTGGGCCAGGACCGCCAGCCCCGCCGATGCCACGCCGAGCGGCAGCCGCAGCCCCTCGTAGAGGACGTGGGAGCGGATGGGGAAGGCGCCCTCCACGCGTGCCAGGCAGACCGTCTCCAGCCCCCGGCGGACCGAGAGGAACGCGCTCTCGCCGGTGGCCTCCGCGAGCCGGCGCAGCGAGGGCCCGGCCAGCTCCCGGATCGGATAGCGGTGGGCCGCCACCGCGCCCAGCACGTACAGCTCGGGGCCCAGCTGCCAGGCCCCGGTCCCGGCGTCGCGGTCCACGAGGCCCTCCTCGGCCAGCCCTGTGAGCAGCCGGTGCACGGTGGGGCGGGTCAGCCCGGTCTCGACGGCGAGCTCCGCCACCGTGCTGCCCCGTTCCCGCCCCGCGACGGCCCGCAGCAGCTGCCCCACCCGGTGGACCACCTGGGTCCCCTGGCCTGTCGTCCGCCCCTGTCCCATGACTCCACTATATGGACAGCCGGGGGACGAATGGCCGGATGCTGAGGAGAAGCGCCGTCATCCCGCCGGAGCTGTTGACCGGCATGTGGAGGCTCCCTAGATTGAGTGCTGGGTCACAGTCGGACGAGAGGAAGGGACAAGGGTGTCCAAGGTCAGAGACAACGCCGCCGAGCTGCTGGCGGAGAGCCTGCGGGACGGCATGACGCTCGCCGTGGGCGGGTTCGGGCTGAGCGGGATCCCCCGGGATCTCATCGACGCGGTGCGGGACTCCGGGGTCACGGACCTCACGGTGGTCTCCAACAACATGGGCGTGGACGGCAAGGGCCTCGGGGTCCTGCTCGAGAACCGCCAGGTGAAGAAGGTCCTCGCCTCCTACGTGGGCGAGAACAAGCTGTTCGCCCAGCAGTACCTGGACGGCGAGCTCGAGGTCGAGTTCAACCCCCAGGGCACCCTCGCCGAGCGGCTCCGGGCCGGCGGCGCGGGCATCCCCGCCTTCTACACGAAGACCGGGGTCGGCACCCTCGTGGCAGAGGGCAAGCCGCACGCCGAGTTCGACGGCGAGACCTACGTGCAAGAGCGCGGCATCGTCGCCGACATCGCCCTGGTCCACGCCCACACCGGGGACGCCGACGGCAACCTCGTCTACCGCTACACCGCGCGCAACTTCAACCCGATCGTCGCGACCGCCGGGAAGGTCACCTTCGCCGAGGTCGAGCACGTCGTGGCGGTCGGCGAGATCCACCCCGACCACATCGTGACCCCGGGCGTCTACGTCCAGCACGTCGCGCAGTACAGCGGCGCGCCCAAGGACATCGAGCAGCGCACCGTCCGCGCCCGCCCCGCCGGGCGGGCCACCCAGCAGAACGGAGACCAGGCATGAGCTGGACCCGCGACGAGATGGCGGCGATCGCCGCCGTCGAGCTCTCCGACGGCGACTACGTCAACCTCGGCATCGGCATCCCCACCCTCGTGGCCAACAACCTGCCCGAGGGCGTCGACGTGGTGCTGCAGTCCGAGAACGGCGTGCTCGGCATGGGCCCGTTCCCCTACGAGGGCGACGAGGACCCGGACCTCATCAACGCCGGCAAGCAGACCATCACGCTGCTGCCCGGGGCCTCCATCTTCGACTCCGCCACGTCCTTCGGGATGATCCGCGGCGGCCACGTCAAGATCGCGATCCTCGGCGCCATGCAGGTCTCCGGCACCGGCGACCTCGCCAACTGGATGATCCCCGGCAAGATGGTCAAGGGGATGGGCGGCGCCATGGACCTGGTGGCCGGCACCCCGCGCGTCGTCGTGCTGACCGAGCACGTCACCAAGGACGGCTCCGCCAAGATCAAGACCGAGTGCGACCTCCCGCTCACCGGGGTGCGCGTGGTCGACCGCATCGTCACGGACCTGTGCGTGTTCGACGTCGAGGACGGCGGGCTCGTGCTGCGCAGCCTCGCCCCCGGGGTCACCGAGGACGAGATCCGCGAGAAGACCGAGGCGTCCTTCCGCACGGACCTGCAGGACGTCACCCCCGACACCGTCCCCACCGAGACCGCCGCCGCCGGCGGCGCTGAGGAGAACCGATGAGCACCGCCACCGACGTCGTCGTCCTGTCCGGCGCCCGCACGCCCCAGGGCAAGATCCTGGGCCACCTGGCGTCCTTCACCGCGGCCGAGCTGGGCGCCCACGCCATCCGGGCCGCG
This sequence comes from Kocuria sp. CPCC 205258, assembly GCF_040981005.1. Lineage (NCBI taxonomy): Bacteria > Bacillati > Actinomycetota > Actinomycetes > Micrococcales > Micrococcaceae > Kocuria > Kocuria sp. CPCC 205258. Next base: position 347,601 of record NZ_JAVKPS010000001.1, on the reverse strand, counting down.
CTCGAGCGCGGCGGGATCGCCCCCGAGCAGGTGGACTACGTGCTCATGGGCCACGTCCTGCAGGCCGGCGCCGGGCAGAACCCGGCCCGCCAGGCGGCCGTCACCGCGGGCATCCCGCTGAGCGTGCCCGCCGAGACCGTCAACAAGGTCTGCCTCTCCGGGCTCGTGGCCATCACCAACGCCGCCCGGATGATCCGCGCGGGCGAGGCCGAGATTGTCGTGGCCGGCGGCCAGGAGTCCATGACCAACGCCCCGCACCTCGCGATGGGCGTGCGGCAGGGCAAGAGCTACGGCGATCTCAAGCTCGAGGACGCGGTGGCCAAGGACGGGCTCGTCGACGTCGCCGCGTGCGTGTCCATGGGCTCGCTCACCGAGTCCGGCAACAGCGAGCGCTCGATCTCCCGCGAGGAGCAGGACCAGGTCGCCGCCCTGAGCCACCAGCGCGCGGCCCGCGCCGCGGAGGAGGGCGTCTTCCGCGACGAGATCGCCCCCGTGTCCGTCCCGCAGCGCAAGGGCGACCCGCTCGTCGTCGACACCGACCAGGGCGTGCGCCCCGACTCCAGCGCGGAGTCCATGGCGAGGCTGCGCCCCGCGTTCGCGAAGGACGGCACGATCACCGCCGGCAACTCCTCGCCGCTCTCGGACGGCGCGGCCGCCGTGGTCCTGACCAGCCGGGAGTACGCCGAGCGCCACGGCCTCGAGTACCTGGCCGTGGTCGGTGCCCCGGGCCAGGTGGCCGGGCCCGACACCTCGCTGCACTCCCAGCCGTCCCGGGCGATCGAGGCCGCGCTCGAGCGGGCCGGCTGGTCCGTGCAGGACCTGGACTTCATCGAGATCAACGAGGCGTTCGCGTCCGTGCTGATCCAGTCCCTGCGCGACCTCGACTACCCGCAGGAGCAGGCCAACATCCACGGCGGCGCCGTGGCCGTCGGGCACCCGATCGGTGCCTCCGGGGCCCGGCTGGCGCTGCACGCGGCGTTCGAGCTCTCCCGCCGGGGCTCCGGCCGGGCCGCGGTGTCGCTGTGCGGCGGCGGAGGTCAGGGCGAGGCGCTGCTGCTCTACCGCGACTGACCCGCGTCCCGTCCGCTGACCCGCGGGGGCCCGGGTGACCACGAAAAATCGTGGTCACCCGGGCCCCCGCGGGTCATTCGATGATCCTGAGGTCACGCGCGTCGAGCTCCCTGCGCACGAGGGCCACCAGGTCGTCCGGCCGGTGCACCACGGTGGCCCAGTCCGTCCGCAGGATCCGCCACCCGGCATTGGCGAGGTCCTTCTCCCGCCGCCGCTCCTGCACGAGGACCCGGTCGGTGGGGCCGTGGTCGTAGTACTTGGTGTCGCCGTCGAACTCCAGGAGCAGTCGCTGCACCCGCCACCCGAAGTCCCCGCGATACAGGCCGTGCGGCGTCCGGACGCGCACCTGCAGCTCCGGCCGGGGCAGTCGCGCGCGAAGCAGCACCAGCCGGGTCAGCGTCTCGCCAGGCGACTCGGAGCGACCGTCGGCGAGGTCGAGCACCCGCCGGGCCCGGCGGCACCCCGGCGCGCCGGCGCGGCGCTCGAGCAGGGCGAGGAGTTCCGCGCGCTCGGTGCCCCGGCGGAGGGCGTGGTCGGCGGTCACCACCGCCTCGCGGAGGGGCAGGGTGGACGCGCAGTCCAGCACGGTGCGGGGCACGGACATGGCCAGCAGTTCGCCCACTCGGACGACGTGCTCCGGCGGCAGCTCGGCCCAGTGGTGGACGCAGGTCCGGTTGTTCCGGGAACCGCGGCCGGGCGGAGAGACGACGTGCGGTGCCGCCGGTCGGTGCAGCAGGTCAAGGCCGTGGAGCAGCGCCGCCGAGGAGTGCCCGAACACCGGGGCACTGGCGGCGCGCAGGGCCAGGGCGGCGTGCATCTGCCGCAGCCGTCCCTCCGCTCCCAGGTCTCGCCACCAGGACGGTGTCGCGTACACCCCCTGCCGGATCCGGAGGAGGTCGCCCCGGCGGACGGCCCGGGTGACGGTGGACGGCGAGAGGCCGAGGTCCTGCAGCGCTTCAAGGGTCAGGAGCCGGCTGGGCAGCGTGGTCATGGGGTCAGGCTCACCGCGGCGGGGCCCGCCCGTCCGAGGTCCGGCCCGGCACGGGGACGGTGCCGGGAGGGGGATGCGTGGGCGCCCGGCGTGCAGTGCGGACGGAGCTCGACGCGCCTGACCCCGGAATGACCCGATGACCCGCTGGGGCCCGGGTGACCACGATTTTTCGTGGTCACCCGGGCCCCAGCGGGTCATCCGGCGAGGGGGTGATCTGCGGTCCCGGGGGTGCTCCGTCCGCAGGGCTACTTGCGGGCGCGGGCGCCGATCCGCTCGCGCTGCTCCATGAGCTTCTCCAGCAGCGTCACGAGCGTGTGCTGCTCCTCCTCGGTGAGGGCCTCGGCCCACTGGCTCTCCCGGTCGTTCTGCGCCCGGAACGCCGTGCGGATCTTCTCCTGGCCGGCCTCGGTGAGGTGCAGGGTCACGGACCGGCCGTCGGCGGCGGAGGCCTCGCGCCGGAGCAGGTCCTTGCCGACCAGCGTGCCCGTCAGGTTGGAGACCGCCGCGCGGCTCATCCCCGTGAGGCGGGCGGCCTCGTGGGGGTTGAGGGGCCCGGCCACCCAGAGGACCAGGAGCAGCCGGAAGCTCGACCAGGTCCCGCCGGCGGGGCGGTGGATCGACGACTCGAAGTCGTACACCGCGGTGGACGAGGACCGGTTGAGCGAGAGGAACACCCGGTTGGCCGCGAGGTCGGCATCGGGGAACTCCTCGGAGATCCGGCGCTGGGCGGCCTGGACGAAGGACCAGTAGTCGGGCAGCGCGGCGGCGGAGGGCGTCGCGGTGGACGCCTCGGTGGGCGTCGCTGGGGGCTCGGTGCGGTCGGCGAGGGGCATGGCGTCGATTCTAGGGGAGGGGTTGCCCCATATAATACAACGCTTTACTATCTGGGGGAGAGCTGGATCACAGACCGCCACACGCAAGGAGACGGCCATGGCCTACTACCGGCAGCTGGGCCCGGTGCCCCGGCAGCGGCACACCCTCTTCAAGGACGACGAGGGCAGGATCCTCTACGAGGAGCTCATGGGCGAGGAGGGCTTCTCCTCCGACTCGTCGCTGCTCTACCACCGGCACATCCCCTCGGCGATCGTCGGGACGCGCGGCTGGGAGCTGCCCGACCAGACCCTGACCCCCAACGACCCGCTGCTGCCGCGGCACCTGAAGCTGCACGAGCTGTTCACCGAGGAGCAGGCCGCCGGGACCGACGCGGTGACCGGCCGCCGGCTGGTGCTGGGCAACGCGGACGTGCGGCTCTCCTACGCCTGGGTGGGGAAGACCTCCCCGCTGTACAAGAACGCCGTGGGCGACGAGTGCGTCTACGTGGAGCGCGGCTCCGCCCTGGTGGAGACCCAGTTCGGCCCGCTCGAGGCCGTCGAGGGCGACTACGTCATGATCCCGCGCGCCACGATCCACCGCTGGGTGCTGCGGGAGGGCGAGACGGCCCGGCTCTACTTCGTGGAGGCGAACTCCCACATCACCCCGCCGCACCGCTACCTCTCCAAGTACGGGCAGCTGCTCGAGCACGCCCCCTACTGCGAGCGTGACCTGCACGGTCCCACCGGCGTGCTCCTGCGGGACGAGACCGACGTGGACGTCTACGTCAAGCACCGCGGCCGCGGCCCCTCGGGCCTGGACGGGACGGTCCACGTCCTGCCGCAGCACCCCTTCGACGTGGTGGGCTGGGACGGGTGCCTCTACCCGTACACCTTCAACATCAAGGACTACATGCCGATCACCGGCAAGGTGCACCAGCCGCCGCCCGTGCACCAGGTCTTCGAGGGCCGCAACTTCGTGATCTGCAACTTCGTGCCCCGGAAGGTCGACTACCACGAGCTGGCCGTCCCGGTGCCCTACTACCACTCGAACGTGGACTCCGACGAGGTCATGTTCTACGTGGACGGGGACTACGAGGCGCGCAAGGGCTCGGGCATCGGCAGGGGCTCGATCTCCCTGCACCCGGGCGGGCACCCGCACGGCCCGCAGCCCGGGGCGATCGAGAAGTCCCTGGGCGTGGAGTACTTCGACGAGACCGCCGTCATGGTCGACACCTTCGCCCCGCTGGAGCTGGGCGAGGCCGGCCTGGCCGGCGACGACGGCAAGTACGTCACGTCCTGGACCCCCGGCCGGGAGTGGACCGGCGGGCTCTGGTCGAACTCGTGAGCGCCGCCCCGACCACGGAGACCGCCGAGCGGCGCGTCCCGGCCCAGTTCGTCGGGTTCTTCGACGACGCCGCGACCTTCCCACCGGGACTCGCCCCGCTGGAGAAGGCGGTCACGGACCACGTGGCGCGGTGGGCGGACCCGCTCGTCGCCGCCGTGGGGCCGGCCGTGCTGGCGCTGCACGACCTGCCGGAGGCCCGGCGCATCGCGGCCGGCCTCGACCGGGAGGGGAGGCCCGTGGAGGTCTCCGCCGTCGTTCCCGCCGGGCAGCTGCACGCAGCCCTGGAAGCGGCCGGGGAGCTCGGTCCTGAGCTGCAGGTCGTCGCGGTCGAACTCAGGACCGACCCGTCGGACACCGATGCCTGGCAGGCGCAGATCACCGAGGCGGCCCGGGTGCAGGACGTCCCGGTCTACGTGGAGCTGACCGCGGACCAGGTCCGCGGCGGGGCGCTGGAGCTGCTGGAGGGCACCGGGCTGCGCCTCAAGCACCGCACCGGCGGGATCGAGGCGCACCTGTTCCCCAGCCCCGAGCAGCTGGCCGCGGTGCTCACCGAAGCCGTGGCCGCCCGGATCCCGTTCAAGCTCACCGCCGGCCTGCACGAGGCCGTGCGGTACACGAACCCCGCCACGGGGTTCACCCACCACGGCTTCCTCAACATCGCGATGGCCACCGAGGCCGCCCGCGCCCACGAGCCCGCCGAGCGGGTGGCCCCGCTGCTCACCGAGACCGACCCGGCACCGCTCGTCGAGCTCGCCCGGGCCTCCGACGGGTCCTGGCGCGGGTCCTTCACGTCCTTCGGGACGTGCAGCGTGGGCGAGCCCGCCGCGAGCCTCGAGCGCCTCGGCCTCTTCCCGCACGGCCTCACCTGACACGGCGCCCTCCCGCCCCGGGACCACCGGGGCGGGAGGGCGCCGCCGTCGCCACCGTCCCCCCCACGTCCAAGGAGATCCACCCCGTGAGCACCGCCGCCGACCGCTTCGCCGCCGAGGGCTTCGGCCCCGAGAACCTGCCCTACGCCTCCTTCTCGCCCACCGGCGGGGACCCGCGCCTGGGGGTGCGCCTGGGGGACCGGGCGATCGACGTCGCCGCCCTGGCCGCCACGGTGGAGGGGCTCGACGACGCCGCGCGCGCGGCGGTGTCGGCCCCGAACCTGGACGCGCTGCTCGCGGCCGGCCACGGGACCTGGACCGCGCTGCGGGCCTGGCTCGTCGAGGTCGTGACCGCCGACGGGCTCGCGGACACGGTGGAGCAGGCCTCCCACCCGGTGGACGGGATCGCCCTGCACATGCCGTTCACGGTGGCCGACTACGTCGACTACTACGCCTCCGAGCACCACGCCTCCAACGTGGGGAAGATGTTCCGTCCGGACCAGGCCCCGCTGCTGCCCAACTGGAAGCACCTGCCCGTGGGCTACCACGGCCGCGCCGGCACCGTGATCCCCTCCGGCAAGGACTTCCCCCGGCCCAAGGGCCTGCGCCCCGAGCAGGACGGGCCGCCCAGCTTCGGCCCCTCCCGCCGCCTGGACATCGAGGCGGAGCTCGGCTTCGTCCTCGGCGGGGCGGCCCCGGCCGGGGAGGTCTCCCTGGAGCAGGCGGCCGCCGAGCACCTCTTCGGCGTGGTGCTGTTCAACGACTGGTCCGCCCGCGACATCCAGGCCTACGAGTACGTCCCCCTGGGCCCCTACCTGGGCAAGTCCTTCGCGTCCTCGATCTCGCTGTGGGTCGTGCCCTGGCAGGCCCTGTCCGCGGCCCGCGTGGCGCCCCCGGCGCGCGAGCACGAGCTCGCCCCCTACCTCGACGACGAGGGCAAGGAGCCGTGGGGGCTGGACATCACCCTGGGCGTGAGCGTGGACGGCCGGACCGTCTCGCACCCCCCGGCGTCCACCCTGTACTGGACCGCACCCCAGATGGTCGCGCACATGAGCGTCAACGGCGCGTCCCTGCGCCCGGGGGACTTCTTCGGCTCCGGCACCGTCTCCGGGCCGGAGAAGGACCAGCGCGGGTCCTTCCTGGAGCTCTCCTGGGGCGGCAAGGAGCCGTTCGCCCTGCCCGGGGGCACCGAGATGACGTTCCTGGCCGACGGCCAGAGCGTGACCCTCACCGGCACCGCGCCCGGCCCCGGCGGCTCCGTCATCGACCTCGGCGAGTGCACCGCCACGATCCTGCCCGCCACCTGAATACTGGTCCCGTCCCCCGCCGGTGACCACGATCACCCCCGCCGAGCCCGCCGCGCCGCGGCCGGCGGGGGAGGGCGTGGTCGCCCGCGCGCCCGCCGACAGCAGGAGTCCCCGCCATGAGCACCGGCACCCGTGAACCCGCGATCGCCCGGGCGATGCGGCCCGTCAACTCGGTCGTCGAGAAGTGCATCCCGTCCGCGCTGAACTTCGCCATCCTGCTGAGCGTCGCCGTCGGGCTCATGGCCCTGCTGCTCACCGACGCCGGACCCGCCGACGTGCTGCGCGGCTGGGGCGAGGGGCTCGCCGGGCTGCTCGCGTTCATGACGCAGATGGCGCTGATCCTGCTGCTGGGCCACGCCCTCGCCAACACCCGTCCCGTGCGCCGGCTGCTCGGCGCCCTGGCGCAGGTGCCCCGGACGCCCCTCCAGGCGTACGTGTTCGTGTTCCTGGTGGCGGCGGCCGCCTCCCTCATCACGTGGGGGCTCGGCCTCGTCGTCGGCGCCCTGCTCGCCCGCGACGTCGCCGCCGCGGGGGACCGCCGCGGCCTGGAGCTGAGCTTCCCGATGCTCGTGGCCTCCGGGTTCTCCGGGTTCGTGGTCTGGCCCATGGGCTACTCCGGGTCCGGGCCGCTCACCGCGTCCACCCCCGGCTCCTTCATCGAGGAGCAGCTCGGACGCACCGTGCCCATCACCGAGACCACGTTCTCCGCCTGGAACCTCACCGCCGTCGTCGCCACCGTGGTCCTCGTCGCGCTGGCCCTGTGGCTCATCGCGCCCCGGGCCGTGGACCCCGCCCACCGGATGACCGCCGCCGCCCTCGCCGCCTCGGAGCAGACGGTCACCGAGGAGGAGGTCGTCACCCCCGCCGACCGGCTCGACGCCAGCCGGGTCCCCACCCTGGTCGTGGGGCTGGCGCTCGCCGGCTACCTGGTGCTGCACTTCGCCGAGGGCGGGACGGTGACGCTCGACGTCGTGAACTGGATGTTCCTGGGCCTGATCTTCCTGCTCGCGCGCAACGCCTTCGAGGTCATGGCGCTGATCAAGAACGCCGCCGCGAACGTGGGCGACATCCTCCTGCAGTTCCCGCTCTACGCCGGGATCATGGGGATGATGGCGGCGACCGGCCTGATCCAGGTGCTCTCCGACTCGGTCGTGGCCGTCGCCACGCCCCAGACGCTGGGGCTGCTCGCGTTCCTCTCGGCGGGGCTCGTGAACTTCTTCGTCCCCTCCGGCGGCGGGCAGGTGGCCGTGCAGGCCCCGATCCTGCTGGACGCCGGCGCCCGCCTCGACGTGGACCCGGCCGTGGTGATCATGGCGATCTCCTACGGCGACCAGTGGACCAACATGATCCAGCCGTTCTGGGCGTTGCCGCTGCTGGCCATCGCCGGGCTCAAGATCCGCGACATCCTGGGCTACACCACCGTGGTGCTCGTGGTCTCGGGCCTGGTGTTCGGGGCGACCCTGCTGCTCGTCGGCGCGGGCTGAGCGGGCCTCGGCCCGCGCCGCCGGCTCCGTGCCGCTGGATCCGTGCCGCGGCGGCCGGGGAGCGTGTGCTCAGGCGGTGCGCTCCGGGGCGCCGCGGCCGGTGCCGTGACGCAGGAGGTCGGCGCTCGAGGGCACGCGCGGGTGGTACCGGCGGTCGAGGAGGGTGTTGGCCGCCCAGCTCAGCAGGTCCCGCTCGCGGACCGGCAGGTCCAGGCACTGGTGCAGGTACGCGCTGACCTCGAGCTCGTCGGCCGTCCCGCCCAGGTACAGGTAGCGGACCCAGAGCCGGCGGTGCCCGATCGACGCCCGCTCGAGCGCCCGGTGCAGTCCGACGGCCTGTTCCCGGCCCAGGGAGTCCTCCATCGTGGTTCCTTCCGTGCGGTGCGGGGGTGCGGGGGTGCGGGGGTAGGGGGTGCGGAAGCAGGGTGCTCGAGCTCCGGAGGGAGCACGCACCCGCACCCACAGGCTCCACGGTAGGAAAGCGGCCGTACCAGGACCACGGTATTAGCGGAGGTACACCATTGTGTCCGAGTGTGAGGGAACGCCCGGCCGGCACCCAGGCGACGCCGAGCCGCCCGGCCGGCTCAGGAGCCGACGACCGCCCCGTAGAGCTCCTCGAAGCGGGCGCGCGCGGCGCGGTAGTGCTCCGCGCGTCCGGGCACCGGCCGGTGCTCCGGCCCGTAGGGCGGGGAGGCCCGCTCCACGTCCGGGGCGAGGCTCTCGAGGGCGAGCAAGGCGGTGCCGCGCAGGGTCGCCCGCTTGAACTCGGCCCGCGCCACCGGCTTGCCGAGGGCGTCGGCGAGCAGCTGCAGCAGCTCCGGCACGTCCTGCGACGCGCTGCCGGAGGCCACCACGCGGTCCACGCCGCCGGCGGCGTCCTCGAGCTGCTCGGCCACCCGGGCGTACGAGACCGCGACGCCCTCGAGCACCCCGCGGGCCAGGTCGGCCCCGGTGCTGGAGGCCGAGACGCCGGCGAACACCGCCCGGGCGCCGCCGGCCCAGCCCGTCGAGCGCTCGCCCGTGAAGAACGGCAGGACCACGGGGGTGGATCCGGACACGTCCGCGGCGGCGACGTCCGCGAGCGCGGTGCCCTCCGGCAGGGCCACCGTGCGCTCGAGCCAGGCGAGCGCCCGGCCGACGTCGTTGAGGGCCCCGCCCAGCAGGCACCGCCGCGCGTCCACGCGGTAGCACCACAGCCCCGGCGGCACCCGCTCGGGGATCCGGTGCAGCAGCACGCGCGCGGCCCCCGAGGTGGCGGTGGACACGACCATCGTCGAGGCGTCGGTGCCGCCCGTGCCGAGGTTCGCGCTCAGCCCGTCGGCCACCGGCGCGAACCACGCCGCGCCCTCGAGGACCGGCCAGCGCTCGGCCACGGACGCCGCGACGTCCGGGATCGGCTCGTGCGGGTCGGCGAGCGGGTTGAACTGCTCCGCGTCCAGCCCGCAGGCCAGGAGCAGGGGCTCGTCCCACCGGCCCGTGCGGCGGTCCAGCATCCCGGTCCACGCGGCCGTGGCGGTCCCGGCGCGCGCGGTGCCCAGCAGGCGCAGGTGCACGTACTCGCCCAGGGACATCCACCGCCGGGCCCGCCCCCACGCCTCCGGGTCCGTCTCCCGGAGCCACCGCAGCCGCGGGGCCAGGTACGAGGTGTGCAGGCGGGCGCCCGTGCGCTGCAGGGCGGCGGGCTCGTCGAGCTCGCCGCGCAGCCCGGCCAGCTGCTCGGCGCACCGGGAGTCGGCGTAGGTGAAGCACGTGGTGACAGCGGCGCCGTCGGCCCCGACGCCGACCAGCGAGGACGCGAAGGTGTCCAGGGCGACGCCCGCGACCCGGCCGGCCAGTGCGGGGTCGGCCAGGACGAGGTCGAGGACCGCCGCGAGCTCCTCCGTCACCTGGTCGGGGTCGATCACGGAGGTCCCGTCCGCCGCGGTGGTGAACTCGTGCTCGATCTTGTGCCGGTAGCCCCGCACGGGGGTCCCCGTGGCGTCGTGCAGACCGCCCCGGCTGCCCGTGGAGCCGACGTCCAGGGCCATCACCAGCGGATCGAGGGCCTCGCGCAGGTCCACGCTGAACGCGGCGCCGTCGTCCGGCCGTGGGGGCGTCGGGTGGTGGCTCATGGTCGGCTCCTCCTGGGGGCTGCGCGGCTGGCCCCAGTGTAGGAGGCGGCGCGGCGCGACGGTCACATCGTGAGACGCGGGTCCGCCCACCAGGACGTTGCGGTCGAAAAGCGTATTCTGGACGGCGGACCGCCGGCGGCCGGCCCGGGTGCCCCACGGCCCGTGCGCCGCCCGCCCCGCCACCGGACATCCCCGACCGAGGAGACCCAGCTCCGCCATGCCCCACCTCCGCTCCCGCACCTCGACCCACGGCCGCAACATGGCCGGCGCCCGCGCCCTGTGGCGCGCCACCGGCATGGGCGACGACGACTTCGGGAAGCCGATCGTCGCGATCGCGAACTCCTACACGCAGTTCGTGCCGGGCCACGTGCACCTCAAGGACATGGGCGACCTCGTGGCCTCCGCGATCCGGGAGGCGGGGGGCGTGGCCAAGGAGTTCAACACCATCGCGGTCGACGACGGCATCGCGATGGGCCACGACGGGATGCTCTACTCCCTGCCCTCCCGCGACATCATCGCGGACTCCGTGGAGTACATGGTCAACGCCCACCGGGCCGACGCCCTGGTCTGCATCTCCAACTGCGACAAGATCACGCCGGGCATGCTGCTGGCCGCGCTGCGGCTGAACATCCCGGTGGTCTTCGTCTCCGGCGGGCCCATGGAGTCCGGCGAGGCCGTCGAGGGCGTCGTGGAGCACCGCCTGGACCTCGTGGACGCGATGTCCATGGCCGTCGACGAGTCCGTCACCGACGAGCAGCTGGGCCAGATCGAGCGCAACGCCTGCCCCACCTGCGGGTCCTGCTCGGGCATGTTCACCGCCAACTCCATGAACTGCCTCACCGAGGCCCTCGGCCTGTCCCTGCCCGGCAACGGCACCACGCTGGCCACCCAGGTGGCCCGCAAGGAGCTCTTCCTCGAGGCCGGCCGCCGGGTGGTGGACCTGTGCTGCCGGTACTACGAGCAGGACGACGAGTCCGTGCTCCCGCGCAACATCGCCACCAAGGCCGCGTTCGAGAACGCCATGGCCCTGGACATCGCCATGGGCGGGTCCACCAACACGATCCTGCACATCCTCGCCGCGGCCCAGGAGGGCGAGGTCGACTTCACCCTCCCGGACATCGACGCCCTGTCCCGCCGGGTGCCCTGCCTGTGCAAGGTCGCGCCGAACTCCACCCGGTTCCACATCGAGCACGTGCACCGCGCCGGCGGGATCCCCGCGCTCCTCGGCGAGCTGCGCCGCGCGGGCCTGCTCAACGAGGACGTGCACGCGGTGCACGCCCCGGACCTGGCCACCTGGCTGGACGAGTGGGACGTCCGCAGCGGCCGGTCCTCGGAGCGCGCCCGGGCGCTCTTCCACGCCGCGCCCGGCGGCGTGCGCACCACGCAGGCGTTCTCCACGGCCAACACGTTCGAGTCCCTCGACCTCGACGGCGAGGACGGCTGCATCCGCTCGGTGGAGCACGCCTACACGCGGGACGGCGGCCTGGCGATCCTCTACGGCAACATCGCCGAGGACGGGGCGGTCATCAAGACCGCTGGCATCGACGAGGAGCTGTTCCACTTCGTGGGCAGGGCCTTCGTGGTCGAGTCCCAGGACGAGGCCGTCTTCGAGATCCTGTCCAAGAACGTGGAGCCCGGCGACATCGTGGTCATCACCCACGAGGGCCCCAAGGGCGGCCCGGGCATGCAGGAGATGCTCTACCCGACCTCCTACCTCAAGGGTCTCGGCCTCGGCCGGGAGTGCGCGCTCATCACCGACGGCCGCTTCTCCGGCGGCACCTCCGGCCTCTCGATCGGGCACATCTCCCCGGAGGCCGCCGCCGGCGGGGCCGTGGGCCTCATCGAGACCGGCGACGAGATCGAGATCGACGTCGCCCGGCGCGTGCTGCGCGTGAACGTGGACGACGCGACGCTGGCCGCCCGGCGGCAGGCCAGGGGGCCGGCCCCGTGGTACCCCACGAAGCCGCGCGAGCGCCAGGTCTCCAAGGCCCTGCGCGCCTACGCCTCGATGGTCACCTCCGCGGACAAGGGCGCCGTGCGCGTGATCTGACCCGCTCCGGCCGTGATCGCGGGGCCCGCGGGGGCATCGAGACGCGGGTCACTTCCACTAGAGTTCCGTCGGGGCGCGCAACCGCTGCGCCCGGTCTTTCACGCGGGCCCCGCAGACCCCACGCCGGGGACCCGCGTCCGTCACAGTTCGGAGCTGCAATGGAACTCGTCACCGATCTCGTGGGCACCCTCGGCGGCTGGGTGTGGAACGTGGTCTTCGCCATCCTCATCGGGGTGGGCCTCTACCTGACCGTCCGCACCGGCGTGGTGCAGCTGCGGCTGGTCCCGGAGATGTTCCGGGTGCTCAACGACAAGCCCGGTCTGGCCGAGGACGGCCAGAAGGGCATCTCCGCGTTCCGGGCCTTCACCGTCTCCGCCGCGTCCCGGGTGGGCACCGGCAACATCGCCGGCGTCGCGATCGCCATCAGCCTGGGCGGGCCGGGCGCCGTGTTCTGGATGTGGGTGATCGCCGGCATCGGCGCGGCCAGCGCGTTCACCGAGTCCCTGCTGGGCCAGCTCTACAAGATCAAGGCGCCCACCGGCTACGTGGGCGGGCCCGCCTACTACATGGAGCGCGGCCTCGGCGCGCGCTGGATGGGGCTGCTCTTCGCCGTCGTGATCACCCTCACCTACGGGTTCGTGTTCAACTCCGTGCAGTCCAACTCGATCGTGGACGCGCTCGGCGGCTCCCTCGGCGTGGACATCGCCGCGGCGGAGGCCCTGTGGTTCCGGATCCTGGTCGGCGCCGTGCTCGTGGGGCTGACCGCCGCGATCATCTTCGGCGGCATCCGCCGGATCTCCGCGGTCTCCGAGATCGTCGTCCCGATCATGGCGGTGCTCTACCTCCTGCTGGGCCTGCTCGTGGTGTTCCTGAACTTCGGCGAGGTCCCCGCCGTGCTCGGCCAGATCCTCGAGGGGGCCTTCGGCATCCGCGAGTTCGTCACCGGCGGGCTGATCGGCGTCATCATCCAGGGCATGAAGCGCGGCCTGTTCTCCAACGAGGCCGGCATGGGGTCGGCCCCCAACGCCGGGGCCACCGCGTCCGTGTCCCACCCCGCGAAGCAGGGCTTCCTGCAGGCGCTCGGCGTGTACTTCGACACCTGGCTGATCTGCTCGATCACCGCGTTCATCGTGCTCCTCTCCAACCCCGAGTTCGGCGGCCGGGAGGGCGCGTCCCTGACCCAGTCCGCGCTGGCTCTGCAGCTGGGCAGCTGGGCGGTTCACTTCCTGACCGTGGCGATCTTCCTGTTCGCGTTCACCTCCGTGATCGGCAACTACTACTACGGCGAGTCCAACGTCCGCTTCCTCACGGGCTCGCCCGCGGCGATGACCGCCTACCGCGTGCTCGTGCTGGTGTTCGTCTTCGGCGGCGCCGTGCTGGCCCTGGACCTCGTCTGGTCCCTGGCCGACCTGTTCATGGCGGTCATGGCCACCATCAACCTGGTGGCCCTGGTGCTGCTCGCCGGCGTGGCCGTCCGGGTGCTCCGCAACTACGAGGCCCAGCGCAAGCAGGGCCTCGAGCCGATCTTCCACAGCGGCGACGTCCCGGGCCTGTCCGGGCTCGGCGCGTGGGACGGCACCGACGTGGTGACCACCCGCGGCTACTGGGACGAGCTGGCGCAGAAGCCCACGAGGACCCGCTGACGGGCACGGAGCAGCAGGCCGGGGCCGGGACCGCGTGGCGGCCCCGGCCCCGGCCCATCTACAGTGAAGTCATGGAATCTCGTACGGACATCGACGCCTCGGCCCTGCGGCAGCTGCAGGCCCCCCTCAAGGAACGCTACCGGGAGCACCCCGAGGAGGCCCGCACACCCCTGCACGCCCGCGGCGACTTCCGCGACCCCGGGCTCACGACCACCGTCGACACGTGGGCCGGGCCGGCGCGGGCCGGCCTGCACGCCGCCACCGGCGGTGACGGCAGCGACGCCTGCTCCGGGGACATGCTCCTCGACGCGCTCGCGGCCTGCGCGGGCGTGACCCTGCGCAGCGTGGCGACGGCCATGGGCGTGCCGATCCGGTCGGCCGAGCTCCGCGCGGAGGGCATGTTCGACGCCCGTGGGACGCTGGGCCTGGACCGGTCCGTGGCCGTGGGGGTCCAGGACGTCGTCCTCACCGCCCGCCTCGACACCGACGCCGACGACGCCACCCTCCAGCGGCTGGCCAAGTCGACCGAGCGGTACTGCGTGGTCAGCCAGAGCCTGAACACGGACGTGGCGTTCGTCGTCGAGCGCGTGTAGCGGCCGCACCCTCGCCGGACGCGGAACGGCTCCGTGCGCCCCGGGGCGCACGGAGCCGTTCCGCGTTCAGGACAGGACCTGGCGCTTCGACGAGATGACCCCGGTGTTGAAGCCGGCCAGGTGGAGCCCGCCGTGGAAGCGGGCGTGCTCGATCTTCAGGCAGCGGTCCATGACCACGGAGAGCCCGCCCTCCTCGGCGATCCGGGCGGCCTCCTCGTGCCAGGACCCCAGCTGCAGCCACAGGGTCCTCGCCCCGACGGCCACGGCCTCGCGGGCCACGCCGGGGAGGTCGTCGTGGCGCCGGAACGCGTCGACGACATCGGGCGTCTCCGGCAGGTCCGCGAGGGACGGGTAGACGGGCCGGCCCATGATCTCCCGCAGCGCCGGGTTGACGAAGTACACCCGGTACGGCGAGGAGGACAGCAGGTAGGTCGAGACGAAGTAGGAGGCGCGGGACGGCTTGTCGGACGCGCCCACGACGGCGATCGACTCGGTGCCGTGCAGGATGCTCAGCCGCTCGGGCGCGCTCGGCCCCGTCCACGTGCGGGTCTCGGCGGTCATCGGAGCGCTCCTTCGGTCGTGACGTCGGCGGCGTCGGCAGCAGCAGCGGCGTCGGCGGTGTCGTCGGCGGTGGCACCGGCCGGGGCACCGGCCGGGGCGCCGGCCGTGCGGCCGGGTGTCTCTCGGGGCAGGCCGGTGGCCGCCGTGAGGGCCTGGTCGAGGTCCCAGAGGATGTCCTCGACGTCCTCGAGGCCCACCGACAGGCGGATGAGGTCCTCCCGCACCCCCGCGCCGACCAGCTGCTCGGCGCTCAGCTGCTGGTGCGTGGTGGAGGCCGGGTGCAGGACGAGGGTGCGGGCGTCGCCGATGTTGGCGAGGTGGCTGGCCAGCTGCAGGTTCTCGATGAAGCGCGCGCCGACCTCCCGCCCTCCGAGCCGGTCCGTGGGGGAGACCCCGAACGCGAACACGGAGCCCGGGCCGAGGGGCAGGTACCGCCGGGCCCGCTCGTGGTGGGGGTGGCTCGGCAGCCCGGCCCAGTTGACGTAGGAGACCCGGGGGTCCTCCTCCAGCCACCGCGCGACGGCCCGCGCGTTGGCCAGGTGCGCGTCCATGCGCTGCGGCAGCGTCTCCACGCCCTGGAGCAGGTTCCAGGCGGACTGGGGCGCCAGGGCGGGGCCGATGTCCCGCAGCTGCTCGGTGCGCAGCCGGGTCAGGAATCCGTACTCCCCGAAGTTCCCCCACCAGGTGACGTCGTTGTACGTGGGCACCGGCTCCGTCATGGACGGGAAGTTGCCGTTCGCCCAGTCGAAGCGGCCGGACTCGACGACGACGCCGCCCAGCGTGGTGCCGTGCCCGCCCAGGAACTTGGTGGCCGAGTGGATGACGATGTCCGCCCCGTGCTCGATCGGGCGGACCAGGTACGGCGGGGTCATGGTCGAGTCGACGACCAGCGGCACGCCGGCCTCGTGCGCGACCGCCGCCAGGCCCTCCAGGTCCGCGACATCGCCGGAGGGGTTGGCCACGACCTCCGTGTAGACGGCCTTGGTGCCCGGGCGCACCGCCGCCCGGTAGTCGGCGGGGTCGGTGCCGGGGACGAACGTGGTCTCGATCCCGAAGCGGCGCAGGGTGACGTCCAGCTGGGTGACCGTGCCCCCGTAGAGCTGGGCGGAGGCCACGATGTGGTCCCCGGCCTGGGCGAGCGCGGCGAACACGAGGAACTCGGCGGACATGCCGGAGGCGGTGGCCACGGCGCCGATGCCGCCCTCGAGGGACGCGATGCGCTCCTCGAACGCCGCGACGGTCGGGTTGCCGATGCGGGAGTATATGTTGCCGTACTTCTGCAGGGCGAACAGGTTGGCGGCGTCGTCGGCGTCCTTGAAGACGAACGAGGTGGTCTGGTAGATCGGGACCGCGCGGGCGCCGTGCTCGGCGTCGGGGGTGCCCCCGGCGTGCAGGGCGCGGGTGCGGAACCCGAACTGGTGGTCGGCCATGGGGAAGCTCCTCGTGCGAGTGGTGCCGCTGGACGGTCCCGGGCGTCAGGAGGGTCCCGGCGGGGGTGCCGGGGGTACGGTGCCCCATCGGTCCTGGCGGTAGCACCGTGCGGTCTGCGACGTCGACCACGGTTGCTGCGGCGTCGTCGGTCCAGGCCCCTCGGCCGCTCGGGATGGTTGCCTCCCATTGTGCTGCCCGGGGCCGCCCCGCGCCAACCGCGGGCCCGGGCCGGCCCGCCCCGCACACGGGGCGGGCCGGCCGGGGCGCTATGATCTGCGCCATGCGCGGAAGGCGCCCGCCTTTCCCGCGCCCACGACGCTGCGGAGGACCAGGTGACGAGGACACGGCACTACACCATCGACGTGATCGCCGGCGACGGCATCGGCCAGGAGGTCATGCCGTCCGCGCTGCGCTGCGTCGACGCGCTGGCGCAGGCGCACGGCTTCACCGTCGACTGGCGCGAACGGGGGTGGGGCTCCGACCACTACCGGGCCCACTCCCGGATGATGCCCGTCGACGGCATCGAGCAGCTCGCCTCCGGCGACGGCGTCCTGCTCGGGGCGGTGGGCGCCCCGGACATCCCCGACGACGTCACCCTGTGGGGCCTGCTGATCCCCATCCGCCGCGAGTTCCACCAGTACGTCAACCTCCGGCCGATCCGGATCCTCCCGGGCGTGACCTCGCCCCTGCGCGGGCTCGACGAGCTGGACCTCGTCGTCGTCCGCGAGAACATCGAGGGCGAGTACTCCGAGGTCGGCGGCCGGCTCTACCGCGGCCGGCCCGAGGAGATGGCCGTCCAGGAGTCCGTGTTCACCCGCGCCGGCGTCACCCGGATCGCCCGCTACGCCGCCGAGCTGGCCCAGCGCCGCACGGGCCGGCTGGTCTCGGCCACGAAGTCCAACGGCATCATCCACACCATGCCGTTCTGGGACGAGGTCGTGGAGGCCACGGTCGCCGAGTACCCGGGCGTGACGGTCGAGAAGGTCCTCATCGACGCGCTGGCCGCCCGGATGGTCCTCAAGCCGCGGAGCGTCGACGTGATCGTCGCCTCCAACCTCTTCGGCGACATCCTCTCCGACCTCGCCGCCGGGGCGGCCGGCTCGATCGGTGTCGCCCCCAGCGCCAACCTGAACCCGGAGAAGACCCACCCGTCCATGTTCGAGCCGGTGCACGGCTCCGCCCCCGACATCGCCGGACAGGGCATCGCCAACCCCGTGGGCACGATGTGGGCGGCCGCCATGATGCTGGACCACCTCGGGGAGACCGGGGCGGCCCGGCACCTGGAGTCCGCCTTCGAGCAGACCATGGCCGGCGGCACCCTGACCGGGGACCTCGGCGGGACGGCGAGCACGGAGCAGTTCACGCAGGCCGTGCTGGCCCGGTGCACCGACGCCCCCTGACGCAGGAGGTGGCACGACCAGGGGGCCCGTGGACACCCACGGGCCCCCCTGTGCCGGGACGAGGACGGGCTAGATCACCAGGCCCAGGGCGAAGGGCCCGATGAGCACGGTGAAGATCGTGATCAGGATGACGCCCACGATGTTGAGGACGATGCCGCCGCGCACCATCTCGGCGATCTTGACCTGGCCGGTGGCGAAGACGATGGCGTTGGGCGGGGTGCCCACGGGGAGCATGAACGCGCACGTGGCCGCCAGCGCGGCCGGGATGAGCAGCGTCATGGGGTCCACCCCGATGCCGACGGCGACGCCGCCCAGGATCGGGATGAAGGTGGCCGCCGTGGCGGTGTTGGACGTGATCTCGGTCAGGAGCAGGACGATCGTGACCACCGCCGCGAGCAGCAGGACGATCGGCAGCGCGCCGAGCCCGGAGACCTGCGCGCCGAACCAGGCGTCCAGGCCCGTGCCGGCCACGGCGGCGGCCAGCGACAGACCGCCGCCGAAGAGCAGGAGCACGCCCCACGGGAGGCCCTCCTCGGCGTCCTTCCACTCCAGGGTCATGTTGCCCTGCTTGTCCCCGGGGAGCAGGAAGAGCAGCACGCCGGCGCCGATGGCGACCACCGTGTCGTCGAAGAGGTCCAGCCAGGGCAGCTGCTCGCCGATGGTGCCGATGCCGGACAGCAGCCCCGGGACGATCCAGAAGAACGCGGCGATGACGAACACGGCCAGCACGGTCTTCTCGCCCTTGCTCATGGGCCCCAGGGCGGCGATCTCCTCGTTGATCAGCTCCTTGCCGCCGGGCACCTCCGCCAGGTTGAAGCGGAAGATGACGCGGGTGATGAGCAGCCAGGCGAGACCGATGAAGACCACCACGATCGGCACGCCGAGCATCATCCACTGCGCGAAGCCCACGGTCCGGTCCAGCTCGTCGCTGATGTAGCCGGCCACGATGGCGTTGGGCGGGGACCCCAGCAGGGTGCCGAGGCCGCCGATGGTGGCGGCCCAGGCGATCGCCAGAACCAGGGCCACGCCGAACAGGCGCACGTCGCGGTCGTCGATGACGTCGCTGATGGCCTTGCCGCCGCGGATGTCCTCGCCCATGGCCTCGGTCTCGGCCCGGGTGCCGGCGTTGCGGCTGTTCTCGACCACCAGGGTCAGCACGGACAGCCCGATCGGCAGCATCATCAGCGTGGTCGCGGTGTTGGAGACCCACATGGAGAGGAAGGCCGTGGAGATCATCAGGCCGAGGATGATCTGCCGCGGGTGGGTCCCGACCCGGCGCAGGGTCAGCAGCGCGATCCGGCGGTGCAGGTTCCACTTCTGCATGGCGATCGCGATGAGGAAGCCGCCGAGGAACAGGAACACGATCGGGTTGGCGTAGGGTGCGGTCGTCTCGGCCACGGTGAGCGCCGTGAGCACCGGGAAGAGCACGATGGGCAGCAGCGAGGTGATGGACAGCGGCACCGCCTCGGTCATCCACCAGACCGCCATCAGCGTGGCGACCGCACCCACCACCCGGGCGTCGGCCGAGACGTCCGCGCCGCCGAGCAGGAACCAGACCAGGAAGGCCAGCAGCAGGCCGAGGCCGCGGAAGAGCCAGGTCTTCGCCGCCGGGCGGGCAGGTTCACGGTCGTCGGGCTCGTAGTCGAACTCGCCCTGCTCGGGGACGATCTTTCCGGGGCGCTCGCTCATGTGATCCACCTCATGGTCTCGGGGGCGTGCCCGAAAGGTAGCAGTCACGTCACCGGGCGGCAAGGCGCGCCGCGCCGGGTCATCCGGGGTCCGGGGCGTCCCTGCTCCGGCGCGGGAAACGGTTGCGCAGGTTCTCCTGCGCCACCGCGGAGAGGTTCTCGATCGGCAGCCCGGCCGGGCAGACCTCCACGCAGTCGCCGAGCAGGGAGCAGGGCCCGAACTGCTCCTCGGAGGCGTCGATCACCCGGGCGGAACGCTCCCGGCGCTCGGCGTCGTCCTTGGCCAGCGGCGGCAGCTCCCGCAGCATCGTGCCCACGAACAGCTGGCCGGACCCGTTGGGGCAGGACGCCACGCACGCCCCGCAGCTGATGCAGCCGCCGTTGGCCAGGGCCTTCATCGCCACCGGGAACTTGCCCGCCTTGGCCACGAGGCGCAGCGCCTTCTTGTCCACGGAGAGGTCCCGCTTGACCGGGAAGGACGCCGCCCGCAGCGGCTCGATGCGCACGCGGTCCCCGTCCCGGTAGGCCCCCAGGTGCTGCATGCAGCTCGCGGCGTTGCGCTCGGGGCCGTGCGCCACGCCGTCGACCGTCACCCCGCACTTGCCGCAGACCCCTTCGCGGCACCCGTCGTCGAAGACCACCGGGTCCTCGCCGGCGGCCTCCAGCTGCGCGTTGATCCGGTCGAGCAGCTCGAGCACGGTCATGTCCGGGCTCGCGTCCGGGACGTCGTAGGCCGTGAAGTCCCCGGGCTCCTCCGGGGAGGGCTGGCGCCACACGTCCACGGTCAGGGAGAAGGTGCTCACTCGCTCGGGTCCTTGTCGTCTCGAAGAAGGCCGTCCTGCAGGAGGTCGTCCCGCAGACGGGGGAGGGTAGCCACGGGGCTCAGCGCACCGCGCGGGTCAGCACGGCCACCGGGATCGTGGTGTTGCCGGCGGCCACCGCGGCGCCGAACGCGTTCGCGGCGATCCGCAGCCGCCGCTGGAAGCGCCGGTCACCGCCCACGCCCACGTCATTGGCGATCTCCGGGATGCCGTGCACCAGGTGGGCGGCCAGCGCCGCCATGGACAGAGCGTAGGCGGCGGCCACCGGCGGGCGGGAGAGGCTGGCCACGAGGTTGGCGTGGGCGCTGCCGTGCTCGAACCCCCGGGCCGCGGCGGGCCGGGCGCCCAGGGTCAGGTCGAGCACGTGGAAGAGGGTGAACAGCCCCAGCACGCCGCCCGTGCTGCGCATCGAGCGCTTCGCCACCGTCCACGGGGAGCGACGACGGCCCCGCGGGCGCCGGCCGGTGCGCGGCAGCAGCGTCCCGTTCGCCGCCCAGGACCGCGCGGTGAGCACCGCGGCGGCGCCCGTGTGGACCACGAGGCCGGTGGCGAGCACGCCGCGGGCCGCCCAGAGCACCGTGCCGCGCGGCAGCACGGGGGCGCCCGCCGTGCGGAGGAGCTCGGCGTAGGCGTCGAACTTCTCCGCGCCCTGGTAGACCTTCAGGTTCCCCAGCATGTGCACCAGCACGTAGCCCGAGAACAGGGCGCCGGAGGCGGCCATCGCGAGCTTGAGGTCGGTGTTCGGCAGGGCGGGCAGCAGCCCGTCCGGCGCGGAGCGGGCCGTGCCTGCGGGGCGGGGGGAGTCGTTCACGGCATTCATCCTAGGGGCGGTGCGGGCTGAGGCGTCACAAGTCTCAACGTCCTTGCGGAGAGGGTCGCGGACCGTCACGGAGCCGCGCCGAGGGGTCGTTTCCCGCCTCCGCCGACCCCCTGCGCCGGCCTCCGCCCCGGCGCGAGGGGTCGTTTTCCGCCGGTGCGAGCAGCTCATTCCGACCGAAAGCGACCCCCCGCGGCCGGAGGAGCGCCGGAAGCGACCCCTCGCGGCGGGGGCTAGCGCCGTGCGGCCAGGACGTCGGCGATGCGCTCGAGGGACTCCTCGTTCTGCAGCGAGGACCGGTCGCCGAGGGGGGCGCCCTCCCACAGCTGCGCGAGCAGCCGCCGGGTGATCTTCCCGGACCGGGTCTTCGGCAGGTCGGGGACCGCCACGACCGCCCGCGGCTTGGCGATCGGCCCGATCTCGTGCGCCACGTGCTCGCGCAGGGCAGCGGTCAGCTCCTCCGCCGGGACCCGGCCGGCCTCGGGGGTCAGCACCACGTAGGCGAGCACCGCGTGCCCGGTCAGCTCGTCGCGCACCGGCGCCGCGCCGGCCTCCACCACCCACGGGTGGGTGACGAGCGCCGACTCGATCTCGATGGTGGACAGCCGGTGCCCGGAGACGTTGATGACGTCGTCGACCCGCCCCAGGATGTAGATGTCGCCCTCCTCGTCGTAGCGGGCGCCGTCCCCGGCCAGGAACCAGCCCTGCTCGGCGTAGGCCTGCCAGTAGGAGGAGAGGTAGCGCTGCGGGTCGCCCCACACGGTGCGGGCCATCGAGGGACCGGTCCGGTCCACCACCACGAAGCCCTGCACCCCGGGCGGGACCGTCTCCCCGGCCTCGTCGACCACGCGGGTGGAGATCCCCGGGACCGCCCGGGTCGCGCAGCCGGGCTTGAGCGCGGTGCGCGGGGCTCCGTCGTCGAACGTCCCCGGGGGCGCGAACTGGGGGTCGTGCGGCCTTGGGGACATCACGGTGGCGCCGGTCTCGGACTGCCACCACGTGTCCACAAACGGCACCTCGTCCCTGCCCAGCTGCGCGCGCAGCCAGCGCCAGGCCTCGGGGTTGATCGACTCGCCCACGGAGCCGAGCAGCCGGATCGAGTTGAGGTTGTAGAGCGGCGGGACGCCCTTGGGGAACGCGCCCATCAGGGAGCGGATCAGCGTGGGCGCCGTGTAGTAGGCGGTGACCCCGTAGCGCTCGATCACCTCGAAGTGCCGGCCCCAGTGCGGGGTGTTCGGGGTGCCCTCGTAGATCACCTCGGACACGCCGTTGACCAGCGGCCCGTAGATCTCGTAGGTGTGCGCGGTGACCCACGCGAGGTCCGCAGTGCACCAGTGGACGGTCGAGTCCACCTTCGCGGGGTCGTTGACGGTGGCCAGCTCGTCCGGGCGGAGCCGGCCCTCGTCGTCGAGCACGTCCGGTAGCAGGTCGAACAGCAGCGCGTGGGTGTAGGCGGTCTGCACGAGGTAGCCGCCCATCGTGTGCACCAGGCCCTTGGGCCGTCCGGTGGTCCCGGAGGTGTAGATGATGAACAGCGGCGTCTCGGCGTCGAACGCCTCGGGCACGTGCACGTCGGACTGCTCGGCGACCAGCTCGTGCCACCACACGTCCCGCCCGCGCGTCCACGGGACCGCGTCCTCCTCCTTGGAGTGCGTTCCCCGGGTGCCCCGCGGCAGGTCCGTGCGCCCGGGCCGGGAGGTGCGGCGCACGACGACGACGTGCTCGACCGCGTTGTCACCGCTGCAGGCCTCGTCGGCCACGGCCTTCACGGGCACCACGGCGCCGCGCCGGTGCTGCCCGTCCGTGGTCACGAGGACCTTGGCGCCGGTGTCCTCGACGCGGAAGCGCAGCGCCTCGGCGGAGAACCCGCCGAAGACCAGGGAGTGCACCGCGCCGATGCGGGCGCAGGCCAGCGTGATGATGACGGTCTCCGGGATGACGGGGAGGTAGATCACCACCCGGTCGCCCTGCTCCACGCCCAGGGCGAGCAGGGCGTTGGCGGCGCGGGAGACCTCCCGCTGCAGGTCGGCGTAGGTGTAGACCAGCCGGTCCCCGGGCTCGCCCTCGAAGTACAGGGCCACGTGGGCGCCGCGGCCGGCCTCGACGTGGCGGTCCACGCAGTTGTGGGCCACGTTGAGCCTGCCGCCCTCGAACCACGCGATCTCCGGGACCGACCAGGTGGGGCCGCCCTGCTCGTCCGTCCCGAGCCGCCGCGGGGCCTCGAAGCGGTGCGCGGTGGTCCACGGCCGCGCCCAGTCGAGGCGCGACGCCTGCGCCTCCCAGAAGGCGATCCGGGCCTCGTCCGAGACCAGGGCGGGATTGGGGGTGGGGGAGGAGGGGTCGCTCCAGCTGAAGCTCACGGTGCTGCTGTCCTTTCCGGCCGGCACGGACGACGGTTCCACTGTGCCAGGCGCACGTGTCAGGCCCATTTCTTGGCGGCCCACTTCTCGAAGACCCCCAGCAGCGCGTCCGTCGCCTTGCCGAGCACCGCGAGCAGCACGATGGCGAGGAGCAGGCGGTCGGTGCGGCCGTTGTTCTGCGAGTCGGTGAGCAGCCAGCCCAGGCCCATGGAGGCGCCCAGCAGCTCGGCGGCCACGAGGAACAGCCACGCCTGGGCCAGGGCCAGGCGCAGCCCCGAGATGACCGACGGCATGACGGCCGGCAGCTGCACCGTGGTGAGCAGGCGCAGCCCGTGCAGCCCGAACGCCCGCGCCGCCTCGATGAGATTGCGGTCCACGTGCTGCAGGGCCGCGGACACCGTGGTGTAGACCGGGAAGAACGCGCCGATGGCCACCAGCGTGACCTTGGAGTCCTCGCCGAGACCGATCCACAGCAGCAGCAGCGGCACCCACGCCAGGGACGGCACCGCGCGGAACGCCCCGATCGTGGGGCCCACCAGCGTGGAGCCCCAGCGGGAGAGGCCGATGAAGGACCCGGCCACGAGGCCGAGCCCGGCGCCGATCAGGAAGCCGATCAGCACGCGCTGGGTCGAGATGCCCACGTGGGTCCACAGGTCCCCGCCGGCCAGCAGGCCGATCCCGGCCTCGAGCACCGCGAGCGGGGCCGGCAGCTGCACGGCGCTGAAGACCCCGGCGGTGGACAGCACGTGCCACAGGACCAGCAGCGCGGCGGGCAGCAGCAGGCCCAGCCCGGTGCGCAGCAGCGGCCGCCGCCGGGGGGCCGCGGCGGGGGCGTCCTCGAGACGCTGCGCCTCCTCGGCGGGGGCCAGGGGCTGCGTCACTGCCCGGCCCCGACCAGCTCGGCCGCGCGGGAGGCGTCGGCGTTCTCGGCGTAGGAGCTCTCCACGATGCTCCCGAGCGCCTCGTCGATCTGCTCCTGGCCGGCCACGTCGTCGGACTCCACGAAGATCGGCCCGACCTTCTCGAGGACCGCCAGCTGCTCGTCGCCCGGCACGTGGTCGATGTCCAGGTTGGTGCGCTCGAGCACCTTCTCGGCCACGGACAGCTCGATCCCGGCCGCCTCGGCGAGCAGCTGCGCGGTCTCCTCCGTGTTCTCCTGCGCCCACTGCCGGGCGTAGGCGTAGACGTCCACCACGGTCTGGGCGGCCTCGGGCTGCTCCTCGAGGAAGCTCTCGTGGGCGTTGAGGAAGCCGTAGGTGTTGAAGTCGACGTTGCGGTAGAACAGCTCCGCGCCGTTCTCCTCCGCGGCGGCCATGATCGGGTCGAGCCCGGACCAGGCGTCCACCTGGCCGTTCTCCAGGGCAGCGCGGCCGTCGGCGTGCTGCAGGTTCTGGATCGTGACGTCCCCGGCGTCCACCCCGGCCTCGTCGAGGGCCTGGAGCAGGAAGAAGTACGGGTCGGTGCCCTTGGTCGCGGCCACGGTGCGGCCCTCGAGGTCCGCGACCTCCTGCACCTCGCTGCCGGCGGTGGTGACCAGGGCGGACCACTCCGGCTGCGAGTAGAGATCGATCACCCGGATCGGGGTGCCGTTGCTGCGGGCCAGCAGCGCCGCGGAGCCCGCGGTGGAGCCGATGTCCACCGCCTCCGCACGCAGCGCCTCGTTGGCCTTGTTCGACCCGGCGGACTGCACCCACTCCACCTCGATGCCCTCCTCGGCGAACGCGGTCTCGAGCCAGCCCTTCTCCTTGATCACCACGGAGAGCGGGTTGTAGGTGGCCCAGTCCACGCGGACGGTGCCGTCCCCGGCGGCCTCCGCGGGCGGCTCACCGGAGCCCTCGCCGGCCATGCACCCGGTCAGGCCGAGGGCCAGGACGGCGGCGAGTGCGGGGACGGTGCGGACGGAGCGCTGGGGCAGGGGCATGGCGGAGCCTTTCGTGGTGGACGGACGGTGCCGGGCGGCGCAGGCGGGTGCCGCCGCTGGTCCGGGGCGGGGAGTCGGGGTGGGGGCGGGCCGCGTCAGCGGGTCGCGGGGTGGTGGGTGTCGACGCCGAGGTGGCCGAGGAGCTGCACGCGCAGCTCGGCGAGGACCTCGGAGGCCCGGTCCCGGGGGCGTTCGCCGGGCACGGCGAGGATGGTGCTGATCGAGGCGGGGGCGGTGGGCCCGGTCCGGCCCAGGACCACGATCCGGTCCGCGAGCTGCAGCGCCTCGTCGACGTCGTGGGTGACGAGCAGGACGGTGGTGGGCTGGGCCGCGTGGATCGTGAGCAGCAGGTCCTGCATCTTCAGGCGGGTCAGGGCGTCGAGCGCGCCGAAGGGCTCGTCGAGCAGCAGGACCCCGGGATTGCGGGCCAGGGCCCGGGCCAGGGACGCGCGCTGGGCCATGCCGCCGGAGATCGCGCGGGGACGATGGCCGGCGTGCGCGGTGAGCCCCACCAGGCGCAGCAGGTCGTCGATCACGGCGTCCCCCTCGTCCCGGGGGATTCCGCGGGGCAGGCCCAGGCGGACGTTCTCGCGCACCGAGCGCCACGGCAGCAGGCGGGGCTCCTGGAAGGCGACCGCGCAGCGCGGGTCGATGCCGGACACGGGGGTGCCGTCGATGAGCACCCGTCCGGCCGAGGCGGTGTCGAGCCCCGCCGCGGCCCGGAGGAGCGTGGACTTGCCGCACCCCGAGGGCCCCAGGACCGCCAGGACCTCGCCGGGCCGGGCCGTGACGTCGACGTCCTGCAGGACGTGGTGGGTCTCGCGGCCGGACGGGAAGGCCTTGCCGACGTGCTCGAAGGCCACGGAGAAGGCGCGCTTCGCGGTGCCCGGTGCGGTGGCCGGCGCAGAGCCCAGC
Organism: Kocuria sp. CPCC 205258; assembly: GCF_040981005.1. Classification (NCBI taxonomy): domain Bacteria; kingdom Bacillati; phylum Actinomycetota; class Actinomycetes; order Micrococcales; family Micrococcaceae; genus Kocuria; species Kocuria sp. CPCC 205258. The sequence continues at coordinate 321,411 of NZ_JAVKPS010000001.1, read as the reverse complement.
AGGGAAGTGCTCATGATCAACTCCATCGGTCCTGGCATTAGCACCTCGCACGGAGGATCAGACGGATCCGTGCCGGTTGCTGCGACGTCGACGAGCCAGGTCTCTCAGCCGCTCCGGATGGTTACACCACCAATTGAACGTCCTCGGCGTGTTTCCTGGCAAATCCGTCGCATCCGTGGTGATCGCGACACATCCCTGGCATGGGAGCCCTCCGTGCCCCACCATGGACCCATGACGAGCCGCAGAAGCCCGGCCCGGGCGGACCTGGTGCGCGACGCCTGCACGGCGTTCGGCGCGGTCCTCGACGGGCTCGGCGACGACGACTCCTGGGCCGCCACGGGCTGCCCGGGGTGGTCGGTCCGGGACCTCACCCACCACTGCGCGATGGACGCCCTGCGGGGGCTGGTCGCCCTGCACACGCCCACCACCGCCCGCCCCGACCGGGACGCCGCGACCTACTGGACCGACTGGGGCGGCGATCCCGCGGAGGCCGCCGAGGCCCGGCGCCACACCCGCGTGGCCGCGTCCATGGTCCTGGACTGGGAGCCGGTGCGCGCCCTCCACCGCGAGACCACCCGGGCGCTCGTGCACGCGGCGCAGCACTGCGGCGACGGCGCGGTCCGCACCCAGGGGCATGTGCTGCGCGTCGAGGACCTGCTGAGCACCCTCGCGGTGGAGGCCACGGTGCACCACCTGGACCTGATCCAGCACCTGGACGGCTCCCCGGGTCCCGCCGTGGACGGGCTCGCCGAGGTCCGCCGGGTCCTCACCGACCTGTGGGAGCGGGAACCGCTCGAGCACTGGAGCGACGAGCACTTCGCCCGCGTGGGCACCGGCCGGGCGGAGCTGACCGCCCAGGAGCGTGCGGAGCTGGGCGCGCACGCGGACCTCCTGCCGCTCTTCTCCTGACCTTCCCCCCTCCGCGAGGTCGCCGACACGTGCAATCTCGCGGAGGAAGAAGGAGGGGGAACGGGTTCCGTGCCAGGCTGGGGGCATGAGCCGCAACGACCCCGCCGTCATCGACCGCCTCATGACCCGGCCCGGCCGGTGGGCCGTGGTGGGGCTGACCGGCAACACGGCCCGTCCGGCGCACTCGGTGGCGAAGCGGATCCGGGACGACCTCGGCATGACGATCGTCCCGGTCAACCCGAAGGGCGAGCCGGTGCACGGCGAGCCCGGCCGTCGCACGCTCGCCGAGGTCCCGGGGCCGATCGACGTGGTGGACTGCTTCGTGAACTCCCGCCGCGTCGGCGCGGTGGTGGACCAGGCCATCGCCGTGGGCGCCGCCGCGGTGTGGCTGCAGCTGGGCGTCGTGGACGAGGCCGCCGCCGCCCGGGCGGAGCGGGCCGGCCTCGACGTGGTCATGGACACCTGCCCCCTGATCGAGCTCCGGTCCCTGCTCCGGCGGGGCTGGACCCTGGACCCGGGCCGGACCCCGCCGCTCGCCCCGCCCGGCTGAACGACCCGGCTGAGCGACCCGGCGGAGCCGCCCGTACCGGATCGGCACCGTCCCGCCGCCGGCCGGGACGGTCCCCGTGCGGCGGGACCGCACGGGGGTTGCACCCGGTCAGGGGCCACCCGCTAAGCTGTCCCCCGACGACGATGACGAGTCCCGACACGAAGCTCTGGCTGGTCGGGCGGCAACCCTCTCCCGTAGCGGGGTGCCCCAGATGAACATCGGGCCGCGGTGCACGTGCTCCGCGGCAAGTACGGCGCCCACCAGTGCGTCGGACCCGCGGGCAGGTCTCCACGACGCACGGGCGCGGGTCGGCATCGACCCGGGAGGAACACCCCATGAGCAAGCGCATCGCCCTGAACGCCTTCGACATGACCTGCGTGGGCCACCAGGCCCCCGGTCTGTGGAAGCACCCCCGCTCCCGGGCGGACGAGTACAACACGATCGAGTACTGGACGGACGTCGCCCAGGTCCTGGAGAAGGGGCTCTTCGACGCGCTGTTCCTCGCGGACGTCGTCGGGTACTACGACGTCTACCAGAACTCCGCGGCCCCGGTGATCCGGGACGCCACCCAGATCCCGGTCAACGACCCCTTCATGCAGATCTCCGCGATGGCGGCCGTGACGAAGCACCTCGGCTTCGGCGTGACGAGCGCGATCACCTACGAGCAGCCGTACCCGCTCGCCCGGAAGTTCGCGACCCTCGACCACCTCACGAAGGGCCGGATGGGCTTCAACGTGGTGACGTCCTACCTGAAGTCCGCCGCCGAGAACCACGGGCTGACGGAGCAGATCTCCCACGACGAGCGCTACGAGATCGCCGAGGAGTTCATGGAGGTCTGCTACAAGCTCTGGGAGGGCTCCTGGGAGGACGGCGCGGTCCGGCGCGACCGGGTCAACGGGGTCTTCGCCGACCCGGCGCTCGTCCACCCCATCCAGCACCACGGCAGGTACTTCGACGTCCCCGGCATCGGGCTGACCGAGCCGTCCCCGCAGCGCACGCCGCTGATCTTCCAGGCCGGGGCCTCCTCCCGCGGGCGGGCGTTCGCCGGCCGCCACGCGGAGGCGGTGTTCGTGGGCGGCATCCGCCCGGACCTGACCCGGGTGGTGACCGACAAGCTGCGCGACGAGGCGGAGGCCAGCGGCCGGAACCGGGACGACCTCAAGATCTTCGCCATGCTGCACGTGATCGTCGACGAGACCGACGCGAAGGCCGAGCAGAAGCGCCGCGACTACGAGCGGTACGCGGACACCGACGGCGCGCTGGGCCTCGTGGGCGGCTGGTCCGGGCTGGACCTGGGCCGCTACGACGAGAACGACGTCCTGGAGTACATCAAGACCGACTCGATCCAGTCCTTCCTGACCCCCTTCACCACGGCCGACCCGCACAAGAAGTGGACGATCAAGGAGGTCGCCAAGCACATCTCGATGGGCGGCATGGGCGTGCCGATCGTGGGGTCCCCGCAGACCGTGGCCGACGAGCTCGAGCGGTGGATCGACGAGGGCGGGCTGGACGGCATCAACCTCGCCTACCACGTGTCCCCGGGCTCGTTCGAGGACTTCGTGGAGTGGGTCGTGCCGGAGCTGCAGAAGCGCGGCCGCTACCGCACCGGGTACGAGGGCACCACGCTGCGCGAGAACCTCTACGGCAAGGGGCAGACCAAGGTGCTCGGCACCCACCCCGCCGCCGCGTTCCGGGGCGCCTACGCGGGCAGGCCCTCCGCCGCGGACACCCCCGCCCGCCAGCTGGCCCTCTGAACCCCGTCCCCTGACCCCGCGGCTCCGCCGGGAGCGCGGGGCAGGGCGCGGACGAGGGGCCCCCGCGTGCGGGGGCCCCTCGTCCGCGCCGGGTCAGGACGCCGGTGCGGCGCTCCAGCGCAGCAGGGCCGCGACGTCCGTGCCGTGGGGCAGCGCCCCCGGCGGCACGAAGACGGGTCGGCCGTCGGTCAGCACCGCGGCGCGCACCAGCGCGGCGTCGGCGGAGACCCGGCCCAGCACGCCGGCGCCCACGGCCTCCGACTCCTCCAGGGCGATCCACGGCTCGGCGTCCAGGGCGATGAGCTGCTGCTCCGTGTCCAGGTGGGTGTCGTCGAGCAGCAGCGTCTCCGCCTGGGCCTGCTGCAGGGCCGAGACCACGGGCGCCATCCCCGAGACGGCGGTGGGGTCCGCGCGTCCCTGCTGCTCGGCGAGCCGCTCGAGCAGCGCCTGCTGGCGGTGCGCCACGACCTCCGCCACGCGCTCCTCGACCTGGTGGTCGAAGTCGGCGGACTTGCTTCCCTCCGCCCGGGTGTTGGCGTCGACGACGCTCAGCATCGCCCGGGTCGCCTTGGACAGCTGCTCCTCGACCAGGCCCCGGGCCCGCAGGTCCCCGGCCAGGACGACGAGCTGCGCCCCGCTCTCGGCCACGACCTTGTCGATCTGCTCGGCCACCTGCTCGGTGTTGCGCCGCCACACGTCCTCCGTGTGCCGCTGCCAGCGTCCCTGCGACCAGCCGCCCCCGGGGAACTTCTTCAGGTGCTCGGTCTCGCCCTCGATCTGCTGCTCGTCCGCGGCCCGGACGCGGCTGGCGTGCTGGAGGCAGATCTCGCCGCCGTCCCGGCCCACCTCGGCGACCACGTACGGGAAGTCGTCCGGGCGGTGCCGGAACAGGGGCGTGAGATCGGGGACGTCCTCCACCTGGAGGACACCGCGGCCGGCCCGGGGACCGGGGAGGACCTCGTCGATCTCCACGGTGCCTCCGCGCACCAGCAGGTACCGGCACACCGGGTCCGGCACGCCCTCGGCCGGGCGCACGGCGGCCTCCACCGCGGCGAGGTCGGCCTTGCTCGCGCCCTGGCGCTCCAGCTCTCGGCAGATGTTCTCCGGAAGCACGTCGATGGCGTGCAGCGAGTCGACGGTGCCGGTGCTGATGTCCGTGTACACGGTGCACCAGGGGCCCTTGCTCTTGAACAGTTCGGCGTAGCGGTGGAATCGGCTCGTCATGATCGACAACTCCTGCTGTTGAGCGGTGCTTCCTGTGGTGCAGACCACGTTATCCGACCACCAGGGGGCTGGGAACAGACGACCCGACGAGTAGGGTCGGAGGCACACGACCGGCCCCACGGCCGGTGGTCCCGCAGGTCCCACGACGCAGGAGGCAGCCATGAGCGACGTACCCGAGTACGACGAGGCCGACCGGCTCGAGCAGTCGATCGACGCCGATCAGCAGGATCTCGACGACCAGGACGAGGAGGCTCCGGTGCACGCGCCCGACCGCTCGGAGGCGTCCTCCCTCGAGGCGAACCCCGACGACCTCGTGGAGCAGGACCAGGAGGTCGTCCTCGACGAGCCGCAGGAGGTCTCCACGCTCGAGGAGGAGTGAGCCGCGCACCGCGCGGGGGCACGGACCCCGCGCGGTGCGTCACACCGCGGACCAGCCGCCGTCCGAGGGCATGATCACGCCGTTGACGTTGGAGGCGTCGTCGCTCGCGAGGAAGGCGATGACGGCGGCGACCTGCTCGGCCGTGGCCGTGTAGGGGATGTTCTGCATGAACCCCGCCATCCGCCCGGGGAAGAGGTCCGAGACCATGGGCGCCTCGATGCCCGTGGCCGTGGCGCCGGGGGCGACCGCGTTGGTGCGGATGCCGTCCGCGGCGTGCATGAGGGCGGTGCTCTTCGTCAGCCCGGCCACGGCGTGCTTGGAGGCGGTGTAGGCGGCGCCCGCGGCGGAGCCGCGCAGGGCCGCCTCGGAGGCCACGTTGACGATCGCGCCCCGTCCGGAGGCCCGGAGCAGCGGGATCGCCGCGCGGGTCAGCCGCATGACGGAGCCGACGTTCACGGCGAAGACCCGGTCCCACGTCGCGTCGTCCACCTCGGCGACGGACTCGAAGCGGTCCATGATCCCGGCGTTGTTGACCAGCACGTCGAGCCGCCCCTCGGTCGCCGCCAGGACGCGGCCCACCGCCCCCTCGTCCGTGAGGTCCGCGAGCACGGGGAAGAGTGGCAGGCGCGGCGCGCCCGCCACCAGGGCCTCCAGCCGCCGGGCCGACAGGTCGACCACCACCACCGTGGCTCCCTCGCCGGCCAGGCGCAGCGCGGTGGCGCGCCCGATGCCCGAGCCCGCCCCGGTGACCACGGCGGTCCTGCCGGTGAAGCGATGGGTGTCCACGGTTCCTCCTGGGGATGCGAGCGGTGCGAGGGGTGCCCGGGCGGGTGCCCGGACGGCGGCTCCCGCGGGCCGCGCGGGCCACGGCGCCGCCCTCTTCATTGTGGTGCGGAACGGGCCCGGAAAAACTTCCCGGAAAAAATGTGACCTGCTGCATCCACGGAGGGGTCCACGGCGGTAGTACGGGTGCAAGGTCGATTCCGCTTCCGCCAGGGAGCCCGTTCAAGGAGCAGTTACCATGCGCAAGACCCTTTCCGCCGCAGCAGTCCTCGGTCTCGGTGCCGGTGCCCTCAGCATGAGCCCGGCGTTCGCCGCCGAGCACGCCGAGCTCTCCGTGCTCCACGGCGTCCCCGACACCGTCGTGGACGTCTACGTCAACGGCGAGCTCACCCTCGACGACTTCGAGCCGGGCACCCTGGCCGGCCCGCTGGAGCTGCCCGCCGGCAGCTACGACCTGGCCATCACGGCCCCCGACGCCGCCGACGCCTCGGAGCCGATCATCGGTCCCGTCACCGCCGACCTGCAGACCGGGATGAGCTACACGGCCGCGGCCCACCTCGACGCCGAGGGCAGCCCCACGGCCGCCCTGTTCACCAACGACATGTCCGAGATCGAGGCCGGGAAGTCGCACCTGACCGTCCGGCACGTGGCCGCGGCCCCGGCCGTGGACGTCCTCGCGGGCGACCAGGCGATCATCACCGGGCTCGAGAACCCGAACGAGGAGACCCTTCCGGTCGACGCCGGCACGGTCTCGGCGTCCGTGGCCGCCGCGGGCACCACCGACCCGGTCATCGGCCCCGCCGATCTCGAGCTCGCCGAGGGCACCCACAACATCGTGTACGCGTGGGGCTCCCTCGAGGCCGGGAACCTGGACCTCGCCGTCCAGACCCTGGAGGGCATGGAGCAGGCGCCCGAGGCCGTGCCGGGCGGCCAGTCCGGCCTCGCGGCCCAGGAGCAGCGCACGATGCTGACCGCCGGCCTCGCGGCCGCCGGTGCGCTCGGGCTGATCGGCGCGGCGTACGGTGCCCGCCGGGTGCTCGCGGGGAACCGCCGGTAGTGAGCGGTCCTGACAGGCACGGTCCGGGTGCGCGGCAGGCTGCGGCCCACCGCGCGCCCGGACCGACAACTCCCGGCACCCGTCGTCGTCGTCTGGCGGCGGTGGGTGCCGGGGCGGTCGCCTCGGTGTCCCTGCTCGCGGCAGCGGCCGTCACCGCTCTCCCGGAGAGCGGGGCCGCGCCGCCCGCGAACTCCCTGGCGGCGGGGCCGTACCAGGGCGAGGAGACGGTGCCGGCACTTGCCGGCCTCGACCGTCCGGTCTCCGCGGAGGCCCCGGCGCAGTCCGCCGCGGCACCCGCGGAGATCCCGGTCGCTCCCGCCACCCAGGCGCCCGCCGAGAAGGTCCCCGCCCCCGTGCGGGTGGTCGTGGACGGTTCCCCGATCGACATGCCGGTGGTCCCGGTGGGGGTCGAGGACAACGGGGCCATGACCATCCCGGACAACCATGTGGAGCTGGGCTGGTACCGGTACGGTCCGTCCCCCGGGGCGGACGAGGGCGCCGCGGTCGTCGCCGGCCACGTCGACACCCTCACCGAGGTCACACCGATGGCGCAGCTCAAGGACGTGCCGGTCGGGGCGGAGGTCCGCGTGGAGCGCGCGGACGGGAGCGTCCAGCGCTACCGCACCGAGTCCGTCCAGCACGTGCACAAGAAGTCCCTCGCGGAGGCGGACCTGTTCCGCCGGACCGGCGAGCCGGTGCTCCACCTCGTGACGTGCGGCGGGGAGTGGCTCGAGGAGATCGGGGACTACGAGGACAACGTGGTGCTGCGGGCGGTCCCGGTGCCCTGAGCGGCGGAGGGAGGCGAGAGGCGCATGACCGGATGGCCGGTGTCCACTAGGCTGGGCACGACTCGTGCGCCCGGGCACCGCCCGGCCGCCCGCGACCACGACCTCCGCCCCACGAGGAGCCCTTCCACGATGCCGACGCCGCCCCCGGAATGGGGACCCGAGCTCGACGCCGCGTTCGCCGCGGGGGACGAGCAGGCGCTGAGTGCCGCGTACCGGCACTGCGCCGGGGTCATCCGGGGTCTCGCCCTCCGGGCGCTGCGCGACGACGCGGGCGCCGACGACGTGGTGCAGGAGGTCTTCATCCGGGCGTGGAAGTACCGGTCCGGCTACCGCCCCGAGCACTCCTCGGCCCCCGCCTGGCTCATCGGGATCGCGCGCAACTGCATCGCCGACGCCGCGAGGACCGCCGGCCGCGAGGCGGAGCGGCGCCAGGCGGACGCGGTGCGCACCGACCGGGAGCCGCGGCACGAGGAGTCGGACCTGCTGGTGGACCGGCTCGTGGTGCGGGCGGAGGTCGAGCGGCTCGGGCCCCCGAAGTCGACGATCATGGCGCTGGCGTTCTACGAGGAGCTCACGCACCAGCAGATCGCACAGCACCTGGACCTGCCCCTCGGCACGGTCAAGAGTCATCTGAGGCGCGGCCTCACGAACCTACGAACACGATTGGGAGACGGTCATGGCACACCTGAGTGAGGAGTCGCTGACGCTCCTGGCTCTGGGTGAGGCCCTCGACCCCCAGAGCCGGGAGCACGCCGCCTCCTGCCCGGACTGCGCGGCCGAGCTCGCGTCCCTGCAGCGCGTCGTGCACGCCGGCCGGGCCGAGGCGCCCGCCGTGACGGCGCCCGGCCCGGGCGTCTGGGCCGCGATCCACGCCGAGCTGGGCCTCTCCGACGAGGTCGCGGCGGATCCGCTCGCCGGCGCCCGGGACGGCGCCCGCGGCGACACCGCCGCCGAGGACAGCGCCGGCATCGCCGCCGACCCCACGGGCTCCGCGGCCGGCCCGCGGGGCGACGACGGCGCAGGGCGCGGCGGGGCGACCGTCGTCGACCTCGACGCCCGCCGGCGCAGGCCCCGGCGCGGGGTGCCGTACCCCCTGGCCGCCGCCGCGGCCGCCGCGGCGCTGGTCGTGGGCGGCGTCTCGGTCTGGGGCGCGCAGCGCCTGGGCCTGGAGCCGGACCCCACGGTGCTGGCCACGGCGGAGCTCGAGCCCCTCGCCGGCTACACCGCCCGCGGCTCGGCGGAGGTGGACGAGCGCCCGGACGGGACCCGTCAGCTGGTGGTGCGGACCGACCCCGCCGACGTGGACGGGTTCAAGGAGGTCTGGCTGCTCGCCCCCGACGCGCAGCGGATGGTCAGCCTCGGCGTGATGGCCGGGGACGAGGCGGTGTTCGTGCTGCCCGAGAACCTGGACGTCGGCGAGTTCCCGGTCGTGGACGTCTCGAACGAGCCGATCGACGGCGATCCGACGCACTCGGGGGACTCGATCGTGCGCGGCGTCCTGGAGGTCTGAGCGCGGGCTCGGCCCCTCAGAGCAGGGCCGAGGTCAGCCGGGCCACGTTGTCGGCGTACTTGTGCCACAGCGGCCGACGGTTCCACGCGTCGAAGTCCAGCAGGGTGCTGGCCTCGAGGAACTCGGCGACCACCGCGTCCATCCGCCGCCGGAAGTCCCGGTCCGCGATGAGCACGGAGACCTCCAGGTCCAGGGCGAACGAGCGCTCGTCCATGTTGGACGAGCCGATCACGGAGACGTAGTCGTCCACGAGCACGAATTTGGCGTGCAGCACGGTGGGGGAGCGGTACCGGTAGATCTTCACGCCGGCCTCGACGAGCTCCTGGTAGTAGGAGTTCTGGGCGTGGTAGGCCAGGAAGTGGTCCGAGGTCTCGCCCACGAACAGCCGCACGTCCACCCCGGACTGCGCCTCGGTGGTCAGCGCGTGCATCAGCGACTCGTCCGGGACGAAGTACGGGCTGGCGATGACGATCTGCTCGTTGGCGTTGTAGATCAGGTGGTTGAACAGGCGCAGGTTGTTCTCCGTCTCAAACCCGGGGCCGGAGGGCACGACCTGGGCGAAGACCGGCCCCTGGGTGTCCGGGAGGTCGCGGGCGGCCTCGTCGAGCAGGAGGTCGCCGGTCTCGGAGTACCAGTCGCTCGTGAACAGGGCGTTGAGCTCGGCGACCACGGGACCGGTGCACTCGAGCATCAGGTCCTTCCACTCGAGGCCCTTCCGGCGGTTCCGGCGCTTGTTGTAGGAGCGGTGGATGATGTTCTGCGACCCGGTGTAGGCCAGGGAGCCGTCGACCACGAGGATCTTGCGGTGGTTGCGTAGGTCGGGCCGCTGCCACTCGCCCTTCCACGGCCGGACGGGCAGCATGCGCTGCCAGGGCAGCCCGGCCTCGTCGAAGCGCTTGATCATCCCCCGGTACCCCGGGTAGCCCACGGAGCCGAGGTGGTCGATGAGCACCCGCACCCGCACCCCCCGCCGGTGGGCGCGCACCAGGGACTCCAGGAGGGGACGGGAGGCGTCGTCGATGGCCACGATGTAGAACTCGAAGTGGACGTAGTCCCGGGCCCGGTCCACGGCGTCCGCCATGATCCGCATCGCCTCGTGGTTGTCGGTGAGGATCCCGAAGGAGTTGCCGCCGACCATGGGCAGGGCGCCGAGCTTGTAGTTCAGGGCCGCGGTGGAGGCCACCCACTCGGGCAGCTCCTCGTCCGTGTTGCCCAGGATGTGGAGGTCCGGGGTGTTCTCGCGGATGACGTCGTTCATCTTCGCCTGCATCGCCATCCGCTTCTTCGGCAGCTTGGCGGAGCCGATGGCCAGGAACAGCAGGATCCCCACGTAGGGCAGCAGGAAGATCGCGAGCAGCCAGGCCAGGGCCACGGAGGGCCGCCGGTTGTGCGGGATCCAGCCCAGGGCCACCAGGTTGATGAGCAGCCCCAGCACCAGCACGACGATCGTCGCGGTCTCCGGGAGGAGGTGCGCGGGGATGCCGCTGAAGGGGAACAGGGCCGGGATCACCTCGCCAGTCTAGGTTCCGGCGCCGCGCGGTCTACGCGGGGCGCGGCAGGACGTAGTCGGTCTCCGGGCCGGGGGTCTCTCTATGGACGAAGCCCGCGGCGACGAGCACCTGCGCGGCCGGCGCGTTGTCCCCGGGCACGCTGGCGCGCACCCCGGTGACCGCGGGGTCCGCGAACGCGACGCCGAGCAGCGCGGTGATGCCCTCCTGCGCGTAGCCCAGGTTCCGGCGGTCCGCGGCGAGGGAGCCCACGATCTCGAGCTCGTCGTCGATCGGGGGGCCCACGAAGCCGGCCGTGCCGACGATCTCGCCGGTCGACTTCTCCACGACGGCCATCCGCGCGTACACGGACTCCGTGAAGAAGTAGCCCCCGGCCATGAGGGACTCGCGGGCGAAGTCCATGTCCTCGGCGGTCGGGAAGCCGCGGGCGAAGTGGGCGCCGTGCTCGCCGGCCGCCACGGCGTCGAGCTCCTCGGCGGTGAAGGGGCGGAGCAGGAGCCGTTCCGTCTCCAGGACGGGTGCGGGGCGCTGGGCCTCGAGGTCCTCAGTCATGCTGGTGCTGCTTTCTGCGGGTCCGGGTGCCGAGGGTGGACGGGTGGCTCCGAGGAGCGGGGTGCCGGGGGCGGGGATCCGCCCCCGGCGGATCAGCCGAAGTACTTCGGCAGCGTGCCCTCGTGCGCGGTGCGGAGCTCGTCCAGGCCGATGCCGAACTCGCTCTGCACGTCCAGCGCGCGGTTCTCGGTGTCCACCACGCCGATCCGCGTGTGCGGATAGGCGCGCATGGTGCACATGTCCTTGAACCGTACTTCCTCGCTGCGCGGCACGGCCACCACAGCCCGCCCCTGGGTCTCCGAGAAGAGCATGGTGAACAGGTCCACGCCGTCGCGCTCGCACACCTCGCCCAGCCCGATGCGCGCACCGGTGTAGAAGCGCAGCGCCATCTCGGCGAGGGTCGCCGCGAGGCCGCCCTCGGCGACGTCGTGCGCGGCGTCGATCATGCCGTCGCGGGACATGTTGATCAGCAGGTCGCCGAGCAGCTTCTCCTGGGCGAGGTCCACGGCCGGGGGGAGCCCGCCGAGGTGCCCGCGCAGGTTCGCCCACTCGGAGCCGTCCAGCTCGTCCCGGGTGGTCCCGAGCAGGTAGATCGCCTGGCCGTCCTCGCGCCAGCCCGACGGCGTGCGCCGCCGCACGTCGTCGAGCACGCCCAGCATCGCCACCACGGGCGTCGGGTGGATGGCCACGCCGCCGGTCTGGTTGTAGAGGGACACGTTGCCGCCCGTCACGGGCACCCCCAGCTGCCGGCAGCCGTCGGCGAGCCCGCGCACGGCCTCGGCGAACTGCCACATGGTCTCCGGGTCCTCGGGCGAGCCGAAGTTCAGGCAGTCGGAGACGGCCGCGGGGCGGGCGCCGGCGGTGGCCACGTTGCGGTAGGCCTCGGCCAGGGCCAGCTGCGCGCCGGCGTACGGGTCCAGGTAGGCGTAGCGGCCGTTGCAGTCGGTGGACAGGGCCACGCCGAGGCCGGTCTCCTCGTCCACGCGGACCACCCCGGCGTCGTCGGGCATCGCCATGGCGGTGTTGCCCTGCACGTAGCGGTCGTACTGGTCGGTGACCCAGTCCTTGGCGCAGAGGTTCGGGGAGGCCATGAGCTCGAGGACGGCGTGCTTGAGCTCCGCGCCCGAGGGCCGCCCGGCGTCGGCCGGGGAGCCGGCGAAGCGGTCGGCCTGGAGCCGGTCCTGGTCCGCGGGACGGGTGTAGGGCCGGTCGTAGACGGGGCCCTCGTGGGCGACGGTGCGGGGGTCGACGTCGACGATGACCTCGTCGTCCCACTCGATCACGAGCCGGCCGGTGCCGGTGACCTCGCCGATCCAGGAGTGCTCGACGTCCCACTTGTCCATCACGGCCTCGAAGGCGGCGACCTTCTCGGGTGTCACGACCGCCATCATGCGCTCCTGGGACTCCGACATGAGGATCTCGCCCGGGGTCAGGGTGGGGTCGCGCAGGAGCACCTGGGTCAGGTCCACGTGCATGCCGCCCTCCCCGTTGGAGGCCAGCTCCGAGGTGGCGCACGAGATGCCCGCGGCCCCCAGGTCCTGGATCCCCTCCACGAGGGAGCCCTTGAACAGCTCGAGGCAGCACTCGATGAGCACCTTCTCCGCGAACGGGTCGCCGACCTGGACGGCCGGCCGCTTGGACGGCTTGGCGTCGTCGAAGGACTCCGAGGCGAGCACGGAGGCGCCCCCGATGCCGTCGCCGCCGGTGCGGGCGCCGAACAGCACCACCCTGTTGCCCACGCCGGAGGCGTTGGCGAGGCGGATGTCCTCGTGGCGCATCACGCCCACGGCGAGCGCGTTGACGAGCGGGTTGCCCTGGTAGCAGGAGTCGAAGACGACCTCCCCGCCCACGTTGGGCAGGCCCAGGGAGTTGCCGTAGCCGCCCACGCCCGCCACCACGCCGTGCACCACGCGCGCGGTGTCCGGGTGGTCGATCGCCCCGAAGCGCAGCGGGTCCATGACGGCCACGGGCCGGGCGCCCATCGAGATGATGTCGCGCACGATCCCGCCGACGCCCGTGGCGGCGCCCTGGTAGGGCTCCACGTAGGACGGGTGGTTGTGGGACTCGATCTTGAAGGTCACGGCCCAGCCGTCCCCGAGGTCGGTGACGCCGGCGTTCTCGCCGATGCCCACCAGCAGGTCCTTCTTCATCTCCTCGGTGACCTTCTCGCCGAACTGGCGCAGGTGGACCTTGGAGGACTTGTAGGAGCAGTGCTCGGACCACATCACCGAGTACATGGCGAGCTCCGCGGCGGTGGGCCGGCGGCCGAGGATCTTCTTGATCTCCTCGAACTCGTTGTCCTTGAGGCCCAGCTCGGCCCAGGGCAGCTCGGTGTCGGGGGTGGCCGTCGCGTGCTCGACGGTGTCCAGGTTGAAGTGCTTGTCGCTCATGGAGTGCTCGGTGTCCCTTACTTGACCAGTGCCTTGAGGGCGGAGACGAACAGGCCCAGCCCGTCCGTGCCGTCGCGCATGCCGACCTCGCCGGAGGCCGAGGAGTCCGCGCCGAAGCCCGGCTCGACCGCGTGCTCGGGGTGCGGCATGAGGCCCACCACGTTGCCGCCGGCGTTGCAGATCCCGGCGATGTCCCGCCGGGACCCGTTGGGGTTGCCCCCGACGTAGCGGAAGACCACGCGGCCCTCGGCCTCGAGGGCGTCGAGGGTCCGCTCGTCCGCCACGTACTGGCCGTCCTGGTTCTTGAGCGGGACCACGATCTCCTGGCCCTGCTCGAACTCGGTGGTCCACACGGTCGTGCTGTTCTCCACGCGCAGGCGCTGGTCCCGGCACAGGAACTTCAGTCGCTCGTTCTTGATCATCGAGCCCGGCAGCAGGTGCGACTCGGTGAGCATCTGGAAGCCGTTGCAGATCCCGAGGACCGGCAGCGGGGCGGACCCGGAGGTGCCCGCGGCGTTCGCGCCGTCGATGATCGGCGCCATGATGGGGGCGAACCGGGCGATGGCCCCGGCGCGCAGGTAGTCGCCGTAGGAGAAGCCGCCGGGCAGGATCACGGCGTCGACGCCCTGCAGGTCCTCGTCGTCGTACCAGAGGGACACCGGGGTGCCGCCGGCCAGCGTCACGGCGCGCGCCGCGTCGCGGTCGTCGAGGGTGCCGGGGAAGGTCACGACGCCGACGCGCGCGCCGGCGAGCCCGGCGTCCGGCGCGGGGCCGGAGAGGTCTGCGATGAGGGGGGTCTCGAGACCGGCCATGCTCAGTTCTCCTCGGTCTCGTCGAGCACGGCCACGCGCACGACGTCCTCGATGACGGGGTTGGAGAGCAGCTTCTCCGCGGCCTCGCGGGCCTGGGCCAGCGCGTCCTCGGTGGCCTCGCCGTCGACGGTCAGCTCGAAGCGCTTGCCCTGCCGGACACCGGCGAAGCCGTCCAGGCCGATGCGGGGCAGTTCGTTGGCGATCGCCTTCCCCTGCGGGTCGAGGATCTCGGGCTTGGGCATGACGTCGACAACAATGCGGGCCATCGGGGAACTCCTGAGGGTCGAGCAGCGGGCCGGGATCCGGCGAACGTCAGCCATTCTATCGGCTCGGGCACGCCGGTCGTGCCGGGCCCGGACCGCCCGCCGGGTGTGGTAGGGGTCACCCGCCGGCAGGCCGCCCGGGCGGTGGGGCCCCCGGGATTCTCCAAGGCGTGTCCGGTAGACCGTGGGGCCATGAGCACCGCACCGCAGACCGCAGGGGCCCGCACCGACGACGCACGCCTGGTCTCGGTCTACCGCCGGGTCCTGACCCTGCTGGGGATCGGCACGGTTCTCGGCGCCCTGACCGAGCTGGCGATGCTGCGGCACTGGCAGGGACCCGCCCAGCTGGTGCCGTGGGCGGTGCTGGCCGTGCTGCTGCTCGGAGCCGTGGCGTGGCTGGTGCGGCGCACCACCGGGACGGCCCGCACCGTGCGGGGCGCCGCGGTCGTCTCCGTGCTCGGCAGCGCCTACGGCGTCTACGAGCACGTCCTGGCGAACCTGCGGGTCGGACCGCTGGACCCGCGGTACGCCGAGGCCTGGGACGCGATGTCGGGCGCGGCCCGGCTGTGGGCGGCGACCAGCGGGGCCGTCGGGCCGTCCCCCGTGCTCGTGCCCGGCACAATGGGCCTGGCGGGGGTGCTGCTGTGGCTCGCCGTCCTCCGCTGGCGGCACGGGACGGACCGAGCCCGGTCCGCCGCCGGCGGAGGGGAACGGGGCGGTACTGGAACAATGGGCCCATGACCCAGCACCCAGCGACGACCACCCCCGGACTCAGCGGCCGGGAGGCCGAGCGGCTCGCGGACGCCCTCGAGGCCCGGGACGTGACGGTCTTCGTGGACGGCACCTCCCTGCGCCTGCCGGAGGGGGCGCGCGACGCCGTCGTGGACCTCCTCTCCCGGATGACCCGCGGGGAGACCGTCACGGTGACGTCCGCCGCGGTGACGTCCGCCGCGGAGCCGCCGGCGGACCCCGGGGACCTGCTGACCACCTCGCAGGCGGCCGCGCTCGCCGGCATCTCGGCCACCTATCTGCGCAACCTCACCACCGAGGGCACCCTGCCCGTGCAGTACCGGGGCAGCCACCGCCGGATCCGGCGCGCGGACGTCCAGGCCTGGCTCGCCCGCCACGGCGAGGACGGGGCCGCCCCGGACTCCCCGGAGGACCTGCTGACCACCTCGCAGGCGGCCGCCCTCGCCGGCATCTCGGCCACCTATCTGCGCAACCTCACCACCGAGGGCACCCTGCCCGTGCAGTACCGTGGCAGCCACCGCCGGATCCGGCGCTCGGACGTCCAGGCCTGGCTCGCGGGGCGGCAGCGGCGCGACGACGACGGCGCGCCCGCGCCGCACTGACCCCGCCTCAGTCGAAGCGGGCCACGACCCAGCCCTCGACCACGTCGACCGCCGCCGCCCGGAGGAGGTCCTTGGCGGGGTCCGGCGGTGCCTCCCGGCCGGCAGCCAGGGCCAGGCGGGACCCCACGAACCGACCGTCGGCGGCGAAGACCCAGAAGTGGTTGGGGCACTCGAACGTCTCGGCGCGCCCGGCGGACTCCCGGCACACGGTGGTCTGCTGGTGCGTGCAGGTGTTGCGCAGCACGTGCAGCGCGCCCCCGGCGTCACGGGTGACGAGGACCGGCCCCGTGCTGGAGGGCGCCGTCACGAAGTCGAGCGGGTCCGGCACGGCGGAGACCGCCACGATCCGCTCCCAGCAGCCGGCGGGCTCCCCGGGCGCGCTCACGCCGCCGCCCCGTCGGTGGCGCGGGCCGGGTCGAGGACCTCGAGGGCCGCGCCGAGCCGGCGGCGCAGCGGCTCGGCGCGCCGGGCGAACTCCCGCTGCCGGCGCACGTACTCGGCCTTGCCCTCCGGCGTCTCGATCCGCACGGGCTCGTAGCCCCAGCCGGAGAGGTCGTAGGGGGCGGCCCGCATGTCGGTCTCCCGCACGTCCCACGCCAGCTCGAAGCAGTCCATCAGCAGCTCGGAGGGGATCCCCGGGACGAGCTTGTACGCCCACTTGTAGAGGTCCATGGTGGCGTGCAGGCAGCCCGGCTGCTCCATCCGGCGCTGGGACTCCCGGGTGGGCCGCAGCTCGTTGAGCGGCACGGCCTGCGGTTGGAAGAACCGGAACGCGTCGAAGTGGGTGCACCGGATCCGGGCGGACTCCACCACGGCGTCCGTGCCCGCGGCGCCGAGCCGCAGCTCGAGCTGCTCGTGGCGGAGGTCGTTGTCCTCCGAGCGGTAGGCCATCGCCCACTCGTGCAGGCCGAAGCAGCCGAAGTAGCCCGGGTTGCCCGCGTGCGCGCCCAGCACCGCCCGGGCGAAGTCGATCGCGGGGGCCCGCCGGTCCCGGAGGGCGTCGTCGTCGACGGCCACGGCCCCGTCCCGGGCGCTGAGCCCCAGGGCCGTGAGCTCGGCGCCGGTGAGCGCGCGGTAGAACTTCTCCTCGGCGCGGTCCGCGGCGTCCAGCAGCACGGTGCCCGCCCCGGGGTGCCAGCGCTTCAGCTGCGCGGGCTTGAGGGTGTAGTAGGTGAACAGGAAGTCCTCGACCGGGTGCTTGTGCCCGCGGTGGCGGCGGGCTACGAACGGGTCCGCGCGGCGCGCCGCGCGCTGCTCGTGGGCGTGCGCCCGCGGCGCCCACTCCGCGCGGGACAGGACGACGACGGGGCGGGTCACGGGACCCGCCCCGTCGTCGACGGACCGGTGGAGCGCGGCACGGGGATCAGCGGCCGGTCCCCGCGTGGACCGTGGCCTCCTCGTCGGAGTCCAGGCCGAAGGCGCTGTGCACCACGCGCACGGCCTCGTCGAGCCGGTCGGCGGCCGTGACCACCGAGATCCGGACCTCGGAGGTCGAGATCATGTCGATGTTGATGTTCGCGGCCGCGAGCGCCTCGAAGAACGTGAAGGTCACCCCGGGGTTCGACTTCATGCCGGCGCCCACGAGGGAGAGCTTGCCGACCTCGTCGTCGTACTCCAGGCCCGCGTAGCCGATCTTCTCCTCGGCGGCGCGCAGCAGGCTCATGGCCAGATCGCCCTGGGACTCGTCCACCGTGAAGGAGAGGTCCGTCAGCGGGTCGTCGCCGGTGGAGATGTTCTGCACGATCATGTCCACGTTGACCTTCGCCTCCGCGAGCAGCCGGAAGATCCGGGCGGCGATGCCGGGCTTGTCCGGCACTCCGACGACGGTGACCTTCGCCTGCGTGCGGTCGTGGGCGATGCCGGAGATGAGCGGCTGTTCCAACGGGATCTCCTTCGGGGAGGTGACGGCGTCTTCGGGGCCCGGGATGACCCAGGTGCCCTCGTTGTGGGAGAAGGACGAGCGGACGTGCAGCTTCACGCCGAAGCGGCGGGCGTACTCGACGCAGCGCAGGTGCAGGATCTTCGCGCCGTTCGCGGCGAGCTCGAGCATCTCCTCGCTGCTGACCACGTCCAGCTTGCGGGCCCTGGGCGCGATGCGGGGGTCGGCGGTGAACACGCCGTCGACGTCGGAGTAGATCTCGCAGACGTCGGCGTCGAGGGCCGCGGCCAGCGCCACGGCCGTGGTGTCCGAGCCGCCGCGGCCCAGGGTGGTGATGTCCTTGGTCTGGCGGTGCACGCCCTGGAACCCGGCGATGATCGCGATGTTGCCCTGGTCCAGGGACTCGCGCACGCGCAGCGGGTTGACCTCCACGAGCAGGGCGGCGCCGTGCGCGCCGTCGGTGACCATCCCCGCCTGCGACCCGGTGAAGGACTGGGCGGGAGCGCCCATCCCGGACACCGCCATGGCCAGCAGCGCCATGGAGATCCGCTCGCCGGCGGTGAGCAGCATGTCGAGCTCGCGGGCCGGGGGCTTGCGGGTGACCTCGTGGGCGAGGTCCAGGAGCTCGTCCGTGGTGTCGCCCATCGCGGAGACGACCACGACGACGTCGTGGCCCCTGTTGCGCGTCTCGACGATCCGCCGTGCAACGCGGCGGATGCCGTCGGCGTCCGCGACGGAGGATCCACCGAACTTCTGCACGATCAGGCTCATGGGTTCAACTCCTGTGCTCGAGGGCGGCCGGCGGTCGGGGCCGGGCCGTGCGCCCGCTCCCCGCGGCAGGGCACCAGGACATCCTACGCGAGTGCGTCAGGCGACGACCGTCCGGCCCTCGAACGCGCGGCCGAGGGTCACCTCGTCGGCGTACTCGAGATCGCCGCCCACGGGCAGCCCGGAGGCCAGGCGGGTCACCCGGATCCCGAGGGTCTTGAGCATGCGGGAGAGGTAGGTGGCGGTGGCCTCGCCCTCCAGGTTCGGGTCGGTGGCGAGCACGACCTCCTGCACGGTGTCGCCGGAGAGCCGCGTCATGAGCTCCCGGATGCGCAGCTGGTCGGGGCCGATGCCCTGGATGGGGCTGATCGCCCCGCCCAGGACGTGGTACCGGCCGCGGAAGCTGCGGGTGCGCTCGATGGCCATGACGTCCTTCGACTCCTCGACCACGCAGATGACGCTGTCGTCCCGGCGGGCGTCGCGGCAGATGGCGCACTCGTCCAGCTCGGACACGTTCCCGCAGATCCGGCAGAACTTCACCTTGTCCTTGACCGCCGTCATGGCGTCGGCCAGCCGCCGGACGTCCTCCTTGTCGGCGTCGAGGAGGTGGAACGCGATCCGCTGCGCGGACTTCGGCCCGACGCCGGGCAACCGGCCCAGCTCGTCGATCAGATCCTGAACAGCGCCTTCGTACACGTTTCCCTCGATTTCCGGGCCGGTGCACGGCCCTCCTGATCGTCCTCGGCCACGACGTCACCGGGGTGCCGGTGCGCGGGGCGGTCCCGGCTCACTCCCCGGTGTGAAGGTCCCGCTCCTCGATCAGCATCCCCCCGAGGATCCGCTCGATCGCGGCGCGGCCGTAGAGGGTGGAGTCCTCGAGCGCCTCGTCGTCCGAGCTGGGCACGAAGGAGTCGTCCCATTCTACGCCGCTGTCCTGCGGGGCCGCGGCGGAGCCGGGTGCCTTGCGCCCCGCGGCGATGGCCGCGGCGTGGCGCTCCCGGAAGCTCAGCCGAGCGTTCCGGTCGGCGCCGGCCGGTGCCGCCGCCGGGACGTCCTGCTGCGGGGCGGCTGGGGCCGCCGGGTTCGCCGTCGGAGCCGGGGCAGCGGCGCCCGTCGCGGTCCGGGGATCCTCCGGCCGGGCGGCCGGGCGGGCGGTGGGGGGCGTGGCGCTGCCGGTCGACCGGTTCGCGGGCCCGCCCCCGGAGCCGGGAGCGGGCGCAGGGCTCTGCCGTGCGGGGGCCGCGGGCCGCCACTGCTCCGGGGGCGCCGCGTCCGGGTCGTCGGGGTAGGGGGGCTCGTCCGGGTACGGGGGCTCGTCCGGGTACGGGGGCTCCTCGGGCGGCGGGACGTCGTCGTCCGACGGGGGGACGTCCCGGTCCCGTGCCCCCGGGGCCTCGCCGGGGAAGGCGGGGCCCGGGCGCCCGGTCCGACCGGGGCCGGACGGTGCTCCGGGCTGCGGCCCGGTCTGCGGTGCCGGCCGGTTGGCGGGCTGGGCGCCGGCGGGGTCCTCCGCCGTCCGGGCCGGTCCCGGCGGCCGGGCCTCGGGCTGCGCCGGAGCCCGGGGTGCGGGTGCGTCCGGGGACCCGGCAGGGGCCGCGGCCGGGGCGCCGCTCTGGGGGATGGCGGCCACGGACCAGCTGTGCACGGGCTCCTGGGCCCAGGCGGGGTCGGTCCACTCCGCCGGCGCGTCCGTGGCGGGTCGGCCGTGGGCGTCCCAGGGGTCCTGGCCGCCGCCGTCCCCGTCCGGGGACGCCGCGCCCGCGGCCGGCTCCGGCGCGGAGTCCGTCGCGGTGCCCGGTGCGCCGTCCGGGGGCGTGCTCGCGGCCCGGGGCGGGGTCGGCTGCTGCTCCCGGCCGCGCGGTGCGCCCGGCCGGTCCTGGGCCGGGGGTCGCCGGTCCTGGCCGCCCCGGGACCGGTCCTCGGGGGCGCGCCGCTCGGGGCGCTCCCCGTCGGTCCCGGGCCCCGGTTCGGCCGGGCGCCCGGGCGGGCGCGTCGACGGCTCCGGGCCGCGCGGGGCTCCGCCGCCGCCGCCGCCCCGGCCGTGCCCGCCGCCGCCCGGCGGGACGGCCTCCGCACGGCAGTCGATGCCGAGGATCTGCTGGACCGCCTGCCGCAGGTCGTCCTCGAAGCGCGGGAAGTTCATGAGGTCGCCCTCGGCGTCGAACATGATGCGCAGCACCTTGCCGTCGAAGGACTGCGGGGTGCCGCGCTGGACCGTGAACCACGCGACGCGGCGGATGTCCGCGAGGGCGTTGACGATCTCCGGCCAAGAGGCCCGCAGCAGGTCGATCTCGTTGCCGCCCTGCTCGCCCGCCCGGGGCGTGTCCTGGCGGGACGCCTGCGCCGCGGCGTCCTGCCGCGGCGCGTCAGGACGCTCCGCTGCGGCGGGCGCCTCCCGTCCGGTGGGCCGCTCCGGTCCGCTGTCCTCCCGGGCGGACGGGCGCTCGGGAGCCGCCGCGCCGTGCCCGGCGTCCTGCCCCGAGCCCTGTCCGGTCCGCTCCCGCGGATCCGTCCCCCGCGGGACCGCCTGCTGCGCGTCCCCGCCGGGCGCGGGCGGTGCCGGTCGCTCCGGCGCCGGGGCAGACTGCGAGTCGGGCTGCGAGTGGCTCCGGCCCCCGGGCGGGGCGACCGGACCCGCCGGCGCGGTCGGCGCGGCCGAGGAGGCCGCGGGGAAGGGCGCGGGCGCGTCGGCGGTCTCGTCCGGACCGGCTGGGGCGGCGCCCCGCCCGATGCTCAGGCGCCGTTCCAGCCGGTCGACGCGGGCCGTGACGCCGCGCGTGGTGTCCTCCGAGGACGGCAGGAGGATGCGCGCGCACAGCAGCTCGAGGTGCAGCTGGGGCGAGGTGGCCCCCGTCATCTCGGTGAGGGCCGTGTTCGTGATGTCGGCGGCCCGGGAGAGCTCCGCCGCCCCGAGCTGGGACGCCTGGTTGCGCAGCCGGGCGATCTGGTCCTGGGGCATCCCGTGCAGGATGTTGCCCGCGGACTCCGGGACCGCGTTGACGATGATGAGGTCCCGAAACCGCTCGAGCAGGTCCTCCACGAAGCGGCGCGGGTCCTGGCCCGTCTGCACCACCCGGTCCACCGCGCGGAAGACCGTGGCGCCGTCCCCGGAGGCGAAGGCGTCGACCACGTCGTCGAGCAGGGCGCCGTGCGTGTAGCCCAGCAGGGCCACGGCGAGGTCGTAGCCGATGCCCTGCTCGTCGGAGCCGGCCATGAGCTGGTCGAGCACGGAGAGGGTGTCGCGGACGGATCCGGCGCCCGCGCGGACCACGAGGGAGAGCACCCCCGGGGCCACCTGCACGTGCTCCTCGGCGCAGAGCTGCTCGAGGTAGTGCATGAGCGGCTCGGTGGGGACCAGCCGGAAGGGGTAGTGGTGGGTGCGGGACCGGATGGTCGTGAGCACCTTGCTCGGCTCGGTGGTCGCGAAGATGAACTTGATGTGCTCCGGCGGCTCCTCGACGATCTTGAGCAGGGCGTTGAAGCCCTCGCGCGTGACCATGTGCGCCTCGTCGATGATGAAGATCTTGTACCGGTCCCGGACGGGCGCGAACGTGGCGCGCTCCCGCAGGTCGCGGGCGTGGTCCACGCCGCCGTGGCTGGCCGCGTCCATCTCGATCACGTCGAGGGAGCCGGCGCCGTCCCGGGCCAGGTCGCGGCAGCTGTCGCAGCGGCCGCACGGGGTGGCGGTGGGGCCCTCCGCGCAGTTGAGGCAGCGGGCCAGGATGCGGGCGGAGGTGGTCTTGCCGCAGCCGCGCGGGCCGGAGAAGAGGTAGGCGTGGCTGACCCTGTCCTTGCGCAGCGCCGTCATCAGCGGCTCGGTCACGTGCTCCTGACCGATGACGTCCTCGAAGGTCTCCGGGCGGTAGCGGCGGTACAGGGCGGTAGTCACAGATGACACCTTAGCGACGGAATCCGACAGGCGGGCCGGGCGGATCGGCGCTGGGGACGCGGGCCGCCGCGGGGACGAGAAGACCCCTCGCGCACCCGCCAGAGCCCATTTACCCTTGCTACCTTCCGGTCCTGGGGGAGTTCAACAGGATGACGCCACGCGAGGGGCTGTCGACGAGTCTAGCGGATGCGGCGGGCCGGGTCGAAACCCGGCCCCGGTGCCGTGGATTCGGCATTGCCCGGCGGTTCGGTTATGCTGGACCCCGCATGTTCCGGCGCCGTCAGGCCGCCGGTCGTGCGTGCCTGGAGGATTCGCCTAGCGGCCTATGGCGCACGCCTGGAACGCGTGTTGGGTTCACGCCCTCGGGGGTTCAAATCCCCCATCCTCCGCACTCGCAGCAAGAGCCCCGCACCGGAGACGTTCATCCCGGTGCGGGGCTCTTCCTCGTTCCTCCGCCGGCTCGCGGCCCACCGGCCCGTGGCTCCGGCCGCCGCGGCGCCCCGGCGGCCGCCCCTCAGCGCGGGCGGCGCGCGCGGGACCCGCGGACGACGACGCCGGCCGCCGCGGCGCCCAGTGCCGCGAGTCCACCGACCCACCACGCGGTGGAGGAGTCCCCGGCCGCGTCCTGCGCGGGAACCCGGCTCACCGTTCCCACCGAGATGCGCGTGAGCGTCCCGGGCGTCACCTGCTGCTGCCCTGCCAGGAACTGTGCCCGCGGCGCGGACCCGTCCCGGACGAGTGCCCCGGAGCCGGGACGGTGGGCCACGGCCGCGCCGGGCCCCACGAAGGAGGCGCGCTCCAGGGCGGAGAGCTCCCCCGGGTCCGAGACGGAGTCGGAGTCCGCTTCCGAGGTCGTGCCGGGAGCCGCCTCCGCGCGGGCACCCCCTGCGCGGTCACCTCCTGCACGGTCGTTCCCCGCACCGCCCTCCCCAGCACGGGCCTCTCCGGCACGGCCGTCCTCGGCGCGGACTCCGTCGGGCTCCGGTGCCGCGTGCCCGCCGGGAGCGGGGGAGGGGTGCGCGCCCGGCGCCGTGCCGCCGGGCTCCGGCGCGGGGGCTCCGCCGGGCTCGGGCGTGGTGTGGGGGGCCTCGGCGGGACCGGTTCCCGGCCGGGGGCCGGCCGGCTCGTCGTCGGACGGGGGCGCGGGGGACGGGACTGCGGCGGGGGAGTCCGCGCCCGTCGCGGGGGGTAGCGCGGTCTCGGCGGCGTGGGCCGCTCCCGGCACGGGGGCGAGCAGGAGCAGGGCGGCCAGCGCCAGGGGGCGAAGGGTCATGGGGGCGGTCTCTCCGGGGGGAAGCGGGCGGGACAGGAGTACACCGTAACTTTACGTCGTTCCGTTCCCTGCGTTCACTAATGCAATACCCTGCTGATGTGGCGGAACGGGCTGTTCCGCCACACTCGCAGCTGCCTCCCGGCTGCGCGCCCCCCGTCCTCTCTCCCCCCAAGAGGTCCTCATGAAGCTGCCTTCATTCCCCATGCCCTCGACCGCACTGCCGGCCGCTCTGCTGGCCGGCGCGATGCTCGCCGGGACGATGGCCGGCGCGGCCGCCCCGGCCCACGCCTCGACGACCAACACAGTCCACACCGCCGCCGGCATCTCCTCCCAGTACCACCTCTACGACGCCGGGGTGGACCGCTCGAAGACCGTGGGCGTGGTCTTCTACTTCGACGGCGACGGACAGTACTACGCCCAGCGCCCCACCACGTCGATGCTCAAGAGCATGGCCGCCCGGGCCGCGGCCCGGAACATGATCCTCGTGGTGCCGGTCGCCCCGGCCAACCGGTCCTGGACCTCCAACAGCGAGGCGGTCGGGGACTGGTTCCGGGCCCTGGCGGCCAAGGTCGTCGCCGAACAGCGGGTCGACGCGACCCGCATCCACCTGGCCGGGTACTCCGGCGGCGCCGAGTTCATCTCCACCGAGGTGCTCTCCGACCGGGCGGGCTGGATCCGCGGCGGCGGGTCGACCCTCATCGGCGGCGGCGGCGTCTACAACGGCCGGCTCGAGAGCACTCCCGACGCCGCGCTCCGGGCCACGGACCCGACCTGGTACGTCGGCTCCCTCGACAGCTACGGCGCCACCCAGCCGTCCACCTGGTCCGCGCTGGAAGCGGCCGGCAAGGGCGCCGCCGCGTACCAGAAGGCCGGGTTCCCGAAGGCGGACCGCGTGGTCATGCCCGGGCTGCACCACACCAACTACGACCTGGCCGACCTGGTCGGCGACGACGTCGACCGCCTCTACGCCGGCGCCACCCCGAAGCCCGAGACCGTCTCGCCGACGGGCAACGACGTGGTCGGCGGGTACCAGCTCACCGGTGCGATCGGCCGCACGTGGGCGGCGCTGGGCGGCACCGCGTGGGCCACTCCGGTCAGCGCGGAGTACGCCTCCGGGCACGGCTCCGTCTACCAGCGCTTCGCCGGCGCCGACGGACGGGACAAGGCCCTCTACTGGTCCGGGACCACCGGGACCCGGGTGGTCGACTACGGCGGGTCCATCGGCCAGAAGTTCGCGGCAGGCGGCTACGCGGGCAGCTACGGCCCGCCGCGGACGGACGAGCGCCGGGTCGCCGACGGCGGCGCCTACCAGGTCTTCGACGCATCCGGGAAGCGGACCAAAATCCTGTGGTCCGCGCGCACCGGATCGAGGGCGGTCAAGGAGTACGGGGCCATCGGCCAGAAGTGGGCGGCGCTGGGTCACGAGCGGGGACTGGGCTATCCGACCACCGACGAGTACAGCACCCCGGGCGGCGCGGCCCAGAACTACACCGGCGGGCGGATCGAGTGGAACGCCACCACCCGGGCCGTCACCGTGACCCGCGGCTGACCCCGGGCACGCGCCGGCCGGCGGGCCCCGCAGGTGCCTCCTGCGGGGCCCGCCCCTAGGATGAACGCATGATCTTCAAGGCCGTGGGCGACTCCCGCCCGTACCCGGACCACGGCCTCGTCACGCCGACCGACTGGTCCGGCATCGCGCCGCGGCAGGTCCGGCTGGACGAGCTGGTCACCACGAAGACCACCCTGGACCTGGCGACCCTGCTGGACGCGGACTCCACCTTCTACGGCGACCTCTTCCCGCACGTGGTGCGGTGGGAGGGCGACCTCTACCTGGAGGACGGGCTGCACCGGGCGCTGCGCACCGCGCTGCACCACCGCACCGTGCTGCACGCGCGCGTGCTGGAACTCGCCCCCGCGCCAGGCACGCGGGCGGGGAGCGAGGGGGACGCGGTCAGGACGCCGCGCTGAGGGGTGGCCGCTCGGGCGCGAGCGGCACGGGGTGGCCCCCGGCGTCGAACTGCGCCCCCAGGCCCTGCTGGATGAAGCGGACGGTGGAGCGGATGTGCTGCTCCCGCGCCGCCCGGTCCTGGTCGGAGTTCTGGCCGCGGTCCGCCGCGGCGGTCAGGGACCCGTGGACCAGGGCGGCGAGCTCCGAGATGTCGCCCTCCGGCAGGTAGGCCCGGCCGATCGCGTCCCGCAGGATGGCGGCCAGCAGGCCCTGCAGCTCGCCCACGTGCTCGCCCAGCTTCTGGTAGTCCTCCGGGGAGAGGACGGTGCGCATGGTGGGGCCCGGGGGCAGGTGGCGCCGGGTGAGGTCCTCGATCTGGGCGCGGATGTAGACGGCGAGCCGGTCGACCGGGTTGGCGACGCCCTCGAGGTCGCGGCGCAGGTCGGTCATGAACCGCTCGGTCTCGTCCAGAGCGTAGGCCACGAGGAGCTCGCCCATGTCCGCGAAGTAGTTGTAGACCGCGGTGCGGCCCACGCCGGCGTTCTTGGCCACGTGCGTCATGGTCAGACCGGTGAGGCCCTGCTGGTAGAGCAGCTGGCCGAAGGAGTCGAGGATCGCTCGTTTGGTGTTCTCCCGCTGCGCGGCGTTGGTGGCCGCAGAAATACGAGGCATGATGACACCTTATCTGTCCGTGTCACCAAATTATGCACACTTTTCTGGCCCTTGGTGACGGTGTGTCTGACTATGACACCACCGTTTCCCGCGTTCGGGCTCCTTCGCGCAGACAGTCTGGGGAAACGTCCAGGAAACCCCCAGCACGGGCGGGGTGGGGCAGGGCGGGCCCGGGCGCCGATCCGACGGCCGGGCCCGCCGCCCGCTCACCGTTCGGCGGCCGAGCCGCCCTGCCAGAGGGAGTCGAACGGGGCGCGCGAGGTGATCCGGCGCCGGATGCCGGCGGAGACGAAGGCCTTCGCGGTGCGGGCCGCCTCGAGGGGTGCGGCCCCCTTCGCCAGCTCCGCGGCGACCGCGGCGGCCAGCGTGCAGCCGGCCCCGGCCACCGGGACCTCGCCGACCTTGGGTTCGGAGAGCACCTCGAGGGTGGTCCCGTCGTAGAAGACGTCGACGGCGTCGGGGCCCGCGAGGCGGACCCCGCCCTTGGCGAGGACCACGGCGCCGGACGTCTCGTGGATCCGCCGGGCGGCCTCCTCGAGGTCCTCGACCGTGCTGATCTCGTCCATGCCGGTCAGGGAGAGGGACTCGAAGTGGTTCGGGGTCACGAACGTGGCCAGCGGCAGGATCTTCGCCTTGAGCGCCTCGTCCGTGTCCAGGGCCGCGCCGGGCTCCTGGCCCTTGCAGATGAGGACCGGGTCCAGGACGAGGTGGCGCGGGGCCAGCGCGGTGAGTACCTCGGCGGTGGTGGCGATGGTCTCGGGGCTGCCCAGCATGCCGATCTTCACGGCGTCGAGCGCGTGGGCGGCCGTGATCGCCTCGAGCTGCTCGCGCAGGACGTCCTGCGGCACGGGGAACAGGCGGTGGCCCCAGTCGGCGGACGGGTCGAAGGACACGATGCAGGTCAGCGCGAGGGAGCCGAAGACCCCGAGCTCCTGGAAGGTCTTGAGGTCCGCCTGCGCGCCGGCGCCGCCGGTGGCCTCGGAGCCCGCGATCGTCAGGGCGACGGACGGCTGGTCGGCGGGGCCCGCCGCGGCGGGCGTGGGAACGGTGCTGGTGTCGGTCATGGGAGCCATTCTGCGCCCCCGCGCGGTGCCGGGGCCAACCGCGGGGGCTAGACTGTCGGACGGTCTCCGGCCGGCACGCGGTCCCCGCAGGGACCCGCGGCGGCGGGAAAGGGGCTCCCCGGGTGGCAGGCGGGCGCCCCGGGTCCGTCCAGCACACCGCACAGATCGACCCTCGGCGTCCGCCCCGCGCGGGCCGGCGCCGCGTCACGACAGATTGGTGACCGACCGTGTCCTCCTCCGCTCCTGCCCCCGCCGGGTTCGCCCGCCGTCCCCGCACGTACTTCGACCTGGTGGTCGCGGCGTACTGCGTGGTCCTGGTGCTCTCCAACGTCGCCGCGACCAAGGGCGTCGCGTTCGGCCCCGTCATCACCGACGGAGGCTTCTTCCTCTTCCCCCTCGCCTACGTCCTGGGCGACGTCGTGGCGGAGGTCTACGGCTTCCGGGCCGCGCGCCGCGCCATCGTCACGTCCTTCGCCGCGGGGCTGTTCTCCTCGGTCGTGTTCTGGCTGGTCATCGCCCTGCCCCCGGCGGAGTTCTACGAGGGCCAGGCGGCCTTCGAGTCCGTGCTCGGCCCCGTCCCGCTCATCGTGGCCGGCTCCCTGCTGGGCTATCTCGCGGGGCAGCTGCTGAACGCGTTCGTGATGGTCCGGATCAAGGCGCGCACGCGGGAGAAGCACCTGTGGGCCCGGCTCATCGGCTCGACGCTCGTGGGCGAGCTCGTGGACACCGTGATCTTCTGCACCGTGGCGGCCCCGGTCATCGGCATCACCACCGCGGCCGACTTCCTCAACTACGTGGTGGTGGGCTACGTGTACAAGGTCCTGGTCGAGGTGCTGGTCATGCCGGTGACCTACGCCGTGATCGGCTGGCTCAAGCGCCGGGAGCCGACCTACGGCGAGTCAGCCGTCCCGGGGGCGGCCCTCGCGCCCCAGCGCTGACGGGCCCGGGCGCCCCGGTCCGCCGGGGCGGTGCACGGGCCTACGATGAGCGCATGGATCTCCTCACGGGCACCGGGCTCGCGGCCTCGGCGGGGCTGAACGCCTACATCCCGCTCGTGGTGCTGGGCCTGCTGGACCGCTGGACCGAGGTCGTCGACCTCGGCCCGGGCTTCGCCTGGCTGTCGAACGGGTGGGTCCTGACGGTCCTGGCCGTGCTGCTGGCCGTGGAGGTGGTGGCGGACAAGGTCCCGGTCGTGGACTCCTTCAACGACCTGCTGCAGACCTTCGTGCGCCCAACCGCCGGGGGCATCGTCTTCGGCTCCTCGGCCACCGCCCAGATCGCCGGGATCGACCTCGGCGGGCAGACGGCGACCGTCACGGACCCGGAGGCGTTCCTCTCCTCGCACGCCTGGATCCCCGTGGCCACCGGGGTGGTGATCGCCCTGGTGGTGCACGTGACCAAGACGGTCTCGCGGCCGGCCGTCAACACCCTGAGCGCCGGGGCCGCGGCGCCCGTGGTCTCGACCGTGGAGGACGTCTCCGCGCTCACGCTGTCCCTCGTGGCCGTCCTCCTGCCGCTGCTCGTCCTCGTGCTGCTGGCCGCCGTCGCCGTCCTGCTGTTCTTCCTCTACCGCGGGCTCCGGCGCCGCCGCCGGCCGGGGACGGACCCCGGCCGGCCGGGCGCCGCCGGCACGGCTCAGAAGCCGAGATAGGCCAGCTGCGCGCCCACCGAGCTCCGGGCGGCGGGCAGCACGTGCTCCGGGACGTCGGCGTAGATCCGCGCCGTGATGGCCTCGAGCGTCGCGGCGCGGCCCAGGGCCCGCAGGGCCTCCCGGACCTCGCCGAGACGCTCCATCCGGTGCTCGAGGAGCTCCTCGCACACCGCCTCCACGTCCTCCCGCACGTCCCCGTGCGCCGGGAGGACCAGGGCGTCGCCCAGCACCGCCAGGCGCTGCAGGGAGCGCAGGTAGTCGCCCAGGCTCCCGTCCGGGTGGTCGAGCATCGTGGTCCCGCGCCCCAGGACCGTGTCGCCCGTGAGCACCGAGCCCGAGGTGCGCCCCGCGGCGGCGGTGGTCGCGCCCGCGACCGGGGTGTCGTCGGGCAGGTGAAAGCTCACGGAGTCGGAGGTGTGCCCGGGGGTGTGCAGCACCCGGATGCGGCACCCGGCGGCCTCGATCGTCTCGCGGTCGAGCAGCGGTCCGGCGTCGCGGCAGAACTGCGGCAGGACGGCGCGCACGGGCGCGCCGGTGAGCGCGTGGAAGTCGTCGACGGCCTCGGTGTGGTCCGCGTGGCGGTGCGTGATCAGCGTCAGCACGGTCCGCCCCGCCGCAGCCAGGGCGGCGAGGTGTCCGCGGTCGGCCGGCCCCGGGTCCACGACGACGACGTCCTGCTGCCCCGGCGCCCCGACCAGCCACGAGTTGGTGCCGTCCAGGGTCATGGGGCCCGGGTTGGGGGCGGTCAGCCGCCGGGTCAGAGCGGTGGTGCGGGTGCCGGCGTCCTGGGTCATGCGGGCAGACTATCCGAGCCCGGCGGGGAACCGGCGCCCCGGCTCACCCCGCGGCCAGCAGGGCCTCGAGCCGGGCGAAGGAGCCGCGCCACGCCGCAGCCGCCCCGGGGTGCACCGCGGGGGGCAGCGGCCCCTGTGTGAGCACCAGCAGGGTGCCCCCCTCCTGGGTGGGGACGAACTCGGTGCGCGTCAGCACGTGGCCGGCGGTGGGCCGGCCGTCCGGTCCGGGCAGCGCCTCGCGGCCCTCGAGCAGGGCGTCCCGCTCGACCCGCAGATAGGTGCCGTGCACCGGTGCCACCTGGGCGGGGTCCGTGTCGTGGACCATGCGGAAGCGCTGCCGGCCCCCGGGCCTGACCTCGAGCAGCACCGACTCCCGGGGCACGCTCCAGCCCGGCGGACCGAACCAGGCGGCGAGCCGGTCCGGCACCGTGAAGGCGGCGAAGACCGCGGCCGGGGGGTGCGCGAGGGCGTGGGAGACGGAGAAGACCTCTGCGGGGTCCAGATCGGTGACGTCCATGCCCCCTATTGTCCCCGGTCGCTCTCGGCCCCCGGGCGCGGCGGTCGGTACAGTGGCGCACGTGAGCACCGAACCCGCGCCGGAGCCGGGGCCCCGCGAGCCCGGCACGCGGCCGGCCTGGGTCACCGCGCTCAAGGGCGGTGCGCTCCTGCTGCTGCTGGCCGTGGCGGTCTGGTACCTCATCGGCCACGAGCTGCCCACCGTGGAGCAGGTCCGGGTCTTCGTCGAGGGCTTCGGCGCGTGGGGGCCCGTCGCCTTCGCCGCGGTCTTCGTCCTCGTGGCGGCCACGCCGGTCCCGGTGACGATCATGGCCGTGTCCGGGGGATTCCTCTTCGGCATGGCCCAGGGCAGCGTGGTCGGCGTCCTGGCCACCACGGCGGGAGCCTGGCTGGGGTACTGGCTCGCGCGGTTCCTCGGCCGCGACGCCCTGTACCGGCTCGCGGGCAACCGGGTCGAGCTGGTGGAGCGCAAGCTCGTCGGCAAGGGCTTCCTCACGGTGCTCGTGCTCCGGCCCGTCCTGCCCAACTGGACCCTCAGCTACGGTGCGGGCCTCGTGCGCATCCCGCAGCGCGACTACCTCGGCGCCACCCTGCTCGGCGGGATGCCGGGCCAGGTGAGCTTCGCCGCCGTGGGAGCCTTCACGTCCCGGCCGTCGTGGCCGGCCCTCGCGGCGGTCGCCGCCTCCTGGGCGGTCGTGGTGGTCGTGGGCGTGCTCGCCTGGCGGCGCTCCCGCGGTGAGTCCGAGCGCGCCCCCGAGGCCGACGGCGTGGGGAGCGCCGACTAGGCTCGGCCGCGCCGCGGGTCCACGGCACGGCGACGCCCGGTCCTCGGGGCGAGGACCGGGCGGACGCCGTTCGGGGTGACCGGCCGGTGCGGCCGTGCGGTCCCCGGGCCTAGACCTGGGGCCGGACCGCGGTGGACCCGTCGGTCGGCTCGTTGCCGAGGAGGTGGAGCTTGCCGCTCTTGCGGTCGGCGAGGTACTCCTTCATGTCCCGCTTGATGACGGGCAGCAGCAGGTAGACGCCCAGCAGGTTCACGAACCCGCAGACGAACAGCGCCGCGTCCGCGAAGCTGATGACCTCGCTGAAGGTCAGGACGCAGCCCGCGATCGTGAAGAACAGGTAGATGCCGCGGAAGATGTTGTCGCTGAGCCGGCTGCGCCCGAACAGGTACTCCCACGCCTTGAGCCCGTAGTAGAACCAGGTGATCAGGGTGGAGAAGGCGAACAGGACCACCGCGACGGCCAGCACGATCGGGAACCAGGGGATGACCGTCGCGAAGGCGTCCGAGGTGAGGATGACGCCGTCGGGGGCGCCCCCGCCGGCCTGCACCTGGTCGATGCCGGCCTGCAGGCTCGGCGCGCCGGCGATGATGATGGCCAGGGCCGTCATGGTGCAGATCAGCACGGTGTCGACGAGCGGCTCGAACAGGGCCACGAAGCCCTCGCTCACGGGGCGGCGGGTCTTGACGGCGGAGTGGGCGATCGCGGCGGAGCCGAGACCGGCCTCGTTGGAGAACGCGGCACGCTGGAAGCCCACGATCATGACGCCCAGGACGCCGCCGGCCATGCCCTCGGGGGAGAACGCGCCGTCGATGATCGCGGCGATCGCGCCCGGCACGTGGTCGAGGTTGGCGAGGATGACGATCAGGCAGGCGGTGACGTAGACGGCGCCCATGGCCGGCACGAGCCGGCTGGTGGTGGCGCCGATCGACTTGATGCCGCCGATGATGACCAGGCCCACGAACAGGGCGAGGACGATGCCGAAGATCAGGGCCGCCCCGGCGCTGCCGAGGAAGCCGTCGGCGCCGCCGGTGACGTTCTGCACCTGGGCGAAGGTCTGGTTGGCCTGGAACATGTTGCCGCCGGCCGCGCCGAAGAACAGGATCGCCACGGCGAAGACGCCGGTGAGGATCTTGGCGGGGATGCGGCCGAACTTGCTGAAGGCGATGGGCAGGTAGCGGAAGGGCCCGCCGCTGACCGTGCCGTCCTCGTGGACCTCGCGGTACTTCACGCCCAGGGTGCACTCGGCGAACTTGGTCGCCATGCCGAGCAGGCCGGCGCAGATCATCCAGAACGTCGCGCCGGGGCCGCCGAGGGCCATGGCCGCGCCGACGCCGGCGATGTTGCCCAGTCCCACGGTCCCCGACAGGGCGGAGGTCAGGGCCTGGAAGTGCGGCACCTCGCCGGGGTCGTCCTTGGTCGAGAACTTGCCCCGCACCACGTCGGCGGCGACCTTCAGACCGCGGAACTGGATGAACCCGAAGTAGATCGTGAAGATCACGCCGGCCGCGATGAGCCAGGCCACGACGAACGGGAAGCTCACCCCCGCGATGGTGATGGGGTAGAAGACGATGGTCGAGAAGACCTCGGTGATCGGAGCGAACGCGGTGTTGATGGCGTTGTCGATCGCTGCGAGCCACCCGACGTCGTCGGTGACGGTAGTCATGGGTAACGCCTGCGTGATCTGCATCTCACCACTACACCCTGTGGACAGCCCGTTGGCAACAGACACGCTTGTCGCCGAAAGAGCCATCTTGCCGTGGCAACAAAGAATTAACACGCAGCGGCCCGGCCTCCGCGCGAGGACGTCTCGTCGCGCGGTGGCCGGGCCGCAGGCGGTGCCGGGGCGGCGTCACCGTTGACGCCGCCGGCGCAGGGTCAGCGACCGGCGCGGGTCCCGCCGGCCAGGAACTGGGGGGCGGTCATGGCGCACACGCGCAGGCCGCGGGCCAGGTCGCTGCCGGCGCTGCGGAGGGCGCCGCCCACCGAGGTGGCGCGGGACGGTGCCGCAGCCCGGCCGATGGCGGTGAAGAGGAGGGCGGGGAGGCCGAAGACGAGGAGGAGAGCCATGGCAGCAGGCAACTTTCTGTGGGTGGTGCGAGGAGGTCCTGGGGTCCGAGGGCGTGCGGCCAGGTGGTCCGGCGAGCAGCGACGCCTCGGTTGACATCTGAAGTCTAACGAGCCGATAGTGAATCAATCAATGTGAGAACCCTCACCAGAGAGGTGAATCGTTGCGTCTTGACGAGATTGACCAGCAGATCGTTGCGTCCTTGGTCCAGGACAGCCGGGAGAGCTACGCGGCCATCGGCCAGAAGGTGGGTCTGTCGGCCCCCGCGGTGAAGCGGCGGGTCGACGTCCTGCAGCAGACCGGGGCCATCAAGCGCTTCACGGCGGAGCTCGACCCGTCGGTCATGGGGTGGAACATCCAGGCGTTCGTGGAGCTGCACTGCGACGGCGGGCTCTCGCCGTCGATGATGCGCACCATGGCCGCCGAGATCGCCGAGGTGACCGCGGCCTACACGGTGACCGGCGAGGCGGACGGCATCTTCCTCATCCGGGCCGAGAACACCACCCACCTGGAGGACGTCATGGTCCGGATCAGGGAGTGGAAGGGCATCAACCACACGAGGAGCTCGGTCATCCTCTCGCACCTCTGAGCGCGGCCCGCCGGGCTCTGGAATACTGGCCGCACAGCACCCTCGTCACCGCATCGGAGGACCGGTCATGGAGAACGCAGCGGAAGCAGTCGTCGTCGTCGGGGTCGACGGATCCCCCCAGTCCGTGGAGGCGCTGCGCTGGGGCGCGCGTCTCGCGCCCGCGTACGGGGCGACCGTCAAGGTGGTGGGGGCGTGGGAGAACCCGCCCGAGTACGTCGGCTTCGTCCACTTCAAGGGCGACCGGTTCGACGAGCTCGCCCGGGAGCGGGTGGAGCGGGCCGTCGAGGAGGCGTTCGGGGCGGACGTGCCGGCCGGGCTCAGCACCGTGGTGGAGTTCGGGCACCCGTCCAAGGTGCTGATGCGCCACTGCGAGGGGGCCGAGCTGCTGGTCGTGGGACGCCGGGGCCACGGCGGCTTCAAAGGGCTGCTGATGGGGTCGACGAGCTCCGCGTGCGTCGCCCACGCCCCGTGCCCGGTGCTCGTCCTCCCCGACGAGACGGTCGATGCCGGGCGGGCGGAGGACTCCGGGCAGGCGCAGGGGGTCGGGCCCGCCGGCTGAGGGCGCCGCCCGTCCCGCCCGGGGCCGGAGGGACTCGTCCGCCGTGTCCCCACAACATGCTCCCGCGACGGTGCGCGCGGCGCCGCCCGCTCTGTGATACTGATCACGTCAGCGTGATCACGTGAGCAAAGGATTCGGCATGAGCAACGGAACCGCAGCAGCGATCGTCGTCGGGGTCGACGGCTCCCAGCAGTCCGTCGAGGCGCTGCGCTGGGCGGCGCGGATCGCGCCGTCCCTCGGCGCGGGCATCAGGGCGGTCGGGGCGTGGGACTACCCGCCCGAGTACGCCGGGTACGTTCCGCTGGGCAGCGACAACTTCGACGAGGTCACCCAGAAGCAGGTGGACAAGGCGGTGCGGGAGGCCTTCGGCGACGACGTGCCGGCCGGGCTCACCACCTCCGTGGTGTTCGGCCACCCGTCGAAGGTCCTGGTGCACGAGAGCGAGGACGCCACGATGCTCGTCGTCGGGCGCCGGGGCCACGGCGGGTTCCGCGGGCTGCTGCTGGGCTCCGTCAGCGCCGCGTGCGTCGCCCACGCGAAGTGCCCGGTGCTCGTGATCCACGAGCACTCCGAGGCGGAGGGGCCGGCTCAGGAACGTCCCGCGTAGTAGCGGCCCAGGACCTCGTCCCGGTACTCGAAGTACGTCCCGTCGGCCATGGCCTCGCGGGCGCCGTCCACCATGCGCACGACGAACCGCTCGTTGTGGATCGACGTGAGCGTCGCGGACAGGCGCTCCTTGGCTTTGAACAGGTGGTGCAGGTACGCCCGGGTGTAGTGGGCGCACGTGTAGCAGTCGCAGCCGCTGTCGATCGGGGAGAGGTCCGTGCGGAAGCGGGCGTTGCTGACGGTGAAGCGTCCGTCCGGGGCGTACACGGTCCCGGTGCGGGCCACCCGGGTGGGGGAGACGCAGTCGAAGGTGTCCGCGCCGTTCTCGAGAGCCGTGAAGATGTCGTCCGGCTCCGAGATCCCCAGCAGGTGCCGTGGCCGGTCCTCGGGCAGCTCCTCGTTGCACCAGCGCACGATCGTGCCGAGGTTCTCCTTCTCGAGGGCCCCGCCGATGCCGAACCCGTCGAAGTCCATCGCGCCCAGGTCCCGGCACGCCTTCCGGCGCAGGTCCTCGTACTGGGCGCCCTGGATCACGCCGAACAGGGCCTGGTAGGGCCGGTCGGCGCGCTCCTCGGTGAGCCGGGCGTGCTCGGCGACGCACCGCAGCGCCCACCGGCGGGTCCGCTCGAGGGACGTCTCCTGGTAGCCGCGGGAGTTGTGCAACGTGGTCAGCTCGTCGAACGCGAACATGATGTCCGCGCCCAGCCGGTGCTGCACCTGCATGGAGATCTCCGGGGTGAAGCGGTGGACGTCCCCGTTGATGTGGGACGTGAACGTGACCCCGTCGTCGTCGACCCGCGCCATGCGCTCCTTGCCGGTCGCGACGTCGTCGTCCCCCGCCGCCGAGGCCGCGACCGTGGACATGTCGATGACCTTCCGGAACCCCGAGCCCAGGGACATGACCTGGAAGCCCCCGGAGTCCGTGAAGGTGGGGCCGGACCAGTTCATGAACGCCCCGAGCCCGCCCGCGGCGTCCAGGACGTCCGCGCCGGGCTGGAGGTAGAGGTGGTAGGCGTTGGCGAGCAGGGCCTGCGCGCCGAGCTCCGCCATGGACTCGGGCAGCACCGCCTTGACGGTGGCGGCGGTGCCGACGGGGACGAACGCGGGGGTGCGGATCGTCCCGTGCGGGGTGGTGATGGTCCCGGTGCGGCCCAGGAACGGGCCGCCGTTGGCCTCGAGGCGCCCGCCGGCGATCGTGGCGGTCTCGGCGAGCCGGTGCTCCACCGCGAAGCCGAAGTCGGAGCGGGCGGCGGCGGCGGGGAGCAGGGTCTCTTCTGGAGCGGGCACCCGTCCATTGTGCGTCACCGCCCCGGGGGCAGGTGACGGGGGGCGCCCGTGCGCCGGTGACGCCGCTCAGCGGCCCCAGCCGGCGTGGGCCACGGCCTGGCGCACCAGGTCTCCGCGACCGCCCGCGAACTCCGCCTGCACCTCGGGGCTGAGCGCCTCCTCGGGGCTCATCCAGGACAGCTGCAGGGCGTCCTGGCGGGGGCTGCACTCCCCGCGCACCGGCACGATGTAGCTCAGCGCCACCGCGTGCTGCCGGTCGTCGGTCAGCCCCGTCTCGGACGGCGAGGGGAAGAACTCAGCCACGGCGAAGGGCGTGGTGGAGACCGGCAGCTGCGGGAACGCCATGGCCCCCAGGTCCTTCTCCAGGTGGCGCAGCAGCGCGGCCCGGATGGTCTCCCGGTACAGCACCCGGCCGGAGACGAAGGTGTACATCATCTTCCCCTCGGGGGTCGCCTGCAGCAGCAGCCCGATCTCGGAGAGGTAGCCCAGCGGATCGAGCCGGACCGGCAGGGCCTGCACGTAGACCATCGGCAGGCGGCGCCGGGCCTCCTGCAGGTCGTCCTCGTTGAGCCAACCGGGGTTCGGATCGGGGGTGCGGAGGAAGTTCATACTGCTGTTCTATCCCAAGACCCCGGGCGGGGCCACGGCCCGCACCGCCCGGGGCGGCCGGTTCAGCGCTCAGCGGAGCCGGTGTCCCCGGGGCCCGCTCCCGGGCGGGCCAGCCGGGCGGCGGCCTCCAGGACCGTCCACGCCTGCACCTGCGTGGACAGCTCGACCGGCACGCCGGGGCGCTGCGACTCGTCGGCGTGCCGCGCCGGGTCCGGGGAGAAGATCGCCACCGTCTCGCCGGGGGCCGCCGGCGCGGTGGCGGGCGCGTTGAAGTCCACCGCGGGATCGAACTCCCGCCGGCCCGCCCACAGGGCGTCGGCGGTGCCGGTCACGAGCGCGGCCGCGGTGCGGCGCGCCGCGGCGGGCAGTCCCGGGTGCAGGGCGGCGTCGGCGAGGTAGCGGGCCAGAATCCCGCTGAACAGGCCGCCGTCCCCGCCGCCGTGGGTGCGCAGGACCGGGCGTCCGTCCAGGTCGCGGACGTACTCCTGCGCGGCGCCCGCCACCACGTCGGCGGCCGTGCGCAGCAGGTCCGCGCGGTCCTGCTCGCCCGTGCCCGGGGCGTCCGCGAGCTCGAGGAGCAGACCGAGCACCGGCCCGGAGTTGTAGCTGAACAGCCGCTCGTCCCGGCGCGTCACCTCGGTGCCGGACCCGGCGGCGACCAGGTGCAGGCCGTCGTGGAAGACCTTCCGCTCCGGGTCCCAGAGGGTGGCCCGCAGCCAGTCGAGCACCGCGCCGGCCTCCTCCCGGCGCTGCGTGCGCAGGAAGCCGAGGGCCGTGGGCGCGGAGGACGCCGTGTTCTTGACGTCGTGGCGGGTGTTCCAGAAGACCCCGCCGCCGAGGTCCCCGGTGTGGCCCCGCTCGAGCCGGGCGAGCAGGGCGCTGCCCGCGTCCAGGCACGCGACGTCCGGCCGGCCCGTCAGGGCGCGGTCCAGCTCGGCGAGACGGCCCACGGCCAGCAGCAGCCACGCCATGTCGTCGTAGTAGGAGTTGTGGGTCACCCGGCCGCCGCTGCGCAGGGTGATGCCCCGCAGCAGGCGGTGCCCCTCCCGGCGGAACCGCCGGGCCCGCGCCGGGTCGTCCAGGTGCCGCAGCCCGGCGTCCACGAGCGCGTCGAGCAGGTGCGCCTGCCACCAGTAGTGCCACGGGGCCTTCGGGGACGTGGGGCGCGGGTGCGCCGGGGCGCCGAGCAGCGTGCCGGGCACCCCCAGCGCCCGTCCGGCGAACAGCTCCCGGACCGAGTGGGCGGCCTTGTCGGCGCGCAGCGCGGCCGCGGCGCCCGGTGCGGCGGCACCGTGGTGCTCGGCGGGCGCGGGGTGTGCGGTGGGCTCGGGGGTCGCCGCGGCGGGCGCGGCGCCCGCTCCGGTCGTCGAGGGCATGGGAACTCCTGTGCTGGCGGGGGAGGGGTGCTGGTGCCGAGCCTAGGCGCTCGCCGGGGCCGGCGGCCCGCCGCGGTCCTCGGCCCGGTTCCCGCCGGGGCCGAGGAAGAGCCGCCGGTGCAGGGTCTCGGCCGGTCCGGGCAGGCCGCGCCGCTCCAGCAGGGCCGCGCCGAGCAGCGAGACCAGCCACACGGCGGAGCCGAGCAGCAGCGCGGCGGTGGGCGTCAGGGAGCGGCCGAGCCCCAGCGCGAACGGGGGCAGCAGCACGGTGGACAGCACAGACTGGGCCAGATAGCCGCTCATCGACCGGCGGCCGAGGGCCTGCAGCGACCACAGCGCAGGATGCTCGCGCGCCCGGAGGGCCGTGGCCCCGGGGCGCAGCACGCGGTCGCAGACCAGCGCCACGAGCAGCGCGTAGCCGATGCCCTGCGCGGCGCCGGTCACCGCGTCCAGGCCGGTGAGCACGGAACCGGCGGTCGGCGAGGGCTCGAGCCGGTCCGTGGTCAGCAGCCCGGTGCCCACGCCCGTGAGCAGCCCGAGCCCGATGCAGACCAGGGCCGTGACCAGCAGCCGGCCGCGGCGGGGCCCGGGGTCCTCGAGCACCCGGTACCGGCTCAGGGCCAGCCCGAGCAGCAGCATGGGCAGCAGGCCGAGCAGCTGGAGCGGGGCGAAGGACACCACTCCGAGCCCCTCCACGAGCCCGAGGACCAGCCGCTCCGGGACCGAGTCCGCCACCAGGCTGGGGAAGGGCGGCGTGCCGGGTGTCCGCACGGACCAGCTCGCCGCGCCGTAGAGCACCATGAGCACCGAGCCGAGGGCGGAGAGGATCACGAGGGTGCGCGTGCTCTCGGCGATCAGCACGGCGAGGAAGAGCCCGCCGAACGCGTAGGCGGTGATGATGTCCCCGGGGAAGAGCAGGCACGCGTGCAGGGCTCCGATGAGGAGCAGCCACCCGTAGCGGCGCAGCAGCAGCCGGCGCGCCAGAAGCGGCGGCGTGCCGCGGGCGGCCTCCCGCGCGGCGATCTGGCCCACGCCGTAGCCGACCAGGAACGAGAACAGGGGGAAGCCGCGGCCGTCCACGAGCATCGACATGGCCATGTTGACGACGTCGTCCGCCGTCCACGCCGCGGTGCCCGCACCGGTGCCCAGCGTCCGGTCCCGGGGGCCGTCCGTGGGCCCGGCCGCCCAGATCCAGACGGTGACGTTGGCGACCGCGATGACCCAGAGCATGAGCCCCCGGGCCACGTCCGGCGCCGGGACGCGGCCCGTCGCCCGGGGGGCGTGCGGAGCCCTCACGCGGCGTCACCGGACGGCAGGGCGCGGCGGCTCTCGAGCACGAGCGGCTCGCCGGTCACGGGGTGGACGAGGGCGATGCGGCGGGCCAGCAGCTGCAGCGGCCGGTCGGGGTCCTCGGCGCCGGCCGGCCGCACCCGCGGGTACAGGGGGTCGTGGCGCACCGGGATGCCGAGGCCGGCCAGGTGCACCCGGATCTGGTGGGTGCGCCCGGTCTCGGGCCGGAGGACGTAGCGGGCCCACGTCCCCTCCTCGTCCGCGAACGGCGGCCCGGCGCTCTCCACCTCGGTGCGGGCGTTGACGGGTCCAGGCACCTCCCGCGCCTGCAGGGACGTGCGGTCCTTGACGATGCGGGACTCGACGAGCCGCGGGAGGCGCAGTCCGGGCCGGTGCGCGGCCACGGCCTCGTACTCCTTCGCCACCGCACGCTCCTGGAAGAGGGTCTGGAACCGGCCCCGGGTGCCGGGGTCCCGCGAGAGCAGCAGCACCCCCGCGGTGCCGCGGTCGAGCCGGTGCAGCGGGGAGAGCCGGTCCTCGCGGCGGGCGCGCCGCAGCTTCACGAGCGCGCTCTGCGCCACGAAGCCGCCGCGCGGCGTGGTGGGCAGCCCGTGCGGCTTGTCGACCGCCAGCAGCCACTCGTCCTCGAACAGGACCGGCAGGTCCCCGGGCAGCTCCGGCTCCTCGGGCAGGGCGCGGTGGTACCAGACCGAGCCGCCGGGGCGGAGGGGGGCGTCGTGGGGAAGCGGCCGCCCGGCGTCGTCGACGATCCCGCCGGCCGTGAAGAGCTCCTCGAGCTCGGCCGCGGACGCGGGGAACCTGCTCAGCAGATGGCCGCGGACGGTCCCGGGGGCGTCGGCCTCCGCGGCCGGCAGCCGCACCCGGACCGGGTCCACCCCGTCCCGCAGCGGCAGGGGGGCGGTGGCGGGCCGACGTCGTCGCATGGTTCCCGATCGTGCTCCGCCCGCGCCCCGTTGTCCACTCGGCGGGCCCGCGTACCGCCGCCCCGCGGATCCTGCGAGAATGGGGGAGCACCCGCACCCGCCCGCCGACCGGAACGAGGCCCATGTCAGCCGAAGAAGTCGTCCTCCTCGACGAGGCGCACCGTCCCATCGGAACCGCGCCCAAGGCCGGGGTGCACACCACGGACACCCCCCTGCACCTGGCGGTCTCGTGCTACGTCCTCGACGACGACGGGCGGCTGCTGCTGACCCGCCGGGCGCTCGCGAAGAAGACCTGGCCCGGGGTGTGGACCAACAGCTTCTGCGGTCACCCGGGCCCCGGCGAGGGGTTCGTCGAGGCCATCGCGCGCCGCGCCGGCCAGGAGCTGGGCTTCGAGGTGACGGGGATGACGGAGGTGCTGCCCGACTTCCGCTACCGGGCGGTGGACGCCTCCGGGATCGTGGAGAACGAGTTCTGCCCCGTCTACGTGGCGCGGGCCACCGGGCAGCCCCGGCCGCTGCCCGCCGAGGTCGCGGAGGTCGCCTGGATCGCCCCGGAGGAGCTGTTCGCCGCGGCGGAGGCCGCGCCGTTCCTGCTCAGCCCGTGGCTGCTGGAGCAGATCGCGGACGACCGGCTGCGCGGGGCGCTCACGGGCCGGGCCGCGCTCCGCCCGTAGCGCTCCGCCCGGCCGGCTCCCTCCGGCTCACTCCATCCGTCCGGCCAGGCCGGCGGCCACCGTCTCGAGGGCGGCGCGCAGCGCGAGGATCGCCGGGCGGTGGGCGCTCGCCCCGCGGATCGAGGTGAACACCGTCCGCCGGGGCCCGGTCGGCAGGTCGACCAGCCGGCAGGGCGAGTCCCCGCCCGCCCACATGAGGTCCGGCATGAGCGCCACGGCGTTGCCGGACTCCACGAGCCGGGTCTGCGCCTGCAGGTCCGCCGTCGAGAACCGGACGTCCGGCTCGAAGCCCGCCCGCCGGCACAGCTGCTCGCCCCAGTGCCGCGAGGCGGCTCCCCGCGGTTCCATGACCCACGGGAGCTCGCGGGCGTCCCGCAGAGAGGCGACGGAGGCGTGCTCGGGGCCCGGGGGGACGGCCAGGCGGATGGCGTCCGTGATCAGCCGCCGCCGGTCCAGGTCCGGGTGGTGGGCGGCGGCGTGGCTCGGGTACTGCTCCGCCACGACCACGTCGAACTCCCGGGCCCAGGTCTCGTAGAGGGCCCGCTCCGGCTCGGCCTGCACCATCTCGACCCGCACGTCCGGGTGCTCGCGGCGCATGGCGCCCAGCACCTCCGGCAGCAGGGCCAGGGCCGCGGACTGGAACACGGCGACCCGCACGGTGCCGGTGACCGTGCTCAGCGACGCCGCCAGGTCCGACTCGGTGCGCTCCAGGACGTCCAGCAGCTCGGTGGTGCGCGCCACCAGGATCTCCGCCTGCGGCGTGAGCTGGACCCGCCGGCCGGCCTTCGAGAGCAGGGCCACCCCCGCCTCCTTCTCCAGCGCCGAGAGCTGCTGGGAGACGGCCGAGGGGCTGAAGTTCAGGGCGGCGGCGACCTCCGCGAGGGTGCCCCGCAGGGCGAGCTCCCGCAGCAGCCGCAGCTTGCGCACGTCCAGCATTCCGCCGCCTCCCAAGGATTAGTATTGCTGACGAATTATCTGTGGAATTCTTCACTTTATCCGAATCGTCCCGGGGCGCACACTGGACGTACCGCAGTGCTTTCGACCCAACCCAGGGAGTACCACCCATGACGACGATCCCCGTCCCCCCGGCAGCGCAGGCCCCCGGCCTCCCCGCGGTGGGACGCACCCTTCCCCACGCCGCCATCCCGGCGTCGCTGCTCGAGCAGGCCGTGGCCACGGTGCGCCGCTGGCTCACGGAGGCGGAGCAGTTCCCCCGGGACGCCTCGGGGGAGCAGCTGGCGGGGGTGCTGAAGGATCCCGCCGGCCTGGACTTCACGGTCGGCTTCGTCGACGGCGTCATCCGCCCCGAGGACCTCCGGGTGGCGGCCCGCAACCTGGCCCGGCTGGCGCCGAAGGTCCCCGGCTTCCTGCCCTGGTACCTGCGCTCCGCGGTGCGCGCGGGCGGGGCCCTCGCCCCCGTGGCCCCGCAGGTCGTCATCCCCGCGGCCCGCAAGGCGCTGCGCGAGATGGTGGGGCACCTCATCGTGGACGCCAGCGAGGCCAAGCTGGGGAGGTCGATCGCGAAGATCCGCAAGGACGACGTCCGGCTCAACGTCAACCTCCTGGGCGAGGCCGTGCTCGGGGACCGCGAGGCCGCCCGGCGGCTGCAGGGCACCCACGACCTGCTGGCCCGCCCCGACGTCGACTACGTCTCCATCAAGGTCTCCTCCACCGTCGCCCCGCACTCGCCCTGGGCCTTCGACGAGGCCGTGACCGAGGTCGTCGAGAAGCTCACCCCGCTGTACGAGCGGGCCGCCTCCTTCGCCGCGCCCAAGTTCATCAACCTGGACATGGAGGAGTACAAGGACCTGGACATGACCCTCGAGGTCTTCACCCGGATCCTCGACCAGCCCCGGTTCAAGGACCTGGAAGCCGGCATCGTCCTGCAGACCTACCTGCCCGACGCCCTGGCCGCGATGATCCGCCTGCAGGAGTGGGCCGCCGCCCGCCGCGCCGCCGGCGGTGCCCCCGTGAAGGTGCGCGTGGTCAAGGGCGCGAACCTGCCGATGGAGCAGGTCGAGGCGTCCCTGCACGACTGGCCCCTGGCGACCTGGGGCACCAAGCAGGACTCGGACACCCACTACAAGCGGGTCCTCAACTACGCGCTGCAGCCCGAGCACACGGACGCCGTGCGCATCGGCGTCGCCGGGCACAACCTCTTCGACATCGCCTTCGCCTGGCTGCTGGCCACCGAGCGCGGCGTGGCCGGGGCCGTGGACTTCGAGATGCTGCTCGGCATGGCCACCGGCCAGGCCGAGGCCGTCAAGCGCGACGTCGGGTCCCTGCTGCTCTACACCCCCGTGGTGCACCCGGCCGAGTTCGACGTGGCCATCGCCTACCTGATCCGCCGGCTCGAGGAGGGCGCGTCCCGCGAGAACTTCATGTCCGCGGTCTTCGAGCTCTCCACCGACGAGGAGCTCTTCGAGCGCGAGAAGCAGCGCTTCCTCGCCTCCCTGGCCGGCCTCGACGACACCGTGCCGGCCCCCCACCGGGTCCAGGACCGCAGCCTGCCCGAGCCGCCCGCCCCGGCCGACGCGTTCACCAACACGCCGGACACCGACCCGGCCGTGGCCGCCAACCGGGACTGGGGGCGGGCGATCCTCGCCCGGGTCCCCGGCTCCCGGGCCGGCGTGGCGACCGTCACGGCGGCGGCGCTGCGCACGGAGGAGCAGCTCGACCGTGTCATCGAGGCGGCCCTCGAGGCCGGGCGCGGCTGGGCCGCGCTGAGCGGCGCCCAGCGCGCCGAGGTGCTCCACCGCGCGGGCGACGCCCTGTCCGCCCGCCGGGCCG
Organism: Kocuria sp. CPCC 205258; assembly: GCF_040981005.1. Lineage (NCBI taxonomy): Bacteria > Bacillati > Actinomycetota > Actinomycetes > Micrococcales > Micrococcaceae > Kocuria > Kocuria sp. CPCC 205258. The sequence continues at coordinate 277,552 of NZ_JAVKPS010000001.1, read as the reverse complement.
AGCTGCTCGAGGTCGCCGCCGCCGAGGCCGGCAAGACCCTCGACCAGGCCGACCCGGAGATCAGCGAGGCGATCGACTTCGCCCACTACTACGCCGAGCGCGCCCGTGAGCTGGACGAGATCGACGGCGCGTCCTTCGTGCCCTCCCGGCTCACCGTGGTGACCCCGCCGTGGAACTTCCCGGTGGCCATCCCGGCCGGCTCGGCGCTGGCGGCCCTCGCCGCCGGCTCCCCGGTGGTGTTCAAGCCGGCCGGCCCGACCAAGCGCTGCGGCGCCGTGGTCGCCGAGGCCCTCTGGGAGGCCCTCGACGCCTCCGGGATCCCCCGCGACGTGCTCGCCCTCGTGGACCTCGAGGAGCGCGCCCTCGGCCGCCAGCTGATCTCCCACCCCTCGGTGGACCGGCTGATCCTCACCGGCGCCTACGAGACGGCGGAGCTGTTCCGCTCCTTCCGCTCCGATCTGCCGCTGCTGGCCGAGACCTCAGGGAAGAACGCGCTGATCGTCACGCCCAGCGCCGACTTCGACCTCGCCGCCAAGGACGTCGCCTACTCGGCGTTCGGCCACGCCGGGCAGAAGTGCTCGGCGGCCTCCCTGGTGATCCTGGTCGGCTCCGTGGCGCAGTCCCGTCGCTTCCGCAACCAGCTCGTGGACGCCGTGGCCTCCCTGACCGTCGACCACCCGACCAACCCTGCCGCGCAGATGGGCCCGCTCACCGAGCCCGCCGAGGGCAAGCTGCTCCAGGCCCTGACCACCCTCGAGGAGGGGCAGTCCTGGCTGATCGAGCCGCAGCAGCTCGACGGGACCGGCCGGCTGTGGTCCCCGGGCGTGCGCACCGGCGTGCAGCGGGGCTCCGAGTTCCACCACGTGGAGTACTTCGGCCCGGTGCTCGGCGTGATGACCGCCGAGACCCTGGAGGAGGCCGTGGCCCTCCAGAACGAGGTGGAGTACGGCCTCACCGCCGGCCTGCACTCCCTGGACCCGGAGGACATCGGCTACTGGCTCGAGCACGTCCAGGCCGGCAACCTGTACGTCAACCGCCACATCACCGGGGCCATCGTCCAGCGCCAGCCCTTCGGCGGGTGGAAGAAGTCGGCCGTCGGCCCCGGCACCAAGGCCGGCGGTCCCAGCTACCTCATGGGCCTGGGCGAGTGGGAACCGGCACCGCTGCGCGGGGACGGGCTGCCCGTGGCCGACGCGGCCGTCGTCGAGCTGCTGCAGGCCGCGCACTCGGGCACGGCGGACCTCGGGCCGGCCGAGGCGCAGGGCCTCGAGCAGGCGCTGCGCAGCGACGAGGCCGCCTGGGCCGAGGAGTTCGGCGTGGCCGAGGACGTCACCGGGCTCTACGCCGAGCGCAACGTCTTCCGCTACCTGCCCCTGCCTGTCACGGTGCGCCTGTCCGAGGGCGAGCCGCTCGCCGACCTGCTGCGCGTCGTCGCCGCCGGGCTGCGGGCGGGCTCCGCGCTGACCGTCTCCACGGCGCACGAGCTGCCCGCCCCGGTGCGCGCCGTGCTCACCGACCGCGGCGTGCCCGTGCGGGTGGAGGACGACGCCGCGTGGCTGGCCGGCGCCCCGGCCCTCGGCGGCGGGCGCGTCCGACTCATCGGCGGGGACCGCGCGGCCCTCATCGCCGCGACGGGATCGCGCCCGGACCTGGCCGTCTACGCCCACCCCGTCACCGGGGCCGGCCGGGTCGAGCTGCTGCCGTTCCTGCACGAGCAGGCGATCAGCATCACCGCCCACCGGTTCGGCACGCCGAACCACCTTACGGACGAGCTGGTCTAGCAGCCCTCCCCACCACGGCCCCGGGCCGCGGACCGGACCCCTCGTGGCCCCGGTCCGCGGCCGGGGCCGTTCCGTCCCCCTCCGCGGTGCGGCTCCTGGCGGCTCAGCCGTGGACCAGGGACGCGTGGACGACCAGGTTCTCGTCGAAGGAGCCGGTCGCGGGGTCGTAGCCGTCGCAGGTGATCAGGCGCAGCTCCGGGCCGGCGGTGTTGCCGTAGACGCGCAGCGTGGGGAACGCCGCCTTCTCGTACCGCTCGACGGCGTCCACGGCGAACACCGCCGCCGAGCCGTCCCGGCGGGTCACGGTGATCAGGTCCCCCGGGGTCAGGCGGTGCAGGTCGGCGAACACGCCGGGGCCGCCGCCGGTGGCGTTGACGTGGCCCAGCAGCACGGATGGGCCGGCCTCGCCCGGGGTCGGTGAGTGCCGGTACCAGCCGGCCGGTGCGCCGGGGCCCTCCGGAGGGACCTCCAGGCTCCGATCGGGGCGCAGCCCGAGTTGCACGAGCTCGTCGTCCAGTCCGATGCGCTCCACCGACAGGCGCTCCGGCGGCGACTCGGGAAGGGCCTCCGGCGCTGGAGACGGCGCCTGCCCCGCGTCCGCGGGGGCGCTCGCCCGAACGGGCGGCGGCGAGGACGGTGCCGACAGGGCGCCCGCAGCGAGGGGCACGACGCGCTCCGCGACCGACCCGCGCTCCGCCGTCGTCCCCGGCGCGGGGCTGTCACCGGTGCACCACAGGGCCAGGACCACGGCGAGCCCCGCCACCCCCGTGCGGAGGTGGCGGGGCTCGCGGCGGTGCCGGGCCATCCGGTGCCCGCCGGTCAGCGTCCGCCGGCCACCCGGCGGCGCACGCCCACGGCGGCGCCCAGCGCGAGCATGCCGAGGACGGCCGCACCGATGATCCCGTTCGTGTCCGAGCCGGTCCCGGCGGTCTCCACGCCCGTGTCGGCAGGACCCTCCGGCACGGCCATCTGGGCGGGCGCCAGGACGCCGCAGGCCACCGGGATGTCGGAGGCGAGGGGCAGGTCGGGGGCCATCGGATTGACCTTGGCCTGCGCCGCGGCCGAGAGGGCCGCCGGGTCCGCGCCGTGGACGTTGACCACGGCGGTGCCGTTCTGCAGGGCCGCGACCATCGCGGCGTCCACCGGGACGGTCCGCTGGTAGGTGTAGGAGTCACCGGCGGGGAACCGGTCGATCGCCACGGCCGAGGCCGGGGTCGTGTCGCCGGAGGTGGTGAGGGAGGCCCCGATCCCACCCGTCCAGGGCTGGCCCTCCATGGAGCTGACCGCGCCGTCCCCGTCGGCGTCGGCCGTCGGGGGAGCGCACATCCCCTGGCCCCCGATGTGGATGTGCTGGGCGTGCGGATACGGTGCGCCCTGGAACAGGGCGGGAGCACCGGCGACGTCGACGGTCACCGTGGCCTCCTGGCCCGAGACCTCGACGACCGCGGTCCCGGCGGCGGTGCTGCCGTTGACGGGCGCGAGCTCGGCCTGGAAGGACCAGCTGTCGGCCGCGGCGGCCGGGGTGGCGGGTAGCGCGAGGGCCGCGAGGGCCAGGGCGGGTGCTGCGAGCAGAGCGGACTTCTTCACGGGATCGGCCTCTCGGTGGGAGCGACAAGACGGGAAGTGACGCAAAGCACAGTTTACTGATGGTTTTGGGGGCGTCGAGGCTCGAGAGGCAAGTGCTTTTGTGAACCAAGGGCGTCGAGGATGCTTGGCGTGTCTGCTGCAGGGGCGCCGCCCTCGAAGGATCGGCACGAGAGCGGCGCCCGGAGAGCTCGGCCGACTGTGCTCCGGTGTCCCCCCACGTGCATCGCACATCGGACCCGTGAGCCGGCCGCGGCTCGTCGATGCAAGGGTACTGAGCTGTCATTGGATGTTCATCATTTCGTAAGCCGCCTCACAGTGTGGGCAGTCCCCGCTCCCACGTGCGGGGACTGCCTGAGACGCCCGGTGCCGCAGCCGGGGGCCGGGGCGTCTTCGCGGCTCGGGGAGTGTGCCCCGGAGGGCTCAGTAGGCCGTGCGCGCGACGTTCCTGGCCCAGGCCTCGAACGGCGCGGTGCGCTCGGCGAGGGCCACCGGGCGCACCGGCAGCGACCGTTCGTGCTCGGGCTTGGCGAAGTACTCGTAGAACTCGGCGTCGTCGAAGCCGCCGGCGGCCGCGTCGTGCCGGTCCGCGGCGAACCAGACGGCGTCCAGCCGGGCCCACAACGAGGCGGACAGGCACATGGGGCACGGCTCGCAGCTGGTGTAGAGGGTCGCGCCCGAGAGGTCGAAGGTGCCCAGCTCGCGGCAGGCGGCGCGGATCGCCATGACCTCCGCGTGCGCGGTGGGGTCGTTGTCGGCCGTGACGCGGTTGACGCCGCTGAAGCGGCGGCCGTCGGCGGTGACGACGACGGCGCCGAAGGGGCCGCCGTCGACGGCGGCGTTGCCCACCGCCAGGTCGATGGCCTCCAGCAGCAGCTGCCGGGCGTCGGCGGGCGGGGTGCGGTCAGTGTCCATGCGGAACTCCCGGGGTGGGGGCAGATGTCGCCGGGGAGCGTCCCGGGCCGGGACGGGGGGACGTGCGCCGACGGCGGCCGCTGCGTGGTCGATGGTGCGGTTCTGCCTGGTAGATGGCCCGGGGATCCGGGCCCGCCGTGGGCCTGTCCAGAGGTTACCGAGGAGTGTGCCCGACCACAACAGGTGCCCCGGCGTGCCGGCGGGGGAGGAGGGCCGGGCTCCGCGTGCCGCGCCGCCCGCGCTGTGTCACGCCGCCCGTCCCTCGGTCGATCCTCCGGCGAACCGTGGAACACTGCTGACAGCACTGCTCCCGGTTCCTCGGAGCATCAGCGGGCACGCCGTCCGGCGGGCCCACGACACCGGAAGGAGCGGCCATGGGCCGGCAGGCGAGACCCTCCGGCACGCCCGAGCCCCTCCGTCTGGGGCTGCGCGCCAACGCCGCCCAGTTCACGCTCCTGGTGGCGGTCAACGCCCTGGTCGGCGGCATGGTCGGCCAGCAGCAGACCGTCCTGCCGCTGCTGGCCGCCGACGAGTTCGGGCTGACCGGCTACACCTTCATCTTCACCTACGTGGCCGCGTTCGGGATCACCAAGGCGATCGCCAACTGGTTCGCCGGCACCTTCTCCGACCGGTACGGGCGCAAACCGGTGCTGCTGGTGGGGTGGCTGTTCGCCGTGCCGGTGCCGCTGCTGCTGATCTTCGCCCCGGACTGGTGGTGGGTCGTGGCCGCCAACGTGCTGCTCGGCGTCAACCAGGGCCTGACCTGGTCCACGACCGTGGTGATGAAGATCGACCTCGTGGGCCCGGCCCAGCGCGGACTGGCGATGGGGCTCAACGAGGCCGCCGGCTACGGGGCGGTGGCCGTCACCTCCCTGCTGGCCGGGTACCTCGCCGAGCAGTACGGGCTGCGCCCGGCGCCGTTCCTGCTGGGGTTGGCCTACACCGCCCTGGCGCTGCTGCTGTCGGGGGCCTTCGTGAAGGAGACCCGTGGCCACGCCCTGCTCGACGCCGGCCGGCACACCCCGCGCGCCGACGGGATGCACGACCACCTGCACGCCGGTCTCACCGACCGCCAGATCATCGCCCAGACCAGCCTGAAGGAACCCGCGCTGTCCTCGGCCAGCCAGGCGGGACTGGTCAACAACCTGAACTTCGGGCTCTCCTGGGGCCTGTTCCCCCTGCTGTTCGCCACCGCCGAGCTCACCGTGTCCCAGATCGGGCTGCTCTTCGCCCTCTACCCCGGGGTGTGGGGGATCGGGCAGCTGGTCACCGGCGCCCTGTCGGACCGGGTCGGGCGCAAGCACCTGATCACCGTCGGAATGGCTACCCAGGCCGCGGCCCTGGCCGTCATCGCCGCCGGCGACGGGTTCGGCGGCTGGGCTGCCGGCACCGTGCTGCTGGGGGCCGGTACCGCGATGGTCTACCCGACGCTGCTGGCCGTGATCGGCGACGTCGCCCACCCCGCCTGGCGCGGCCGGGCCGTGGGCGTCTATCGCGTCTGGCGGGACCTGGGCTACGCGGTCGGGGCCGTCCTCGGGGGGATCGTGGCCGACCTGCTGGGCCTGCACGCCGCGGTCTGGGCCGCCGCCGGCATCAGCGCCGTCTCGGCCCTGGTCGTGGCGGCGCGGATGTACGAGACCCACCAGCCGGTCCCTGCCGGCCCGCGGGACTGAGCCCACCGGACCGAGCCCACGGGACCGATCCCGCGGGACCGATCCCACGGGATCGAGCCCGCGGGGTGGGAAGCCCCCTGGTGCCGTTGTGCGGCCCGGGAGGCCCCGGCCGGGGGGGCGACCCCGGGCCTCGAGGGCCCTGCGACCGGTCGCTAGAGTGGGGAGCGCCCACCCGCCGCACCGGGTCCGCACCCCACCGGGCCCGGGCCGGACCGTCGCCGGCGCCGCGCCGGCGACCGGAGTCCCCGAGCTCACAGGAGGACGCCCCTCCCATGGCCGACCTGTTCGACTTCAACCACGGCGGCGCCACGCACCCCGGCGTGCGCGCCGCCGTCCACCCCGGAGCGGGCTCCGGCGAGCACGCGGTGCTGTACACCGTGGTCGCCGAGACGGAACGGCATATCGTCCTCGACGACGGCTTCACCTACGACAAGCGCACCGGCGTGGTCCAGGGCCCCGCGGGACGGCCCACGCTCCAGGACCGCATGACGGCCACCGAGGGCAGCGCCATGTTCGCCTCCTGGTCCCGGACCGCCCAGCGGCCCCGCCGGCCGGACGGCCGCCCGGGCGGCCGTCCGCGGAGCGCACCGGCGCGACGCCTCGGCTCGCTGCTCCGCCGGCTCGGACGCCGGTGAGGCCTCCGGCGACCTGCGGGGCCGCACGCTGACGCCCTCCGGCGCGGGCAGGCCATAGGCTGGTCGGCGGACCCGTCCACCCGTTTCCCTGAGGAGTGCACCGTGCCCCTGATCCAGCGACACCTGTTCGGCCCCGGCCCGTCCAACCCTTACCCGGAGGCCACGGCGGCGCTGGGCCACCCGCTGCTCGGCCACCTGGATCCCGCCTTCCTCGACGTCATGGACAGCGCCTGCGACGGCCTGCGCACGGTCTGGGGCACGGACAACCGGCGCACCCTGCCGCTGAGCGCCACCGGCTCCGCCGGCATGGAGGCGGCGTTCGTCAACACGGTGGAGGAGGGCGACGTCGTCGTCGTCGCCGTCAACGGGCTGTTCGGCGAGCGCATGTGCGACGTCGCGGCCCGGTGCGGCGCCGAGGTGGTGCGCGTGGACTTCCCCTACGGGGAGCCGATCGACCCGCAGCGCGTCGCGGAGGCGCACCCGTCCCCGAAGATCATCGCGGCGGTGCACGCGGAGACCTCCACGGGCGTGCGCTCCGACATCGCCGCGCTGGGGGAGCTCAAGGGCGACGCCCTGCTGCTCGTGGACGCGGTCACGTCCATCGGCGGCATCGAGCTGCGCGCGGACGAATGGGGGGTGGACCTCGGCTACGCGGGCACCCAGAAGTGCCTGGGGGTCGCCCCGGGACTGGCGCCGTTCACGATCTCGGACGCCGCGTTCGAGCGCCGGGTGCAGCACCCCCGCTCCTGGTACCTGGACCTGGGCATGCTCGGCGGCTACGTGGGCGAGGCCCAGGGCCGGGCACGGACCTACCACCACACCGCGCCCACGGCGATGATCGCGTCCCTGGACGCCGCGCTGCGCCGGATCGCCGAGGAGGGCCTGGAGAACGTCTGGGCCCGTCACCAGGCCGCGGGCGACGCGCTCCAGGCCGGGCTGCAGGACATGGGGCTGGAGCTGTTCGCCGCCGAGGGGCACCGCCTCCCGGAGCTGACCACGGTCAAGGTGCCCGAGGGCGTCGACTCCGCCTGGGTGCGGGCCTACCTGCTGGAGCACTTCTCCGTGGAGATCGGGGCGGGCGTGAAGGAGTACGCGAACACCGTGTGGCGGATCGGCCTGATGGGCCCCAACGCCGACGCCGGGTCGGTGGCCCTCGTCCTGGGCGCCCTCCAGGAGGCGCTGCGGAAGGTCCCCGCCCTGGTGTGAGCCGCTCCGCGTCCGCTCGGATGAGGTCGGTCTCGGAGCGCTCGATGCGCTCCCCGGTGCCGGGGTCCGCCACCGTGCGGCGGGTGGAGCGGCGCCGGGACGGCACGGCGTCGGGCCCCCGCCCGACGCGGAGGGTCATGTTCGGTCACGCCGCCGCCGGCGCCTCGTGTCCCGCGGGGCGACCCGTGCTCCCCGGCCCGGCGCCGCGCTGCTCGGGCGGCCCGGGGTCGCGGCGGGGCGGAGCGGGAAGCGTGCTGCCGAAACCGCCGCTGGCAAGGCACGATCCCCCGGCCACTGCGCCGGCGGAGCACGCACCCGGGCGGCGCAGGTCTCCCGCGCACGCCGCCCGGCGGCCGGTGCGCCCCGTGCCGGTGGCACGACCCCGGGCTGCTCCGGCACGGAGCCGCCCGCCGGGGCGCCGGGGCCTGTAGCCGGACCCGTCCGGCTCTGCTTCTATTGAGGAACGTGGGGACCTACCGAGGAGGAACATCCGATGGAAACCTGGATCTGGATCGTGCTGGCCCTGGCCGTGCTGGCCGTGGTCGTCCTGGCCGTGCTGGCCGGAAGCCGCAAGAAGAAGGAGCGCGAGGTCGTGGAGCGGCGGGAGAACCAGCAGCGCGCCGCCGAGCTGCGCGCCCGCAGCGAGGAGGAGGACCTCTCGGCCCGCGAGCGGAAGGCGGACGCGGACGCGGCCCGCGCCGAGGCCGAGAAGGCCCGGATCGAGGCCGACCGCCTCGAGCAGGACGCCCAGCGGCGCACCGAGGACGCCGAGAAGGTCCGCCAGGAGGCGGAGACCCACCGCCGGGACGCCGCCTCGCTCGCCCCGGACGGGGACGACTCCACCCCTGCTGACGCCTCCCGCGGACGCCGCGAGGACGTCACCGACCGTGCCTCCGGGACGCGCTCCGACGAGGCCCCCTGGCAGGACGGCGACGCCGGACCGGACACCCGGACCCGGCACGACGGCGACGCCCGGAGCGCCGGCGACACCCTTCACGACGGCAGCGCCCGCCCCGACGGCGACCACGGTCCCGGGGACCGGCCGCGCACCTGAGCCCCGGCTCGGACGCGGCGGCCGTCGAGCCGCGGAGAGCGAGCGGGGCCGGTGCGGGGATCCCGCACCGGCCCCGCTCGCTTCCCGCGGTCACTTCTCCCAGGGAGCCTTGATGGGGTAGTAGCGCTCCAGGAACTCCGTCATCCGCTCCGCGCGCTCGGGACCTGGCACCTCCGGGAAGCTGCCGTCGTTGAGGCAGAACATGTCGAGGTTGCGGCGGCCGAGCAGCTTCTCCATCTGCTGCAGCCCGGCGCGCGTGGTGGTGTCCACGTACTCCGTGCGGGCCGTCTCCTGGGTCACGGCCCGGCCGGTCAGCAGCGCGTAGTAGTGGTAGAGCGAGTTCGTCACCGAGATGTTGTCCGCCGCGCGGAAGCGGCTGGACGCGGTGCGGGCGAACTCCGCCGGGAACTCCCGCTCCATCTCGGCCACCACGCTGCGCCGCAGGGGCGCGGCGCAGTGCTGCAGGTGGCGGGTGGTGATCCGGCCGAAGCGCTCCCACAGGAGCCGGCGGTTGACGCGGGCGGCGTTCTCGAAGCCGGAGCGCTCGGCGGAGTTCTCGCCCAGGCCGATGCGGGTCTCGTTCTCCACGAACTTCGTGATCCCGCCCGGGGAGAAGAACAGCGCCGGGCCGATCGGGCGGCCGAAGAACATGTCGTCGTTGGAGTACAGGTAGTGCTCCGAGAGCCCCTCGATGTGGTGCAGCTGCGCCTCCACCGCCTGGGAGTTGTAGATCGGCAGGGCCGAGGTGTCCGCGAAGAACTCCTCGCTGCGCACGACCCGCACGCGCGGGTGCTCGGCCAGCCACGCCGGCGGCCGGGAGTCGGTGGCGATGTGGATGTTGCGCACCCACGGGGCGAACATGTGCACCGAGCGCAGGGCGTACTTCAGCTCGTCGACCTGCCGGAAGCGGGCCTCGTGCGCGTCGCCCTCGCCCACCACGGCGTCGGCCATGTACGAGGCCCGGACCCGGCGGTACTCCTCGTCGGAGCCGTCCACCCACGAGAAGATCATGTCGACCGCGAAGTCGATGTCGATGGCGTGGTCGGCGAACATGTTCTCGATCGTGGGCCAGGTGAGGCCGAAGCGCTCCACGGTGCCGCGCACGGCCTCGGCCACCGGGACGGTGCGCCGGGTCAGCGAGTTCTCGATGGGCAGCCGGATCTCGTCCTCGCCGAACTCCCACAGCTCCACCTGCACCCCGGTGCCGGCGCCGTAGTAGAGCCTGGCCTCCGCGGAGTAGTGGGGCCGGAACAGCCGCAGGACCCGCGCGTTGCGGCGCGAGGACAGCTCGCCGTCGGCCAGCAGCTGCACAGTCTTCTTCTTGGTGTCCATCGGCTTGACGTAGTACGGCTCGCCCACGGCCGCGTCCACCAGGGCCTGCCGGAGCCGGGGCCGGTCCTTGAGGTCCACGGCGATGACGGGGCGCTCGTCGTTGCCCCGCACCAGCAGGTAGTCGACGCCCGCCGAGTCCAGGACCCCGCGCAGGAAGAGCAGGTTCTGGACCATGACGTCGTGCGGGGTCTGGTCCGTGATCCGCAGCGCGAAGCGGTCCTTGTAGCGGACCACGTCCTCGCGCTGGTCCAGGGCCGCGGCAGAGGCACGGGAAGCGGAGCGGAACACCTCGCCGTCCGTGCCGTCCTCGGGTGCCGCGAAGTACTCTGCGCCGAGCAGGGTCGTGTTGATGGTGCCTCCTCATGGTGTCGGGCCGCTGGGGCGGCGATCTCATGATAAGCCGCGACGGCCGGACTCAGGAGGGGAGGGGCTGGCAGCGCTCGCAGAACCACACCGCCCGGTCCCGCGGCGGCCCGGGGTACGGCTCGCCGGGCACGAGCTCGGCGTCGTCGATCCGCGCCTCCCGGACCGGGGCCCCGCACCGGCGGCACGGCTGCCGGCCGCGGCCGTAGACCCAGAACTGCTCGCCGCGACGGGCCGGGCCCCCCACCGTGGAGCGCTGCGAGCGGTCCCGGTTGACGTGCAGCAGCCGGTGGGAGAGGTCCACGACCGCGCCGAGGTCCGGGACCTCGGCCACCGGGGTGAAGGGGTGCAGCCGCTGGAGGAACAGGATCTCGTTGCGGTAGACGTTGCCGATGCCGGCGAGGTTGCGCTGGTCCATCAGCGCGGCCCCCACGCGCCGGCGGGGGTGGCGGGCGAGCCGGGCCAGGGCCTCCGCCCGGTCCCAGTCGGGGCCCAGCAGGTCCGGGCCGAGGTGGCCCACGAGCTCGTCCTCGTCGGCGGTGGCCACGAGGTCCAGCATGCCGAGGTCGAAGCCGACGGCCTGCGCGGCCGCGTTCTCGAGCACTGCCCGCGCCTGGTGGCCGGGGCGCCGCCACCGGGCGCCCCGCGGGTAGACGTGCCACATGCCCTCCATGAGCAGGTGGGAGTGCAGGGTGAGCGGGGGCAGGCCGTCGGGCCCGCCGTCGGTGCGGACCAGCAGGTGCTTGCCCCGCGGCACCACCTCGGTCACGGTGCGCCCCGAGAGGTCCGCGGTGGCGATCGACGGGAACCGGAGGTCGCTGCGGGTCAGGATCCTCCCGGCCAGAGCCCGGCGCAGCAGGACGGCCTGGCGGTAGACGGTGTCACCCTCGGGCACGGCCGCCCCCGGTGCTCGGGTCCGCGCTCATCGGCGCATCCTCAGGCCGCGCGGCGTCGAGTAGAACCCGCCGGCCAGCAGGGACTCCCGCACCGCGGTCTCGACGGGGCCGTGCCCCAGGACCCCGGCGCCGTTGACCTTCTCGACGGTCAGCTTGTCCACCGCCCCCCGGCGGACGGTCTCGGCCACGGCGGGTCCGGCGGCGGCCAGGGCGGCCGCGTCGTCGGTGAACGCGAGCACGGTCCGCCCGCCGCGCTCCACGTACAGGGCCAGGGCGCCGTCCACGAGCACGACGACGGCGCCCGCCTTGCGCCCGGGCCGGTGCCGCCCCGCGGGCGCGTCCCCGCCGTCCGGGGCGGGCACGGACACGGGCTCCGGCCACTCGAGGGCCGCCCCGTAGGGGTTCGCGGGGTCGGTCGCGGCGAGCGCCAGCGCCGCGGGCTCCTCGGCGCGGACCTGGTCGTCGGTGCTGAACGTGCGCAGGTGGTCCACCGTGGCGGCCTGCGCGAACTGGGCGGCGCCCAGGCCCTCGATGAAGTAGCCGCGGCGGGCCCGGCCCGTGTCCTCGAGCGTGGAGAGCACCTTGTAGACGGTGGCGAAGCCGCCGGGGAGCTCCTCGACCGCCACGGGGCCCTTGGTCACCACGCCGTAGCGGTCCATGAGCAGCTCCGCGGTGGCCGACGCCCGCAGCGTGGGGTCGAGGGGCTCGGGGCGCAGCATCGACCAGCGCCCGGCCACGAGCGGGGAGTCGTGGCGCTCCAGGGTGGCCGCCCGCGCCGGGGCGCGCAGCGCCCCGCCGATCCCCGGGCGGGAGGCCGCGCCGGGCCGCAGCCGGGCGGCACCCCGGCGGGACGTGGTGCGTCCCCGCGGGGCCTGGGCCCGGTGCCGGTGGGCGGCCTGCCCGCCGGAGAGCAGCGAGCGCACGGGCAGGAAGGTGTCGTTGGTGATCAGCCCGGACCAGACGAGGTTCCACAGCGCGGTGGTCAGCGCCGGGGCGGGAACCGGGTCCCCGGCGGCGTCGAGCAGGCCCAGCAGCTGCGGGAAGAACCACGCGCCGCCGGGGGCCAGGACGTCGAGGACCCGCCGCTCCAGCGTGGAGTCCAGGGCCGCCGCCGCGACCTCGAGGGTCTCGGCCGGGGGCAGGGTGAGCTGGGCCGCCTCGCTCAGGTGCAGCGACACCCATCCGTCGTCGCCCGCCAGGGACCCGGCCCCGGACCACAGGATCTCCCCGGTGGCGGTCAGCTCGTCCAGCAGCTCGGGCCGGTAGTCCGCCACCCGGGCGGCGAGCACCAGCGGCTCCCAGGCGGAGGCGGGGACGGCGACGCCCGCGAGCTGGTCCACCACCGTCAGCACCCCGTCCTCGCCGCGCAGCTGGTGGCCCCGGCCCACGTGCTGCCAGGCCGGCAGGAACCGGGCGTAGACCTGCCCGGAGACGGGCTCCACGTCCCGGCGCAGCGCGGCCAGCGAGCGGCGCCGGATCCGGCGCAGCACCTCGGACTCGCACCACTCGGAGGCCGCCGGGCCGGCCCCGCCGCCGTCGGGGCGCACCGGCCGGAACTCGCCCTCGACCACGCGCCGGTCCGCGGCCAGCCGCTCCAGCGTGGTGCGCACCACGGCCGTGCCCAGCCCGAGCCGCGCCGCGGCCTCGTCCACGGTGAAGGGCCCGTGGGTGCGGGCGTAGCGGGAGACGAGGTCGGCCAGCGGGTCCTCGACCGGTTCCACGAAGGCCAGCGGCACCCCCATGGGCAGGGGCACGCCCAGCGCGTCGCGCAGCCGGGAGGCGTCCTCGATCGCGGCCCAGTGCTCGACGCCGCGCAGGTGCACGCGCAGGGCGCGGTTGGCGGCCACGAGCTGCTCGAGCCACCCGGCGGCGACGTCCTCGGGGCACGCGGACTCCGGGTCCCCGGGGTCCTGGAGCCGGCGGACGGCCTCGGCGGTGGTGAGCGGGCCGAGCAGGCGCAGCAGGTCGGCCGCGCCCTCGACCCCGCGCAGCCGCCGGTCCGGGGCCAACCGCTGCAGCTCCGCCTCCGTGCGCTCGATGACCTCCGGGTCCAGCAGCTCCCGCAGCTCGGCGCGGCCCAGGAGCTCGTTCAGTAGGGCGGCGTCGAGGGACAGGACGGCCGCCTTGCGCTCCGCCAGCGGGGAGTCGCCCTCGTAGAGGAACTGGGCCACGTAGCCGAAGAGCAGGGTCCGGGCGAAGGGCGAGGGCTGCTCCGTGGTGGTCTCGACCACCCGGATCGCGCGCCGCTCGACCGCCCGGTGCAGCTCCTTGAGCGCGGGCAGGTCGTAGACGTCCTGGAGGCACTCGCGGATCGTCTCCAGGATGATCGGGAACTGCGGGTACTTCCGGGCGACGTCCAGCAGCTGCGCCGAGCGCTGGCGCTGCTGCCACAGCGGGGAGCGCCGGCCGGGGTCGCGCCGGGGCAGCAGCAGGGCCCGGGCGGCGCACTCCCGGAACCGGGAGGCGAACAGCGCGGAGCCGCCCACCTCCTCGGTGACGATCTGGTCGAGCTCGTCGGCGTCGAAGAGGAACAGCTCCGCGCCCGGGGGCTCCTCCTCCATGGCCGGCACGCGCAGCACGATCCCGTCGTCGGCGGCCTGCGCGGAGCCGTCGAGGCCGTACCGCTCGTGCAGCCGGGCCCCCACGGCCAGCGCCCACGGGGCGTGCACGGGCATCCCGAACGGGGAGTGCAGCACCACGCGCCAGTCCCCGAGCTCGTCGTGGAAGCGCTCGACGACGAACAGCCGGTCCGACGGGACCTGCCCCACGGCCTCCTTCTGCTCGCCCACGTAGGCCAGCAGGTTGTCGGCGGCCCACTCGTCGAGACCGGCCGCGCGCAGCCGGGAGCGGGCGTCCTCCGCGGAGGCCCCGGCGATCTCGCGGTTGAACCGGCCCACCGCGCGGCCCAGCTCCACGGGCCGGCCGGGGCCGTCGCCGTGCCAGAACGGGAGCTTGCCCGGCACGCCGGGGGCGGGGGAGACGATGACGCGGTCGTGGGTGATCTCCTCGATCCGCCAGCTCGAGGCGCCCAGGGCGATCACGTCCCCCACGCGGGACTCGTAGACCATCTCCTCGTCGAGCTCGCCCACCCGCCGGGAGTTCTTCCCGTCCTGCTCGCCCACGAGGTAGACCGCGAACAGGCCGCGGTCCGGGATCGTGCCGCCGGAGGTCACGGCCAGGCGCTGCGCCCCGGGCCGGCCCTCGATGGTGCCGGTCTCCCGGTCCCACACGATCCGCGGGCGCAGCTCGGCGAACTCGTCGGACGGGTAGCGGCCCGCGAGCAGGTCCAGTGTCGCGTCGTAGGCGGAGCGCGGCAGGGTCAGGAACGGGCAGGACCGGCGGACGGTGTCGAACCACTCCTCGACGTCGATCGGCCCCAGCGCGGTCGCCGCGACCGTCTGCTGGGCCAGGACGTCCAGGGGGTTGAGCGGGACCGCGAGCGGCTCGATCCGTCCCTGCAGCATCCGCTCCACCGTGACGGCGGCGTCCAGCAGGTCCCCGCGGTGCTTCGGGTAGAACCAGCCGCGCGAGACCTCGCCCACCTGGTGGCCGGCGCGGCCCACGCGCTGGAGGCCCGAGGCCGCCGAGGGCGGGGCCTCGATCTGGACCACCAGGTCCACCGCGCCCATGTCGATGCCCAGCTCCAGGGAGGAGGTGGCCACCACGCAGCGCAGCCGTCCGGTCTTGAGGTCGTCCTCGATCACCGCCCGCTGGTCCTTCGAGACCGACCCGTGGTGGGCGCGGGCCAGCACCGGCGCCGCGCCCTCGTAGCGGCCGGTCTGCCGGCGCAGGTCCGCGGGCTCGGGGGCGGCGGGCCCGCCGGTCGCGGCCGGCTCCTGCCCGGCGAGGGCGGAGCGCAGCACGTCCCCGACCTGCTGGGGCGCGGAGCCGGCCGGGGGCCCCGGCGCCCCGTCGTCGCCCGGACCGGTGCCGTCCGCGGGGGCGCCGTCCCGGGCCCCGCCGTGCGGGTCCTCGTGCTCCACGCGGAACGCGTAGATCTCGTTGAGCCGCGCGGTGAGCTTCTCGGCGAGGCCGCGGGAGTTGGCGAACACGATGGTCGACCGGTTCTCGAGCACCAGGTCCACGACCCGCTCCTCGACGTGCGGCCAGATCGACGCCGTGGTCGTGGGGGCGAGGGCGTCGAGGTCGTCGTCCCCGAAGGCCGAGCCGGCCAGGGACGGCGAGGCGCTCGGCCCGCCCAGCACGGTCATGTCCGGGATGGGCACCGAGACGGTGAGGTCCCACGTCTTCTCCGTGCGCGGCGCGACGACGGTGACCGGCTCCCGGCCGCCCAGGAACCGGGCGACCGTCTCGATCGGCTCGACGGTCGCGGACAGCCCGATGCGCTGCACCGGCTGCTCCAGCAGGGCGTCCAGCCGCTCGAGCGTGAGCGCCAGGTGCGCGCCCCGCTTGGTGCCGGCCACGGCGTGCACCTCGTCCACGATGACCGTCTGCACGTCCGTGAGGGTCTCCCGCGCCTTGGAGGTCAGCATCAGGTACAGCGACTCGGGGGTGGTGATGAGGATGTCCGGGGGGTTCGTGAGCAGGGCCCGGCGGATCGCCTGCGGTGTGTCCCCGGAGCGGACGCCCACGCTGATCTCCGGCGGCTCGATCCCGGCGTGCCGGGCCGTCTGCGAGATGCCGATCAGGGGGGCCCGCAGGTTGCGCTCCACGTCCACGCCCAGGGCCTTGAGCGGGGAGATGTAGAGGACGCGGGTCCCGCGCCGCTCGCCCGCGGTGCTCGCGGAGCGGGCCTTGGCCCGCAGGGTCCCGCCGGAGGCCGGGGCGCCGCCCGCAGGGCCGGGGGCGGGCCCGGCCGTCGTCCCGCCGCCGGGCGCGGCCTCCGCCACGAACCGGTCCAGGGCCCACAGGAACGCGGCCAGGGTCTTGCCGGAGCCGGTGGGCGCCACGATCAGGGCGTGGCGCCGCGCGGCGATGGCCCGCCACGCGCCCTCCTGGGCGGCGGTGGGCGCGGCGAACGCACCCGAGAACCAGGCCCGGGTGTGCTCGGTGAACAGGCTCAGGGCTGGTTCAGGCGCCAAAGCCCTGGATCTCGAGCTGGTGGATCCGCGGATCGCCGCAGGCCTCCACGGGGAAGGGGATCACGACGGACTCCGTGTTCTCGGGCGGGTAGACGCGCAGACCGGCGGCGGTCCGGGCGTCGCAGGTCGGGTGGTTGCCGGCCTGGCTCATGCGCAGGCCGGCGGTGACGGACTCCCCGGGCGCCAGGACCTGCCCGGTGCCGGGGACGGTGGCGTCCCGCAGGGCCGGGGAGCCGATCATCGTGCCGTCGGCGTCGACGAAGGACACCCCGGCGTAGCCGGCGAGCGTGCAGGGGCCCTCGCCCGCGTTGGTGAGGACGACGTCCACGTGGACGGAGCCGGCGGCGCCGCCCACGGGGGCGGCCGCGACCTCGAGTCCGGAGGTGGTGCACAGGGGCGAGCCGCCGGTGCGGGTGTGCGCGGTGCCGCCGCGGGCGGCCGTGCCGTCGCCCTCCGCGCCGGCGTCGGGGGCGCCGCCGTCCGTCCGCTCCGCCGCCGCCTCGTCCGGCCCGTCGTCGGCCCTGTCATCGTCCGTCCGGTCCGCGGCGGGCTCCGCCGCCGGGTCCTCCTCCGACGGGTCCTCCGCCGGCCCGGCGGTGCCCTGTCCGCCGGTCCGGTCCTCGGCCGGGGCCGTGGCGTCCTGCGTCCTGGTGGCCGGGGCGGTCTCCGGGGTCGCCGCCGAGGTCGGGGCCGGCCCGCTCTCGGCGGGGGCGCCGGCGGTGCCGGTCTGCTCGGGCTCCTCGCCCGCGCAGGCGGTGAGGAGCAGGGCTGCGGCGAGGGCGAGGGCTCCCAGGACGGGGCGGGGGGCGGGGGAGAGCGAAGACACGGGGGGATATCCTCCTCGGACGGACGTCGTGGCGTGCCACGTCCCGGGAAGGGATCCCTCCCAGGTGCTTCATTCTAGGCAGGGCCACCGACACCGCTGCCGGAGGCGGCGCCCGCCCCGGCCGGGGCCGCTCCCGGCGGGGGCTACCGCTCGCCGGGCTCCGCCGGGGGCAGCGCCGCGCGCATCACCTCGGCGAGGTGGACGCCGTCCGCGCCCGTGCCCTGGGCGATCTGGGTGCGGCACGAGAAGCCGTCGGCGAGCACGATCGTCCCGTCCGCCGCGGCCCGGATCGCGGGGAACAGCTCCCGCTCGCCGAGGGTCTGCGAGACCTCGTAGTGGCCGGGCTCGAAGCCCCAGTTGCCCGCGAGCCCGCAGCACCCGCCGCCGACCACGGCGGTGTCCACGCCCAGCTTCGCGAGGACCTCCAGCTCCGGGCCGTAGCCGCTCATGGACTGCTGGTGGCAGTGGACCTGGCACACGGCACCGGCGGGGCCCGCCTCGGTGGCCAGCTCCCGGAACGGCCACGCGCCGCCCTCGGCCAGGTGGCGGGCGGCGAACGCGCCGATCGTCGTCGTCAGTTCGGTGACCCGCCGGGCCCGGGGGTCGCCGGGGAGCAGCTCGGTGATCTCCTCCTGGAGCATGACCGTGCACGAGGGCTCGAGCCCGATGATCGGGTACCCGGCCTCGATCAGCGGCTCCATCACGTCCAGGGTCTGGCGGAGCACCTTCTGCGTCATCTCCAGCTGCCCGGTGGAGTGCCAGGTCAGCCCGCAGCAGACGTTGCCCATGGGCATCAGCACCCGGTAGCCCATGGCCTCGAGCACCTCCACGGCGGCCCTGCCGGGGGCGTCGGCGGAGAAGTTCGTGAACGTGTCCGGCCACAGCACCACGGACGGTCGGGCCTCGGCGGGCCCGCCCCCGGAGCGCGCTGCGGGACGGCCGCGGAACCACCGGGTGAGCGGCTGCTCGGCGAAGGAGATCATCCGCCGCCTCGGCTCGATCCCGCCGAGCCGCTTGGTCAGCTCCTCGACGCCGCGGTGGGACTCGAGGAGGTTGATCAGCCGGAAGGCGAGGGGCACCTTCTCCACGATCCGCATCAGCAGCGGCATCCAGCCCATCGTGAAGTGGGCCATCGGCCGCCGGTTCCGGCCCAGGAAGGAGCTCAGGCCGTGCCGGTAGTGGTGGTGCAGGAACTCGGCCTTGTACGTCGCCATGTCCACGTTGACCGGGCACTCGGACGCGCAGGCCTTGCAGGACAGGCACAGGTCGAGGGCCTCGAGGGTCTCCTTCGACTTCCAGCCGTCCGTGATGGACTCCCCGCGCAGCATCTCGGCGAGGGACCGGGCGCGGCCGCGGGTCGAGTGCACCTCGTCGTGGGTCGCCTGGAAGGACGGGCACATGGCGCCGACGTCGGAGCGGCAGGAGCCCACGCCCACGCACCGGTTGACCGCGCTGGAGAACGAGCCGCCGTCGCGGGAGAACGCGTGCACGGGCGTCAGCTCGAACGTGCGGGCGCCGGGCCCGGGGCGGACGCCCTGGTCGATGGGCTCCGGGTCCACGAGCACGCCGGGGTTGAAGACGCCGTCCGGGTCGAAGACGGCCTTGAACTCCGCGAAGGCGGCCAGGGCCTCGGGGGAGTAGATCGTGGCCAGCAGCTCGGACCGGGCGCGGCCGTCGCCGTGCTCGCCGGAGACCGAGCCGCCGTAGCGGTGCACGAGCCGCGCGGCGCGCTCGATGAACGTGCGATAGGTCGCCATCCCCTCCTCGGTGCCGAGGTCGAAGGAGATGCGGATGTGCACGCAGCCCTCCCCGAAGTGCCCGAAGGGGATGCCGGTGAGGCCCAGCTCGTGCAGCAGGTCGTAGAGGTCGCGCAGGTACTCGCCCAGGCGCGCCGGGGGGACCGCGGAGTCCTCCCACCCCGGCCAGGCCTCCCCGCCGTCGGGCAGGCGGGTGACGATCCCGGCGCCGGCCTCGCGGATCCGCCACAGGGCGCGGGCCTGCCCCGCGTCGGAGACGATCACGGAGTCCACGACGTTCTCCGGGACGAGCCCCGGCAGGGTGCGGGCGGCCGCCTCGGCCTCCTCGAGGGTGTCCGCGCCGACCTCGCAGTAGAGCCAGCCGCCGCCGCGGGGCAGCTCGCCGCCGGCGTGCTCCTGGCCCTGCCGGGTGCGCAGGGCGTCGAGCAGGTCCGCGCCCATGCCCTCGATGGTGTACACCCCGGGCACGCGCAGCTTCGGCGCCGCCGTGGCGGCCTCGAACGCGTCCTCGAAGCCCAGCACGGCCAGGGCCGTGTGGGCGGGCCTGCGGACCAGGCGGACCGTGAGCTCGGTGATGACCCCGCAGGTGCCCTCCGTGCCGGCGAAGGCCTTGGCGGCGTCGAAGCCCTTCTCGCCGAGCAGGTAGTGCAGCCCGTACCCGGAGACCTGGCGCGGGAACTGGCCGAGCTCGGTGCGCAGCATGGCCAGGTGCCGGTCCCGGATCCCGGTCAGCGCCCGGTCGATCCCCGGCTCGGAGGTGCCGCCCTCGTGCAGCTCCACCACCCGGCCGTCGGCGAGCATGACCTTCAGCGAGACCAGGTTGTCCGCCGACGTGCCCCACGCCACGGAGTGGGAGCCGCAGGCGTTGTTGGCGACCATCCCGCCGATCGTGCACCGCGAGTGCGTCGAGGGGTCGGGTCCGTAGGTGAGGCCGAACTCGGACGCCGCGGAGCGCAGCTGGTCGCAGATCACCCCGGGCTCGATCGTGGCGGTCATCGCCTCGGGGTCGATCGACAGGATCCTGTTGAAGTGCCGGGAGGTGTCGATGACCAGCCCGTCCCCGATCGCGTTGCCCGCCACGGAGGTGCCGCCGCCGCGGGAGACCACCGACCAGCCCCGCTCCTTCGCCAGCGCCAGCAGCTCGCGGATCTCCTCGACGCTGCGCGGCTCGGCCACCGCCTCGGGCAGCCGCCGGTAGATCGACGCGTCCGAGACGTAGGCGGCGCGGGTGGTGAGGTCCTCGCGGATGTCGGTCATGGTCCACTTTCCTGCGCGCCGGCGAGGCCGGTCCGTCCGGGGTCTGGTCAGGGCTGGCGGGGGCGTCCCCGCGGGGACGGGGGGCTCACCACTCGGGGGCGATGGTGACCTCGGCGCCGTCGAGCTCCTCCGCCCACTCGACCTGGCAGCTGAGCCGGGAGGTGTCGTGGCGGGTGTCGTCGAGCATGTCGAGGAGGTCCTCCTCCTCGTCGTTGATCTCGTTGGCCTTCGAGAAGGAGGTCCGGTCGAGGTAGGAGTGGCAGGTGGAGCAGGACGCGTTGCCGCCGCAGGTCGCGAGGATCGGGTACTTGTGGCGGGTGAGGGCCTCCATGAGGCTCTCGTAGTCCTTCCACTCGACGCCCTCGGTGCGGTTGCCCTCGCGGTCGATCACGGTGATGTTGATGCTGCTCACTGGGTGGCCTCCTCGGGGCACGGTCGCCCCTGGTCTCGACGTCGGAAATCCCGCCCCATTGTACGGTCGCGCGGCGGCGCCCACCGACGGGCGGGGGCCCGCGCCCGGCCCGTCCGGCTCGGCTCAGCCGGAGACCGGGAGCGGCCGGATCGTCAGGGACTGGGCGACCTGGCCCAGGTAGCCGGCCTCGTCGTGCAGCGCGGACTCGGTGAGGCCCACGCCGGTGTCGCCGAAGGTGACGTGCGTGTCGAGGCCCACCCACGGGGAGACCGGCTCCCGGACCAGGTGCACGCTCAGGTCCACGTTGGGGAAGACCATCTCGTCGGGGCCCACCCGCACGGCGATGCCGTTGGCGGCGTCCACGGCCGCCAGGAACCGCGCCGTGGTGGAGGACTCCTCCCCGGCGACGACGGCGTGCGGCGCGCGCAGCCACATGGCCGCCCGGCCGGGCCGGTGCTCGCGCACGGTGCGGCCCTCGAGGGAGGCGATGTAGCCGCCCGGCCACCGCCCGGTCATCGTGGCGGGCAGGGCGTCGCCCACCGGCGGCAGGGCCTCCCGGTGCGTGCCGGCGGTGTCGGCGGTCTCGCCCCGGAGCAGCCGCCACACGCTCAGCCGGATGCAGGAGCGCCCGGCGTGGCTCATGGTGGCCTCGACCAGCTCGATGGTGCGGCCCGGGCGGACCACGCGCGTGGTCACCTCGACCTCGCCGCCGGGGATGAAGCCGAGGATGTCGTAGGAGAAGCGCACGGGCAGGAGGTCCGCGCGCGGGTGGTCGGCCTCCACGGCGTGGGCGAGCAGCCCGGAGGCGGCGCCCATGTGCTGCTCGGCCTCGCTCCACGCGCCCTGCGAGTGCAGCGTCGAGCGGAACCGGGTGCGGTCCAGCCGCACGAAGTACGCGTCCGGGTACTCCTCCCCGTCCGCTCCCAGGTGTCCCAGCGTTCCGGTCATGGCTCCTCTTCGTCGTCGTGTCGTCATGGCTTCGTCGTCACTGCTGACGCGGACGACCTTACCCATCGCCCGGCTCACCACGTGCTCCTGCCCCGCCGGGCGCTTGTGGGACGTGGGTCTCCGCCAGTCGTCCGCGACGGCATCGTGGTGCGTGTAACGCACTGATTTTCCGGCTTGACCAGGGGAGATCCCCTCTAGGATGGGATCGGGGCCGGTGGCTCGGCGAGAGGACGCGCCGGGCGGTCCCTGCCGGGCGAGCGCCTCCGGGGCGCCTCCCGTACCGCACCGGCCACGCCGAGACCACCCGGGGGTGGACGCCATGACGGGCAGTGACGATGTCCCTCACGGTCTGGTCCCGCCTTGCGCCGACGGGCTCGTGCGCGAGCGCCTGGTGCGCCGCCTCGACGGTGTGCTCTCCGCCCGCCTCGGCCTCCTGGTGGCCCCGCACGGGACCGGCAAGACCACGCTGCTGGCCCACTGGGCGGCTCGCCGCACCGACCTCCTGATCTGGCACCGGATGGGTCCGGCGGACGCGCACCCCGCCCGGTTGCTGGCCTGTCTGGCCAGAGAGGTCGCCGTGCTGCTGGGCGGTCCGGAGCCACGAGCCACGGCGGAGCTGGCCTCACTGGCGGCTCGGGCCGGCCGCCCCCTGTTCATCGTGCTCGACGACGTGCACCTGGTCGCCGGGACCGCGGCCGAGACGGAGCTGGAGCGGCTGCTCCTCCTCAGCCCCCCCAATGTCCACATGCTGGTGGCGAGCCGGCGGGTGCCGTCCTTCAACCTGGCCCGGTCGGAGTTCTCCACAGCGGTGCTCGTCGACGGCGACGACCTCCGCTTCCGGGCCGACGAGGCCCACGCACTCTTCCGCGACGTCTACGGCTGTGCCCTGGAACCCGCCCAGATGCTCGACCTCGTGCGGACCACGGACGGCTGGGCTGCCGGTCTCCATCTCTTCCACCTCCACGCGATGCACCGCAGCCCCGTGGAGCGGCACCGGGCGGCGTGCACCGCCGGCGCCCACTACGCATGGGACTACCTGAGGCAGCACGTGCTGGAAGACCTCTCCGCGCAGGAGTCGGAACTGCTGCAGCTCGCCTCGATGTTCGACGTCGTGATCCCGCGGCGCTGCGACGAGCTCCACGGCGCGGCGGGTGCCGCGCAGCCCGTGCTGCACGAGCTGGGACGCCGGTCCCTCCTGTCGGACGACGACGTGGCGGGCGGACTGCGGATGCCCGAAGTGGTGCGCCGCTTCTTCGCGCAGGAGCTCCGGGACGGCACCGCGCAGGACCGCTACGCGCTCCTGCGCGGCCGTGCGGTCGCGCTGCTGGAGCGTGACGGCGACCTGGGCAACGCGCTCGAGCTGCTCGCGACGGACGGCAGGTGGGAGGAGGCCCGCCGCCTGATGGAGCGCTCCGGCGCGGCGGCCCTCGCCCCGGGGTCCTGCGGTTGGGCGGAGCGGCTGCCTCCCGACCTCGTCGGCACGGACGCGTGGTTCGGGCTCGCCGAGGCCCGCCGGCTGTTCGACGACGGGCGGTTCGGCGCGGCGCACACAGCGGCGTGCCGGGCCTTCGAGCAGACCGCGGATCCTCTCGGCGCGGCACTCGCCGTGCAGCTCCGGGACCGGGCGGCCGCGTGGAGCCTGCCCGACCGCGCGTGCTCCCCTGCTGCGGGGGCCGAGTCAGAACCAGCCCTGCGCACCGCGACCCGGCGAGACCCCGCGGGCGTCGCCCGGTCCCTGGGGCCCGATCCCCGTGACGAGGACCTGCTCGCGGCGGGCATCGCCTGGTTGCTGGCGGGCGACCGTTGCACCGCGCTGCCGCTGCTGCGCCGGTGCGCCCAGTGCCTCGGCCGGGACCAGCTCCCCGCGCTCGCGGCGCAGCTGGTCCTGGCCCTCTTCGAGGCCGAGGAGTCCCACCCCGCCACCGACGTGTCCTCCGGCGAGGTGGAGGCCGTGCACCGGCACGCACGGTGCGACGGGTTCTCCTGGCTGGCCCGGTTGTCGGAGGGTCTGCTGGCAGCCCTTTCCGACGGTCCCGCCGGGGCGGAGCTGACCGACGCCGTGGTCCGCGAGTGCGAGCGGCGTGGCGACGCATGGGGTGCGGCGCTGCTGCACGCAGCCATGGTCCTCGCCGGATCGCGCGGCGGCGGATCCTGCGGGGACGGGGCCGAGGTTCTCGCCGGCAGGTTCCGGGCGCTGGAGGCAGACGTGCTGGCCGGGTGGGCGACGTCCCTCGCCCCACGTCCCGTGGTGACGGGCGATGCGCCGCTCGAGGTGCGGGCCCTGCCCGGGGGGACGCGGACCGTCCCGGGCGGGCCGTCGGTCGAGGTCGCGTGCTTCGGTGGGCTCGCGGTGCGGCTCGGCACGGTGCCGGTGGACCTCGGTGCGGTGCGGCCCCGTGCTCGGACGGTGCTGAGGCTGCTGGCCCTGCACACCGGCCGGCCCGTGCACCGCGAGTGGCTCGCCGGCATCCTCTGGGAGGACCTGGACGGGCCCAGGGCCCTGCACAACCTGCAGGTGTGCATCTCGGCCCTGCGCACCGTGCTGCAGCGGCCGGGCGACCGCGACGGCCGGCGGGCGATCGTGCGCCAGGGCAACTCCTACGTGCTGTTCCCGGGTCCGGGCACGTGGTGCGATCTCGCCGAGTTCGACCGGTTCCTGCACGAGGCCGAGACGGCTCGCCGCCGGGGGGACCGAGCTCGGGCGGATGCGGCTCTGCAGCGTGCGGTCGAGCTGTACTCCGGTGACGTGTTCCCGGAGGAAGGTCCTGCGGAGTGGCTGCTGGAGACGCGCGACCACTTCCGGCTGCGCGCCGCGCAGGCCGCCGGGGCACTCGCGCGGACGAAGTCCTCCCTGGGACGCCGGGAGGCCGCCATCGCGGCGGCGGTCCGCAGCGTGGAGATCAACCCCTGGAGCGACGACTCGTGGCGGCTGCTCATCGAGCTGCTGCGGGACGCCGGGGAGGTGGCCGAGGCCGAGCGCACCCGGCGACGCTACAGCGACATGCTCGACTCCCTCGGCATCGCCCCGGGTCCCGGCTGACCGGCGGGCGCGTCGGGACGTCGCACCGGGCGCCCGTACCCGGCAGACCGGCCCCTACAGCAGATCGAGCAGCAGCCACAGGACGAGCAGGGCCGCCAGGACCCCGAGGACCCAGACCATCGGCGACCGTCCCCGGCGGGACGGCGTGGGCGGCGGGGGTACGGGTCGGGGGCTGTCCCGGCGGAGCTCCGTGGCGCACCGCCGGCAGAAGTGCCGTTCCGGCGGATTCCCCGTGCCGCACCGAGGACAGGCGACCTCACCGGGCGCGATCGACCTCTCGGGCTCGTCCTCCAGGGGGCGCGGCGCCCAGGCCCGGGTGTTCCCGGGTGGAACCGGCGGGGGTTCCCTCGTCGGTGGGACCGGTCCCGGCCCGCGAACCGTCGACGACGATCCGGGCCGCTCTGTGCCGTCGGGCGGTGACGGATTGCTCGGCCAGTGCCCGGGACCGGGCACGTCGTCCGGAATCCGCGGCAGCACGACGGTCCGGTCGTCGCGCTCGTCCGGATCGGGGGGCATCCTGCGCACCTTCTGCGGGTTGTGCCGCGTCGGGCCGCGCCCGGGGCCCGGGACCGGCCCGGAACGCGGCGGCGACGGACGGGGCAGTGGCTCGGGCCGCGACTGCGGAGGGGCCGGTCGCTCCGGACGCGGCGGCGGAGGGCGCCTGCTGGTCTCCGGCGCCGGAGGAGGCGCGGGAGTCCCGGATCGGGGCGGGGACTGCTCGTCCTCCCACGCCAGGTACGCGCCGCAGTTGGAGCAGAACTCGGCGCCCGCTGCGTTGCGGGTGCCGCACTCCGGACAGGTCTGCATCTCGAGCTCCTCAGGTGCCGT
Source organism: Kocuria sp. CPCC 205258 (assembly GCF_040981005.1). NCBI lineage: Bacteria > Bacillati > Actinomycetota > Actinomycetes > Micrococcales > Micrococcaceae > Kocuria > Kocuria sp. CPCC 205258. Next base: position 252,003 of record NZ_JAVKPS010000001.1, on the reverse strand, counting down.
TCTCGGTCGTCCGGACCACCTCGAGGGTGTGCGGGACGTGGGCCGGCTTCACGGCACGGACCACGGCGTCCAGGCGCCGCACGTCCACGTCCTCGAGCGACCTCGCGTGCACGCGCACGTGCAGTCCCTGGCGCGGGCTCCCCGGGAGCGCGGTGTGCGGGGTCCGGGACCACACCGTCCCTCCGGAGTCCTCGATGTCGACGTGGACGACGCCCGCGGCCGCCAGCCGCACGGCGTCGGCGATGCCCGCCGCGGTGCCGCGGCGCCGGTGGATGCGCGCCCCGTTGGTGACGATCGCCCGGCGCTGCGCCACCGGCCAGTGCTCGTCGGCGCGCACCCCCACCCATTCGGAGAGCCAGTCGAGGAAGTCCTCGGGCGCCAGCCGCGGGTCCACATAGGACGCCAGACCGTCGAGGGTGAGGAACACGGGGGCCAGCGACTCGTCGAAGCCCGCGAGGAACCGCTGCAGGAACTCGTCCTCCTGCAGCACCGCGGGCAAGCGGGACGCCACGGGGACGGGACTGACGAGTCCGGGGATCCGTCCGCGCATCTCACTCTCCCTCCGCGACTCGCACCTGGTGACCGAAGGAGAACACCAGGTCGTGCCTGTCCAGGTCGATCCGCTGCACCCGGTCCCCGCGCTCACCGTTGCGGGGGTCCACGGCGAAGAGGAACACGTCGTCGACGATCTCGGTGCCGGGCAGGCGCTGGAGCACCGCGTGCACCTCGCCCGCCTGCACCGGCCGGCCGAAGGGCCAGCCGTCGCCGTCGGGTCCGCCCCGGATGGGGTCGAAGTACTCGTACAGGGCCTTCAGCGCCTCCCGCTTGAGGGTGTCGGTGGCGACCCTCCGGCGGGCCGTCAGCCGGGCGACGACGGTCACGCCCCGGTACCGGGGCGGCTCCACGACCACCCGGGCCCCGACCGGGCGACGCTCGTCCAGGTACTCCGCCACGACGGTGAGCGTGTCGTCGTCCGGGACGAGGTCCCCGAACCGCAGCCGGTGCTCGTCGTCGGGCACGGCGGTGGGGACCACGAGCACCCGGACACCGCCCGCGTCCGCGTCCGAGGACGCGGGGATGCACCGCACCCGGGCGATGCCGGGAGCGGCCCGGCGGGACAGCTGCTCGTAGTCCTCCGTGGTCACGGCCCGGTCCCTGGTCCGCAGCGCGAGCGGACCGCGCTGCCGGGCCTGCTCGACGGTCTCCATCGCGACGCCGCCCTGGGCCGCGCGGCGGTTCTCGACCCGCACGACGAAGGGGATCGTGGAGCGCAGGACCGTGACCACGTGCGCGGCGACGTTGCCGCGGGGTCCTCCTCCGGTGCGGTACTCCCGCACCCGGATCGTGCTGCCCACGGGCGGGACGGCGCCGTAGGCGCGCAGGGACCCGTCCGCCTCCCGGACGGCGGGCGGGAACCGGACGACGCCCTCGCCGCGGTCGAGCCGGACCACGCGGTCGTCCGGGGAGGAGTTCGCGAAGGAGTCGACCTCCGTCCAGGTCTGCCACCCGGAGGCGTCGGTGACCTCGACAGCGAAAGGGGGGCCGCCGGGGACCACGGGCCGGCGGGCGAGCGGGAACGACTGGCCAGGGGTGCCCTCGGAGGTACCCAGGACCTCGTCGTGGACGGTCTCCGCGTGCACCGCCGGGACGGAGCCGCCGATCGTGAAGGCGCCGACCGACCGGATGCGGGGGGAGGCGCTGTAGGGCGGGAAGCCCTCGAGGGGGTGCACCACCCGGCAGCGCACCCAGCCGGCCCGGGTCCCGCCGACCATCGAGGCCGTGTGGGCGTGGGGCAGGTGGAGGACCACGTCGCCCGGGCGGTTGAGCCCGCCCGTCCCGTCCTTGTCCACGTCGCAGCGGGTCCACGCGGCGCCGGTCCAGGCCTCCCAGACCAGCGGCGGGTAGCGGGGATCGACGCCGACGCCGCGGACCTCGCAGTCGAAGCGGAGGGCGAGCGCGCACGAGGGGGCGCTGTCGTCGAGGCCCAGGAGCAGCACGTCGTCGGGCAGGGGAGGGTCGCCGAAGGCCGGGAAGTCCTCGTCCCCGCGGGCACGGACGGGCCGCGCGATGGGATCGCCCCCGCGGGTGCTGGTCCTCAGGTGGGCGAGCTCCCGCGGGGGGATCACGAGCTCGCGGGCCGTGGCGAAGGACACGGTGTCGTCCTCGTCGGTGCGCCGAGTGGCGGCCTCCGTCCCCTTCGGGACCACGACCGGGCTGGGCTGGGGCGCGGACAGCCACAGCAGCAGCTCCACGGTGGCCGCCGTGGGCGGGTGCAGGCTCACCCCGAGCAGCTCCAGGAACGCGATGTACAGCCGGTCCGGGACGCGATTGAGGCGGTAGAACAGCTCGTCCGTCATGAACGCGAACGCCTCGATCAGCGTCACCCCGGGATCGGAGACGTTGTGGTCCGTCCACTCCGGGCAGCGCTGGGCGATCATGCGCTTGGCGTCGTCCACCAGGTCCTGGAAACGGCGGTCGTCGAGGTGCGGTGAGGGGAGCATCGGATCACGTCTCCTGGTCGTGGCGGGGGATCGTGTAGAACGGGAACACGAGGTTGCGCGGGTCGTTGGTGCCCCGCACGGTGTACTGCACCTCGATGAGCAGGACCCCGTCCGCGGCGGTGTCGAGGTGGACGAGGATGTCCTCCAGGTTGATCCGCGGCTCCCAGCGGTCGAGGGCCACCCGGACGGCGAAGGCGATGTCCCCCGCGGTGGAGGCGTCCGCCGGGGCGAACACGTAGTCGTGCACAGCGCACCCGAACTCGGGGCGCATGGGCCGCTCGCCGGGGGCCGTGGCCAGGATGAGGTAGATGCTCTCCTCGATCTCCCGCGTCTCGCGGGCCAGCGCGATGCTCCCGGTGCGGTCCGTGCGCAGCGGGAAGGCCCACCCGGAGCCGATGAACTCCTGTCCCATCGTCCTGCCTCCTCCAGCTTCCCGTCTCCTGCTTGCCGTTGTCTGCTTCCCGGCGCGGCCATGCGGCCGGCCCCTAGTTGATGCGGACCAGCCCGCCCTTGACCGTGGTCGTCGCCCCGCCCGAGAGCTCGGCCGCCGCGGTGCCGGCCACCTTGACGCTGGCGGCCTTCAGCTCCGCCGCGGTCCGGCCCTCCGCGGTGACCGTGGCGCCCTTGAGGGCCAGTGCGGCGGTCGCCTCGACCGTCACGTTCTTGCCCTTGACGGTGATGTCCCCGGTGGAGGTGGTGACGTCGATCCGGTCCTTGGCCGTCACGGTGACCGGGCCCTCCGAGAGGATCTCGATGCCGGCGGCGCCCTTCTGGATCAGGGACACCGTCTGGGCGCCGCCGTGGGTGCTCAGCGTCAGCCGCTCCTCGCCGGGGGTCTCCACGAACTCGACGAGCATCCCGGTGCGGGACACGAAGGCCCGCCGCTCGATCGCCCCGTCGGTCGATCCCACGTGCTCGCCCCACGGCTTGTCCGGCAGGTCCTGGCCGTTGTAGAGCCCGCCGAGGAGGAAGGGCTGCTGGAAGCTGCCCTGCCCGAACGCCACGAGCACCTCGTCCCCGACCTCGGGCAGGACCACGGTGCCCCGGGCCGCACCCGCTCCGAGCTGGACGGTCCGTGCCCACGTGCTCTCGTACGTGTCGGAGAGCAGGGGGAACTTGACCTTGACCCGCCCCTGGCCCTGCGGGTCCTGAACGGCCGTGACCACGGCGTTGAGGACCCCGGGGAAGGCCGCGGAGCTGCCGCTGCGGAGACCGGCCCCGCTGGCGACCCCGTAGAAGGAGCGCTCCGAGGTGTGGCTGACGGTGAAGGACGTCCGGTAGCCGGTCTCGGGGCTGAAGTCGTGGCGCGAGGAGCTGAGCGTGTAGCGGCCCGCGAAGGGCGCGCCGACCCCCACCAGGGAGACGGCGGCACCGGAGCGCAGCCGGGGGTTGCCGCGGGCCACTCCGTCGAGCTCGGCGAAGCCCCCCGCGAGGTGGGCCGCCAGGGCGGTTGCGGCGGCCTCGCACCGGGCCGGCTGGTCGAACACCGTGGCCCGTGCCACATAGCGGGGGCTCTTGAACGTCGTGGCCAGGTCGGTGGGCCCGGTGCCCTCCAGCACCGCGCTCGAGGTCTTCGCGGGGGCCACGGCCACGATCTCCCGCTTGCCGTCCACGTCCCAGCCGCGCACCTCGACGTCGGGCACCTGGTCCGCGGACGTGACCGTCCCGCGCAGGGCCAGCAGGTTGACGCCCTTCTCGAGCACCAGGGGATCCTGGTGTGCGCCGCCCGCCCCGGAGGGGGCGTCCGCCGCGTCGGTCGCCGTGGTGAAGTGCAGGGCGCCCTCGGTCACGTCGAGGACCGCGCCCGTCTCGTCGGCGAGGCGTCGCAGGAACTCCCAGTCGTTCACCCCGTCCTGGGCCACGTGCTCCAGCACGGGCCCCGGGGCGTCGATGGTCCCCGCCTTCAGGCCGGCGCGGCCGGCCACCGTGCGGGCGATGTCCGCGGCGGTGCTCTGCAGGTACGCCTCCACCCTCCGCCCGCGGAAGAGCCGGTGCGAGTGGTCGAGACCGCGCACCACCGTGTAGGCGCCGTCGCCGCCCAGCTCCGTCTCGAGGGCGGTCACCTCGCCCGACAGCAGAGGAGTGGGCCCCGCCGGGCCGCTCCGCTGCACCGACAGCACGACGGGGTCACCGATCCGGACGGAGGTCTTCTCGAGAAAGGTCGCGTTCTCGTCGCTGTAGCGCAGGACGAACAGGTCCGGGACGTTGGCGCTGTCGTCCACGTAGCCTTCCGACAGCATCGCACCGAGGTCGGGTGGCAGCGGCTTGCCCTTGATCTCAACGAGCAGGGTGCTGCTGAACTCCTCACCGAAGGCCATGCCGTCCCGCCCCTCGTGGCGCGTCCGGCTCCCGCGGATGGGCGATCTCGTCGATGGTGGGCAGCAGCACCGTGCTGCCCGGCCGCAGCCGCATGGGGTCGTCGAGGCGGTTCAGCTCCGCGACCGCCCGCCACAGCGACGGGTTGCCGTACTCGGCGTAGGCGATCCCGGCGAGGGTGTCGCCCTCGACGACCACGTGCGCCCGGCGCGGTTTGAGCCCCCCGGAGGTCGGGTTCTGGCCCGGGGACTTGCCGGAGATCTCCTCCAGGGTGACCGTGCAGACGGCCCGGACCGGCAACCCGGCCGGTGTGAACAGCGTGTACTTGGCCTGCACGCTGCTGATGTACGCCAGGAACCCCGTCAGGGTTCCCCAGCGGAACAGGACCCAGGGGGGTGACGCCTTGTTCTGTTCGTGGGACGTCTTCGTGGGGATGCAGCAGCTGAAGAGCTTGTCCACCACTTTGACCACGCTGTCGTCACGCTTGGCGGAGGCGTCGAAGAACATCTCCAGTGTCAGCTTCGACGGCAGGGGCCCCTTGTACTGCGGCGGGCCGCTCTTCTCGTTGCCCTTGCCGGTCTGCTTCTCCCAGGACGCGGACTTCGACAGGGTCAGCTCCTTGGGGTTGAACTGGAACTCGATCTTGCCGGTCGCCGGGCCGGGCATGTCGAGCGCACCGTCCTTCGAGGGTTCGAACACCTCGAGACTGGCGTGCTTCAGGCTCTCCGCGAGCGCGTCACGGTGCACCTGCCCGCGGGTCGGCGGAGCGCTCGCCGTGCGGGTCGCGCTCATCGCCGTGGTCGATGACGACATGGCCGTTGACCTCCTGGTCCGTCGGGTGGTTATCCGTGGCCGGTCACGAAGCCGTGGTGGGCGATCTCCAGGGTCTCCATGACGACTTTCGGCTGGTCGGGGTTCAGCGACGGGCCCTTCCAGCGCACGGGCACGACATCGATCAGTTCCCAGGACGCGATGACGCTGCCGTCGAACCGCCGCACCTCGATGACGGCGGTGCACGGCGCGTAGCCGCCGGACAGTCCGGCGAACCACGCGGCGATCTTCCCGGTGTCGGGTCCCAGGGGCCGGGTCAGCGTGATGTTGGAGTACTTCAAACGGCTCGGCAGCTGCCAGACGAAGTCGTTGTTGCCGCCCTCCTCCCGGGTCTCCATCACCACCTCGCAGCCGAGGCCCTCGCAGGTGCTGAACGCGCCCATGCTCTGCTTGTCCAGGGTCACGACGTAGTAGAGGCTCAGCCCGGTGTCGACCTCTTCCAGCAGTTCCGCCATGGCGGCCTCCTCAACCCACGTCGATCCGCAGACCGCGGCGCTCGCGGTCCAGCAGCATGTCGGCCTTGATCCGCCGCACGATCGGGCCCACGAGCCGCTTGGCGAGCTCATCGACCTGTTCCTGGCTCATGCCCTCGACCACCGGGACTGCCGGTGCGGCGGCGGTCCGTGCGGGTTCCGCGGCCGCCCCGGACGCCGGCCCCGTGGCCGGTGCGGCTTCTGCCGGGGCGACGTCCGCGGCGTCGCGCTGGACGGTCGCCGGGCCGGTGGGCGATGCCGTGCCGGCGTCCAGGGGCTGTCCTGCACCGGCGCTCGCGGGCGGTTTCCCGGGGCGTGCTCCAGCGGCCGCCTCCGGGGCCACGAGCCGCATGGCCACGGAGCTCGTTCCCGTGGGGCCGGACCCCGTGGCGAGCCGCGTCCCCGTGGTGTGCTGCCGCGCGCCGCTCTGCGCGGCGCGCTGGAGTACGCCCACGGGTGCGGGGCCGTCGTCGAACGGGCCCGGGAACCCGCCGGTGCCGCCGGCCGGGAGCAGCGCCGAGCTCGCGCTCGCCGCCAGGACCGGCAGCGCGTCGGTGGTGTCCTCCTCCGCGCGATCCGCGACGACGACGCCCGGCTCTCCGGTTCCGGCCCCGACGTCGGGGCCGGAACCGGAGCCCGGCGCGGAGGATTCCCTCAATCCGTGCGGCAGCGCCGGATCCGGTGCGGCGGTCCGTGCCACGGCCGACACGGTGGCCGGCGCGGAGGACGTCCCGAGCCGCGGTGCCGTAACGGAAGGAGCCGTGGCGGAGGGCACCGTGGCGTAGGGAGCCGGGACGTCGCCGACGGCCCGCGACACCACGGTCCCCGACAGCGGGGGACGCAGTCCGAGCGGACGGGCGGAGCGGGACGGCCAGGAGATCTGGTCCCGTTGGAGCGGGGGAGCGGCGGACGGCTGCGTCACGGCCCCCGGGGACGTGCGCTGCGCCGAGTGGCCTGAAACCGGATCGTTCTCCGGCCGTGCGGTGGACGCGTCACCCGCACGCGCCGCGCGTTGCACGGGCGGTGACGACGGCAGGACGAGTGCCGGGCCCAGCGGTGCGGTGGTCCGCGGGTCCGGGCCACCGGACCCCGGGGACGCCGTCGCCCACGGTGTGGCCTCGACCTTCGAGGACGCCGGTGCGGCGAGTGCCGGCTGCGCGGAGGCCGTCCTCGCGACGACCGGCTCGGAGCCCGTGGACACGGACGGCACGGGGCTCTCGAGGGCGGGACCAGCACCGGAGGGGGAGGTCTCACCGGTCTCGGCAGCCACCTGGTCAGGGGCATGGTGGGCTGCCTCGTCACCTGTCTCGTCACCTGCCTCGTCGTCGGCCGGGGCGGCGGCCGGTGTGGCCGCGGGTGTGGCGGCGGGTGCGGCGGCCCCGGGCGGCGCGGACGCCCGGGACACCACCGGCAGCTCCGCGGGACGGTCCGGCCCACGTGCTAGGTCGGCCGGCGGAACGGCGGAAGCTCCGAGCAGTCCGGACGGTACCGCCGCGGCGCCGGGTGCCTGCGGGACCGGTGCGGTGGAGAAGGCCATCGCCGCAGTCCCGGGATCCGTCGACGACTCCTCGGGCACGCCGGCGCCGGGTTCCGCTGACCGTTGCACGGTGTCGTGCGGTGGGACGGCAACACCCCGCCCCGGGGACGGGGTCACCGCCGACGCCGGGTCGGGCGCTGCGCCGCTCCGGTCGCCTGCCCCGTCCCGGCCGCCCTGCGGCGGGGCCGTCACGGCGTCGACGCGGCCGGTGGGCACAGGTGCGCCGGCCGCGGTGCGGGAGACCACGGGCAGCTCAGCCGTCCGGTGCGGGTCGGGGGACTGCCGACCGGCGAACAGCGGGGGATCTGCGAACGGGACGCGGAGGGCACGGACCGGCACGGTGGGCCCGGTCACGGATCCCGTCGTGCTGCTCTCAGGGTCTGCGGGGTTCCGTTCCTGCTGGGTCATGCCCCGCTCGGCAACGGTTGATCGGGACACGACCGGTTCCGGGAAGGCCACCGCCTGCGGCGCAGGATCACTGGGCGCGGACGGGCGCGGACCGTCGTCGCCCGACGGCCCGGACTCCGCCACGGGTGCCGCGGCCGGAGCTGCCGAGTCAGGGTGTCCCTGCCGGCTCGGGGCGGCGGAATCCGGTCCATGCGGGGCGGGGGTGGGAGCCGTCGGGTCGGGGTGTTCCTGCCCGCTCGGGGCGGCGGAGTCAGGCCCATGCGGAGCCGGGGCGGGCTCGAGCGGGGCCGCGCGGTGAGCCATCGGGAGATCGTGGGACGCAGGTGCCCGCTGCACCGCCGGCGGGACCGTCTCGTCCACGGGGGCCGGCGGGACCACCACCTCCTCCGCGGAGGGCGAGGACGGCCGCACGGGGTCCGGCCACGGGCGCCCCAGCCCCAGTCTGCCGGAGTGCTGCGGCGCGGCGTGCGGCGTCGACCGGGCCGGGCCGGAGGGCGGGGTGGAAGGACTGCTCGCCGGGTCGGGGCTGCGCTGGAGCGACGGCCTGCCGGGGAGCGGCACGAATGTGGCAGTGCCGTCGAACGTGCTGCCGGAAGCATCCCCGGAGGCCGGGCCCGGGCGATCCGGCACCCGCCGCTGCAGGGGCAACGGCCCGCCGGCCGGTGCCGGGACGGAGCGTTCGGCCGCATCCGGGCCCCGTGCGGGCACTTCGCCCGGAGCGGTCCCGGGCGCCATCACGTAGGCGGGCACTGCCCCGGACGGTGGCACCGCGGACGCAGCTCCTCCCGAGGTGCCGGCCGGTGCGGCACCCTCCGGCTCGGCAGGCGCGTCCGGCGCCCGAGGAACCTCCGGCGCCGGAGGTTCCTCGGGCGCCGCGGGCTCGGGCACCACGGAGACCTGCAGCGCGCCGAAGTCCCGGTCGCGGACCGCGGTCAGCGAGCGCTGGGTCGTCGACGCACTGCTCGTGATGCGCTGCATGGTGGGACCCTGCCGGGTGCTGTGCGGCCCCGGGGGAGGCAGGAGGGGCAGCTCGACGTAGCGGCCCGCGGAGCCGGGCAGGTCGGACACGGGGATCGCGTCCGGGCCGTCCAGGTCGATCACTCCCGGCGGGGCGTCCGCGCTGATCAGGTGGGACATGGTCCCGGTGAACGACGGGTCGAGCCGGGTGGGGAGCCGGTCCGCGAACCGGTGGGGCGCCGTCGTCGTCTCGAGGTCGCCCATGGCCCGCTGGAGGGGCGGCAGGAAGGCCCAGCCGGCAGGGGAGGGGACGGGATCGGCCGGCGGCCGAAGCGGTGCTGCGGACGGCGTCGCCGCCGGCGCCCCGGTAGCGCTCTGCGCGGACGTCTCCGGAGACGTCTCCGAGGATGTCGCTGAGGGCGTCCCGGGGACCCGATCCGGCTCCTTCCGCTGCCACGGCCAGCGCACGGCTCAGCGCTCTTCGCTCAGCCGGCGGTTGATGTCGGCGATCTCGCGGACCCAGCGCAGTCGCTGGCCGTGCTCCATGTCCAGGATCTCGTCGAGCCCCCAGTGGAAGTGGTACGCCACGTACGCGACCTCCTCGTGGATCCGGTCGGCCGCGTACGTCATGATTCCCCCAGGCGGCCACCGGCGAGGTCCGCGGTGAAGCGGTGGGAGCACTCCGGGCAGGTCACCGCGATCCGGGTGTGGCCCTCCGCATTGATCCGCCGGTAGAAGTCCTGCAGGAACGCCACGTCCGAGGCGAACATGTTCTCCACGACGTTCGACGTGATCGCCCCCAGCGTTCCCAGGGAGGTGATGACCCGGCTCAGCAGCACCACCGTGGTGTAGGCGGCGTTCTCCTGGACCCGGGCGTCGTAGAGCGGGAGCAGCTCGTCGCGGGCGGTGGCCAGGCGCATCACCCCCGAGCGGTGGAGGGTCCCGTCCTGGTCCACGTAGCCGCGGGGCAGATCGAAGGAGAACTCCGTGCGCAGGGTGGGTCGCTCGTCCCGTCCGTTCTTGGAGGACTCGAGGCCCGGTGCGGTGCCGGCGCTCTCGGGAGCCGGCACCACCCCCGCTCCGCCGTGGCTGCGCTGCATCACTCGACCTTGGACTCGTCGTAGCAGATCACGAACTTCTCGGTGGCCTGCTCCGTGGCACCGGCCTTCAGCGAGTTGACCTCCACACTGCGCACCCAGCAGTTGTCGAAGTTGTAGGTCTTGACGGTCTCGCCCTTGTAGTCCAGCAGAGCGACGGAGGCGGTCTTGCGGGCGCCGGCCACGTCCCCCTCCATGACGGTCTTCAACCAGTCCGTCACGGTCTTGCTGTCCGTCAGGCCGCGGGTCACGGTGATCTCACCGGCCTTGGGCCGGCCCATGAGCTGCCGGACGATGTACTTGCCGTCGTTCGTCTGCTGCTTGAGCTCGATCTTGTCGACCTCCGACTTCAGCCCGCTCACCTCGATGACGCGCGGCACCTCGATGCCGTCGACGGTGACAGTGAAGCCGTAGGCCGGTGCATTGTCGAAATCCACGAGTGGCATGGTCCTGCTCCTTTCCGGACGATCATTCGTTCACGAGACTGGTGCCGCCGGAGAACTGCGACAGCTGGAAGATGACGAATTCGGCGGGCTTCACCGGGGCGACCCCCACCTGGCAGACCACCTGACCGGCATCGATCCCCTCGGCGGGGTTCGTCTCGGCGTCGCACTTCACGAAGAAGGCCTCGTCCGGGGACGTGCCGAACAGGGCGCCCTTGCGCCACTCGTTCGTCAGGAAGGCGCTGATGGTCCGGCGGATGCGCGACCACAGGGCCGGGTCGTTCGGCTCGAAGACCGCCCACTGGGTGCCCTGCAGGATCGACTCCTCCAGGTAGTTGAACAGCCGCCGGACGTTGACGTACCGCCACGCGGCGTCGCTGGAGAGCGTCCGGGCGCCCCACACACGGATGCCGCGGCCGGGGAACGAGCGCACACAGTTGACCCCGATGGGGTTCAGCAGCTCCTGCTCGGTGCTCGTGATGTTCGTCTCGAGGCTGGTCACTCCCCGGATCACCTCGTTCGCCGGGGCCTTGTGCACACCCCGGGTGTCGTCGTTGCGCGCCCAGACACCGGCGATGTGGCCCGAGGGCGGCACGAACCGGTGTACTCCCTCGGAGGGATCGAGGACCTTGAGCCGCGGCCAGTAGAGCGTCGCGTACTTGGAGTCGTAGCCGGCGTCGTTGACCCGCCACTCCTTGATCTGCTGGGCGTTCAGCCCCGGCGGGGGGTCGATGATGGCCACGCGGTCGCCCATCAGCTCGCAGTGGGCGATCAGGGCCAGCTGCACGGCCTTGAGCGTCTCGCCGTCGATGGCTCCCTGCTCGTAGGCGGCCACCAGGTCCGGGATGGCGACCATGGTGACCTCGTCCACGGCCTCGAGGCCGCTGAAGCCGGTGCGGTCCGCGGCGTCGCCCACGTAGTCGTCGGCGCTGAGCGTGTCGGTCGAGGGCGGCTCCGGTTCGGGCTCGGGGAGCTCCAGGCGAACGGTTCCCTTGTCGGGCTTCGTGAGCGCCCCGCCGCTCAGCACCTCCTCGATCGTGACCAGCTTGGACTCCGCGCTCACCTTGGTGGCCACGTTGTTGGGGCCCTTCTTGGTGGTCACGTTGTCGAAAACCTCGGGCTGACGGCCCTCCACGGTGATCGTGATCCTGAACTGGTCCTCGGGCGCGCCGTCCCCACCGGCGGCGTCGAACTCGACCGTGATCGGCTTGGGATTGGCCGCGGTGGACTTGCCGATGATGCGGTAGCCGGCCACCTCCGCCATCGGCGGCCCGGCCACGGCCTTGACCTGCTTGGCCTTCGGCTTCTGCCCGTCGCCGTTGCTCTCGGCGCCATCGGCCCCGATCCGCACGATGTAGCAGTTGCCGCCGCCGTTGAGGAAGTAGCCGTAGACGGAGTGGGCCAGGTACGAGCCCGGCACGAAGTCGCCGAAGGTCTCGGAGAACTGGGTCCAGTTGGACACCAGGGTGGGCTCGTTGGCGGGGCCCTTGGCCGCCAGGCCCACGAACGCGGCGACCGCCGTGCCCACGCCCTCGATCGGGCGGGTTCCCGCCTCGACCTCCTGCACGTAGACACCGGGTGAAAGATAGGTGGGCATCGTGTCTCTCCTCGGCAGAGTCCGGATCGTGGTTCAAGGGTCGTGCCGAGGGAGGGGGTGCCGGGAGGCTGGGGGGCCGCGTGTTGGGGAAAGAGGGGGTGCCCGAAGAGGCAGACGAGCGCCTGTAAATGTCAGCCAGAGGTGCTTTTGGGTGCCCGTCAACTGCACGCCTATGTCAGGGCAATTTGTCGTAGTGATGCATGATTCAGGCATGTCACCAGTAAGGCTACGAAGTCGGTGGCAGTTAAGGGATGATAGTTTTCCTCAAGGGTGCTCCATGTTCATGATAGAAAACCGAACGCATCCTCTGAATTTTTAGATTGTATGACGCTAGGTTGCCTACTGGAAGCACCACTCACCTCGAATTTTGCGTAAAGCAGAAATCACCTTTATCACATTTTGCCCAGTGATTTTTAAGTGGAATGTGGTGGCTCTGTTTCAAATCGGTCTATGATAATGCGTACTATATCTTGGGCCTGCAGTGCGGCGGCCTCTCGTACTCGGTCTTCCAATGGTAAGGGTTCAGTGTGGCCGCGCACTTTTTGTTTGATTGGATCTTGATGTTCCTTTTGCACCCAGGAGGCGGTGTATGAGGCTCGGGCGGCAAGGATCGCAGGCAATTTTTTCACGAGAGTCTCACGGAGTCGTACCTTGGCGCCCTCAAAGTAAGCGCGGGACCTTTCCATCGCATCTTTAGTCATGGTTGTTGCGCGACGCCTGGCGTGGATATTATGGCCCTCGATGGCAGGTGTTCCTTTGAGTGCTATGGACTTCAATTGCTGTATGAGGTGGAAATCTGCGCTTTGAACTCCTCTTGTTTTTGAGTGCGCGGCCCCTCGGTAAATCATGATGGTATGTTGGGATTTATCCTCGGCACTTCCTCTCTTGATGATCTTTGTTTCGCCGAGTTGTTCGAGAAGGAGGGATGCAAGGCGGACGGGGATGACGTGCTCGGATTCGAGGCGTCGGTCAGGAACATCACCGCTGTTCGAATCTCCTTTTTGCTGGCCATGGGGAAGGATGCGACCAACACCCTTGGGCTGCTCGGTCTTGTCTGTGAGACTGCTGGGTCCCAAGCGAATCAGGAGGTCGATGACTAGGGGGGTGAGGAGGTCGAGTTTCTGCTTCGCAACATCAGGAGCGGAATCTTTACTGCTCGATATAAGGGTCTGAGCGCGGGCAACTTCATTGAGGATGTGATTTGCATGTTTATCAATTTCCTCGTTGGTGCGACCCTCCTTTTCCCAGCGACCGCGTCTTTCCTGAACCAACCTAAGCACCTGGTCTCGAACGGGCCCTTCTTTGGATGCCATTAATATTGTGCCGGTCCGTCCGTTGATGGAGAGGGTGTGGGATTCTTTGCCGGCAACGAATGATTTTTTCAAGAGCCCCAGCTTTTTTCCAACGGCACGGGCTGCAGATCTTGCTCCGCCAGTTATTGCTTTTCCGATGGATTTGGCACCTTGAATGAGTTTTTTTCCGATCTTAACTGCCCCGGCGACGAGCTTGTCGACCACCTGGCCCACCGGCTTCTGGACCGTCGCGATGATCTCCTTGATCTTTTCGGAGATGCCGCCCAGGCCCAGCAGGCCGGCGAGGAAGCCGAGGAGCACGGGCACCATCTTGGCCAGCGTCTTCTCGATGTATGCGGCCACCGCGCCCACCCCGCCGCCGGCGATGGACTCCACGGAGTCGAGGACCGAGTCCACGAACTCCTTGATCTGCGCGGCCTTCTCCACGAAGAACATGACCACGTCGTAGATCATCTTGCAGGCCTTGATGAACGCCGCGGCCGGATTGAGCATCGAGATCAGCCAGGTGATGCCGGCCTTCACAATCTTGGTGATGACGAACTCGCGGATCTGCCCCATGACCATCTCCTTGATGTCACCGAGCTTCTCCACCACCCACTTCCACAGCCCGCCCACGCCCTCGCTGAGGATGACCTGGATGAAGGCCACGCTCTTCTCGACGCCGCTCATCACCTTCTCGGGGACGTGCTTGGCGATCCGCGCCCGGATCGCCGGCCAGGTCAGACCCAGCAGGGACAGGACGAGCCCGATGATGCCCTTGAGGTCGAGCTTGGCCGGCAGCTCGATCCCTGCCGCGGAGAGCGAGCCCAGCAGCCAGCCCTGCAGGCCGGCCTTGAGGTGCTGTGCGATGTTCTCGCCGAAGCGCACGATGCCGCCCTTGACGGCGTTGACGAACTTGCTCAGGAAGCCGATGGGGTCCTTGATGATCTTGCCGATGGCTCCCGCGGCTCGGGCCAGGGCGCTGGTCAGGAGGTCTTTGAGCTGGGTGATCGTCCGGATCGCACCGCCCACTGCGGCCCTGGCCTTGCTCCACAGCCCCTTGTTCTCCTCCTGCATCGCCGTGATCTCCTCCTCCACGGCGGCCTTCGACTCGCTGTACTTGGTGGCGAGGTCGTCGACGAGGGCGTCCTTCTTGGCGTCGACGTCGTTCTCGAGCTGGTCGAACTGGGAGGCGAACTGGCCGGCGGCCTGCTGCGCGAGCTTTCGCAGGTTCTTGGGCTGGGTCTCGACATAGGCCTCGATGTCCGCCCGGCCCTTGGCGATGCGGTCTTTGGCGGCGGTCAGCTGCGTGCCGATCAGATCGGCCACGCGGGTGATGAGCACGTCCATCTTCTGCTCGTAGACCACCCGGGCCTCGACGTAGCACTGGTCGGCCTCCTTTGGCAGGTCGCCGAACAGGTCGTCGGCCCAGCGCAGCTTCCCCATCGCCCCGGAGTAGCGCCTGTCCTTGTAGGCGTCCATCCGAGCATTCAGGTCCGCGGTGAAGGCCTTCCGGACCGCGGCCTCACCGGTGGAGAACTCCTGGTCGACCTTGGCATCGAGACCGCCCAGGATGGCGTCCACGTCCGTCTTGGTGGCGTCGAAGATGGCCTTGATCTGTGTCGCGATCCTGGCGCGCTCCGCCTCCTCCTGGGTCTTCGCGGCGGTCTTGCCGGCGGTGGCCCCGCTCAGCGAGCCCTTCTTGGCGGCGAGCATTCCCGCGAGCCCTGCAGCGCCGGCCCCCTGGGCCTCCTGTTTGGCGGCACCGAGCTGCGCGGCCTCCGCCTCGCGGAAGGCGGTCGGCGCGGTGGCCGAGTGCTCCTCGCCCACCTTCTTGGCGGCCAGGGCGTCCGTGAACTCCGGTTCGTTCGAGGTGGCCAGCTGCTGCTCGGTGACCCCGGCCTCCGCCATGGCGTTGTCCGTCTCCCGCTGATCACCGCTGAGATCGGTCTGCGCGGCGGGCACGGGGGCGGGCATGGCTGCGGCGGTGTTCACCCGGGGTGCCGCTGGCTGCGGCTCGGGGCGCAGCGGGGTCACCGGTTTCTCCGCCACCTTGGAGGTGTCCGGCGCGGCGGCCGTCTTCTCCGCAATGTCCTGGGCGGAGGCCTTCTTGCCCTCGGTCACCTTGCCGGAGACCTCGGTCTTGACGGACTCCGCCTTGCCGGACTTCTCGAAGTTCTCGGCCTCGTCGAGGTTCTTCGGCGCTTGTGCGGCGATCGCCTTCTTGACGGCGGCGATGAACCCGGCCTTGTCGAAGCTTCCCGGTTTTGCCGTGCTCATGGTGTCGGCCCGGGACGCCTTGGCCTTGGCCTCCTTGTCCGTGGCCGGTGGATCTGCCGCATCGGCCGCCTGCCGTGCCTCCGCACGTGGCAGGGGATGCTGGCGCAACCGTCGGCCCTGCCCTGCGACCTTGGCCGCCACGGCCTGGAACCGGGGATCGTTCTGCGGGGAGACCGCAGCCGACGTCACCGGGCCCGGGCTCTCGGCCAGCCGCTGGACGTAGGCGGACGCCGCGGCGTTGCCCGCACTGCGCTGCAGGGCCTGCAGCACGGCGGGCGAGCCCGGCGCCGGGCGACCACGGGGTTCGGGCCTGCGCGCCGGCCCCGTTCGGGCGCCGTTCTCATGGACGAGGGACATCTGCAGCGGCCGGCCCGGGCTCAGGCCTGCTCTTCTTCCTCGTCGCCCTCGGCGCGCTGGACCACGTCCCGTTGGGCGGCGGCGTCCTCGGTGAAGGACCCCTGCGCGGTCTCCTCCTCTTCCTCGCCCTCGGCCCGCTGGAGAGGCAGTGCGGCGTCGTCGGCCACCGACCGCTGGATCGCGGCCGGAGCCGGCGTCACCGGGGCCGGCCCGGACATCACCCGCTCGGCATTGGCCGCGGCCTCCCGCTCGAAGCGGTCGGAGGGGTCGCTGACGCGCACGCCCGAGCCGGTCGGGGTGCCGTCCACCGGCCCGGAGCGCTGCTGCACCACGTGGGTGAGCTCGTGGGCGAGCATCGTGCGCCCTGCGGTGGAGGACGGGTCGTACTTCTCCCGCTGGAAGACGACGTTCGAGCCCACGGTGTACGCGTGGGCGTTCACCGAGGCGGCGGACCGGGACGCGGCGTCATCGGTGTGCACGCGCACGTCCGAGAAGTCGTGGCCCAGCCGGGACTCCATATCCGTGCGGACGGGCTCGTCCAGCGGGTGCCCGCCCGAGGAGACGACGTCGAGCACCGGCGAGCGCTCCTCCTCCGCCAGCCGCTGCGCCTCGGCGTTGCCGACCGCCCGCTGCATGGCCAGCATCCCGGCGGGGCCGACGACGTCGGTGCGACCGGCCGCCGCGGCCCGCCACAGCTGCGGCGGGGCGTTCTCCTCGACGCGGTCCGCCCGCGGCCGCAGGCTCCCGGTCTCGCCCTGGTCGTGATCGTGGATGTGCATGACGAGTCTCTTCCTCTCGGGCCCTGCGGCCACCATGCGCCCGGTCCGGCAGGCCCACAAGCGGCCGGTCGGCCGCCACCGGGGCAGCAGATCATGCCCGAAGGGGCAAACCGGTCAGAGGTCGAAGTGCATGAAGTCCTTGGCACCCTTCCAGTTCCCGCCCCACCGGAGCCCCGCCCCGGTCATCGCCTCCACGACCTCCTTGGGCAGGTTGAGGAAGCCCTGCGCACCGTACGTGCGCAGCGGGTCCCGGTCCCGGGCCGCGCGCTTCTTCCCGAGGTCCTTCGTCTTCCGGGCAAGGTCGGCTTTTCGCCGCTTCAGCTCCTTCTGCAGCCCGGCCCGCAGCCGGCGCTCCGCGGCGGCCCCGCGGTTGTCGCCCAGGGCCTTGCTGTCCTGCTCGCCCTGCTGGGAGCGGGCGATCTGCGCCTCGAGGGCGGCGACGGCCGCCGGGAGGACGGCGACCTCGGTCTCGAGCCCGGCGAGGGCGCTGTCCACCGCCTCGTACCGCGCCAGGTGCTTCTCCAGCAGGGCACGGTCCCGCGCAGCCGACTTCGCCTCGGTGCTCTGCTTCTTCAGCGTCGCGCCGTGCAGCTTCAGCCGCCCGTCGAGGGCTGTGAGGGCGGCGGACCGTTCCTGGGCCGCGACGGTCAGCTCCGCGGCCAGGGCCTTCTGCTCGGCCGTCGCCCGGCGACCGCGGGGGAGGGTCCTCAGTTCCTGCCGGGCGGCGGCCCGGGCGGCGGCGGTGAAGGCACGCTCGGCACGCAGACGGTCGCGCTCGGCCGTCGCCGTGGACACCGCCGCCTTCTTGCGGGTCTCGACAGCGGTCAGCACGAGGATCCGCCAGCGCAGGCCCGCGGGGTTGTACAGCATCCTGAAGGTGTTGCTGGCGTTCTTCATCGCGTCGTAGCCCTGGCTCCCGGCGTCCATGTCGGTGCCGGTGACGAGGGTGATGACGCGCCGCTGGGCCTTGCTCGTCAGGTGCGGATTCGTCCCGGGGTCGATGTCCACCGCGCGGCCGTCGGCGTGGTTGCTCCAGCTGCCGGCGCTGGTGGTGCGCGGGTTCAGCGCCCAGACCTTCGTGACCGGCGCCGCGGTGACGCCCCCGGCGCGCAGCGTGGCCTCGGCGGTTCGCAGGGCAGCGGCCAGGTCGACGTGCGCGGGAGTCGAGAACCCGAAGAACCGCGCAGTGGTGATGGAGGTTGCCAGGTAGACCATGGGCCGCGGGATGCCACGGGCCTTGTACAGCGGGGCCAGCACGTCGTAGCGCTGTCGCGGGGTGCCGGTTGGGCGGCCTTGGCCCTGGAAGTGACGCTGCTGGGCGGGGTAGGCGGCCCAGTCCTGGGCCCACTGCTGGGCGTCGGTGACGGCCTGGCGCTGGAGCACCACCTGGGCGGCCCGGTTGCCGGCCTGTCGTTGCACCTGCCACAGGGAGCGGGCCCGGGTGCCGAGGTCCGCGCTGCGCAGCAGCGGCAGGAGGCCCAGGGACAGCTGCCGGTCCTCCGGCCGCCGTCCCGCACCGGCCCGGGGCACGGCGCGCCGTCGGCCGTCACCCCGCCGGACGGCCGCGCTGTGTGTCGTCGGCATGATCCGCTCCGATCAAGCCCCCGGCCGCGGCGCGCGGGCCGCCGTCAGGGTGCTCCAGTACGGGCCGAACTCGCTCTCGAGGGTGAGCCGGCCGAGCTTGCGGTACTCGCGCTGCACGGCGGTGACCAGGTGCGCCATGGTCACCGGGGCCCCGGCCTCCGCGGCGAGGTAGGCGGCGGTCACGGCCGCGGAGCGGATCCCGCCGCCCGCGAGCTCGAAGGCCCGTCCCAGGAAGTCGAGGTCCAGGTCCTCGGCGCGGGCCATCAGCCGGCCCAGGCACCGGTCCCACAGCAGGGCGCGGTGCTCCGGGTCGGGCAGAGGGAAGTCCACGATGACGTCGAGGCGGCGGGTGAAGGCCTCGTCGATGTTGGCGCGCAGGTTCGTGGCCAGCACCACGAGACCGTCGAAGGTCTCCATCCGCTGGAGCAGGTAGGCGCTCTCGATGTTCGCGTAGCGGTCGTGGGCGTCCTTGACCTCGGAGCGGCGGCCGAAGACGGCGTCGGCTTCGTCGAAGAGCAGCACCCCGTTGACCCCGGAGGCGGCGGTGAAGATGCGCTCCAGGTTCTTCTCGGTCTCCCCGACGTACTTGTCCACCACGGTGGCGAGGTCCACCACGTACAGGTCGAGTCCCAGCTCCTTGGCCACCACCTCCGCGGACATGGTCTTGCCGGTGCCTGAGTCCCCGGCGAACAGGGCGGCCACGCCGTGGCCACGGCCGGCGCCGGGACGCATGGCCCAGTCGCCGAGCACCTGCTCGCGGTGGCGCGCCCGCAGGGCGAGCTCCCGCAGGGACTGCAGCACGGGCTCCGGCAGGACGAGGTCGGGCCAGCCGACGGCGGGGTCCACCCTGCGGGCGAGCCGGTCCAGGGCCGAGCCGTTCTCGGCGCGGGCCCCGGCCTGCAGGTGCGCGCCGGTCAGGGCGCCGTCGGCACCGAGGGCGGCCTGCGCCCGGGCGGTGCGCGCGGCCCGGGCCACCTGCTCCGGGCCGAGCCGGAACTGGGCCGTGGCCCGCAGGATCTCCGGCCCGGGCAGCACCCCGGCCAGCGCCTCCTGCCAGAGCCCCGTCCGCTCGGCGGCGGTGCTGGCGGGGACGTCGACGACGACGGGCGGGCGGTCCGTCCACACCGGGTCCCAGGCGGTGTCCCCGAACAGCAGCACGGGCTGCGGGTCGGCGCGCAGGGCCCGCAGCAGCGCCGGGCGATCGGTCACGGCCGGCACGGGACCCGCCACGATGCCGGCGTCGCGCAGCCTTGCCTCCCGGACCGCGAGCGCCACGAGCCCGGCGGCGTCGCGCTCCCCGGCCAAACGGGTGAGGTCCAGACCCACGACGTCGTGCCCCTGCGCCCGGAGGGCCTCCGCGGCCAGGACCCGGGCCGAGCCCGTGGCGGGCTCCCTGAGGTAGGCCAGGAGCACCCCGGCGCGCAGGGCTCGCACGAGCGGCGTGGGATCGCCCCACGGCACCTCGGCCGGGGCGGTCAGCACGGCGGTCAGGTCGGGGTCGGGGGTGTCGTCGCCGAGCAGGTGCCCCACGACGCGCTCCGGGACCCGCAGCGCCCGCCCGGGCAGGGGCCGGTCGGGGTCCTCCAGGACCAGCAGGTCCCCGGTGACGAGGGGCCCGGACAGCAGCCGGGCCCGGGCCCCGGCGTCGGACAGGGCGGCGCCGCACAGGGCCAGGGCCACTCCGGCGGAGGGGCGCCGCCGGGTGACGTCGTCGTTGAGGTAGCCGAAGAGCTGCTCGAAGCGCGGGTCGAGTTCGGCGGCCAGGGCCACGAGCAGGAGGTCCACGTCCAGGTCGGTCAGGCCCAGGGCGGTGGCCAGTTCCCGCAGCCGGAGACGGTGCCCGTTCTCCTGCGCGCGGTCCGCCGCCCGCTCGCACTCCGCCCACCTGGGGGACGCCTCGACCGGCCGGGGCGCCCTCCGCGCGGTGCCGAGCAGCCGGTCCACGGCCTCCTCGCTGAGGTACAGGCCGCGGAACGGGTCGTCTGGCTGCGGGTCCTCCGCGCGGCGCTCAGCTACGAGCTGCCGGATGCGCTCCTCGACCACTCCCACCCGGCCCAGCAGGTGGGCCAGGCTCGCCGTACCGGTCATTTCTTCCTCCGGCGCGGGGCCGGGCCCCGGGGCTCCTCCGGTGCCGTCCCGGTCCCGGTGTCCTCGGCGTCCCCGTTCTCCGGCGGGGCCGTGGGAACCGGCGGCTGCACGCGACGTCGGCCGATGTCCGCGGCCGTCCCGGTGCGGTCGGCCATGTCCACCACGGTGCCGGCGGAGGCGGCCGGGGCGATGTCGTACACGATGCCGGTCTCGACCGGGGCGATGACCACGACGTCCAGGGACGGCTTGAGCTCCCCGCCCAGCGCGGACCACACGTCCGCGAACGCCCGGTCCTCCGGCGGGGGCAGCCCCACGGTCATCGGCACCGGCAGGCGGGGCTCGGCAAGCTGCCCCGTGACGAGCTCGTCGGGCAGCGCCTCGTAGTGCAGGAAGCAGCGCAGCAGCTGGTCGAGCAGCAGGTGCTCGTCCTCGGGCCGCTGCGTCCACGCCGTCACGAGGTAGGACAGCTTGAAGTGGCGGGGAGCGGGGCGACGCCGAAGCACCGTCCCGTCCTCGTCCCGCTCGTCGGCGAGACCGCGCTCGCGGCGCCGCAGGTCCTCCCGGATGTCGTACAGATACAGGTTCACGGTCGGGGCGTTGCGTCGGGCGGCCCAGTCCTTGGTCGGGGCGTCGAAGGCCACCTCCACCTCGGCGCCGCCGAGGGCCTGCGTCCGGACCAGGGTGCGCAGCGCGTCGTCCACCTGGGCTATCACCGATCGGCCCTCCTCGTCACGGGATCCACTGTGGCGGCGGCGCCGCGCCGCGGGGGACCGGTGCCGGGCCGTCGTGGGGGAAGCCGTCGTTGCCCTTCCGGGCAGCTCTTCAGATCAGCCCCTCCCGCAGGGCGTAGGCCACGGCGTGGGAGCGGTTGCGCAGCTGCAGGCGCGTGGTCACGTCGTGCACCACGTTCTTCACGGTCCGTTCCGAGTACGCCAGCCGGCGGGCGATCTCCGCGGTGTCCAGGCCGTCGGCCAGCAGCCGCAGCACATCCACCTCCCGCGGCGCGAGACCGGTGAACATGATGCCGCGCGGGCCCAGGACGTGGCGCTGCAGCCGCCCCACCTGCTCCAGCAGCCGGCCCAGCAGGTCCGGGGGCACGCACCCCTCCCCGGAGGCCGCCGCGGTGATGACGGTGACGAGCCGGTCGGGGGTGGCCTCGCACCGGCGGGCGATGCCCACCACGCCGGTCTCCACGATCTTCACGAGGTCCCCCTCCTCCAGGCGCCCGGCCACGAGCACCGAGCGCGCCGTCCCCTGCCGCTGCACCACCCGCAGCAGCTTCAGCGCCTCGTCGTCCACGGAGTCGGCCACCACCACGACGACGGCGGCCCGGTCCGCGTCCTGGACCCCCACCACACGGACCTCCGGGCGGGGGCGCAGCTCGCTCACCACGCCGGCCGCCGAGATCGGGTCCCACGCGTGGACGTGAACGGTGATCGGTTCCATGGCTGCTCCTCGATCCGGCGCCCGGCGGTCCGCGGCGCTCCTCCATCCGATGCTTCGGCATGAACGTAGATCGGGTCGCTCACCGTGCGCTCAACAAGGACTCAACGGGCAGGGAGAATGCCCCGAAAGACGGCCGATCGCCGTGCCGGCCGGGTCACGGACGGTCATAATCTCGAGGCGCAGGGGGGGCGCACGGGAGTGGCGCCGGTCCTGCGGCGCGTCAATCCCGAGGAGGAACCATGAGTCCGTCGGCGACGCTGGAGACGTCCGGGGCGAGCCTCGACGCGGGCGGTGCGGCGTCCGTGTCGCTGACCGTGCGCAACGACCGGGACGTCGTCGACGAGTACCGGTTCCGGGTGGTGGGGCGGCTGGACCGGTGGGCCACGGTCGAGCCCGAGAAGGTGTCGGTGTACCCCGGGGAGTCCGCCACGGCCACGGTCCTGTTCCGTCCTCCGAGGTCCTGGGAGGTGTCGGCCGGGAACGCCCCGTACGGGGTGCAGGTCCTGCCCGCGCAGCACCCGCAGGACTCCGTGGTGGCGGAGGGATCCCTGGAGGTCCTGCCCTTCTGGGAGACCTCCGCCGAGCTGGTGCCCCGGACCTCCGAGGGCCGCCGGGGCGGCAAGCACCGGGTGGCCGTGGACAACCGCGGCAACATCCCGATCACCGTGCAACTCGTGCCCAGTGATCCGGAGGAGCGGCTGCACCTGGTCCTCGGCGCACCCGCCCTGACCATCCAGCCGGGCACGGTGCAGTCCGCGGACCTCCGGGTGCGCCCACGGCAACGGATGTGGCGCGGCACGCAGACGGCCCACCCCTTCACCGTGGAGCTGCGCCCGGACGGCGGACCGGGAACCATGCTCACCGGCACGCACCGGCAGGACCCGGTCCTGCCCGGGTGGTCCCCGAAGATCGTGAAGTGGCTGATCGTGCTCGGGGTCGTCGCCCTGCTGGTGTTCGGGGCGGTCATCGCCACGGGTGTGCTCCAGAACCTGTTCGCGCGGGTCGTGCCGTGCATTCAGGGGGCCGTCGTCGGTCAGTTCGAGGCGTGCCAGCGTCTCGTCGGCGCGGACCCGCAACAGGGGCAGGAGGACACCGGAGAGGGCCAGGGGGGTGGTGGACAGGGTGGTGGCGGGACGGAGGGAGAGCTCGAGGAGATCTCCCTGGAGCTCACGGCCGACGCGGAGCCCGAAGGGGAATTGGGTCAGGCCGTGCGTGAGGTCGAACAGGACGGGACCGTCTTCACCAGCGTGGTCCTGCGCACCTCGTCCGGGGACGAGGGCGTGTTCGTCCTCAGCATCGACGGCATCCCGATCACCCAGCAGCTCCCCATGAGCCAGATCCAGGACGGGGAACAGGAATTCTCGCTGGGAGAACGGGGAGTCGCGGCGAACGCCGGTCAGGAGGTCCAGCTGGATCTGCGGTGCGACAGCGCCGACGACGAGCTGCTGTCGCTGACGGACCCCTGCGAGGTGACCGCGGAGCTCCTGGGCGTCGCTCCCGAAGGCTGACGACTCCTACGCCGGAGGCCTCCGTGCCTTTCAGGGCACCCGGGGATGCCCCGACGGGCAGGCAGGATGCCTGCAAACCCGGCCTTGCGCCGAGCCTGGCACCCGGCCGCCCCGCCGTACGCTCGTCACGAGCACGCCGCTCTGGGAGGACCTGATGGATACGACGGCCGGCCTGGAACCGCCCCGCACCACTCTCGAGGCCGGCCAGGAGAGCAGGGTCACCCTGTCGGTGCGCAACGACTCGGAGATCGTCGAGGACTACACCTTCCAGGTGGTCGGGGACCTGGCGGAGTGGTCCACCGTGGAGCCGACGCACGTCTCCGTGTATCCGGGGCAGACGTCCACCGCCGTGGTCACCCTCCGGCCCCCGCGGTCCTCAGCAGTGCCCGCGGGTGAGCACCCGTACGGAGTGCACGTCAGGCCTGCCAAGCGACCGGAGAACGCCGCGGTGCCCGAAGGCGTCGTGGAGCTGCTGTCCTTCTACGACACCGTCGCGGAGCTGTCCCCGCAGTCCACGAAGGGCAGGAGGGGCGGGACGTACCGGGTTGTCGTGGACAACCGCGGCAATGCCCCCGTGGCCGTGGCCCTCGCCGCCAAGAGCGCCTCCGACGGACTGGAGCTCGCACTGGGCGAATCGAGCCTGACCATGGAATCGGGCAGCACATGGTCCTCCGAGGTCCGCGCAGAGCCCGTCAAACGGCTCTGGCGGGGTACTCCCATCGCGTACCCGTTCGCGGTCTTGGTGACCCCGGAGGAGGGACCGGAACTCGCTCTTGCCGGGACGCAGTACCAGGATCCCGTTCTGCCTGCCTGGACGCCCAAGGTTCTCATGGCTCTGGTGGCGGTCGCCTTGGCCCTGATCGTCCTCCTGCAACTCAGACCGGACGACGTCGAAGTGCCCGCGGTCGCGGGGACGGAGGCCACAGCCGCCGCGGCGGCCCTGAGCAACGCGAAACTCGTGCCGCAGGTCAGGAAGGTCTTCCACGCCAAGGTGCCGGACGGCACAGCCGTGGAAAGCGATCCAGCGGCCGGTACACAGGTCAAGGAAGGCACCACGGTAGTCCTCACCGTCTCCCAGGGCCGCGGGCCGTCGTCCACGGTCCCCGTTCCGCATGTAACCGGAATGATGGCCGCGAGCGCCGAGGCGGCCCTCCGCAACGCGGAACTCGAACCGTTACGCGAAGAGGCCGAGAACGAGAACGTGCTGGCGGGCAAGGCGGTAGGCACCGAACCCGCGGCCGACACGATGGTTGAGAAGGGCACCACGGTGGTGCTCACGATCTCCACGGGACCCCCCGGGTCCGGCGACACCTCGAAGCCAAGCACCTCCCCGAGTACAGAGACGCCCCAGAAGACCGAAAAATTCGCGCTGCCGGATGTGGTGGAGATGGAGGCGTCCGCGGCAGAGCAGCAGCTGGTCCAGGCGGGGCTCGAGCCGCAGCGCGGGGAGAGCGTCTTCGACGAGGCGGTGCTGGAGGGCCACGTGGTGAGCACTGATCCTGCGGCCGGCACGGAGGTCAGCGAGGGCGACGTGGTGACCCTGCGGGTCTCCCTGGGACCGGAGGGGTTCGCGCTGCCGGATGTGGTGGAGATGGAGGCGTCCGCGGCAGAGCAGCAGCTGGTCCAGGCGGGGCTCGAGCCGCAGCGCGGGGAGAGCGTCTTCGACGAGGCGGTGCTGGAGGGCCACGTGGTGAGCACTGATCCTGCGGCCGGCACGGAGGTCAGCGAGGGCGACGTGGTGACCCTGCGGATCTCCCTAGGACCCGTGGTAACGCCTTCCGCTGTGGTCGGGCCCTCCGCAACGCCGCATGAGGCCTCAGCGGGGGATGTGGCCCGGCGGCGCAGCGTCGAATCCGCACTGGAAGGCGGGTACGTCGCCCTCATGAATCCCCATGGAGCGGCGCCAGGAACCGATCTTGATTCCATACGAAGAAAAGGATGAGGAGCATGCCCACAGGGCCAGCGCTTCGCGCGGGAGACGTCTCCTTGTGCCCGCTCACCGACGGGCCGAAGCCCCACGTCGGCGGGCCGATCACCCCCGTGGCGGCCGTCATGACCGTGCTGATCGGCGGCATGCCGGCCGCCGTGGCGAACGGCATGCCCGGGGGCATCGTCTGCGTCTCGCCGGCGCCCAACGGCATCGCGATGGGCAGCATGACGGTGCTCATCGGAGGATTCCCCGCGGCGCGGCTGGGGGACCTGACGATGCACGGGGCTCCGATCGCACCGGGTCCGGGAATGCCGACCGTCATCATCGGCGGTTGAGCACGTGCAGCCGGAATGCGCAGATCTCTGGTCAGCTCGACGTCGGATGCCGTGCCGTCGGACCGTTGAGATCCCTGGTCATGCACCATGCGGCGGCCCCGGGCGGATCAGGTGTCCTTGCCATGTCCTGTTCTGAAAAGGTGATCTCCACATGTGGCTCAACCACGGCGAATGCGCCGCACCGATGCACCATCGGAGCAACGAGGGTGCGGACCGGCGCCCCCGGTGCAAGAGCTGGGGCAAGCCCCGCCGGACGGTGCTGTCCCTCTTGCTGGCGGGGACAGGCCTGGCGCTAACTCAGTGTGCTTCCGGAGGAGACGAAGAACCCTCGGCTGACCGGGACGCACGCTCGTTCCCGGTCCGCTCGACCGATGGAGGTGATGACCGGTCATCGCCCCGGATCACCGCGCCGTCCGCGAACGAGGACACCATCGTCCCGTCGTCTCCGGAAACCCGAGGATCTCCCAACCGACCCGAGGACGGGGGCGAGCAGCACGGCGCTCCAACGGCCCTCACCGATGATCCGACCGCCTTGCTGGGGGTCAACGTGCTGCAGGGCCAGGAGTTCCTGCAGTACTCGAATGCCCACGGCTGTTACGTGGGCATGTACGGACACTGGTTGTGCGACGGTGGGGCGGTGGAGATCGTCACAGACACGGGATCCGACGTCACTAGCGTGATCGTCAAGAACGACCACCCCATGGAACCGCCGCTGGGTGTCGCCTGGAGCGACTCCCCCCAGGATTTGGTGGCCAAACTCGGTGAGCCGAGCACCTTCCACGAGAACTACTTCTATATCTGGGACCAGCCCGACGGCACCCGCTTCTCCGTCACGTACAACATGCAGGGCAGTGATCCAAACGTCGACTACCTGCCCTTCGAGATCGCGCATTTCCAGGTGGACCACAAGCCCGACCGGGTCAGTTATTGAGCGTTCTCGACGTCAGCGGTGGCACGCACCTGCCCGGGATGAGCACCGTGTTCGTCGCCACCACGAGGGAGCTCCTCAGGACCCATCGTCGACCCCGCCGGTGACGACCGGCCCGGGGCATGGAAAAGGCCCGAACCCACGGTCTGCGGGTTCGGGCCTTTTCGATGTCCTGGGACATCACATGGCGGTGACGGAGGGATTTGAACCCTCGTTGGCTTTAACACCAAACATCATTTCGAGTGATGCACCTTCGGCCGCTCGGACACGTCACCAGCTCGCAGTACTGTACCGGCTGGCGAGCTCAACCGCCAAAACCCGCGGGGGCGGCGGGACCGGGAGCGGCGGGCCCGGCGCTGTCGTCCCCGCCGCGCCGGTGCTCCGCGAAGAAGTCGAGGAGCAGCCGGGAGCACTCCTCGGCCAGGACGCCGCCGGTCACCTCCACCCAGTGGTTGAGCCGCCGCTCCCGGAGCACGTCGAGGACGGAGCCGGCCGCCCCGGCCTTGTCGTCCCACGCGCCCAGGACCACCCGGGGCACGCGGGCCAGGACGATCCCGCCCGCGCACATCGCGCAGGGCTCGAGGGTCACCACCAGCGTGCAGCCGTCCAGCCGCCACGAGCCCAGGGCGCGGGCGGCGTCGCGCAGCGCCAGGATCTCGGCGTGGGCGGTGGGGTCGCCGTCGGCCTCCCGGCGGTTGCGGCCCCGGCCGACCACCGTCCCGTCCGGGCCGACCACGACGGCGCCGATCGGCACGTCTTGCGTCCCGAGCGCCGCCCGGGCCTCGGCGAGGGCCAGCCGCATCCACTCCTCCGCCCGGGCCTCGGAGCGGGTGCGCGGGGGCAGTGCCATGCGGTTCTCCTCCTGGGCGGGTCGCCGGGCCGGGCGGGGTCCGGCGAGGGGGCGGGGCGCCCCCGTGGCCCGATGGTAATTTTGGTCCATGCGAGTGACCGTTCTCGACCACCCATTGGTGGCACACAAACTGACCGTGCTCCGGGACAAGAACACCACGTCCCCGGTGTTCCGCCTGCTCGTCGAGGAGCTCGTGACGCTGCTCGCGTACGAGGCCACCCGGGGCGTCCGCGTGGAACCGGTGGAGATCGACACGCCGGTCACGCGCACCACGGGCGTGGGGCTGTCGAAGCCCCGGCCGCTGGTCGTGCCGATCCTCCGTGCGGGCCTGGGCATGCTCGAGGGCATGACCCGGCTGATCCCCACGGCCGAGGTCGGCTTCCTCGGCATGGCCCGCAACGAGGACACCCTCGACATCATCACCTACGCCGAGCGGCTGCCCGACGACCTCACCGGCCGCCAGGTCTTCGTCCTCGACCCGATGCTGGCCACGGGCGGGACGCTGCGGGAGGCGATCAAGTTCCTCTACCGCCGCGGGGCCGAGCAGATCACGTGCGTCTGCCTCCTGGCCGCCCCCGAGGGCCTGGCCGCCCTCGAGGAGGAGCTGGGGGACTCCGAGGTCAACATCGTCCTGGCTGCGAGGGACGAACGGCTCGACGAGAACGCCTACATCGTCCCGGGCCTCGGGGACGCCGGGGACCGGCTCTACGGCGTGGTCGACTGACCGCCGTCCCGTGACACCGCAGACCACGCGCCGAAAAGGCCCGCCGACGTCCTCGGCGGGCCTTTTTTCGCCCTCCGGCCATGTGTCCACATCGTGATACGAAGAGTTCACCGGTGAAGCGGTCTTGACAACAGAGGCGGGACCTGCTTGAGGGGAGGAAAAGCCCCCGGATCGTCCCAGAGGTCTGATATCCCGGGGGTCGGGCGGAAAACGGCATCCCAGCCGCAAGGTGAAGGAGGTTCATTTTGGCGGAGCACTTGGACAGCCGTCGTTCGAATCTCGCATCGTGAGATAGCGCCTCGAATATTACTTGCGGGATCCAGGGGGCTGGTGGACCATGAGAGCAACGCCACTGTCAGGAATTTGCCAGCTTCGCGGGGACCCTCCCCGACCACCACGGAGCGGGCCGGTTCGGGAGCTGGGAGCGGCGGGGCCGTTCCGAGGGGCGGATCGACTCAGGCGGACGGAACCTCGTCCGCCGCACGACGGAAAGACGAGGGGCACCAGATGCCAGGCACACCGGGATACGTGCACATTTCCCAGCGCAACCGCACGAGCGAGGCCCGTGCTGTCCGCGGTCCGGCCGCGGCCCCCGAGCGGGGGCAGACCGCCCCCGCCGACTACCGTAGCCTCCGGAGCACGATCGGCCCCATGCCGGCCGCGCCGGGCGAGACCCCGCTCCCCACCCGCCTGCAGCGGGACGCGGCGCCGCGTCCGCAGGTGCAGGAGAACGAGGCGCGCGGGTTCGTGATCTACGTGGGTCTCGACGAGGAGACCGCGGCGGCCAGCGGCACCTCGCTGGTCAAGATGGTCCAGAGCATCCGGGCGTACGCCCAGCAGCTGGTCCCGCAGGCCGACTCCTACGCCGCCGTGGCGCTGGCTCCCGCCAACACCGCCGGCACCGACCTCGAGGTCGTGCGCAACGCCCTGGGCGACCCCACCTCGGGGGCCGTGCGGCCCACGGCGCCCGCGCCCGCGCCGGCGCCCGAGACGAAGACCAGCCAGTCCACCGGGGTGCTCATCGACCTCTCCCGCCGGGAGGTCTTCCTCGACGGCGGCCTCCTGAACCTCACGTTCAAGGAGTTCGAGCTGCTGAACTACCTCGTGGAGAACGGCAGCCGGACCGTGGGCCGCCACGAGCTGCTGCACAGCCTGTGGCGCGACTCCGAGGAGGTGCCCAACGAGCGGACCATCGACGTGCACATCCGGCGCCTGCGCTCCAAGCTCGGCCGGCTCGCGAACACCGTGCGCACCGTCCGCGGCCAGGGCTACCGCTTCTACGAGCACCCCGAGGTCGTCGTGTGGGCGGCCCCCGAGTACTCCATCTGATCCGCGTCCCCGATCCGTGCCGGCCCCGGTTCCGTCCCGCGACGCGGAGGAGCCGGGGTCGCTCCGTGCCCGGCGGACGCGTGGCATCATGAACCGATGACCCGCCACGACCGGAAGAAGCTCGTCCTCATGCGCCACGCGGAGGCCGAGCACCCGTGGGGCGTGGCCGACCACGACCGCCCCCTGGACCGCGGCGGGGCCGCGGACGCCGCCGCCGCGGGGCGCTGGCTGCTGGCGAACGGGCACGTGCCGGACATGATCCTGTGCTCGAGCGCCCTGCGCGCGCGCCAGACCTGCACGTGGGTGTGCAGCGAGCTCGGCGACCTCGCCCCGACCGCCCGGCTCGACGAGTCCCTCTACGCGGCCCAGGACAGCCGGATCATCGCGGTGCTCAACCACGTGCCGGACACCGTGGAGTCCCTGCTCCTCATCGGCCACCTGCCCGGTCTGCGCGACGCCGCCCTCCGCCTGGCCACACCGGACTCCGACTACGACGCCGTCATGGCCCTCGCCGACGGCTGCCCCACCTCCGGGCTGGCGGTCCTGGAGGTTCCCGGCACCTGGGCCGGACTGGACGGCGCCGACGCCCGCCTGGTGGACTTCACGGTGCCGCGACCGTCCGCGGGAGACCGCTGACCGGCCGCCCTCCGGGCGCCGTCGCGGCGGCCGGACCGACGAAGGAGCACTGGATGCGACAGATCGAATTCACCCCGTCCGGGGACCGCGTGGGCGCGATCGGGTTCGGGGCCATGGGTCTGAGCTGGGTCTACGACCGGCACGGGCTGACCGAGCGGCGCAAGCACGAGGTGCTCGGGCTCGCGGTGGACCTCGGCATGAACGTGGTGGACACGGCGGTGCTCTACGGCGGGGGAGCCAACGAGGAGCTCGTCGGCGCCGCCCTCGCCCCGCGCCGGGACGAGGTGTTCCTCTGCTCCAAGACCGGGCTGCGCGCGGCCTCCCTGGAGCCGCCCCGGACGGAGCGCTGCGGGCACCCGGACGAGGTGCGCCGCTCGATCGAGGACAGCCTGCGCCGGCTGCGCACCGACACGGTGGACCTCTACTACCTGCACCGCGTGGACCCCGACGTGCCCCTCGAGGACACCTGGGGCGCGATGGGCGAGCTCGTGACCGCGGGCAAGGTGCGCCACCTGGGGCTCTCAGAGGTCAGCACGGAGCAGGCCGAGCGGGCGCACGCCATCCACCCGGTCGCGGCCGTCCAGTCGGAGTACTCCCTGTGGACCCGCAACCCCGAGGGGTCTGGCCCCACCGCCGACGGGGACCCCTCCGGGGACGTCATCGGGTGGTGCGCCGAGCACGGGGCGGTGTTCGTCCCCTTCTCCCCGCTGGGCCGCGGCTACCTCTCCGGCGCCCTCGCGGGCCGGGAGTTCTCCGGCTCCGACTTCCGCTCGCGCAACCCCCGGTTCACGCCGGAGGCCATGGCCGCCAACGAGGACGCCGTGCTGGCGCCCCTCCGTGAAGTCGCCGGCCGGCACGGGACCTCGCCCGCGGCGGTCGCGATCGCCTGGACCACGGCGCGCGGCGAGCACGTGCTGCCGATCCCCGGCACCACCGACCCCGGCCACCTGCGGGAGGACGCCGCGGCCGCGGACCTGCGCCTGACGGCCGAGGACCTGACCCTGCTGGACGGCGTGGCAGCCGTCGGCGACCGGTACTGAGCGGCGCCGGCCGTGCGCGCGGTCGTCTGCGGGGCGGGCATCGCGGGACTGGCCCTGGCCGGGTGCCTGGGCCGGCGGGGCTGGGACGTGGTGGTCCTGGAACGGGCGCCGCGCCCGCGGGAGCAGGGCTACATGATGGACTTCTTCGGCCCCGGCTGGGACGCCGCCGAGGAGATGGGCGTGCTCCCGGCGGTCCTTGAGCTCGGCTACCGGGTAGAGCGGCTCAGCTACGTGGACGACCGCGGCCGCGACCGGGCCGGGCTGCCGTTCGCCCGGTTCGCCCACGCCCTCGACGGGCACCTGGTCAGCGTGATGCGCCCCGATCTCGAGCGGGTGCTGCGCGAGCACGCCCGGGGCGTCGCGGAGCTCCGCTACGGCCGGCGCGTCGTCGGGGTCCGGCAGCGGCCCGGCGGGGCGGGCGCGGTGCTCGACGACGGCACGGTGCTCGACGCCGACCTGGTGGTCGGCGCCGACGGGGTGCACTCGGCCGTGCGGCGCTCCGCGTTCGGGCCCGAGGAGCGCTTCCGCCGCTGGCTGGGCCTGCACACGGCGGCGTTCGTGGTCGACGACCCGGAGGCGTGCCGGCAGGTCGGCGACCGCTTCTGCCTCACCGACAGCATCGACCGGGCGATGGGGTTCTACGGGCTGCGCGACGGGCGCCTGGCCGTGTTCGCCGTGCACCGGGCCGCCGCGCCGTCCCTGCCGGCCGACCCCCGGGAGAGCCTGCGCGCCGTCCACGGCTCGCTGGGCTGGATCGTGCCCCGCGTCCTGGCGGCCTGTCCCGGCGGGGACCGGCTCTACTACGACCAGGTGGTGCAGGTCGAGCTGCCGCGGTGGAGCAGCGGCCGGGTCGTGCTGCTCGGGGACTCGGGCCAGGCGGTGTCCCTGCTGGGCGGCCAGGGCGCCTCGCTGGGGATCGCCGGGGCGTGGCTGCTCGCCGAGCGGCTCGACCGCGCCGGGTCGGTCGAGGAGGCGCTGACGGGCTGGGAGCGGGTCTGGCGGCCGGTCGTGGCGGAGAAGCAGCGCGTCGCCCGCGGCGGGGCGCAGTGGTTCCTGCCGTCCTCCCGCGCCCGCCGCCAGGCGCGGCGCCTGGCGCTGCGCCTGGCCGCCCTCCCGGGCCTCGACACCGTGGTGACCCGCGGCCTCGTGGGGCGCGCCGGGGGAGACGTCCGGGCGCTCGCCGCGGCTCCGGCCTGAGCCGTCCGCGGCCCGGGCCGCAGCGGCCGGGCACGAAGGAGCCCCTCACCGGCGTCTCCGTCGGTGAGGGGCTCCTTCGTGGATGGTGCGCCCGAAGGGATTCGAACCCCCAACCTTCTGATCCGTAGTCAGATGCTCTATCCGTTGAGCTACAGGCGCATCGGCGTCCCGGCGTCACCGCCGTTCAAACCGGACATCACTCTACATGCGGCCCCCGGCTGCGCAAAATCCGAGGGCGCCCCGTTCGACACCCGGCGCGACGGGCCGCGGCGCGCGTAACCCTGCTGGGGCGGCCGGGGCCGGGGCGATACGATGGACCCACATCACAGTAGAGACCGGCCGCCCACCTCCACGCCGCTCACTGTGGGCCCGGTGACACCGGGTCGAGTGTTCGACGACGAGCACCACCACGAGAGCCCCGGGCGGTCGGCGGACGGCCTCAACGAGGAGACATGTCAATGGCTGACAACCCCACTGCAACGACGGAGACCACCGGGCTGAACGAGGCTGTGAAGGACGCGCTGGACAGCGCGCCCACCACCCATGCGCACCTCCTCTCGTGGGTGCGGGAGATGGCGGAGCTGACCCAGCCGGACCGCATCCACTGGGTCGACGGCTCGGAGGCCGAGTGGACGCAGCTCACCGACGAGCTCGTGGACGCCGGCACCTTCGTCCGCCTGGACGAGGAGAAGTTCCCCAACTCCTTCGCCGCGTTCTCGGACCCGGACGACGTCGCCCGGGTCGAGGAGCGCACCTTCATCTGCACCAAGACCGAGAAGGGAGCGGGCCCCACCAACAACTGGGAGGACCCGGAGGTGATGCGCAGCTCCCTGCGCAAGAAGTTCCGCGGCGCCATGCGCGGGCGCACGATGTACGTCATCCCCTTCGTCATGGGTCACCTGGAGGCCTCGCGGCCGAGCTACGGCGTGGAGATCACCGACTCCGCCTACGTGGTGTGCTCCATGCGCATCATGGCGACCATCGGCACCCCGGTGCTGGAGAAGATGACCGAGCAGAACGGCTTCTTCGTCGAGTGCCTGCACTCGCTGGGCGCCCCGCTGGCCCCGGGCGAGCAGGACGTGCCCTGGCCCTGCAACCCCGCCAAGTACATCGTGCACTTCCCCGAGGACCGGGCCGTCTGGTCCTTCGGCTCCGGGTACGGGGGCAACGCCCTGCTCGGCAAGAAGTGCTACGCGCTGCGCATCGCCTCCGCCATCGCCCACGACGAGGGCTGGCTGGCCGAGCACATGCTCATCCTCAAGGTCACGAACCCCGAGGGCAGGAGCCGGTTCATCTCCGCTGCCTTCCCCTCGGCCTGCGGCAAGACCAACTTCGCGATGCTCGAGCCCACGCTCGAGGGCTGGAAGGCCGAGATGGTCGGCGACGACATCTCCTGGATCCGCTTCGGCAAGGACGGCCAGGCCCGGGTGACCAACCCGGAGGCGGGCCTGTTCGGCGTGGCCCCCGGCACGGGGTGGCCCACCAACCCCAACGCCATGCGCGCCATCGCCCGGGGCAACACGATCTTCACCAACGTGGCGCTCACCGACGACGGCGGCGTCTGGTGGGAGGGCATGACGGAGGAGACGCCCGAGCACCTGACGGACTGGAAGGGCCGGGACTGGACCCCGGGGAGCGGCCGTCCCGCCGCGCACCCGAACTCGCGCTTCTGCACCCCCATCAAGCAGGCCGACATCCTCGCCCCCGAGTACGACGACCCGGAGGGCGTGCCGCTGTCCGCGATCGTCTTCGGCGGCCGCCGCAAGACCACCATCCCGCTCGTGTCCCAGTCCTTTGGCTGGGAGCACGGGGTGTTCCAGGGCGCCACGCTGTCCTCGGAGACCACCGCCGCCGCGAAGGGCGCCGTGGGCGTCGTCCGGCGCGACCCCATGGCCATGCTCCCGTTCATCGGCTACAACGCCAACGACTACCTCGAGCACTGGGTCGAGGTCGGCGAGCGCATCGGCGAGGACGACATGCCGAAGGTCTTCTACGTCAACTGGTTCCGCCGCACCCCGAGCGGCGGCTTCGCCTGGCCGGGCTTCGGCGAGAACTCCCGCGTGGTCAAGTGGATCTTCGACCGCCTCGAGGGCACGGCCGGCGGCCGGGAGACCCCGATCGGCATCGTGCCCACCAAGGAGGACCTCGACCTCACCGGCCTGGACATCTCGGACGAGGAGCTCGAGGCCGCCCTCAAGGTCGACGTCGAGGAGTGGCGGGCCGAGCTGCCCAGCATCGACGAGTGGTTCCACCGGCTCGGCCACGTGCCCGAGCCCATCCTCGAGCAGCGCGCCGGCCTGGAGGACCGCCTGAACCAGGCGTGATCCCCGTCCCGGGGTGCTGCGGCGCCCCGGGACGGGGATCGGACGAGGGGTCTCCCGTGCCGGGAGGCCCCTCGTCCGCGTCCGCCGCCCGCGTGGGACAATGGGGGCGCTCCCGCGGCCGGCCGGGACGCGCGAGGTCTCGGAAGGAGCCGCCATGAGCGACCGGAGGACCCCGCCGTGCGGCTGACCGCGTTCTCGGACATCGCCCTGCGCGTCCTGCTGCTGACAGGAGCCGTCCCCGAGGGGGAGAAGCTCACCACGCGCGCCATCGCCGAGGGTGTGGGCGCCCCCTACCACCACGTGACCAAGACCGTGGGCCGGCTGAGCGGGCTCGGGCTGCTGGCCTCGAGCCGCGGCCGCACCGGCGGGGTGTCGATCACCCCCGCCGGACTGGACGCCACCGTGGGCTCGCTCCTGCGCGAGCTGGAGGCGGGCTCCGCGATGGTCGAGTGCGAGTCGGCCGGCGGCGAGTGCCCGCTGGATCACGGGTGCCGGCTGCGCCGCGCCCTCGCGGACGCGCGGGAGGCCTTCTACGGCGCGCTCGACGACGTGCGGGTGCGGGACCTCGTGAGCGAGCGGCAGGTGGGTCCGGTGCTGGTGTCCATCGGACTGCGCCCGCCCGAGCCGCCGGCGGCCACCACGGGGGGCGCGCCACCGCCGATGACGTAATCAAGTATTTTAGATGCTACTTTTGAGGAGTCATCCACCGGCTCCCCAGGAGGCAACCGTGCTGTCCGACCAGTCCCGTCCCGTCATCGAGCAGACCATCGGCGTCGTCGCCGAGCGCATCCCGTTCATCACCCCCGAGTTCTACCGGTCCATGTTCGAGGCGCGCCCCGATCTGCTGGACGGCATGTTCAGCCGCTCCAACCAGCGGAACGGGACCCAGGCGCAGGCCCTCGCCGGCTCCATCGCGATGTTCGCCTCCTGGCTGCTGACCCACCCCGAGGGCTACCCGGACGAGCTGCTCTCCCGCGTGGCGCACAAGCACGCGTCCCTGGGCGTGCTGCCCCAGCACTACCCGATCGTCCACGAGCACCTCTTCGGCGCGATCGCCCGGGACCTCGGCGACGCCGCGACGCCCGAGGTCGTGGCCGCCTGGGACGAGGTGTACTGGCTGATGGCCGACGCCCTGATCAAGATCGAGGAGGGCCTCTACGCGGGCCAGGCGAACAGCGTGGTCTTCGCCCCGTTCCGGGTCGCGGCCAAGGAGCAGACCGGGACCACCACCACGGCGATCACCCTCGAGCCCGCCGACGGTACGCCGATGACCCCCGCGGTGGCCGGCCAGTACGTGACCGTCGAGGTGCGGATGCCCGACGGCGTGGACCAGCCGCGGCAGTTCACGCTGGTCCCCGGGCCCGAGGGGACCCGCCGGATCGCCGTGCGACTCGACGAGCGCGGCGAGGTCACCCCGGTGCTCTGCCACGACGTGCAGGTGGGCGACGTCCTGCGGGTCTCCAACCCCTACGGGGACGTGGTGCTCCCGGAGGGGGAGGGTCCGCTCGTGCTGGCCTCCGCCGGCATCGGCGTGACCCCCATGCTGGCGTTCCTGGACCGGCTCGTCCGCCAGGAGTCGCAGCGGCAGGTCCTCGTCCTGCACGCCGACCGCTCGGCGGAGGACTGGGCGCTGCGCGAGCTGCACGAGATGCTGGTCGCCGAGCTGCCCCACGCCCGCCTGGAGACCTGGATGGAGACCCCGGGGGACGGCGACCACGACGGGTTCATGGACCTCGGCGCCGTGCGGATCCCGGCCGACGCCCAGGTGGTGCTGTGCGGCCCGCTGCCCTTCATGCAGGCCGTCCGCTCCGCCGTGATCGCCCAGGGCGTCCCGGGGCGCAGCGTGGCCTACGAGATCCTGGGCCCGGACCAGTGGATGCTCCACGACGAGGCGCGCGAGACCGCCGCGGTCTGAGCGCCCGCAGCGCACGGGGCCCCGCCGGACGGCTCGTCCGGCGGGGCCCCGCTGCGTGCCGAGGTCTCAGACGCGCACGATGTCCAGCACCCGGTCCCGGACCCGCTCCATCGTCGCCGGGTCCTTCGCCTCGACGTTGAGGCGCAGGAACGGCTCGGTGTTGGAGGGGCGCAGGTTGAACCACCAGCCCTCGTCCGGGCAGCTGAGCGTGGTGCCGTCCAGCTCCTCCACGCTCACGTCCCGGCCGGCCAGGGCGTCGACGACCCGCCGGACGGCACCGGCCTTGTCCTCCACCGTGGAGTTGATCTCACCGGAGGCCGCGTACGGGTCGTACTGGTGCATCAGCTCGCTCAGCGGCCCGTCCTGCTCGCCCAGCGCGGCCAGGAGGTGCATCGCGGCGAGCATCCCGGTGTCCGCGTTGAAGAAGTCCTTGAAGTAGTAGTGCGCGGAGTGCTCGCCCCCGAACACGGCGCCCTCCTCGGCCATGACGGCCTTGATGAACGAGTGGCCCACCCGGGTCCGCACGGGGCGGCCGCCGCGGGCGGTGACCAGCTCGGGCACGGCGCGGGACGTGATGAGGTTGTGGATGATCACCGGGTTCTCCACGCCCTCCGCCCGGGCGCGCTCGATCTCCCGCTCGGCCACGAGCGCGGTGACGGCCGAGGGCGAGACGGCCCCGCCCTGCTCGTCGACCACGAAGCAGCGGTCGGCGTCGCCGTCGAACGCGATGCCCAGGTCCGCGCCGTGCTCGCGCACGGCCCGCTGGAGGTCCACGAGGTTCTCCGGCTCGAGCGGGTTGGCGGGGTGGTTGGGGAACGTGCCGTCCAGCTCGAAGTACAGGGGCACGACCTCCAGCGGCAGCGGCTCCAGCACGGCGTCGCCCAGCACCGCGGGAGTGGTCAGCCCCGCCATCCCGTTGCCGGCGTCGACCACCACCTTGATCGGGCGGGTCCCGGACAGGTCCACCAGGGAGCGCAGGTACTCCGCGTAGCCGGTCAGCACGTCCCGCTCGGTGACCGTGCCGGGGACGGGGGCCTCCGGGACGGCTCCTTCGTCGAGGTAGCGCTGGGCGAGGTCGCGGATGTCGTAGAGGCCCGTCTCGGAGGAGACCGGGACGGCCCCGGCCTTCGACATCTTCATGCCGTTGTACTCGGCGGGGTTGTGGCTCGCCGTGAAGGTCACCCCGGCGGCGCCGAACGTCCCGGACGCGTAGTACAGCTCGTCGGTGGAGATCAGCCCGATCTTCACGACGTCCGCGCCGCGGCGGACCGCGCCCTCGGCGAAGGCGTCCACGAACTCCGGCGAGGAGGGGCGCATGTCGCCGCCCACCAGGACCGTCAGGCCGGCGAGGCCCAGGACGTCCACGAACGCGGCGCCGGTGGCCCGGACCGTCTCCGCGGTGATGGACTCGCCCACGATGCCGCGCACGTCGTAGGCCTTGAACGAAGCTGAGAGATCGATAGTCACAAGGGGTGATCTTAGGCCACGGGCGCTCCCGGGTGCCGCGGGGCGCGGGCGGTCCTGTGATTGGATGACGAGCATGGTCGAGATCCTCCGCATGCGCAATCCCGTCCAGCACTATGCGTGGGGCTCCCGCGAGGTGCTGGCCCGCCTCCAGGGCAGACCCGTGCCGAGCCCCGAGCCCGAGGCCGAGCTGTGGGTCGGCGCGCACCCCTCCGCGCCCTCCGTCGTCGTCCGGGACGGCCGGGACGAGCCGCTGGAGGGCCTGCCGTTCCTGCTCAAGATCCTGGCCATCGACGCCCCCCTGTCCATCCAGGTGCACCCCTCGCCGGAGCAGGCCGAGGCGGGCTTCGAGCGCGAGCAGCGGGCGGGGATCCCGCTCGACGACCCGCGGCGCAACTACAAGGACCGCTCCGCCAAGCCCGAGACCGTCGTGGCCCTCACCGGCGTGGAGCTGCTCACGGGGGTGCAGCCGGCGGACCGGCTGCGCGCCACGGCCGCGCGCCTGGGGCTGGACTGGCTGCGCGACGCCGCCGCCGGCGGGCGCCCCGTGCTGCCGGCCGTGCTGACGCTCGACGACGACGCCGCCGCGGCCGCCGTGGCGGCGACCATCGACGCGGCCCGCGCCGCGGGCCCGCAGGACCCGGTGGCCTCGCTGGTCCGCTACGTGCACGACCGGCACCCGGGCGACCGCGGGCTGCTGGTCGCGGTGTGCATGCACCACGTCCGCCTCGCCCCGGGGCAGTCCCTGCACACCCCGGCCGGGCAGCTCCACGCGTACCTGTCCGGGGCGGCGATCGAGGTGATGAGCTCCTCGGACAACGTCCTGCGCGCCGGGCTGACGGGCAAGCACGTGGACGTGGCCGAGCTGCTCGCCGTGCTGGCCGACGAGCAGGCGGCCCCGGAGGTCGTCGAGCCCGCCGCCGACGAGCACGGCCGCCGCGTCTACCCCCTGTGGGACGAGCGGCTGTCGCTGACCGCCCACGAGCTCGTGCCGGGACGGGCCGTGCCCGTCGGGCTGCGGGGCACCACGGTCCTGCTGAGCACCGGGGACCGGGTGCTGGTGCGGGCCGCCGGCCGGGAGTGGGAGCTGGCCGGCGGGGAGTCGCTGCTGCACCGGGGCGGCCCCGGCACCGTCGAGCTGTCCGGCGACGCCAGGGTGTTCACGGTCTCCTGCCGCTGAGCCGCCCTCGGCGCGCGGCGCCGCTCAGGGGGTGGTCAGCTCCGTGCGGACCTCGATGAGCGTGGGGCCCTCGGCCGCGAGACCCTGCCGCACCAGGTCGGCGAGCTCCGCGGCCGTGCCCGCGGCCTGCGCGGGCACCCCGTAGCCCCGCGCGAGGCTGAGGAAGTCGATGCCCGGCACGTCCAGCCCCGGCACGTCCCCCGTGCCCAGCATGCCCGCGAACCAGCGCAGCGCGCCGTAGGTGCCGTTGTTGAGGATCACGAACACGACCGGGACCCGGTACTGCGCCGCGCTCCACAGGGCGGTGATCCCGTAGTTGGCCGACCCGTCGCCGACCACCCCGATGACCGGACGGTCCGGCCGGGCCAGCTTCACGCCGACCGCCGCGGGCAGCCCGAAGCCCAGGCCGCCGGAGGCCGGCCAGAAGTAGGAGCCGGGCTCCCGCAGGTCCATGTGCCTCCAGAAGTCCCCGTTGGTGGAGGTCGACTCCACCACGTAGGCGGTGTCCGCCGGCGCCGTCTCGCGCAGCACCTCGAACACGGCGCCCGGGTGGAAGACGCCGTCCACGGGCTCGCGGGCGGGCGGCGGCACCGTCCACCCGACCGGGGCGGCCGGGCGCGCCCCGCCGCGCCGCTCGTGCAGGGCGGCCACCAGGGCCGCGGCCGTCGCGGCGAGCCCGGCCACGAAGGAGGTCCCGAACGGCGCCCGGGCGGCCTCGCCCGGGTCCTCGGTGACGTGCAGCAGCTGCGTGCCCTCGGCCAGGTACCGGGCGGGCTCGTACTGGTGGTAGCGGAAGACGGGGGCGCCGAGCACCAGGACCACGTCGTTCTCCTCGAGGGCGGCGTGCACGCCCCGCTCCGAGGCGGGGAGGACCCCGCGGAACTGCGGGTGCCGGTTGGGGAAGGGCAGCCGGTAGGGGGAGGGTGCCACCCACACGTCGGCGCCGAGCAGCTCGGCGAGCTCGCGGCTGACCCCGTTCGCCGCCACGGCGTCCACCTCGGAGCCCAGCACCAGCGCGGGCCGGCGGGCTCCGGCCAGCAGACCGGCGATCTCCTGCACGTGCTCGGGGGCCGGGTGCAGGCCCTCGGCCACCCGCCGGGGCAGCAGGTAGTCGTCGTTGTCGGCGGACTCCCGGTCCCAGTCGTCGTAGGGGACCGAGACGTACGTGGGGCCGCGGGACCCGGTGCACGCCTCCCACAGGGCCTGGTCCAGCATCCGGGGGACGTCCTGCGCGGACAGCGGCTCGCCCGCCCACTTCGTCAGCGGGGATGTCAGGTCCGGGGCCGCCACGTTGGCGAGCATGGGCTCCGCGCCGATCGTGGCGCGCACCTGCTGGCCGGCCGTGACCACGAGCGGGGTGTGCGAGCTGGCGGCGTTGGTCAGCGCGCCCATGGCGTTGCCCGTGCCGGAGGCCGAGTGCAGGTTCACGAGCGCCGGCCGGCCCGTGGCCTGCGCGTAGCCGTCGGCCATGCCCACGACCACTCCCTCGTGCAGCCCCAGGACGTACCGGATGCCGGGGGGCAGGTCCCGCAGGAAGGGCAGCTCGTTGGAGCCCGGGTTGCCGAACACGGTGTCGAGGCCACGGGCCTGCATCCAGCGGTGGGTCCTGGCACGGATGGTGGTCACGCTGCGCTCCAATCGGGACGCGGCACCGGCGTGCCGCCTCACCGCGAGAGTAGAAGGGGGCCGGGGGCACGGCCAGTCGATGTTTTCTATCCCCTCATAGACGGCGACGATGCCAGGGCCCGGGCCGCAGCGGCGCCGACGGGTCCGGCGAGACGGACTCCCGCAGCGTGTCCACGACCAGCCGCGCGAACCACTGCTGCGCGGGGCGCTGGTGGGCGGTCTCGCGGGTGTAGGCGGCCAGCTGGAGGACCGGCATCTCGACCGGGTGCGGGAAGACCCGGATCCCGGCCGCCTCCTGGAGCGTCTCGGCGAGGAACCGCGGCAGCACCGCGAGGCAGTCGGTGCGCTCCACCACGGAGACCAGGCCCGTGAAGTGGGACAGCCGCAGGGCCGTGCTGCCCGGGGCGCCCGCCCGCTCCGCCGCGACCTCGGCGAGGTCGTGGCCCATCGACGGGGCGAGCCGGATCCGCGGCTCCTCCGCGAACTGCTCGAGCGTGAGCCGCTCCCGGACCCGCGGGTGGCCGCGGGCCGCGATCACCACGTACTCGTCGGTGCCGACGACGGTGCGGACGATGCCGGGCCCGCCGATGTACGGGGCGCAGATCGCGGCGTCCACCCGGTTGCGCAGCAGGTCCTCCGGGACGCGCTCCACGTCCAGGGGCAGCACGGTCAGCTCCACACCGGGTGCCTGCTCCCGCAGCGCCACCATGACGGACGGCAGGAACGCCAGCTCCCCGAGGTCGGTCAGCGCCAGGGTGAAGCGCTCGCGGGCGGTCTCCGGGTCGAACAGCCCGCCCGAGGAGACGGCCGCGGTCACCTGGGCGATCCCCGCCTTGACCTGCGGGAAGATGCTCCTCGCGAACGGCGTGGGGCTCAGGCCCCGGCCCTCCCGGACGAACAGCTGGTCGTTGCACTGCCGGCGCAGGTTCTTCAGGGCGTGGCTCACCGTGGGCTGGGTGAGGTGCAGCTCGGCGGCGGCCCCCGTGACGCTGCCCTGCTCGTAGACCGTGCAGAACACGCGCATCAGGTTCAGGTCCAGCTCCACGGCACCCCTCCTCGGTCAGCGACTCATAGACGTCATGCATCGGTCCATCGACAACATGCACTGGTTTGTGAATGCTACGTCACTAGAGTGATCCCTATCACAACGGGCACCGGACGACACAGGGGAGGCACGATGCGGCGACCGCTCATCGGCTTGGGAGCAGCAGGATCCGTACTGGCGCTGGCCGCGTGCGGCGGCGGCGACGGCGGAGGCGGCACGGAGGCCGAGGGGGAGATGCAGGCCGTCACCGTCGGCGTCATCCCCATCGTCGACACCGCCGCCATCTGGCTGGGCGAGGAGCAGGGCTTCTTCGAGGAGGAGGGAATCGACCTCGACATCCAGACCACCAGCGGCGGCGCCGCCGCCGTGCCGGGCGTGGTCAGCGGGGACTTCGACTTCGCCTTCGGCAACACCCTGTCCGTCATGGTCGCCCAGGGCGAGGGGCTGGACCTCAAGTACGTCGCCAACGGCACCACGACCTCGGGCGACACCGAGCGGGACTTCGGCGCCGTGGTGGTGCCCGCCGACTCGGACATCCAGGGCCCCGAGGACCTGGCCGGCAAGACGGTGTCGGTGAACAACCTCAACAACATCGGCGACACGACGATCCGCCACGTCGTCGAGCAGGCCGGCGGGGACCCGCAGAGCATCGACTTCGTGGAGGTCGGCTTCCCGGACGCCCCGGCCGCGCTCGACCGCGGCCAGGTGGACGCGGCCTGGATCCTCGACCCGTTCCTCACCCAGGTCCTCGACGAGGGCGCCCGCGCGGTGTCCTACAACTTCGTGGAGTTCGACCCGGAGCTCGACATCGCCGGCTACTTCACGACCGCCCAGAAGCTCGAGGAGGACCCCGAGCTGGTGGAGAAGTTCCAGAACGCCATGAACCGCTCGCTCGAGTACGCGAACGAGAACCCCGACGCGGTCCGGGAGATCGTCGGGACCTACA
This sequence comes from Kocuria sp. CPCC 205258, assembly GCF_040981005.1. Classification (NCBI taxonomy): domain Bacteria; kingdom Bacillati; phylum Actinomycetota; class Actinomycetes; order Micrococcales; family Micrococcaceae; genus Kocuria; species Kocuria sp. CPCC 205258. The sequence goes on along the minus strand of NZ_JAVKPS010000001.1, from coordinate 209,040 downwards.
CGGAGATCAGCGACGAGCTGCGCGCCGAGATGGCCCTGCCGCGCTTCCGCACCGAGTTCGACCGCGAGGCGCTGCAGAAGCTGGGCGACGCCGCCGTCGAGTACGGGACCCTCGAGCAGGCCCCCGACCTCGACGCGCTGCTGCCGTAGCCGTCCGCGGACCCGGCACCCGAGGGAGGGAGCACGACATGGCACGAAAGCGCACGGGACGGGCCTGGGGGCCCGGGGTTCTCGGGGTGCTGGGGATCCTCGGGTTCCTGCTCACCTGGGAGCTCCTGCCCCTGACGGGGATCGTCGACCCCCGGTACCTGCCCCCGGCCAGCGCCGTCCTGCTGGAGCTCGGGGAGCAGCTCGGCTCGGCGGGCTTCTGGCTGGCGGTCTGGCAGACCGTCCGGGCCTGGTTCCTCGGGCTGCTGATCGCCGCGGTCGCCGCGATCGTCCTGGGGCTGGTCATCGGCAGCAGCACGTTCCTGCGCCGGGCCACCCACAGCACGATCGAGTTCCTCCGGCCCATCCCGTCGGTCGCGCTCATCCCGCTGGCCGTCCTGCTGTTCGGCGTGCAGCTCGAGTCCACCCTGCTGCTGGTCGTGTACGCGTCCTTCTGGCAGATCCTCATCCAGGTCCTCTACGGGGTCGGGGACGTGGACACCGTGGCGCAGGACACGGCCAAGAGCTACGGGCTCGGGACGCTGGCCCGCGTCCGGTACGTCACGTGGCCCACGTCCCTGCCCTACGTGATCACCGGGCTGCGGCTCGGGGCGGCCGTGGCGCTGATCCTGGCGGTCACCGCCCAGCTCGTGATCGGCACGCCGGGGCTGGGCCGCGAGATCTCCCTGGCCCAGTCCGGCGGCGCCGTCACGGCCATGTACGCGTTCATCGTCACGGCCGGGCTGCTGGGCGTGCTCATCAACCTGGGGATGCGGGCGCTCGAGCGCCGGGCGCTGGCCTGGCACTCGTCCGTCCGCGGAGAGGTGGCGGTGTGAGACTCGTCAAGACCCTGGGCTACGCGCTCGCGCTGCCCGTCCTGCTGGTCCTGCTGTGGTGGGCCTACACCCTGACGACGACCAACTTCTACGTCCCGGAGCCGGGCGAGTTCGCCACGACGTTCGTGGACGTCTGGTTCGGCGACCGGTTCTTCGACGACGTGCTGCCGAGCATCGGCCGGCTCCTGGTGGGGCTGGCGCTGTCCATCCTGCTCGGCGTCGTCGCCGGGCTCGTCATCGGGTCGGTGCGCTGGCTGCGGAACCTGCTGGAGCCCGTGCTCGAGTTCTTCCGGGCGATCCCGCCGCCGGTGCTGGTGCCCGTGCTGATGCTGCTCATCGGCGTCAACGACCAGATGAAGGTGGTGGTGATCGTGCTCGGGTCCGTGTGGCCCGTCCTGCTGAACACCATCGAGGGCGTGCGCTCGGTCGACTCCGTCATGAACGAGACGGCGCGCTCGTACGGGATCCACGGGTGGTCGCGGATCGTCCACCTGGTGATCCCCGCCGCCAGCCCCCAGATGATGGCCGGCATCCGGCAGGCCCTGTCGATCGGGCTGATCCTGATGGTGATCTCGGAGATGTTCGCCTCGTCCTCGGGGCTCGGCTTCACCATCGTGCAGTTCCAGCGATCGTTCGCCATCCCCGAGATGTGGAGCGGCATCGCCGTCCTGGGTCTCATCGGGGTGGTGCTGGCGTTCGTCTTCCAACGTGTTGAACGCAAGGTCCTCGCCTGGTACCGGGGCCTGAAAGAGGTGGAGAATGCAGGCTGAATCAGGAAGCTCGGCAGTGGACGGCGGCGCGACCGCACCCCGGACCGGCACGGACGCGACCGCCACCGGGGTCTCGGACGCCGGCGCGGGACGCACCGGCGGGAAGGACGTGCTGCTGTCCGTGCGCGGGCTGCAGAAGATCTACCAGAGCGACCACGGCGACGTGGAGGCGGTCCGCAACCTCACGTTCGACCTCGGCCGCGGCGAGCTGGCGTGCCTCGTGGGGCCCTCCGGCTCCGGCAAGACCACGCTGCTCAAGTGCATCTCGGGGCTCATGGCGCCGACCTCCGGCGAGGTGCTGCTGGGCGGCGAGAAGGTGACCGGTCCGCCCAAGGACATGGCCGTGGTCTTCCAGGAGTACGGGCGCAGCCTGTTCCCCTGGATGACGGTCCGCGAGAACGTGGAGCTGCCGCTGAAGAACGCCAGGCTGGCCCGGGACGAGCGGAACCGGCTCGTGGAGGAGGCGATCGCCGCCGTGGACCTGCGCGGCGCGGACAAGAAGTACCCGTGGCAGCTCTCCGGCGGCATGCAGCAGCGCGTCGCCATCGCCCGGGCGGTCGCCTACCAGCCGAAGATCCTGCTGATGGACGAGCCCTTCGCCGCGGTGGACGCCCAGACCCGCGCCGACCTCGAGGACCTCATCCGGGACGTGTGGCACCGGATGGGCGTGACCGTGCTGTTCGTGACCCACGACATCGACGAGTCCGTCTACCTCGGCGAGCGCGTCATCATCCTCTCGAGCTCGCCCACCGTGGTCCAGGAGGACCTCCCGATCGACCTGCCCGACGACCGCGACCAGCTCACCACCCGCGGCCTGCCGCGGTTCACCGAGCTGCGCGGGCACGTCTACGAGGAGATCCAGCGCGCCAAGCGGGAGGCGGGCACGAGGGCCTGAGCCGGCCCGCGGCCGCGTCCGGAGCCGGTGCGCCCACTACACTGGGCCCACCGGCTCCGGAGCGCCCGGGGCCGTTCTCCCCGGGAGGCCCGCCATGAGCACCACCCCGTCCGACGGTCTGCGCGGCACCACCGCGCCGTGCCCGCGCTGCGGCGCCACCGGGTTCGAGCTGGTCTACGTGCAGATCATGCCCGACGACTGGGACCTGGCGCGCGACGTCGAGCTGGCGTCCCCGTCGATGATGCTGCCCGACGGGCGCGCCCCCGAGTTCTCCTGCCAGAACGGGCAGTGCCGCCACCTCTGGTGAACCCGGGCGGGCCCGCCGGTGGTCGCCGGCGGGCCCGCCCGTCGCGGGGGCGTCCCGGATCAGTTGGCGAAGACGTCCAGCAGCCGGCCGTTGTCCGTCCACAGGGCGACGGACTCGCCGCCGTTGTTGAGCACGGCGGAGGTGCCGCCGTTGTAGTGGGCGTCCTCCGTGCCGGTGCCCGGTCCGGTGTGCACGCGCAGCCGCCCGCCCGGGGCCAGCTCGTAGCCCTCGCCCACGGTGAGGACGTTGTTCGCGGCGTCGCGCAGCACGTACCCGCTGACGTCCACGGCGGTCCGGCCCGTGTTGGTGAGCACCACGTGCTCGCCGGTCTCGGGCTGGAGGTCGTCGCCGGGGACGTCGTTGACGGAGTCCTCGATCCGGATCCCGTTGTTCGCGGGGAAGGGGTCGCGCCCGTCCAGGTGGCGGGCCGTCTGGAGGGGGAAGTCGCCGGTGATCATGTCGACGCCGAGGTCCACCACGTGCTGGACCGCTTCCGGGGAGTTGACGGTGTAGACGCCCAGGGCCAGGCCGGCGGCGTCGACGCGCGCGACGTCGTCGGCGTCGAGGGTGCGGTAGTTCGTGCCCACGGAGTCCACGACACCGGCCCACCGCTCGATCGTGGCGGCGTCCGGGACGCTGCCGGTGAGCTGCTGCAGGGGCACGTCGGGGGCCAGCCCGGCGAAGGTCCGGTTGGACGCCTCGTCGAAGCCGATGACGGTGACCTTGTCCGCCGCGAGCAGCTTCGCCCAGTCCCGGTCCTCGGCCAGGGCGTCGGCCACGACCTGCTCGATGCCGGGGGAGTTCTGCGGGGACTTGATCTCGATGTAGACGCCGGTGCTGACGGTGGCGATCCGCGCGGCGTCGTCGAGGTGGGGGATCCGCTCCCCGGCGAACTGCGCGTCGAAGGAGGAGCCGGCGTCGAGCTGCTGCAGCTCGTCCCACGTGAAGGACGTGATCGGGTCGTCCTCGCGGCCGGGGAAGACCTCCTCGACGTCCGTGGTGCGCGCGGGGGTGCTGTCGTGGAACAGGAACGGCACGCCGTCGGAGCTGAGCTGGACGTCGATCTCCAGGTAGTCGACGCCGGCGGCGCGGGCGTCCTTGAACGCGGGGACCGTGTTCTCGGGGGCGGTGCCGGCGGCGCCGCGGTGCCCGACGACGATCGGGTCCTCGGTGCCGGACGGGGCGGCGGCGGCCGGCAGCGCCGAGCCGAGCACGGTCACGGCGGACAGGGCCGCGGCGGCGCCGCGCAGGGTGCGGGGGGAACGGGTGGTCATGACGGTGCTCCTCGTGCCTGGGGGGACAGTGCCCCTCCACCGAAGCGGAGCGCGGAGACGAACCGGTCAACGCGACGTGACGAGCAGGTGATCTCCTGGCGTCCCGGAGGCGGCCGGTACTGTGGTCGCCATGGACAACAGCACGATCGTGAACATCCTCCTGGTCCTGCTGTTCGTGGCCGTCGGGGGCGTCTTCGCGGGCACCGAGATGGCGATCGTGAGCCTGCGGGAGAGCCAGGTCAAGCGGATCGAGCGCTCGGGCCGCAAGGGCGCCCGGACCGCCGCCCTCGTCCGGGACCCCAACCTCTTCCTCTCGGCGGTGCAGATCGGCGTGACGGTGGCGGGGTTCTTCTCCTCGGCCTACGGCGCCTCGACGCTCGCCCCGGACGTGGCCCCCGTCTTCGAGCGGGCCGGTCTGTCCACCGCGGCCGCGGAGACCTCCGCGCTGATCGGCATGACCCTGGTGATCGCGTACCTCTCCCTCGTCCTCGGGGAGCTCGTGCCCAAGCGCCTGGCCATGCAGCGCTCCGTGGGCTTCACGAAGATCCTGGCCCCTCCGCTGAGCGTCTTCGCCACGCTCATGCGCCCCGTCATCTGGCTGCTGTCCGTGTCCACGAACCTCGTGGTCCGGCTCGTGGGCGGGGACCCGCACGCCGTCACCGAGGAGGTCTCGGCGGAGGAGATCCGGGAGATGGTCGTGGACACCCGGGGCATCGGGGCCGTCTCGCGCTCGATCCTCACGGATGTCTTCGAGGCGGGCGAGCGCCGTCTCGCCGAGGTCATGCGCCCGCGCCCCGACGTCCACTTCCTGGACGGCACCCTGCCCGTCACGGAGGCCTACCGCACGGCCCTGGCCCTGCCGCACTCCCGCTACCCCGTGCTCGGCACGAGCGTGGACGACGTCCTGGGCTTCGTGCACATCCGCGACCTCGTGGTCGCGGACCAGGACGGCGACGGGGTCATCGAGGCCCCGCCGCGGACCCTGCGGGACGTGGTGCGGCCCATCCCCTTCCTGCCGGAGACCAACCACGTGCTGCGCACCCTGCAGGCCATGCGCAAGGACGGGCACCACATCGCGCTGGTGGTCGACGAGTACGGCGGGACGGCGGGCATCGTGACCCTGGAGGACCTCGTGGAGGAGCTCGTGGGCGAGATCTACGACGAGTTCGACGCCGGGGTCCGGGAGCACGAGGACACGGTGCTGCGCGAGGGCGGGGCCGTGCTCGTGGACGGCGGGCTGATCATCCAGGAGGTCCCGGTGGAGGCGGGGCTCGTCATCCCCGAGGGCCACTACGAGACGGTCGGCGGGTTCGTGATGGACCGGCTGGGGCGGGTGGCGCGCCCGGCGGACGTCGTCGACGTGGACGGCTACCGGCTCGAGGTCCTGGCCGTGGACCGCAGCCGGGTGGAGCGGGTGCGGATCACCCGGCTGCGGCGGGACGCGGCGGAGGACGGCCGGTCCGGGGCCTGACCCGTCCCGGCGGGGCCCGTCCCGCCGGCGGTGACCTCGTGGCGCGGGAGCCGGGTCAGTGGCCCCGGAAGGCCTCGGCCAGCCACCACGCCCCGCCGTCGGAGGCGATCTTGGCGTCGATCACCAGGGGCCGGTCCCGGGGCCCGTCGAGCCAGGTGCGCACGGCGGCCAGGTCCTCGACGGAGCGAACGACCACGCCGTCGGCGCCGAAGCCCCGGCCGATCGCGGCGATGTCGACGTCCGGGAAGACCACCGTGTCCAGGGGCGCGTCCCCGTCACCGGCGAAGTGGTGCACCTCCGCGCCGTACGCGGCGTCGTCGTAGACCACGCAAACCAGCGGCAGGCCCAGCCGGACGGCGGTCTCGAGCTCGGCGATCCCCATGAGGAAACCGCCGTCCCCCGTGCCGAGCACCGGCAGCCGGTGCGGCTGCGCCAGCGCGGCGCCGATGGCCGTGGCCAGGCCCAGGCCCACGGACTGGAAGGCCTGGGTGAAGCAGAACCCGCGCTCGTCCGGCACGGAGAGGTACTGGCTGGGGTAGCCCATGAAGTTGCCGCTGTCGACGGCCACGACCCGCTCGGCCGGCAGCATCGCGTCCAGCTCGCGGGACAGCACCCGCGGGTCGATTCGCTCCGCCGTGGACAGGTCCTCGAACGCTACGTCCCGCCACCGGGCCTCCCGGGCGATCCGCGCGGCCAGCTCGGGCGTGCGCCAGGACGACGACGCCGGGGCGGCGGCTCCCGGCCCGGCCGCGCCCTCTGCTGCGGTGCCGCCCGTCCGCAGGTCGTCGTGCTCCAGGGCGGCGAGGACGTCCCGGGCGGTGAGCGCGCAGTCGCCCACGACCCCGAGGTCCAGCGGCCGGTCCACCGGCCGGTGCGCGCCCAGGGCGGACTCCTCGAGGTCCACCTGCACCACCGCGGCCTCCGGGCCCAGGAGGCGCCCGTGCCGGGTGGTCCACATGGTCAGGGCGCAGCCCCACGCCACCACGAGGTCGGCCGCCCCGATCAGCTCAGCGGTCGCCGGGGACGAGAAGCCCCCGGAGATGCCGAGGTCGAAGTCCTCGCCGGCGAACAGGCCCTTGGCCACCGCCGACGTCGCCAGCAGCGCCCCCGAGCGCTCGGCGAGGGCGGCGAGCTCGGCGCGGGCCCCCCGGGCGCCGCGTCCCGCCACGAACACCGGCCGGCGCGCGGCGGCCAGCATCCCCGCCAGGCGCTCGACGGCGTCGTCGTCCGGGCGCACGCGCGGCGCGGGCGGAAGTACGGGCACCACGGCGCCCTCGGGGGCGGGGGACGCCTGGACGTCGAGCGGGACGCTGAGCACCACGGTGCGGCGGTCGTTGCGGGCGCGCCGGACGGCCCGGGCGACGTCGGCCGCGGCGCTCGCGGGGGAGTGCACCCGCTCGGCCACCGCCCCCACCGCCCGGGCGAGGGCGTCCTGGTCGATCCGGAAGTTGGAGTGCACGGCCGCGGCCTGGGTGTCGGCGGTGAGCACGATCAGCGGGGTGCGGGACTTCGCGGCCTCGCCGATGCCGGTGGTCGCGTTGGTCAGCCCGCAGCCCTGGTGCGTGGTGACCACGGCGACGCGCCCACTCGTGCGGGCCCAGGCGTCGGCCATGGTCGCGGCGCCGTTCTCGTGCCGGGCGGCCGTGAAGGGCACGCCCGCCGCGATGAGCGCGTTGGTGAGGTGGAAGTTGCCGCTGCCCACCACGCCGAACGCGTGCCCCACGCCCAGCTCCGCGAGCGCACGGCCCACGAGCTGGGCGACCGTGCCGGTCACGCCCCGGCCCGCTCGACGAGGGCGAGCACCCGGGCGGGGCTGCCCGTGCCGCCCACGACCGGCAGGGGCGCGACCACGAGCTGCGCCCCGAGGACCGGCAGCCGGTCGAGGCGGCGCAGGGAGGTCAGCCCGTACTTGTCGTGGCCCAGCAGGTGGTGGTGGGCGGGGAAGGGCGGGTCGAAGCCGCCGGCGATGCCCGCGTCGATGCCGACGGTCTCCACGCCGAAACCGCTCACGTGCGGGTGGGCGGCGAGCCATTCGGCGGCGGCCACCGACGGCCCCGGGGCGTGCAGGCCGTCCGCGTCGGCGTTGAGGAAGCGCTCGGGGTCGTCCGCGCGGGCGGACCAGCCGGTGCGCAGGAGCACCCAGCAGTTCTCGGGGAAGCGCCCGTGCTCGGCCTCCCACCGCTCGAGGTGCTCGGGCTCCAGCAGGGCGTCCGCGTCCGCCTCCGCCTCGGCGGTGAGGTCCAGGACGGCGGCCGGCCCGACGAGCCGCGCCGGTTCGATCCGGTCCACCGACCTCCCGTCCCGGCCGGTGATCCAGTGCACGGGCGCGTCCAGGTGCGTGCCGGCGTGCTCGCCCAGGGTCAGGTCGTTCCACGCCCAGCCGGGCCCGGCCTCGTCGTAGGCGCTCACCGGGGTCATGGACAGGCCCACCGTGTTGGCGAACGGTTCCGGCAGCCGCAGGATCGGGGTGTCCCGGTCCAGGGGGGTGGTCAGGTCCACGACCTCCACGGTCCCGGCGGCCAGCGCCGCCCCCAGTTCGCCCAGCACGCTCATGACGTCACCCTCCGCAGTTCGTGGGCCCCGTCGGCGGGGCCGTGGCACATGCCTCGCCGCCCATTGTGCCCCGGTGCGGGCCCGGTGCCCCCGCGGCGGGAATCACTTCCACACTGTGGCATCCGTGTTCACACAGTGAGTGCAGAGCGGGTCCTGCGCGTGCTCCCGGTGTACTGTGATGGGCGTCCCAACGGCTCGCGATGCCCTCCGCGCCACCGGCACCGGTGCTGCGCCGAGAGCGGTCGGCGCGGCCGCGTCCTGACCGCACCCCGCAAGGAGCCCTGCATGAGCACCACCTCCGAGTCCTACCTCGTGGGCCTGATCGGCGACGGGATCACCCGCAGCCTCACCCCGCCGATGCACGAGACCGAGGCGCGGAACCACGGGCTGCACTACCTGTACCGTCCGGTGGACCTCGAGGTGATCGGCCGCCCGGGCGAGGACGTGGGGGAGCTGCTGCGGGCCGGGCGCGACCTCGGGTTCAACGCCTTCAACATCACGCACCCCTGCAAGCAGCTGGTCCTGGACCACCTCGACGAGGTCGCCCCGGAGGCGGCCGCGCTGAGGGCCGTCAACACGGTGGTGATCCGCGACGGGCGGTTCGTCGGCCACAACACCGACGTGTCCGGCTTCGCCGCGGGGTTCCGGGCCGTGCTCCCCGGCGCGGCCAAGGACCGCGTGGTCCAGGTCGGCACCGGCGGCGCCGGCTCCGCCGTGGCCTCCGCGCTGCTGAGCGCCGGCGTGCAGACCCTGCACCTGTTCGACGTGGACCCCGCCCGGGCGGGCGAGCGGGCCGCTGCCATGGCCGAGCTCTTCCCCGGGCAGCAGGTCGCGGCCGCCACCGCCGAGACGCTGCCGGAGCTGGTGCGCGCGGCCGACGGGCTGGTCAACGCCACCCCGGTGGGCATGCACCACCACCCCGGCACCCCCGTGGACCCCGGCCTGCTGGAGGCCCGGCAGTGGGTGGCCGACGTGGTCTACCTGCCGGTGGAGACCGAGCTCGTCGCCGCGGCCCGGGCCCGGGGGTGCCAGGTGCTCGACGGCGGCCACATGGCGGTCGGCCAGGCGGTGGACGCGTTCCGGCTCATCACCGGCGTGGAGCCCGACCGGGCCCGGATGCGCGCCCACTTCCTCGATCTCATCGCCGCCCAGCGGGGCTGAGCCCGGGCTCCCGTCCCGGCCGCCGCGGGCCGGCGCCCCCCGGGCTCCGGCCCGGGGGGCGGGCTCACTGCTGCTCGTGCCGCGGGACGGCGGCGAGGTGCTCGGGCCGCACGGCCACGGCGTACTGCTGGTGGTCGGGGTGGCTGTGCAGCCACTTCTTGATGTAGGGGCACACCGGGACGACCGTCAGCCCGGCCCCGGCGGTGTCGTCCAGGGCTTCCCGGGCCAGTCTCGAGGCCAGGCCCTGCCCGCCGTAGGCGTCGTCCACGGTGGTGTGGTAGAAGATCCGCTGCGGCCCGTCGGGGCCCTCGAAGGGCGCCCAGTGGGCCGAGCCGATGACGGTCGCCCCGTCGAGGAGCTCGTAGCGCTGCCGGCCGGGGTTGTTCCGCACCGTGACGGCGGAGGTGTCCATGGTGGTCTCCTGGGGGACGGGCTCAGCCGCGGGGCCGCAGCTGGACGGTGGGCAGCGGTGGGGCCGGCAGCGGGGCGGGCTGCTCCGCCGGGTAGGGGCCGAAGCGCGGGTACGGCGCCCCGTCCTCGTAGCTGCCGGAGGCCGGCGCGGGGGCCGGTTCGGCGTCGATCTCCGCCTGCCAGGCGGCGCGGTGGGCGACGACCTCCTCGTGGCTGCGGCCGACGAAGTTCCACCACATCACGATCTGCTCGCCCAGCGGCTCGCCGCCGATGAGCAGCAGCCGGACCGGGCTCAGGCCGGCCTCCAGCACCACGGGACCCTGCCCCACCGGGAGGCAGGCGAGGTGGTCCACCGGCACGGGGGCGCCGTTGAGCGCCAGGTCGCCGGTGTCGAGCAGCACGCCGTGCTCGAGGGCCGGGTCCAGCTCCAGCTCCAGCCGGGCGCCGGGCCGCAGGGTGGCCTCGGCGGCCAGCAGCGGCGGGGTGAAGGTGTCCACCGGGGAGGTGCTGCCGGCCAGGGAGCCGAGGAAGACGCGCAGCTCCGTGCCCTCCCCGACCACCGGCTCGGGGGCGTGGTGCTCGAAGGTGGGTGCCATGTGGCGGGTCGCCTCCGGCAGGGCGTACCAGAGCTGGACCCCGTGCAGCAGCGTGGTGCCGGGGGTGGAGAACTCCTGGTGGGAGATCCCCCGTCCGGCGACCATCAGGTTGACCTCACCGGGCCGGACGATCGCGTCGTAGCCGGCCGAGTCCCGGTGGGCGATCCCGCCGGTGAACAGCAGGCTCACGGTGGCCAGGCCGGTGTGCGGGTGCCGTGCCACCCGCATGCCCCCGGACTCCGAGACCAGGTCGGGGCCGTAGTGGTCGACGAAGCACCACGCCCCGATGAGGCTGCGCTGCCGCTGGGGCAGGGTGCGGCGCACGGTCATCGCGCGGGGCCCGCCCAGGGGCACCTCGCGCGGGGCCAGCAGCTGCGCGCCGGCCCCGACGGCCTCGGAGCACAGCAGCTCCTGCGGGTCCACGTCCAGGTTGGTCACGCCGTGCCCCCCGCGACGGTCGACGGGGTGCGCGGGGCGTCCGGTGCCGGCTCCTCCGCGGCCCGTTCTCCCGGGGGATGCCCCTCCGGCGCGGCCGCACGGGGGCGGACCCGGTGGCGGGAGAGGACGGAGACCCGGTTGAAGGCATTGATCGCCACCGCCGTCCACTGCAGGGCCGAGTACTGCTCGTCGGTCAGCTCCGCCCGGGCCACCGCCAGCTCCGCCAGCCGGGTCTCCTCGTCGGGCAGCAGGGCCACGGACTCCCCGATGGCCAGCGCGGCCCGCTCCAGGTCGTCGAAGAGCTCCGTCTCGCGCCAGGCGGGGAGCACCGCCAGCTTCTGCGCGCTCACCCCGGCCTCCACGGCGTAGCCGGTGTGCAGGTCGAGGCAGTAGGCGCACCCGTTGAGCTGGGAGACCCTGATGTTGAGCAGCTCCACGAGCGCCCGGGACAGCCCGGCGTCCTCGGCCGCGGCGGCGACCTTGCGCGCCAGGCCGTTGAGCGCCCGCCAGCTGCCGGGATCCGCCTTGTCGAGGTAGAAGTGGTCGCCGGCGCTCATGGGGTCTCCTCGGGGTCGTCGCGGCGCCGCCGGGCGGCACCGCCGTGCGTCCAGCGAATACCCCCCGGCGGTGCCCCGTCAAGGGCGGCGCCGCGGGGCCCCGTCGGCCGCCTCGCGGACATTGGGGCACGAAAAAATGCGCTATCCATCGTCCCTCGTGAGGCGCATCCTGGAAGAGCTTGTTCAGGCCGGGGCAGCAGGCTCCGGCCCGGAGATCCTCCCGGAGGAGAAGTCATGGCCACCACCGAGTTCGTTCCCGTCTCCGACTGCACCGTGGGGCAGTGCTCGTTCAACCACGACCACGAGTGCACCGCCCACGCGATCACCGTGACCGGGTCCTCCGGCCACGCGCACTGCGGCACGTTCATCTCGCTGGGCCCCGACGGCGGCCTGCCCACCGTCCACGCCGAGGTCGGCGCCTGCCAGCGGTCCGAGTGCACGCACAACGCGCACCTGATGTGCACCGCCCACGACGTGAAGATCGGCGCCGGCGCCGACGAGGCCGACTGCCTCACCTACCAGGCCGCCTGAGGACCGTCGGCCGCCCCGTCCCCGGCCCCGGGCACCTGACCGGGGCCGGGGTTCCCGCCTGTCCCGGGGCGGACGTGCCACCGCGCCCGGGGCGCGGGACAATGGAGGGGCCCGCGCAGCAGCACGGGGCGACGAGAGGACGGTGCGCCATGGACGAGGAGATCCGGCTCAGCGGGGCCGACCACCCGCACGTGCAGATCCCCCGGCTCGGGGAGCTCGACGCGGTCTGGGCCCGGCGGATCGTGCTGGCCGTCGTGGCGAGCCTGGTGGTCGGGCTGCTGGGCGGCATCGCGGCCGCGCTCCTCCTGGGCGAGAGGGGGCTGCTCAGCCCGGTCCAGTGGGGACTCGTGGTGGGCGGGGCGGCCCTGCTGGTCAGCGGCATCATCCTCTCGCTCACCCGGGCGGACGACGCGCCCCGCAACGACCTCATGGACGCCCGCGCCCGGGCGAGCAAGGGGCTGCGGACCTCGGTGCGCCGCGGCGCCGTCCCGCGGGACCCGGTCCTGCGGGAGATGCAGGACTACATGGCGGTGGAGATGGTGCAGTACGCCTGGCCGATCCTGCTGACCGTCCCGGGCATGGCGCTGGTGGTGTGGGCGCTCTTCGTGCCCGTCCCGGCCGTGCTGGTGGCGCTGCTGCTCGTACTGGTGTGGGCCGCGGTCCGGGTCAACGGGACCGTGGTGGGCCGGCGCTACTACCAGCTGCGGGGGCTGCTCTGAGCGCTCGGCCCGGCGGCGCCGGTGCCGCGGGGCGTCAGCGCGGCGGGAGGCGGACGAGCTCCACGTCGGTGAGCCGCCCGCCGTCGGCGACCGCCGTCAGATAGGTGCAGTGCGGCTGGCGCCGCCGGTCCGTGGGGGAGCCGGGGTTGAGCAGCCGAAGGCCCGCCGGGGTGGTGCTGTCCCACGGGATGTGGCTGTGGCCGAAGACCAGGACGTCGAGGCCGGAGAACGCCCGGTCCATCCGGGCCTCCCGCCCGGCGGCGGCACCGGTCTCGTGGACCATCCCGAAGCGCACGCCCCCGAGCGTCTCGCGGGCCACCTCGGGCAGCCGTTCGCGCAGCTCCGGGCCGTCGTTGTTCCCCCAGACCCCCACGAGGCGGGCGGCCCGCTCCTCGAGCCGGTCGAGGGTCGCGAGGTCGATCCAGTCGCCCGCGTGCAGCACCACCTCGGCGTCGTCGACGGCCCGCCACACCGCGGCGGGCAGGTCGCGGGCGCGCTTGGGGACGTGCGTGTCGGCGAGCAGGAGGAGTCGGACCATGACGATCAGCCTCGCACAGGGACCGGTCGTCCGTCGCGGCGGATCCGGTCCAGGCCCTTCGAGCCCAGCCAGACGACGCCGAAGAACACGATCACGGCCATGCCGAGGAAGTTGAGGTCGATCGCCGCGACGAGGGCGAGCGCGCCGCCGGTCGGCTGCAGGAGCTCGGCGAGCACGGACAGCAAGCTCGTCCCGCCGATCACGAAGGCGATGACGACGGAGACGGTGGTCACCGTGACGTTGTAGTTCAGCCGGCGGCGGGCGTCCACCGAGGCCCAGCCGTAGACCCGGTTCATCAGGATGCCGTCGGCGCTGTCGAACATCGTCATGCCCGCGGTGAAGAGCACGGGCAGCACGAGCACCGCGTACCAGGGCAGCTCGGGGGCGAGCCCGCCGGCCATGACGAACAGCCCGATGGAGGCCGCCGTGTCGAGGCCGAGGCCGAAGAGGAAGCCGACGGGGTACATCCTGGCCGGGCGGTCCACCATGCGGGTCACGGGGTGCAGCACGCGGTGCAGCACGCCCCGGTCGGCGAGGTGGGCGTCCAGCTCGGCGGCGTCCAGGGCGCCGGTGCGCGCCGCGCGGCGGGCCCGGCGCAGCCGGAGCAGCACGGCGAGGTTGAGCACCCCGGCGGTGACGAGGAACAGCCCGGAGACGGTGCCGCCCCAGATCCCCGCGGCCTGCCGCAGCCCGGAGCCCTCGTCCGCGAGGCCGCCGGCGAAGGCCTCCAGGCCGAGGGTCAGCAGCAGCACGGAGACGAGGACCACCGAGGAGTGGCCCAGGGCGAACCAGAAGCCGGTGGCCGCGGACTCCCGGCCCCGCGCCATCAGCGAGCGCGTCGCGTTGTCGATCGCGGCGATGTGGTCGGCGTCGAAGGCGTGCCGGACGCCCAGGGCGTAGGCGCTGAGGGCGAGTCCCACGAACAGTCCCGTTCCCCCCTGGGGGGTGTCGGTGCCCAGGACGAGGGCGAGCAGCGCGCCCCAGCCCGCGACGTGCAGGAGGACGACCGCGGCGCCGATGACGGTGACGCTGCGCCGTCCGGCGGCGGACGGGGGGACGGTGCGGGAGGTGCTCACGGCGGGCCTTTCGCTGGGCTGGGGCGGGCTTCGGGGAGGGGCTGGGGGAGGGGCCGCGGGGGCCGGGGCGCGCACCGGCCCCCGCGGCGGCGTCAGTTCTCCAGCGGCACGCCGGCCTCCTCGGCCTCGGCGAACAGGGCGTCGATGTGCACCGGGTCCTTGCCCGCGCGCTCGAGCAGTGACGCAGCCACGCCCGAGCGGTAGCCGGAGCCGCAGTGCACCCACAGCCGGCCCGCGGGCACCTCGTCCATCCGGGGCAGCAGCTCGTGCAGCGGGATGTTGACCGCCCCGGGCAGGTGCGACTCCTCGTACTCGTCCACCCGGCGGACGTCCAGGACGGTCTCGTCCTCGGGCCGCCCCTCGAGCATGCCCTTCCAGTCGACGCGCGGGTAGGAGGAGCGGGCCGCCCCGGGGGCGAGCTTCTCCGGGTCCTCGCCCAGCGCGGCGTCGGGGGAGTCGATGCCGATCCGCGACAGGTCCCGGATCGCGTTCTCGACGTCCGCACGCGACCCCACGAGGGTCAGCTGCCGGTCGTAGGGGAAGATCCAGCCCAGGAACGCGGTGAAGCTGGAGCCGTCGCCGTACTCGAAGCTGATGGTGCCCTTCAGGTGCTCGGCGGAGTAGGCCACCCGGTGGCGCAGGTCCACCACCCACTCGCCGGCCTCGAGGCGGGAGCGCAGCTCCTCGGGGTCCAGGGAGTCGGGCACGGACAGGTCCGGCTCGGTGGGGCCGGCGGCGTTGGCCGGGCCCATGTGCACGTAGTAGTTCGGGTACGCCGTGAGGTTGCTGATGAGCTCGGCGACGAAGTGCTCCTCGTCCGGATCGGTGTAGACGTGGTTCGTCCTGATCTGCTCGGCCAGCGTGGACTCGTCCGCGCCGGTGGCGGGGCCGGAGGAGCAGAAGGAGCCGAAGCCGTGGGTCGGGTACAGGGCGGCCTGCTCCTGCGCCTCGGCCGCGAGGCGGCGGGCGGAGGCGTACTGGTCGTGGGTCAGGCCCACCATGTGCTCGCGGCCCAGCAGGTCGGTGCGGCCCACGGAGCCGTAGAGGACGCTGCCGCCGGAGAACACGGCCTGCTCCTCGCCGTGCTCCACCACGAAGGACAGGTGGTGGTGGGTGTGGCCGGGGGTGGCCACGGCCTTCACGGAGAGCTCGCCGACCTGCACGGTCTCCCCGTCGGCGATCGGGGTGCGCTCGAAGGAGACGTCGTCGGCGGCGTTGACGAGGTAGGCCGCGCCGTGCTTCCGGGCGTAGAGGCAGCCGCCGGTCAGGTAGTCGTTGTGGATGTGCGTCTCGGCCACGTGGGTGACCTTCACCCCGGCCTGCTCCACGGCGGCCTCGACGCGGTCGATGTCGCGCTGGGCGTCGATGACCAGCGCCACCTGCCCGTCGTGCACGAGGTAGCTGCGGTCCCCGAGCTGGGGGGTGTCGATGACGGTGACGTCCATGGTGCGTTCCTCCTTGGTGGTGCCCCGCGGCGCGCCGCGGGGCGTGGTGACGGTATCGGCGGGTTGTTACGGGAGTGTTCCAGGGGCGGGGCCACAGCGGAAGCGACGTGCCGGGGACCCGCGCCGCGGCTCAGGCCTGCTGCCCGGCCTCCTGCCCGGCCCGCTGCCGGGCGAGCTCGGCGTGGACCTCGGCCATGTCGAGGCCCTTGACCGCGGTGATGACCTGCTCGAGCCCGGCGACGGGCAGGGCGCCCGGCTGGGAGAACACGAGCACGCCCTCGCGGAAGGCCATCAGCGTGGGGATGGAGCTGATGCCGGCGGCGGCGGAGAGCCGCTGCTCGGCCTCGGTGTCGACCTTGGCGAAGACGACGTCCGGGTGCTTCCCGGAGGCGGCCTCGTAGGTCGGGGCGAACATGCGGCAGGGGCCGCACCAGCTCGCCCAGAAGTCCACGAGGACGATGTCGTTGGACTCGATGGTGGGGGCGAAGTCGGCTTCGGTGATGTCGATGGTGGCCATGGGGACCTCCTTGGTCGGTGATCTCGGTCGGTGATCTCGGAATCGGTCGTAGCGGACGGTGTGCGGAAACGGTGGGAAGAAGAGGGCGAGGGTCAGGCCGTGAGGGGCGTGCGCAACGGACACCTCGGGACCGCGAACCAGCAGACCGTGGCGGCCAGGGCCGCGACAGCGGCAGTGATCCCGACGGCGAGGCCGGCCGCGCCGGGCAGCTCCTGGACCAGGACGAAGACGCCCATGACCAGGACGAAGATGCCGAAGCCCTTGCGCAGGGCGGCCTCGGGGATGCGACCGGCCAGCCGCGCCCCGGCGAACGAGCCGGCGACCGCGGCGACGGTCACCGCGCCCACCAGCGCCCAGTCCAGGGAGACCGTGGTGAGGTAGCCGGCGAGGCCGGCGAAGGACTTCATCGCGATGACCACCAGGGAGGTGCCCACGGCCACGGGCATGGACAGCCCGCCCAGCAGGGCCAGGGCCGGGACGACGAGGAACCCGCCGCCGGCCCCCACCAGGCCGGTGACGAGACCCACGACCAGGCCCTCGGCGACGACCTTGCCGACCGGCAGCTCGCCGTCGTGGGTTGTCGCGGTGCTGTTCTTGCGGCCGCGGATCATGGCCAGGGAGGTCGCGACCATCATCAGGGCGAAGGCGACCATCAGCACGGTGCCGGGGATGTAACCGCCGGCCAGGCCGCCGAGGAAGGCCCCGGCCATGCCGGCCGCGCCGAAGACGAGCCCGGTGCGCCACTTCACGCGCCGGTTGCGGGCGTGGTTGACGGCGCTGACGGCGGAGGTCACCCCGACGACGAACAGGGAGGCCGCGATGGCCTCCTTGGGGTCCAGCCCGGCGACGTAGGTGAGGATCGGGACGGTGAGGATGGATCCGCCGCCGCCGAGCAGACCGAGCGAGAGCCCGATCAGCACCGACAGCAGGAGGGTCAGTACGAGGGTGACGGTCATGGTGCGTGTCCTTTGCTTCCCGCCGGCCGGGGCGGGTGGTCAGGCCGTGGAGGGGTGCCGGGCGCTCCGCCCGGCGTTCGTTCCGAGTATGGCAGATACCCCAGGGGGTATTCAACTACCCCCGGGGGTATCGAGGCCGGGCGCCGGTATCGCCCAGCGAGAACCCGGCCGTCCCGCACTTCCCTTTCCGGGCCCCGCGTGCCAACAGTGGAGTCCTGAGCAGGAGCCCGGACCGAGAAGGAGCGCAAGCATGAGCTACACCAACGCCGTCGTCGTCCCGCTGCCCTACGCGGAGGCGGTCGAGCGGACGCGGGCCGCCCTGGCCGAGCAGGGCTTCGGCATCCTCACCGAGATCGACGTGCGCGCCACCTTCGAGAAGAAGCTCGGCGCCGAGGCCGCCGAGGGCGTGGGCGACTACGTCATCCTCGGCGCCTGCAACCCCGGGCTCGCCAGCAAGGCCCTGGCCGCGGAGCCCCAGCTCGGCGCGCTCCTGCCCTGCAACGTGGTGGTGCGCCGCGGCGCGGACGCCGGCTCCTCCACGGTCGAGGCCATCGACCCGCAGACCATGGTCCAGCTCAGCGGCAGCCCCGCCGTGCAGGAGGTCGCCGACGACGCCGGCGTCCGGCTGCGGGCGGCGCTCGACGTCCTCGGCGGTCTCCGGTCGCAGTAGCGGCCGCGGCCGCGGCGACCCGGCACGGTTCCGCCGGACCGGCGGCTCCACCGGAGCCGCAGGTCCACCGAACGGACAGATCCACCCCATCCACAGATCCACCGCACCCAGGAGGCAGTCCATGACCACCGACATCACCGGCAAGAAGATCGCGTTCATCGCCACGAACGGCGTCGAGGAGCCCGAGCTCACCGAGCCGTGGAAGGCCGTCCAGGAGGCCGGCGGCACCCCCGTGCTCCTGTCCCCGGAGCAGGGCACCATCACGGCGATGCAGGGGGACTGGGACCGCGCCGGCAGCTACGACGTCGACGGCACCCTCGCCGCGGCGAAGGCCGAGGACTTCGACGCGCTGGTCCTGCCCGGGGGCACCCTCAACGCGGACACCGTGCGCACGGACCAGGACGCCCTGCGCCTGGTCAAGGAGTTCGACGCCGCGGGCAAGCCGATCGCGGCCATCTGCCACGCCCCGTGGATCCTCATCGAGGCCGGGCTCGCGCAGGGCAAGCGGCTCACGTCCTACACCTCCCTGGCCACGGACCTGAAGAACGCCGGGGCGGACTGGGTGGACGAGGAGGTCGTCGTCGACGGACGCCTCGTCACCTCCCGCAACCCCGGTGACCTCGAGGCCTTCAACCGGGAGGCTCTCACGCTCTTCGCCGGTTGATCAGCGCCGCCGGGCGACCGGCCCGCCGCGGAACCGCCCCCGCGTCGGTGCCGGCCCCGCGGCTCAGGCCACGAGGTCCCGGCGGCGGAACCCGGCGGCGGCCGCGGCCAGGAGGGCGAGCGCCAGCGCGGCGAGACCCAGCAGCGGAGCGGCCTCCCCGTCCTCGGAGGGCACGAGCGGCGTCAGCTGCACGGGGGAGAGGTTCATCGCCGCCTCCGGCAGGTCGAGCAGCAGGCCGAACCACGAGACGAAGACCACGTACGCGACCACGGCCCAGCTCAGCGCGGCGAACCGCGGGACGAGTCCCACCAGGGCGGCGGCGACCCCTGCCACCACGAGCACGGCCGGGGCGTAGGCCAGGGCCGCCAGGGCGAGCTCGCCGGTCCAGCGCAGGTCCCCGGTGGTGGCGGTGACCCCGGCGCCCAGCGCGGCCCCGGCCAGCAGCAGGGCCAGGAGGGCCTCCACCACGACCACGGCGAGCCAGCCGAGCACCCAGCGCACCCGGTCGAGGCCCGTCGAGAGGAGCAGGGCCGTGCGGCCGGACTCCTCCTCGGAGCGCAGGCGCAGCACGCCCGAGACGGCGAACGCGACCACCCCGAGCGCGAGGTAGGACAGCGTCGCGGCGGCGAAGGACTCGGTGAGGGCGTCGAGGTCCATCACGAGCCAGTCGGTGATCGACGGGATGTCCGCGATGCTGTCCTCCAGCGAGTCGGCCAGCGAGCCGAAGGCCAGGCCGAAGAGGACGAGCCCGGCGGTCCACCCGAGGAACGTGCCGCGCAGCAGCCGCCGCGCCAGCCCGGTCGCGGAGAGCAGGCCCGCCCCGGCAGCCGCGGGCCCGGGGCGTGCCGGCCGCAGCCCGGCGCCCAGGTCCCGCCGCTGGGCCAGCAGCACGGCCGCCACCAGCAGCGCCGCCGTGAGTGACGCCGAGAGCGCCAGCGGCCACCAGCGCAGGTCCACGTAGAGCCGGGTCTGCTGGGCCCAGGCGATCGGCGAGAACCAGGACAGCCACGAGCCGGTGGGCTCGACGACGTCCCCGATCCCGCGCACCAGGAAGGCCGCGCCGAGCACGGCCATCGCCGTGCCGGAGGCGGCCCGTGCGTGCTCGGTGAGCTGGGCGGTCAGGGCCGCCACGGCTCCGAAGACCAGGCCGGTGAGCGCCGTGGCCACGCCCCACGCCACGGCGTCGACCCCGCCCAGGCCCGCCGCGAAGAGCCCGGCGGTGATCCCGGCGCCGACCGCCGCGTCCGCCACGGCGACCGCACCCAGGGCGGCCGCCGCCGGGGCGAAGCGGCCCACCGGCAGCGCGCGGACGACCTCGAGCCGCCCGGACTCCTCCTCGGCGCGCACGTGCCGGCTCGCGAGCAGGATGCTCATGATCGCCGTCGCCACGAGCACCGACAGGCTCAGCTCGTTGACCGTCATGGCGCCCAGCGTGTAGTCGTCCGCGCCGAAGGCCGGGCCGGTCATCATCACGGCGGACGGGTTGTCCAGCAGGGCCGCCCGGGCCTGGCGGGCCTCGCCGTCCGGGAACGTCTCCTCGAGGGCGAGCACCGTCGCGGACACGGTGCCGGTGAGCGCGAGCACCCACACGAGGATCCGGACCCGGTCCAGGCGCAGGTTGAGCCGGAACAGCCGGCCGGTCGCGGCCCACGGCTCGGCGGTCCTCATCGGGGCGACCGCACGTCCCGGCCGGCGCCGCGCCCGGTCCCGTCCGGGGCGGCGGGCTCGGCCGGGCGGTCGCCGTAGTGGCGCAGGAAGAGCTCCTCGAGCGAGGGTGGGGTGACGGTCAGGTTCTGCACGCCCAGGTCCGCGAGCGCCCGGAGCACCTCGGGGACCCGGGCGTCGTCGACGTCGAAGCCCAGCCTCCCGTCCTCGTGCACGAGGTGGTGCACGCCCGGCAGCCCGCCCAGGCGACCGGGGCCGGCGGAGGTCGTGGCCGTGACGGCGGAGCGGGTCAGGTGGCGCAGCTGGGCGAGGGTGCCGCTCTCCACGTCCCGTCCGGCGCGGATGATGGTCACGGTGTCGCACAGCTTCTCGACCTCCGCCAGGATGTGGCTCGAGAGCAGGACCGTGCTGCCCTGCCCGCTCAGCCGGCGCACCTCGTCCGTGAACACGGCCTCCATGAGGGGGTCCAGCCCGGAGGTCGGCTCGTCCAGGACGTACAGCTCCGCCTCGGCGCTCAGGGCGGCCACCAGGGCCACCTTCTGCCGGTTGCCCTTGGAGTAGCTGCGGGCCTTCTTCGTGGGGTCGAGCTCGAAGCGCTCGACGAGCTCGTCGCGGCGGCGGCGCCGCCGCCGTCCGCCGCGGATGCCGGTGAGCAGGTCCACGATCTCGCCCCCGGTCAGGTTGGGCCACAGGTTCGTGTCCCCGGGGACGTAGGCGGTGCGGCGGTGGATCTGCACGGCGTCCCGCCAGGCGTCCAGGCCGAGGACGGTGGCCGTGCCCGCGTCCGCCCGGAGCAGGCCCAGCAGCACCCGGATCGCCGTGGACTTCCCCGAGCCGTTGGGACCGAGGAAGCCCGCGACCTGCCCCGGCGCCACGGTGAGGTCGAAGCCGTCCAGGGCCGCGGTGGGGCCGAAGGTCTTGACGAGCCCGCGGGCCTCGATCACCGGGGTGTCCATGGGTGCTCCTGACGGGTCGGGGCCGGCGGCGTCGCGCCCGCCTGCTCCTCACGGTAGGCACCGCCCCGGTGCCGGACAAGGAGGCCCGGGGGTCCCGGGCGCGCCGGCCGGGCGGCGGGGGCGGGAGCCGGCGCGGTCACTCCGGACGGCGTCCCTCCGCGGCCGCGGGCGAGGGGTTCTGCGCGCCGGCGGAGGGGACCCGCCGGTCGGGCCGGTCGCGGGGGTCGAGCCACGCCTTGGCCCGCAGGGCGGGCTTCTCGACGAGCGTCCACGACAGCAGCGCCAGGGGCAGCGTCAGGAGGACGACGAGCAGGGAGTTGACGGCGACGCCCCACGACGCCGTGCCGAGCAGCACGAGGAGCTGCTGCACCGGGTACGCGTAGATGTAGACGCCGTAGGAGAGGTCGGTGCGGGTGGTCCAGTTCCGGGACGGGGCGGCGCCGAGGCCGAGGAGCAGCACGGCGAGCGGCAGCTGCCCGTACAGGTCCGCCCAGCCCTGGTCCGTGAGCACGGCGTAGACGACGCCCGCCCCCGCGACGTGCACCCAGGTGGGCCGCCACGTCCCCGCCCAGGCCCAGACCGCCGCGCCCGCCAGGAAGTAGCCCACCAGTCGGGCGCCGTTGAGCCAGAGGTGGCTCGTGACCTCCAGCGGGCCCTCGACCAGGGGGCGCAGGACGAGCACGACGAGGAACAGCCCCGGCAGCACCCACCGGGCGTGCCGCACCGCGACGGCGAGGCTGAGGACGAGCCCGATCAGCAGGTAGGCGAGGGCCTCGTGGAACAGCGTCCAGAGCGAGCCGTTCCAGGAGTCCGGGGCCGGGACCCGGACCAGGGTCCCGTCGATGCCCCACTGCGAGATCCTCAGGTCCCCGTTGTTCAGCACGAAGCCGGCGGCGGAGGCCACGTCGAGCGACGTGCCCTCGAGCGCGGCCGCGAATGGTGCGAAGACGGCGGCCACCACGAGCAGGCTCACCAGGAAGGCCGGGTAGATGCGCAGGAACCGCCGCCAGAGGTAGGGCACCAGCGTGGTCCGCACCCTGCTCTCCGCGATGAGGTAGCCGCTGAGCACGAAGAAGCCGTTGACGGCCACGTCGGACAGGACCTCGAGGCTTGGGCCGTCCGCGCCGGTCAGCGGCCAGGCGTGCCCGACGATCACCAGGGACGCCAGACCCAGGCGGAGGGCGTTGAGGCGGTTGTGACGGTCGCCGAGGCGGTCCCGGAGTGTCGTGGCCAAGAGAGGTGCCTTCCGCAGGAGGGGGCAGCGCGGCCGGTGCGGTCAGCTGCTGGGCGTGGGGCCGGCCCCCGGGGCGGGGAGCGGTCGTGGCGCTGTGCCCCCACCCGCCCGACTCCGAGTTTAGATATGCAAACGCATGGTGGGGTGCGGTGCCGCAGAAGTGGGGACGGAGCTCCGGACGGGCGCGGCGCACCGGCTGTCACAAAAAGCCCCGGTGCCCACGGTGCTAACGCCCAGGTCAGGAGCCGTGCCAGGGTGGGAGCAGAGCCGCTCGAGGAGGGGGAGTCCCGTGCTGGAGATCCGCAGTGCCACCCAGGACCGGGCCGGGGGTGACGGGTGGCGCGCCGCCGCACGCACCGTGCCGCAGCGGCGCCCGGTCACGGCGCCGGTCGTGCTGGCCGGCCTCGGCGCGGCGCTCGTCGTCGTCGCCCTGGTGGCCGGACGGGCGTGGTCGGAGGTGCTCCTCGACGCCGGGGCCGTCCTGCTCACCGTGGGCGGCGTGGGGCTGCTCCTGGACGCCGGGCTGGCGCGCTGGCGCGGCTCCTGGCCCGTCGAGGCGCAGCGTCCCCCGGTCCCCGCGCCGACGGCGGCCCGCGACGACCGGCTCGGACTCGTGGGGGTCCGCGAGGAGCTCGACGCGGTCGACGTGCTCCGGGGTGTGCAGCCCGGACAGGAGCTGTGGTGGATGGACACCTTCCCGCTGACCCTGGCCGGCGACCTGGACGCGATCCACAAGGCGCTCGACGCCGGGGTCCGCGTCCGGCTGCTGGTCCTCGACCCGAAGTCGCCCGCGCTCGCGTCCCGGCTCCGCGAGATCCGCCACCACTACGGCCTCTCGCCCATGGACCTGCGGCGCAGCTTCGACACGCTGGTCCACCAGCTCCGGGCCCTCGGCGAGCTCGACCCCGTGGTGGCCGAACGCCTGGAGGTGCGGGTCTACGACGGTCTGCCCGGCGCCCCGATCTTCCTGGTGCTCGGGGATCCCGCCGCGCCGGAGGAGCCGGCGGCCGACCCGGGCGCGCCGCAGGTGATCCGGGCGTTCAGCAGCTACTTCCTGCTCGACGCGAGCCAGGACATGCCCTACCTGGAGTGGCGGGACGGGCCGTTCGCGGACCGGCTGCACTCCTACGCGCGGCACAAGTGGGCGGAGGGGCACACGGTGTTCCCGACCGAGCCCGCCGACCGCTCCGCCTCGGCGTTCAACGTCCGGCCCGAGGCGGCGGCGCGCCCGGCCCGGGGGAGCTCCGAGGGCCCCTGAGCGCCCGGCCCGGCGTCACTGTGGCGGTGAGCGCACAAGTCTGCTGAGATGACGGCATGGACGTTTCGGACTTCAAGACCCTGTTCGGCGACGACATCCGGGCCTGGCTCGACTGGGGTGCGGTGGACGACGAGAACTCCCGGATCGAGGACCTCGTGATCTCGTCCCGGGAGGAGCTCGCCGACCTCTACACGGTGTGGCACGTGGACCCCGAGGGCAACCCGGGCGAGTGGTCGCACCCGCAGCACCGGCCGCTGACCCTCGCCGAGGCGGCCGCGAAGCAGTGGCCGGAGGACCGGCAGGGCAAGATCGACCACATGCGCCAGGAATTCGCGGAGGAGTCGGGGCCGGTCCAGCTCACCGTCCCGGCGTACCGGACCGAGGGCTTCCTCGTGGTCCTCGACTCCAACCACCGCCTGGTGGGCGCCTACCTCTCCGGGGCCGACCTGCGCGTGCTGCTGGTCGTGCTGGACGGGCCCTCGTCCTCCCAGGTGCTGCCCGCCACGGCGCAGATCGAGAACGACCAGGCGGAGCGGAGCTGAGCTTCCCGCCGGGATCGGTTACGCCACGGGGAGCGCCAGGACGTCGTCCTGGCGCACGAGCCGACCGTCGCGCTCCATCAGGTCGAGCACCTGCTGATAGCGCTCCCGGATCTCGCGGCCGGTCCGGTTGAAGCCGAAGACGTCGTTGAGCGCCTGCATGACGTCGCCGGCCGCGGACGGACCGTCGGAGCGCAACACGTCGAGCAGCGCGTTGCCGATCTCCTGCGGGGCGATCTCGGTGACGCGCCGCTTCTCGCCGTCGGCAGGGGTCCTGCGGTAGCCGGTGTAGTCGTCCGGTGTCATGCCCTCCGGCCAGTAGAAGGTGCCGAGCATCGTCTTGTTGCGCCGCTTCTTCGGCAGGCATCCCAGGATGGTCTCCTGCCGCTGGGCCTGTACCCGCTGCAGTCCGAAGCGGTTGGCGAGCAGACGCGCCAGGCGCTGTGCCTCGATCGGGCCCTCCGCCGCAACGATCTCCTCGAGGTGCTCCCGCACCAGCTGCTTGTTCGCAGAGGCCGTGATGGTGTCGAGCACGGCTCTTTCCCCGGCGATCCGGTGAGGAGCGGGTTGGTAAAGGTTTTCCGTCGAGCGCGTGCCCGTGGAAGGGCTCGGATCGACATGGACTACCTCTTCGATCTTGGGGGGATCAACCGATGACGGCGACTGCCTCGCGGCTGTCCCGACGCTGCCGGCAACCAGGACGTGGTCCTCGTCCGGACGCGGTGAGGTGTGCGGTGCGCCGACAGGGACGAGCTCGCGGTCCGGACCGACGCCATGCCCGGCGGCGGATTCCGCAGGGTTCTGCGGGGCGTCGATCTCCTGTCCGTCGTCGGCAACGTCCTGCACGGTCGGATCTTGGGGCTGCCTGACCGCTCGATGCGCGGCGTCCGCGATCTCCTGGACCACGGTGCTGCGCGAGCGGATCCATGCAGGCAACCACACCCTCTCCAGATGCCGCCACCCCATGACTCCGGTCAGCACCTGGGTCGGGAGGGCGTCCCGGTCGGAGACGATCGTGCGCCGCGCCCAGGCCGGACCGTCGAGAAGGAGACCGACCCACTCGTGGCCGGGAGACACGCGTGCGGCGAGGTCCACCCGGAAGTTCGACATGCCGATGTCTTCGGCGACCTCCAGGCCAGTCGCACGGAGGGCTGCCGCGACGTCCTGCCGGTGCAGGTCCCAGGACTCGCCGGTCGGGCGGTGGACGTCGCCGTGCCCGTGCTCACGCGCGAAGACCAGGTACTCCCGCAGGTGCCGCAGACCCTCGGACGAGGTGCGCGCGAGATCGAGGTCCTCCGGGCCGAAGGAGCTGAAAATCCTGATGGCGCGGCGGGCGCGGGTGATCGCCACGTTGAGTCGCCGCTGTCCGCCCGCGGCCGTGAGCGGACCGAAGTTCAGGCGGAGCGTGCCGGTCTCCTTGTTCCGCGAGAAGGCGAGCGAGAAGAGAATGACGTCGCGCTCGTCGCCCTGAACGTTCTCGAGGTTCTTCACGAACAACGGGTCCTCCGCACGCACCAGCGCGTTCTGCACGACGCGCACCGTGGACTGCTCGAGCTTGTCAAGGATCAGGTCCCGTTGCTGGGTGTTGAACGTGACCACCCCGATCGATGCGCCCGGCTCCTGGCCCAGCAGCTGGACGATCTCCTCGACGATGCGCTGTGCCTCGACCTCATTGGTGCGGGTGCCGCCTGCTCCACCGTCGAACTCGCCGTCCACGCGCTCCCAGCTGACGCCCAGGCCGGGCCGGGCTTCGGGCGGGGCGGGGAAACTGGAGAGCTCCCCGCGGTAGTAGCGACGGTTGGAGAACGCGATGAGGGATTCGTCCTGGCTGCGGTAGTGCCACGTCAGGCCGAGGCTCTGGACGTTCGAGTCGACGGCCTCGGTCAGGATGGAGTCCTGGTCCGCGACGGTGAGCCCGTTCTCCTCGGTGCCGTCGAGGTCGTCGTCGCCGGTCGAGGCGGCGAACATCGAGCTGGGCGGCATCTGCTGGGAGTCGCCCACCACCACGACCGCCCTCGAGCGGCCCATGGCTCCGATGGCGTCGGCCACGCGGATCTGGGAGGCCTCGTCGAAGACGACGACGTCGAAGTCCACGGACCCGACCGGCAGGTACTTGGAGACCGAGTGCGGGCTCATGAGCAGGCAGGGGGTGAGGTCCAGCAGGACGGGCCCGGTCTTCTCCATGATCTCCCGGATGGATCCGCCGCGCTTCTGATGGATGAGGCGGTTGAACTCCGTCTGCTGCTTCGTCAGCTTCTCGCGGTTGATGCCGGTGGCGGCGAGGACCTGCGCCGGCAGGTCCGAGCTCAGGCGGCGCCGCACCTGTCCGGAGAGGTCGAGGTAGCTCTCCACCTGGCGGTCGCGAGCGGCGGCGTCGAAGGAGGTCAGGTTTGCCTCCTCGAGCGTGTCCGCCCGCACTTCGTGCGCCACTGCGCGCTGGAGCCGCTCAGCGAGACCGGTGACGGGTGCCGTTCCCGCCCGCAGGTCACGGGCTAGGCGGCCGAAGCCGGCGTGCTCCAGTTCCTGGAGCAGTGATTCCACGGCGCGGTAGCTCCGCAGCCGTCGGTCGCGCTGCCGGTCGACCTGGTCCTGCCACGCGGATGCCGTCGCCGCGAGTCGGTCGAGGACAGAGGAGTCCTTTCGCCACCGGGTCACGGAGGCTTCCGTGGCGCCCAGGAAACCAGCGGCCGACGACCACGCCTCTACGAAGGCGGCGGTCGTGGGGCCGAGCTCGATCCGAGCGGGGGCACGGCCGGTGGTGGCCCCACTCGTCGTGGTGAGGAGCGCGCTGAGGGCATCGTCCTGGTCCGGGAACGCGTCCAGGACGGGCTCCAGCGCCTCGGCGAAGGCCAGGACGGAGGCCGGTACCGCCAGTGGGTCGGGCGCGGTCAGGGACCACTGGAGGCCCGCCGGCAGCAGGGCGCCGGTGCGGTATCGGAGGCCCTGCTCGGCGTGCTGCACGGCGTGGAGGGCGTCCAGGAAAGCGGAAGGGTCGTCGAGGCAGCTCGTGTCGGCCGAGACGACGAGGGGACGCAGGCGGTCGATGACCGACTGCACGGCCTTCCGCTTCCCGAAGAGCTTGCTCTGCGCTTCGGCCAGAGCCTGCCGGTGGGTGTCGACGTCGGCGGTGAATGCGGCGGGGTGCAGCGAGCGCAGGAGCGGCTCGTGCTGGGCGAGTACTTTCCGGATGTCGTCGAGAGCCAGGCGCAGCTCCTGGTACCACGTCACTGTGAACACCTCACGGTAGTGGGCCGGGGGCATCGCTCGGTTGGCGTCGACGTCCCGGAGCCAGGTGGCAAGGGCCCGCCAGTGGTCGACGTCGTCGGTCGTGCGGAGTAGCGCGGCAACGCGCTCGTCGAGGCCGTGGAGCGCGCCCAGGAGCTGCTGGACGGGTTGCAGCATCGGGCCGCCGTGCTCGTCGTCCGAAGTCTCTTCGGGGCCGGCCAGCGACCACTCGTCCAGGTCGGGGGCGTGCCCGAGGTCGGGGAGCAACTGCTCGAGGGCGCTCGCGGTGCGGAACACTGTCTCGGCCCGCTCGGGATCGGCCACCAGCGTGCCGGGGACGACGATGCCGTCCGGCACGTCCGTGTTCACGGACGCTGCGCTGAGCGCGAGAACGTTCTGGTGGGCCTCCCAGACGCTGCGGCCGCGGGTGGGCCGGTGCAGAGCGTGCGGATAACGGGCGAGGTCAGTAACGGCGGCGGCGTGCTGGTCCCGGAGGACACCGAATGCCGACGACGGGGTACGGACCCGGGCGTCCCACGAATCCACGAGCTGGCTCCGGACGCTTTTGATGCTCTGCTGTCTCCCGTGCAGCTCGAGGGTCAGAGGCCCGAGGCCGACCTTCTCGAGCCGCTCTCGCACGACCTGCAGCGCGGCCTGCTTCTCTGCGACGAACAGCACCTTGCGTCCTGCGGCGAGACTGTCCGCGATCATGTTGGTGATCGTCTGCGACTTGCCGGTGCCCGGAGGTCCCTCGAGTACGAACGTGCGGCCGGCCGTGGCCCACGTGACAGCCTTCAGCTGCGAGCCATCCGTGGGGACGGGCAGGTAGCGGCGCGCCTCGTCGGGCTCACCGGTCTCCGGAGCTTCGACCGGGTCGTCGAACGGTTCCGTGGGGGTGTTCACGAGGTGCCCGACCAGGGAATTGGCGAGGAAGGACTCCCAGTTCTCCGAGAGGTCCCGCCACATCTCGAGCGTCGAGAACTGCAGCATGGCCAGCCGGACGTCCGGCTCCACGGTGAACGGCAGGCTGCGCAGGGCCAGGGTCCGACGGAGCTCCTCGAAGACGTGGGCGACGTCCATGCCGCTGTCGTCGGCCGGAGGCTCGGCGAGCACGGGGATTTCGAGGCCGTAGTCCTGCTTGAGCTTCTCGATGAGGCAGTAGTTGGGTCGGGCCTCCGCGCCGTCCTCGACCTGGACGTGGAAAGGCTGGTTCTTCCGTCCGGTGAGGGTGACGGGCAGGAGGAAAAGCGGGGCGAGGCCTTCCTTGCCCGTCCGGTCCTTCCAGGACAGCGCGCCGATGGTCACGAAAAGGTTGTTGGCGCCGGTCTCCTCCAGGGCGACCTTGGCCTTGCGACGCAGTCCGTCCAGCGTCCCTTCGTGCCGGGAGGCCGTGTGATCGGTGTGCACGACCAGTTCGTTGCGCAGCACCGCCTCGAGCATCTCCTCCGGCAGCTGTGCGGCGGAGTGGCGGCCCTGGGCGTTGTCGATCTCGGACAGGTCGTCGGCGGGGCGCAGCCGCAGCCGTTCACCGCTGGCGAGGGTGTCCTCGAAGTCGGGGAGGGCCCGCTCGGGCACGATGAAGGACACCGAGCCGGTCTTCTTCAACTTCAGCAGCGGGTTGCGCATGCTCAGGTCCAGCAGCGCGGAGCGCCACCGAGCCACTCGGGCGGGGTACACGGTGCGGTCGACGGCGGCGCCCGTCCCGCCGGCCGAGCGGCGTCCGGAGCCAGTTCCCGGGAGGGGTGCGGCGGGGGCCGTCTCGACCTCAACGACGATGGTGCCGCCCTCCACCCGCACCCGCGGCAGCGGACGGATGCGGCGGTGCGCGGCGGCGACGTCGAGCACGTGCAGCACTTCACCGTCGGTACCCCAGTGCCGCGCGGTGACCTGACTGGCGTCCTCGAAGCCGATGTCCTTGCCCTCGACCAGGGCCGTGGTCTCGACGGGCAGCAGGAGGCCGCCGCGGACGAAGTTCTGGAGAAGACCGCGGTCGGCGAGCGCCAGCTCCGGGAGCTGAGCTTCGGCGGTGAGAAACCCCGCGAAGGCGTGGCCGGGGACCCGGACGACGACGGGGTTCAGACCGGCCTGCTCCAGCGCCGCGGCGTAGGCGACGGTCAGATCGAGACACGTGCCCCACCGCTCGGAAAGCATCCGATCCACGGGGCGGATCTTCTGCCCCGTGGACTCGAAGGAGGCGGGGGGTTCGGTGTAGCGAATTCCGAAGGAGGCGAGGGCGTCGTATACCGCCCTGCCGATCTCCACCGCTCGTTCGGACCCGCCCTGGTAGCCGTCCAGCGAGGGATCGTCGGTGCGCTCTTTCAGCAGATCGGCGGCGCGGTCGAGTATCTGCCGGACCGCCGGCGCGTTCGGGGTGATGAAAGCCGCCAGCAATTCGGGGATCGAGCGGGCGTACCACTCGTCCCGGGCCAGCAGTCGCACGTTCGTGGTTTCGGTGGCCACCGCGCCATCGACCGTGGCGTTGATCCGCAGCGATACGGACCGCGCCTCGTCGAGGGCGGCGAAGGTGGTGTGATCCATCGGCCAGGCGACGTCAGTGCCGTCGAGCAGGACCTCGCCGCCCGGGCCGACCGTCAGGGGGTCGAAGCGGCGTGGGGCCATCAGCTCCTCGGAAGAGTGGTCGAGGACGAGGACCAGCTGCTCCAGCACGTGCGGAGCGGCTGAATCGGTGTTGCGGACACGCACCTCGAGCAACGGGCTGACGCCATTGTTGACCAGGGCGTAGTTGACGGCCTCGCGGAACAGGACTGTGACGGCCAGGGGCCCGGCTGTGACGGACGCCGCGCGCGTGCCGGGTGGCAGATCGTCCCGGTCCGCGGGGACGCCCTTGTGCGCCTCCTGCGTGGACTCCTCCTCGATGCCCGCACCGCTGACCCCATCCGATGCCTCTCGGGCAGGCGCGTGCTCTTCTGCATCCGCGGGCGCCTTGTCGGCGGTGGAACCACCAACCTCATCGGCCGCGGCGGGTACCGCGAGGCCGAGGCTCTCCAGCAGCAGACGCATGGTGTCCACGGCTCGCTCGGCGTCCGCCGCCGTGATCGTCAGCGGTTCGTGGGCGCAGACGCTGAGGGAGTGCGTCAGCTCGCGTGCGTAGCTGCTCTGCAGGGAGGTGACCTGGTGGTCGAACTGCTTCCACTCCTGGATGAGGAGGCGTAGCAGGAAGCGCGGATCACCGAGGCTGTACCTCCGGAAGGGACGGCCGTTGAGCTTGTCCTCCCGCTGCATTTGAGTAACCCACGACTGCGGATCCCCCGGCTCAGGGGCGTGGTCCGCGACCCAGGGGCCGAGGGTGCGAGACATGGCCAGAGCGGCGCGCTGGATCGCTTCGGACGGAAGGGTTTCGGGCACGGTCCGGCTCCTCGAGGTGTGTGCAAAAGCAGATAGTTGAGAGTGTATGAGCGGCTCTGGCTGAATCAGCCGTCCGGTTCATTTGGACTGTGGGCGAGTCGGCCCACAGTCGGCATCGCCGGGCGTCCACACGAGAAGCGCGTCAGGCCGTGGGTATCTGCCCTGCTCACGCCTGGACTGCGGGTATCTCCGCAAAAGCGATCGCCCAGCTCGTGGTGGGAACGTCGAGCACGATCATCCCTGTGGTGTCTGGGCACTCCGACTCGGCGGAGGTCATGTATCAGGTCAGGAACAGGGGTAACAAGACTAGTCAGATCGCGAGCGCCAACTCAGCTGTACTTCTTCAGCGAGATCAGGTCAAGGAATTACCCGCCGTAGGAGTGAGGGGAAGTTGTAGAGGAATGCTGATAGGACTCGCATGAGACTCTTGGGGCGTCGAAAACACTGAACCTTTAAACTGTTCTTGATTGCACTTGTTAGAGGCTTGGCGGCTCCAGTGGACCAAGCTCCGTCATACAATCAAAATCGAGAATCGAAGGGAGGCTGGGCTGAATCAACCCCCCACGAGTGCAAAATGAGCAGGTCATAGATAACATGCATTCAATACCTGTCGGCGCGGGCATCAGAAGCATGGGGAAGCCCTCTCACATAAATAAATCCGGCCATCGTTGGGTCGGCTCTAGATTCGTTGTTGAAATGGCGTAATTGCGCAGGCGTTTGTGTCAGTTCCGACCTCGGCGACGCTACTGTTGCGAGAGTACAGGTGTCTGCCGACTAATAAAGCGATGGTGTGGAGATGATAACCTAAACAGGTGGCAAATCTTGGCAAGATGTTTCTCGTGAATACTTCGGCTGCAAGAAAGGTGGCATGCAAATGAAAAGCACGGTATTGATGGGCAATTTGAATGACCTTGGTAGCGTGGACGAGCTGGTTGATGTAGTGCGGGCAGGCGCAGCCGGGGACGAGATTTGCGTAGATATGACGCAGTGCGAACGAATGTTCCCCAATGGCGCGACACAGTTTGCATCCACCGTAGATTTTGGGCGCAAAAAGGGTTTGCACTTTCGGCTCATAGGGCATACCGCCCGCATGCGCCAAGATGGGGTCGTCCAGCCATATGAGTTGACTGCTGATCGGATGGAAGACCCGGTGCAGTTCCGTGTATGGAAATTTAACACACCGGATGAGGCGTTGCATTTAGCCAACAAGTTTATCGATCACCTGATGGAGGCCGTCCCTTGCGAGGATGGTTTCCTGGATACTTTGAATTGGTGTCTTTTTGAGGTTATGGATAATGTTTTTCAGCATAGTCAGGCGGAGGCTGGATTTGTAAGGATGGATCTTCATCGCTCTCAAAAAAGAGTGGCCGTATCGGTGGCTGACCACGGCATGGGCATCAAAAAGTCCCTGGCAATGGCATGGGCACGGGACGCCTCCGTGCCAATGGACGTTTTTCAACAGAGCCATAAGGGCATCAGATGGGCTGTGGGTAAAGGCCATACGAGTAAAATCCATTCGAACAAAGGAAACGGATTGTTTGGGCTTGTGCGCTCGGTCGAAATCAACGGGGGTCGGCTCCGAATCAAGTCGACTGGGGCAACGGTGGCATTTTCTGAAGATGCAGATTTTCACTCTTATGCTGACGGTGACTCATACGGTGTGATCTCCGAGCCGATTGAATTACCCTTTTCGCCGATGTTGGATATTGAAAACCATGCAGGGACAGTTGTGGACTGGCAGTTGGATGCCTCGCGCCCCGTCAGAATCAACGAGGCGCTGGGTGTGGTCGTGCAAAATTCTGACTACATTGAACGCCTGACGGATGAAAACGGCGCCTATTTTCTATATGCAGAAGATATAGATGGATATATTGGAAGTCGTTCGGAATCTCACCACTTGCGAAACCGATGCATAAATCTACTTAATAATAACGTTCAGTATATTTGTTTTGACTTGCGGGGTGTTGCACAGATCTCCTCTAGTTTTGCGGATGAGGTATTTGGAAAGCTGGCTGCTGATTTGGGAAAGGACGCTTTTCGCAAGCGTATTTTTACTTTGAATGCGAAGGAGTCAGTCTTAGACTTGATCGCCCATTCAATTTCTGGACGAGTTCAGTGAACGCCGGAAACGGAGTAATCCACAAGGCCATCCGTGGCGCGCACCCAGTCCGGTGAGTCGGTCCTCTCCCGCGCCGTGCGTCTCGTCGAGGCGTTCCGGCAGGGCGAGGAGTGGCTCACCGTCACCGAGCTGGCCCGGCGCACCGGCCTGCACCTGGCGACGGCCTCCCGGCTCGTCGCCGAACTGACCGAGCACGGCTGGCTGGAGCGGGACGAGGAGCGCCGCGTCCGGCTGGGGGTGCGGCTGTGGGAGGTCGCGGCCCGGGCCTCCTCCGCCCTGTCGCTGCGCGAGGCGGCGATGCCCGTGCTCGAGGACCTGCACGCCCAGGTCCGCCAGCACGCCCAGATCGGCGTCCTGGACGGCACCGAGGTGCTGTTCCTGGAGCGGCTCAGCGCGCCGGACGCCGTGGTGAACTTCACCCGCATCGCCGGGCGGCTGTCCCTGCACGCCTCCTCGTCCGGGCTCGTGCTGCTGGCGCACAGCGGTGCCGCGTTCCAGGAGGAGGTGCTCGCCGGCCCGCACGAGGCGTTTACGGACTCGACGCCCACGGACCCCGAGCGGCTGCGGCGGATGCTGGCCCTGATCCGCCGTGACGGCTCCGCGCACTGCCCGGGATACCTGCACCCCGACGCCACCGGGATCGCGGCGCCGGTGTTCCGGCGCGGAGAGGCCGTGGCGACGCTGTCCGTCGTCGTGCCCAACCTCCCGCGGTCCCGCCAGTGGGAGCCCCTGCTGCGGATCGCCGCGGCCACCGTGACCCGCCGGCTCGACGGGACGGGCTGAGCCTCTCGACCAATGAGAGTGCTGTGGTGTGAGATCCAGGGCACACCAAGACTGGGGGCATCCGCACCGAGGAGGTCCGATGTCCACCGCACTCCCGTCCCCCGTGGCCCGCGCCGCGGCTCAGGCCTCGTCCGCCGGCCGCGGCCCCACCGGCCTGGCCGTGCTCGCCAAGGAGGCCGTCTCCGACGACACCGTCGCGCTGACGCTCGCCGCCCCCGACGGGTCCCGCCTGCCCGACTGGAGCCCCGGCGCCCACGTGGACCTGCACCTGGGGGAGGGCAGGATCCGGCAGTACTCCCTGTGTGGCGACCGCTGGGACCCCACGACCTACCGGGTCGGGGTGAAGCTCGACCCCGCCGGCCGGGGCGGCTCCCGGTACGTCCACGAGCGGCTGCGGGTGGGCGACGTCGTACCCTTCGGCGGCCCGCGCAACACCTTCCGGATGCACCCGGCCGGCTCCTACCTGTTCCTGGGCGCCGGCATCGGGATCACCCCGATGCTGCCCATGATCGACCAGGCCGTGCGCCTCGGCGTGCCCTGGCGCTGCGTGGCCTTCGGCCGCACGAGGGCATCCATGCCGTTCCTCGACGAGCTGCCGGCCCACGGCGGGAACGTCGAGTTCCACGAGACCTCCGTCGTCGGGCACGGGGACCTCCGGGAGACCATCGGCGAGCTGGACGGCACCACCGGGGTGTACGCCTGCGGGCCCGAGCGCTTCCTCACCCCCCTCCTCGAGCTGGAGCCCGAGCTGGAGCTGCCCGCCGGCGGGCTGCGCGTGGAGCACTTCACGGCGGACGCGGGTGCCGCGCTCGCGGACGGCACCTCCTTCGAGCTCGAGCTCGCCCGCAGCGGCCGGGTCCTGGAGGTGGCCCCGGGCCGGACCGTCCTCGACGCCCTGCGCGCCGACGGCCACGGCGTCCTGGCCTCGTGCGAGCAGGGCCTGTGCGGGACGTGCGAGACCGACGTCCTCGCCGGGACCCCCGACCACCGGGACTCCGTCCTGGCCCCGCACGAGCGGGCGGCCGGGGACTGCCTCATGGTCTGCGTCTCCCGCTCCCGCACACCCCGCCTGACCATCGACCTGTGACCGCCCGAGCAGAGAGCGACGAGCCCATGACCGTTCCCGCCACCACCGTCCCCGTCCTCACCGAGGACCCGTTCGGCGACGACGTCCTCACCGACCCGCTGCCCTTCCACGAGGCGCTGCGCGAGGCCGGGCCGGTCGTCCGCCTCGAGGCCTGCGGGATCTGGGCGATGGGCCGCCACGCGGAGGTCCACGCCTCCCTGACCGACTGGCAAGGGTTCCAGTCCGCCGCCGGGGTGGGGCTGTCCGACTTCAAGCGCGAGAAGCCCTGGCGCCCGCCGAGCCTGCTCCTGGAGGCCGACCCGCCCCAGCACGACGCCCCGCGCCACGTCCTGGCGAACGTGCTCAGCCCGCGGGCGCTGAAGAAGCTGCGCCCCGCCTGGGCCGCCGACGCCGAGGAGCTCGTGTCCGAGGTCCTCGGCGGAGCCACGGAGTTCGACGCCGTCGCGCAGCTCGCCGAGGCCTTCCCCCTGCGCGTGTTCCCCGACGCCGTGGGGCTGCCCCAGGACGGCCGCGAGCACCTCCTGCCCTACGGCGACCACGTCTTCAACGCGTTCGGCCCGGTCAACCACCTGGTCGAGAGGGGGCAGCCCCGCGTCGCGGAGCTCGGGGCCTGGGTCGCGTCCCGGTGCGCCCGCGAGGCGCTCGCCCCGGAGGGCTTCGGCGCCGACATCTGGGCAGCCGCCGACCGCGGCGAGATCACCCCCGAGCAGGCGCCGCTGATCGTCCGCTCCCTGCTCACCGCCGGGGTCGACACCACGGTCCACGCCCTCTCGGCGATCCTCCACTCGTTCGCCGGCCACCCCGGCGAGTGGACCCGGCTCCGGGCGGACCCGTCCCTCGTGCGGACCGCCTTCGACGAGGCCATCCGGCTCGAGTCCCCCGTCCAGACGTTCTTCCGGACGACGACGCGGGACCTCCGGGTGGCCGGCACCGACATCCCCGAGGGGGAGAAGGTGCTGCTGTTCCTGGGCGCGGCGAACCGGGACCCACGGCGGTGGGCGGACCCGGACGTCTTCGACCTCTCCCGCGACCCGTCAGGGCACGTCGGCTTCGGCATGGGCATCCACCAGTGCGTGGGCCAGCACGTGGCCCGGCTGGAGGCCGAGGCCCTGCTGCTGGCGATGATCCCGCGCATCCGGCGGATCGAGCTCACCGGGCAGCCTCGGCGCCACCTCAACAACACCCTGCGTGCGTGGGGCTCGCTGCCCGTGCGCGTCGAGCTCGAGCCCTGAGCAGTGCCCACGATCCGTCCGACCACCGACGAAAGGCCCGTCATGTCCCGTCAGAGCACCCGTCCCGGAACCATCCTCGTCCCCCTGTTCGCCGCCCTGAGCCTGGGGCTGACCGCGTGCGGCGGAGGAGCCGGCGCGTCCGCCGAGGAGGGGGCGGCCGCCGCGGTGCGCATCGGCTACTTTCCCCTGGTCCACACCGCCACGGCGGTGCACGCCGACGAGGCGGGCCTCTTCGAGGCCGAGGACCTCGACGCCGAGCTGGTGCAGACCGCCGGGGGCGCGGCGGCCATCCCCGCCCTGGTCTCCGGGGACTTCGACATCACCTACACCAACTACACCTCCGCGCTCCTGGCCGCCGAGAAGGGGCTGCCCATCCAACTGGTGGCCGGCAACGACGTCGGTGCCACGGACCACGGCGTGTTCGTCGCCGAGGACTCCGGGCTGGACGCACCCGCCGACCTCGCCGGCAGGACCGTGGCCGTGAACAACCTGCAGAACATCGGCACCGTCGCGTTCTACGAGCACCTCGAGGAGGCCGGGCTCGACCCCCGGGAGGTCGACCTGGTCGAGATGCCGTACCCGGACATGAGCGCCGCCCTGGAGCGCGGCGAGGTGGACGCTGTCTGGCAGGTCGAGCCGTTCCAGGCGATGGCCGAGCAGGCCGGGCACCGGAAGATCTTCGACCTCTTCTCCGGGCCGGTGGAGGAGATGCCGGTCGCCGGCTGGGTCACCACGCGGGAGTTCGCCGAGCAGAACCCCGAGACGGTGGCCGCCTTCGAGCGCGCCATCACCGCCTCCGGGGAGGAGCTGCAGGACGACCGGGAACGGCTGGTGGAGCTGGTGCCGAGCTACACCCAGGTGAGCGCCGAGCTCACCGAGCAGGTGGAGATGCCCGTGTTCCAGGGCGCGCTGGACCTCGAGCGGCTGCAGCGGACCGCGGACCTGATGCAGCGGCACGGCATCACCGGGGACCGGCTCGAGGTCTCGGACCTCGTGGCGGAGCCGGTGCGCTGACCGGCGGCCCGGCGTCAGGAGGCGGGACTAGCATGAGCCCATGAGCGACGACGCCCGCCCCGAGACCCGCTGCCCCGTCCCGCACGGCGACCGGCGCCGGACCGCCCCGCCCGGCGAGCGCAGCGCGCCGCGGGTGGAGGTGCTCGACGGCGTCTGGCACGTCCGCTCCCTGCCGATGGTCCGCCAGGTGCTGCGGGAGGCCGACGGCACGGTCCAGGCCGGCTTCAGCGCGGAGACCGCCCGGCAGGGCCTGACCGGCGACCACCCGCCCGTGCTCTACGCGGACGGTCCGGAGCACCGGCGCCAGCGCACCGCCACCGCGAGGTTCTTCACCCCGGCCGCGGTGAGCCGCCGCTACCGGGCCCTGATGGAGGAGCGCGCCGACGAGCTGGTCGAGCGGATCCGGCAGGACGGCGGGGCCGAGCTGTCCGCGATCACCCTGCGCTACTCCGTGGAGGTCGCCGCCCAGGTGGTGGGGCTGACGAACTCGGACATCGACGGGATGTCCCGGCGCCTGGAGCGCTTCTTCAGCGGCCCCGTGACCGGCTCCGCCGGTACCCCGCGGCGCCGGCTCCCCGCGCGGCTGGGCGCCGTCGCCGGGGCCCTGCGGCCCATGTGGGCGATGACCGCCTTCCAGCTCCGGGACGTGCGCCCGGCCATCCGGGCCCGGCGCCGACAGCCGCAGGAGGACGTCGTCTCCCACCTGCTCGCGGAGGACTACACGGACCGGGAGATCCTCGTGGAGTGCCTCACCTACGCGGCCGCCGGCATGGCCACCACCCGCGAGTTCATCGCGGTGGCCGCCTGGCACCTGCTGGAGGACGACCGGCTGCGGGAGGAGTACCTCGCGGCCGACGAGCCGGCTCGGCACGGGATCCTGCACGAGATCCTGCGCCTGGAACCGGTGGTGGGCCACCTCTACCGCCGGACCACGCGGAAGCTGGTCCTGGAGGACGGGGACGAGCGCCACGAGGTGCCCGCCGGGGCGCTGCTCGACCTCTACGTCCGCCAGGCGAACAGCGACGAGCAGGCCCTGGGGGAGGACGCCCGGCAGCTGTGCCCGGAACGGTCCCGGCCGCGCGGGATCCGGCCCGAGGCGATGTCCTTCGGGGACGGCGCCCACCGGTGCCCGGGCGGGTTCCTCGCGATCCAGGAGACCGACGTCTTCCTGCAGCGCCTGCTGCGGCTGCCCCTGGAGTTCGCGCACCCGCCGCGGGTCTCGTGGGTCGAGCTGATCGCCGCCTACGAGGTGCGCGACGTCGTCCTGCGGGTCGGCGCCGGTCAGGGGTGGCGCACGCCCTCCCCGGCGAGCACCGCCCGGTAGCCCTCCCGGTAGGTGGGATGGCGCAGCTCGACGCCGGACTCCCGCAGCCGCCGGTTGGACAGCCGCTTCGAGCCCCGGCGCGGCGCGTCCGCCTCCGGGACGTCCTCGGGCCGGGGGACGCCGAGCTCCTGCGCCAGGAACTCGAGGACCTCGAGCTCGGGCACGGGCTCGTCGTCCGTGCCCAGGTACAGCGTGAGCGGCTGCGCGTCCATGGTCAGCAGGTGCACGGCGGCCGCCGCCGCGTCGTCGCGGTGGATGCGGTTGGTCCAGGCGGCCCCGGCGGCACCGTCCCCGGAGCGCACCTTGTCGATCAGCCGCGTCCGGCCCGGCCCGTAGATCCCGGACAGCCGCAGGACCGTGCCGTGCGGGAACTGCTCGTGGAACAGCTCCTCGGCCTCCAGCAGGATCCGCGCGGTGGGGGTCGAGGGGTCCGGCGGGGTGTCCTCGGTGACCTCCCCGCCGTCGGCGTCCCCGCACACGGCGGTCGAGGAGACCAGCAGGGCGCGCCGGGGCAGGGCCCCGGCGGCGCGCAGCCCGTCGAACAGGTGGCGCAGGCCGTCGACGTAGGCCGCCCGGTAGGCCTCCGGCGTCCGCCCGTCCGCGGCGGTGGCCACGACCAGCAGCTCGACGTCGCCCGGCAGCTCGGGCACCTCGGTGCTCAGGTCCACCGCGATCCCGGTGAGGGGCGGCGGCAGCAGCTCCGCGCGGCGGCGCAGGCCCAGCACCTCGTGCCCCTGCCCGGCCAGCCGCAGCCCGATCTCCGTGCCCAGGTCTCCGCATCCCGCGATCACCACGCTCATGGACCCGATTCTCCCACGTCCCGGACCGGGCGCCGCGGCGCGGGCCGGTCCTGTTCCCCCGGCGGCGGCGGCACCGTAGGTTGGAGGTGGCGGCCGGGCACCCCCGGGCGGCCGAGGAGCACGGAAGGGGTCGACGGTGGAGTGGTACCGCAAGGACGTGGAGGAGCTCGCCCCCGAGGACTGCTGGGACCGGCTGCGGGCGGACGGCGTCGCCCGGCTGGCCGTCGTGGTGGACGGGGCGCCGGAGATCTTCCCGATCAACTACGTGGTCGACCGCGGGACGATCGTGTTCCGCTCGGGCCTGGGCACGAAGGTGAGCGGCGCGCTCGGGGGCCTGGCGGCGGCCCTCGAGATCGACGGGCACGACCCGGCGACCGCCACGGCGTGGAGCGTGATCGTCAAGGGCGGCGCCGAGAGCGTTCGGCCGGGCCACGCCCTGATGGAGGCCCTGCAGCTGCCCCTGTTCCCGTGGCAGGAGGGGATGAAGGACCAGTTCGTCCGCATCGTCCCGACCGCCGTGACGGGCCGGCGCTTCACCATGGCCGACCACGAGGCGTGGAACTCCCGGGCGGCCGTCGGCCGCCGGACCCCGGGCGGGTCCGCCCGCTGGACCGAGGCCGGCTCCGGCGGGTCGTGACGACCCGGTCCGGCTCCCGCGGAGCGGGCCGTGTCGGGACGGGGAGGCCTCCGTGCCCGGTCAGTAGGGTGGGGACATGACCGCGCACACCGTCTACACCGTGGGCCACTCCACGCGCTCCGCCGAGGAGTTCGTGGCGCTGCTGCGGGAGTCCGGGGTGCAGCAGCTCGTCGACATCCGCACGGTGCCGCGCTCGCGGAAGAACCCGCAGTTCGACCTCGACGCGCTGCCGGGCACGCTCGCGGAGGCCGGCATCGGGCACAGCTACTGCAAGGGCCTGGGCGGGCTGCGCCCCACCTCGAAGGACTCGGTCAACACCGCCTGGCGCAACGAGTCCTTCCGCGGCTACGCCGACCACATGCAGA
The DNA here is from genome assembly GCF_040981005.1 of Kocuria sp. CPCC 205258. NCBI lineage: Bacteria > Bacillati > Actinomycetota > Actinomycetes > Micrococcales > Micrococcaceae > Kocuria > Kocuria sp. CPCC 205258. The sequence continues at coordinate 168,905 of NZ_JAVKPS010000001.1, read as the reverse complement.
CCGACGAGTTCCGGGCCGCGCTGGCCGGGCTCGAGCGCCTGGCCGAGAACCGCATCGTCGCGATCATGTGCGCGGAGGCCGTCTGGTGGCGCTGCCACCGCTCGCTCGTGGCCGAGGCCCTGCTGGTGCGCGGGCACGACGTGCAGCACATCATGGGCCCCGGCAAGCTGACCCCCGCGACGCTGCGGGACTTCGCCGTGGTCGACGGAGACCGGATCACCTACCCAGGAGGAGAACCATGCAGCACCTGAACGAGATCGCCCTGCAGCACCTGAACGAGGCACGCCACGCCCCGCACGGGCGCAGCGCCGAGCAGCTCCTGCACCAGAAGGTGCTGCGCCAGACCCTCCTGGCCCTCAAGGAGGGGGCGGTGCTCGCGGAGCACAACGCCCCCTACGCCGGGAGCCTGCAGGTGCTGCACGGGCGGATCCGGGTCTCCTCGAGCGAGGACCTGGTGCTCGGGGCCGGACACCTGCACGTGATCCCCGCGGAGCGGCACTCCGTGGTGGCCCTGGAGGACTCGGTGTTCATCCTCACCGCCGTGACCGGCATCGAGGACGCCGCCGAGTAGACCCGCAGCGGCCCGGGGGAGGAGCGGGGCGCTCAGCGCCGGCCCAGGTGCTTCTCCCGGCGGTAGGCGATGAACACGCCGGACACCGCGATCATCAGCATCATGGCGGCGATGAGCGCGAGCGTCCACGCGCCGTCGATCAGGGCGACGACCAGCAGGACGAGGGCGATCGCGGTCAGCAGGAGCTGGAAGATCAGCACGGGGCAGCCTCCGGTCGGGAACACGGGTCCCGTCGAGGCTACCCGAGGCGTCCGCGGCGCCGGACGCCGGGGCCGGGCGCATTCCCGGTTTCGCCCTCCGCGTGAGCCGTGTCCCTGCGGCCGGGAGGGGGCTAGCGTCGGGGGAGAACACCACGTCCCCTCACCACCCCAAGGAGCACATCCATGTCCCGCACAGCCATCATCGGCGGCCACGGCAAGGTCGCCCTCGTCCTCGCCCAGCTGCTCAAGACCGGCGGCAACGACGTCACGAGCATCTTCCGCAACCCCGACCACACGGACGACGTCGAGAACACCGGCGCGTCCCCCGTGGTGGCCGACGTGGAGCAGCTGTCGGTCGCCCAGCTCGCGGACCTGCTCGAGGGCCAGGACGCCGTCGTGTGGAGCGCCGGCGCCGGCGGCGGCAGCCCCGAGCGCACCTACGCCGTGGACCGGGACGCGGCGATCCGCGCGATGGACGCGGCCGTGATGGCCGGTGCCAAGCGCTTCGTCATGGTCTCCTACTTCGGCGCCGGCCAGGACCACGGCGTCCCCGAGGACGACCCCTTCCACGCCTACGCCCAGGCCAAGGCCGACGCCGACGACCACCTGCGCGCCTCCTCGCTCGACTGGACGATCGTGGGCCCCGGCGCCCTCACGGAGGACGAGGCGACCGGCAGGATCGACGTGTCCGCGGGCGAGCGGGACGGCGAGCACCGGACCTCGCGGGCCAACGTGGCGCTCGTGGTCGCGGCCGTGCTGGACGACCCCTCGACCATCGGGAAGACCATCGAGTTCTCCGACGGGCACACGCTCATCACCGAGGCGCTCGAGGTGCAGCCGTGACCGCCTGAGCGCACCGCACGAGGGGCGGCCGCCGCGCACCGGGACCCCGGGCACGGCGGCCGCCCCTCGTCGCAGGGCCCCTGACCAGCAACGGCGCAGGGTTCCTAGGCCAGGAAGTCGGCCGTCCCCAGGACGCGTGCGGTCGCGCCGGGCGCGGTCGTGCCGGGTCCGGGCGCGTCCAGGGCGGCGATGCGGCGCTCGGCGATCCGCCAGCCGTCCGGGGTGCGCACGAACAGGTCCAGCTGGTCCCCGCCCAGCGCGGTCCCGTCGGCGCACACCACCAGCCACTTGCTCCAGGCCCGCACCCGGTCCGGGGCGAGCCGGCGCAGCACCGTGTCGGTGACCAGGTGGGGGTCCCGGGTCTCGGCCAGGGTCCGCTCGGCGATCTCCGCGGGCCCGCGCGCGGTCCCGCCCGGGGAGACGACGACGGCGTCCCCGGTGAACACCCGGTCCAGGTCCGGCCAGGCGCGGGCGTCCACCACCCGGGCGCACCGGCTCAGGACGGTGCCGATCTCGAGCGCGTCGGCGGCGGGCACCCGGTCCCATCCCGCGCCCGGTGCGGGGCTCACCGGCGGGCCCGGTCGGCGGCCGCGAGCACGGCGTCGTCGAACATCGCGTAGGCGTACGGGGCCGGTGCGTAGCCGCCCTCGGCGAGCGCCGCGGAGGCGGAGTCGTTGCGGGGCGCCACGGTGCGCCGCTCGATCCGCCACCCGTCGGCGGTGCGCCGGAACGTGTCGATGTAGTCGCCGCAGGCCACCCTCCGGTCCCACGTCAGCAGCAGCATCCTGGACCAGCACACGGCGGTGTCCGCGTCCACGGCCTCCACGATCGAGTTCAGGGTGTGTGTGGCGGGGAAGCGGGCGAGATCGACGGACTCGACGAAGCGCCGCACGCCCGCCGGGCCGTCGAACTCCCCCTGCGGTGCGCTGAGGCGGACTCCCGGCACGAACACCTCCCCGAACATGTCCCACTGGCGGTTGTCCAGCAGGTGCGAGGAGAAGCTCAGGATCTCGGCGATCTCGATCCGGTCCTGGGCGCTGAGCGCCCCGGTGGTGCTCTCCGTCGTGCTCTCCGCGGTCTGCTCCGAGACCTGTGTGTCGTCCATGGTCCTGCTCTCGTCCTCTCGTCCTTCTCGTGGGCCGACCGGCCGGGCCGTTCCGGCGCGCCGGCGCACGACAAGCGGTTCCGCCCATGATGAATTCCCGGGCCCGGCCGTGCCACGAGGCCCGGTCGTTCCCTAATCTGACCACATGAGCACCCACCAGGATGACATCCAGCACATCGTCGAGTTCGTGAACCGCACCCGCGTCGGCATGCTCAGCACCCGCGAGGCCACCGGCAAGCTCGTCAGCCGCCCGATGACCGTGGTCGACGTGGCCCCGGGGGAGGACCTCAACTTCTTCACCAGCCGGGACACCTCCTCGGTCCGGGACGTGGCGGCCAACGACGCCGTCAACGTCGCATTCGTGGGGGACCACGAATGGGTCTCGATCTCCGGCGCCGCCGAGGTGGTCGAGGACCGGCAGGTGCTCGAGGGGCTGTGGTCCGACGCGCTGAAGGCGTACTACCCGGACGGGCCCGCCACCCCCGGGCTCGTGGTGCTGCGCGTGCGCACGGAGACCGCCGAGCACTGGCGCAGCCCCGGGACGGTCGCCACCGCGCTGCGCTGGGCCAGGGCCCGCGCCACCGGGGAGCAGATCGACCCCGGCCAGTCCACGGTGGTGGACCTGTGAGCCTGCCCCCGATCCACCAGGGAGCCACCGCCGGCCGGGACCCCGAACGGCTGGACCTCGAGGAGGTCCTGCGCCTGACCGCCGTGGTGCACGGCTCCGTGCAGGGCGTCGGGTTCCGCTGGTGGACCGCGCGCCACGCGGAGCGGCTGGGCCTGCACGGCTCGGCGGTGAACAACGCGGACGGCACCGTGGGGGTGATCGCCGAGGGCCCCCGGCACGCCGTGCGGGACCTGCTCAAGGCCCTCAACGGCGGCGGCACGCCCGGCGCCGTGATGAAGGTGGACTCCCACTACGGCCCCGCCACCGGGGAGTTCCGCGGGTTCGTCACCGGCTGAGCCGCGACGCCGCGCCCCCGCCCGCGTTCTACGATGGGGGCATGGCTCACGACCACGCCGGGGACCGCGGACGCGCGGAGCACGACCACGGGCCCGGGCACTCGCACGCCGGCCCCGGGACCGACCGGTGGCGGATCGCCACCGCCCTCGGGATCACCGCGGCGCTGTTCGTCGTCCAGCTGGTCGGCGCCCTGTGGACGGGCTCCCTGGCGCTCCTTATCGACACCGCCCACGTGCTCACGGACGCGGGCGGGCTGCTGCTCGCGCTGATCGCCGCGCAGCTGACCCTGCGCCCGCCCAGCGCCCGGCGCACGTGGGGCTGGCGCCGCGCGGAGATCGTGGCCGCGGCCCTGCAGGCCGGGGTGCTGCTGGCCGTCGGGCTGTTCGTCCTCGTGGAGGGCGTGCGCCGGTTCCTCGAGCCGCACCCGGTGGCCTCGGCCGAGATGCTGGTCTTCGGCGCCCTGGGCCTGGCCGGCAACCTCGTGGCGATGGCCGTGCTCTTCGGGGGCCGGCGCTCGAACCTGAACCTGCGCGCGGCGATGCTCGAGGTGCTCAACGACGCACTGGGCTCGGTCGCCGTGATCGTCGCGGCCGTGGTCATCACCCTCACCGGCTGGGTGCAGGCGGACGCCGTGGTGGCGCTGCTCATCGGGGCGCTCATCGTGCCCCGCACCATCCGGCTGCTCGTGGAGTCCCTGTCCGTGCTCATGGAGAGCGTGCCCCCCGGGCTCGACATGGACGAGGTCCGCGGGCACATCCTCGAGCTCCCGCACGTGGTGGAGGTCCACGACCTGCACGCGACCCGGATCTCCTCGGACCTGCCCGTGCTCACCGCCCACGTGGTGCTCGAGGAGGAGTACTTCTACTCCGGCGGCTCCGCGGAGGCGCTGGGCCGGATCCAGCAGTGCGTGGCCGAGCACTTCCCCGTGTCCGTCCAGCACTCCACGATCCAGCTGGAGCCCGCGGACCACGACGAACCGGAGGTCTGCGCCCCCCATGAGCACTGAGCCCCCGAGCGGCGAGCAGCACTGCCTGGTCGTCTTCGTCCCCGCCACCCACGCCGAGCAGGTCCTGCAGGCCCTGGGCGAGGCCGGGGCGGGACGGGCCGGGAACTACTCCCACACCGCGTTCGTGAGCCGCGGCACCGGGCGGTTCACGCCGCTGCCGGGGGCGCACCCCGTGATCGGGGAGGTCGGCCGGCCCCAGGAGGTCGACGAGGTCCGCATCGAGACGCTGTATCCGGCCGCCGAGCGCGAGCGCGTGCTGCGGGCGATGGCCGGGGCCCACCCCTACGAGGTCCCGGCCTTCACCACCTTCCCGGTCCACGACCGGGGCCCGTCCTTCGACGAGCAGGGCCGGCTCAGGAGCCGGCCGGATCCTGCATGAGCGCCGAGCGGATCAGGAAGCGCTTGCCCTCCGGCGCCTCCACCGAGAACCCGGAGCCGCGGCCCTCCACCACGTCCACCGTGAGGAGGGTGTGCTTCCAGTACTCGAACTGCTCGCGGGACATCCAGAACTCGAGCTCGGCCGTGGCCGGGTCACCGGGCAGCGTGAACACGCCCAGCAGCACGTCCGCCGGGCCGGTGAGGAAGTCCCCGGCCGGGTAGCACATGGGCGCGGAGCCGTCGCAGCACCCGCCGGACTGGTGGAACATCAGCCGCCCGTGGATCCCCCGCAGCGTCCCGAGCAGCTCCACGGCGGCCGGCGTCAGGGCCACCCGGGAGAACGTCTCGCCCTCGACGGCGGGGACGGACTCCAGGACGGCGGTGTCCCCGGCGGCGCCCCCAGCGGTGTTCCCGGGGATGTTCGCGGTGGCATTCGCGGTGGTGCTCTCTGCGGTGTTCTCGGCGGTGCTCACAGCACGCTCCTCGGCTCGGCGGTGTGATCCACGCTACAGGCGGTGGAGCAGTTCCTCCAGGCCGAGGCCGTCCAGCACGCCCGCCGGGTGCGGTCCGGCGGCGGCGAAGGCGTCCGCCCACTCCCGGGGCAGGGCCCGGCACCCGCCCACGAGGACCAGGTTGCCCGGGTAGCGTCCCGTGAGCAGCCGCTCCTCGGCCAGGCACCACACGTCGGCCAGCGCCTCCCGCATCGCCCGCGCCTGCCCGGCGAAGAACGCCAGCCCGGGGTCGTCGCCCACGTTGACGACCAGCACCCCGCCGGGCGCCAGCAGCCCGGCGGCCTCGGCGTAGAAGGACGGCTCCGTGAGGTGGGCGGGGGCGTCCCGGCCCGAGAAGACGTCGAGGACCACGAGGTCCGCGGTCCCGGGGGCGACGACGTCCGGCAGGGCCGCCCGGGCGTCGTCGATCACGACGCGCACGTCCGCCCCCGCGGGCAGGGGCAGCGCCTCGAGCACGAACGCGGGCAGCTCCCGCTCGAGCTCCACGGCGACCTGCGCGGAGCCGGGCCGGGTCGCGGCCACGTACCGGGCGAGCGTCAGGGCCCCGGCGCCCAGATGGACCGCGGTGACCGGCGCACCCGGCGCCGCCACCACGTCGACGACGCCGCCGATCCGCCGCAGGTACTCGTAGAAGATCTCCCCGGGGCGGGCAAGGTCCACGTGGGACTGCTCGGCCCCGCCGATGGAGAGCACGAACCCGCCCTCGGTGAAGCCGTCCGGGGTGATCTCGGCGTGCACGCCGGCGTCCTTGAGGTATCTGCGCATGAGCCCATTGTCACTTCCTGGACGGGAATGAAGCGGGGGCCGGGACGGCTCTACCGGTGAACCACTGCTGCGTCCCGAAGGATCCCCCGCCCATGGCACCCGACGTCCCCGTGTCCGAGACCCCTCCCGTCCCCGCCCCCGCGCCCTCCACCGGGCTCCCGGACACCGGCCCCCCGGCCGTCGTCGCGGACACCGACCACTCCGCCCGCAACCGCCTGGTCATCGGGCTGCTGCTGGTCTCCACGTTCGTGGTGATCCTCAACGAGACGATCATGGGCGTGGCGCTGCCCCGCCTCATGGCCGACCTCTCCGTCACGGCGGTCGCCGGCCAGTGGCTCACCACCGCCTACATGCTGACCATGGCCGTGGTCATCCCGGTGACGGGGTTCCTGCTCCAGCGCCTGCACACCCGGCCCGTGTTCCTGACCGCCATGACCCTGTTCAGCCTCGGCACCCTCGTCTGCGCGGCCGCGCCCGGGTTCGGGACGCTGCTCGCGGGGCGGGTGGTGCAGGCCGGCGGCACGGCCATCATGATGCCGCTGCTGATGACCACGGTGCTGACCCTGGTGCCGCCGGCCGGGCGCGGGCGGGTCATGGGCAACATCTCGATCGTCATCTCGGTCGCCCCGGCCGTGGGGCCCACCATCTCGGGCGTCATCCTCAGCGTGCTCGAGTGGCGGTGGATGTTCATCCTGGTGCTGCCGATCGCGGTGGGCTCCCTGCTGCTCGGCGCGTGGCGGATGCAGAACGTCACCGAGCCCCGCCCGGCGCCGCTGGACGTGGTCTCGGTGGTGCTCTCGGCCCTGGGCTTCGGCGGCCTCGTCTACGGCCTGAGCACCCTCGGCGAGGGCGGGGACGCCGCGCTCCCGGCGTGGGTGCCGCTCGTGCTGGGCGTGGCCGCGCTGGCCGTGTTCGTGCGGCGCCAGACGCGGCTGCAGCGCGCGGACCGCGCGCTGCTGGACCTGCGGACCTTCCGGTCCCGGGTGTTCACGATGTCCACGGCGGTGCTCGCCGTCAGCATGATGGCCCTCTTCGGCACGCTGATCGTCCTGCCCATCTACCTGCAGACCGTGCACGGCCTCGACCCCCTGGGCACGGGCCTGCTGCTGCTGCCCGGCGGGCTCGTCATGGGACTGCTGGCGCCCTTCGTGGGGCGGGTCTACGACCGCTCGGGTCCCACCGTGCTGCTCGTGCCGGGCTCGATCCTGCTGAGCGCGTCCCTGTGGTACCTCGCCTCCACCACGGGGGCCACGCCCGTCCCGATGGTGCTGCTCGCCCACGTGGTGCTCAGCACGGGTCTGGCCCTGATGTTCACCCCGCTGTTCACCGCGGGCCTGGGCGCCCTGCCGACACGGCTGTACTCGCACGGCTCCGCCATGGTGGGCACCCTGCAGCAGGTGGCGGGCGCGGCGGGCACGGCCCTGTTCGTCACCGTGCTGACCCTCTCCGCCGCCGGCGCGGCGGCCGCCGGGGCCTCGGCTCCCGAGGCCACCGAGGCGGGCGTGCGGAGCGCCTTCCTGTGCGGCGGGATCATCTCGCTGCTCGCCGTCGTCGGCTCCTTCGGGGTGCGCCGCCCCGCGGGCACGGCGGGCACGGAGAGCGCCGCGGGCGCGGAGGACTGAGGCCCGCGGGCCCGGTCCTCAGCCCCGGACGCGCTCGCGGATCAACCGCGTGAGCTCCGCGGCGTCCTCGACGGCCCGCTCGCCCTCGGCCAGCCCCGCACGCAGCTCCTCCCGGGTCGCGGCGTCCTTGAGGGCGCGGACGTTGATCTCGAGCGTGACCATGGCCGTGGCCACCGCGGCCCGGGCCGCCTCGGAGGCCGCCGCCACGTCGCTGAGGACGTTGGGGTTGCACCAGCCGGTCAGCTCGCGCGCGAGCCCGACCACCTCGGTGCCCACGCCGATCAGCTCCCGCGGGGGACGCGCGGCGCCGGCCGTGGCCTCCTGGACCGCCCGCGAGCGCTCCGCCTTCTCCTCGGCGGTGTCCTTCGGCAGGGTGTAGGCGGCCGAGAGCGCGCCGAAGGCCTCGGCGTCGGCGTCCGCCAGGCCCAGCGCGCGCGGGATCAGCTCCTCGGCCCGGTCGGCCGCGCGCCGGGCACGATCCGCGTGCTCGGACGCCGTGGAGTAGCGGGCGGACATCGCGATCAGGGCCGCGCCCAGCGCCGCCTGCAGGGCGCCCGCGGCGCCGCCGCCGGGGGCGGGCTCGTCCGAGGCCATGCGCTCCACGTAGGCCCTGACGTTCTCCGAGCTGATCACAGCGGCTCCTTCCGGTGGCGGGACCTGCCGCCCGCCGCGGGGCGGGCGCAGGCGGTGGCGTCCGCACGAGCCTAGCCCTCCGCCGGTCCCCGTGGTGAGTCTCACAGCCCCCGCGGGACGAATGCACGGCCCGTCCATCGGACGGAAACGTGCCGGCCACATCCGCGGACGATCCTGGAGGTGTCCGAGGGCTCCCTCCCCGGACGCCGACCCCCGAGAGGACGTGCCGCCATGACGACCCTCCGAGCGACGACCGTCGACGCGACCACCGATGACACCTGGGTCCAGGACCCCGCCCGGATCCGCCCCGGCGACCGGATCGAGGTGTGGGAGCAGGACCACCTCCGCCACGTCGGCACGGTGGGCCAGTGCGCGCCCCACCTGCGGCTGCTCTGGATCCTGGAGGCCGGCACCGGCTCCCGCCGGCTGATCCCCGTCCACGGCTACCGCCTGCGCCGCTCCCCGTTCGCCCGCCCCGCCTGAGGCCCCGTCGCCTCGTGTTCAGCCGCTGTTCGCCCGGGGCGGGTACGGTCGGCGCTGACAGCCGGGCGGACGAGGAGGATCATGGGGAGTCAGCAGGTCGACGGCGGTCGCGGCGGGGCAGCTCCCGGCCGGGACCGCAGGAGGGAGCACGGCATGGCGGCGACCGCCCGGCAGGAGTGCGCCGCGCGGCTGCACGACCGGGTCGCGGCGCTCGTCGACGTGGTGCTCCGGGCCCGCCGGGCGGCCGTGCCGCAGCTCGAGCGCGTGAACCCCCGCCACCGCGGGTCCGCGCTCAACCTCGTGGACTACGTGGCCGTGCGCAGCCAGGACGTGCGGGACCTGCAGCGGGACCTCAGCGGCCTGGGCGTGTCCTCCCTGGGGCGGATGGAGGCCGGGGTCATGAGCCACCTCGGCGCCGTGCTGGAGACCCTCCGCGTGCTCGCCGGCCGGCCGGAAAAGGACATCGGGGCGCCCGGCCCCGACGAGCCCGGCGAGCCCGGTGCGGAGGTGCTGCGCCGCAACACCGCGGCCCTGCTCGGCCCGGGCCGGGAAGGGCGCAGCACCCGGATCATGGTCACCTTCCCCTCGGAGGCCGCCGCGGACCCCCGGCTCGTCCAGGACATGGTCCGCGCCGGGATGGACGTGGCCCGGATCAACTGCGCGCACGACGGCCCCGAGCAGTGGGCGGCCATGATCGGGCACGTCCGGGCGGCCGGGCAGGCGCTCGGCCGCGAGGTCCGCGTGGCCATGGACCTCGCGGGGCCCAAGCTGCGCACCGGGCCGATCGAGCCCGGTCCGCAGGTCGAGAAGATCAAGCCCACCCGGGACAGCGGCGGCCGGGTGACCGCCCCGGCCCGCCTCTGGCTGGGCGAGGCGGACCCGGCGGTCGACGACGACGCCCCGGCCGTCCCCGTGGCCGGCGCCGCCTGGACCGCGGCCCGCACCCCGGGGGAGCGGCTGCGGCTCAAGGACGCGCGCGGCTCCGGACGGACCCTGCGGGTGATCGAGGCCACCGGGCCCGGCGTGCTCGTCGAGTGCGCCAAGACCGTGTACTTCGCCACGGGCCTGGCCGTGCGGGCCGAGGACGGCACGGAGGGCGTGCTCGGCGAGCTGCCCGCCGTCGAGCAGTCCCTGCGCGTGCGCGCGGGGGACACCGTGGTGCTGACCCGGGACCTCGCACCCGCCCCGGTCCGGTCCGAGAGCCCCTTCCGGATCGGCTGCTCCCTGCCCGAGGTGTTCACGGACGCCCGGGAGGGGCAGCCGGCCTGGATCGACGACGGGAGGATCCGCTGCCGGATCACCTCCGTGGGGCCCGACGAGATCGTGCTGGAGGTGCTGCAGGCGGGCCCCGGCGGCACCAAGCTCAAAGCGGGGAAGGGCATCAACCTGCCCGAGACGGACCTGCGCATCTCCTCGCTCACCGACGAGGACCGCTCGCATTTGCCGTTCGTGGCCGAGCACGCCGACATCGTCAACATGTCCTTCGTGCGCTCGCGGGAGGACGTGACCGACCTGCTGCGGGAGCTCGAGCGGATCGGCAACACCGCCCTGGACGTCACCCTCAAGATCGAGACCGTGGGCGGCTTCGAGTCCCTGCCCGCGATGCTGCTGGAGGCCATGCGATGGCAGGACGTGGGCGTCATGATCGCGCGCGGGGACCTCGCGGTCGAGGCCGGGTTCGAGCGGATGGCCGAGGTGCAGGAGGAGATCCTGTGGCTGTGCGAGGCCGGGCACGTGCCCGTGGTCTGGGCCACCCAGGTCCTGGAGTCCCTCGCCAAGAAGGGCCTGCCCTCCCGGGCGGAGGTCACGGACGCGGCGATGGGCCAGCGCGCCGAGTGCGTGATGCTCAACAAGGGACCGTTCGTGGTGGACGCGATCGAGGCCCTCGACGACATCCTCGTGCGGATGGAGGGGCACACCCGCAAGAAGTCGGACATGCTCCGCCGGCTCAACGCGTGGGCGCCCGTCGTCGAGTGAGCGGGCGAGCGGTCGGGTGAGCCGCGGGGCGGACCGCGCGGTGACCCGTGCCACACTGGGGGCATGGCCGCACGCGACACCGCCGTTCTCCGCTTCCTCGCCGCCCCGACCGACGCCGGGCGCACCGGCACCGTGGACGGCGGGCGCGTCCTCGAGTGGATCGACAAGGCCGCCTACGCGTGCGCCGTGGGCTGGTCCCGGGCCTACTGCGTGACGGCGTACGTGGGCAACATCCACTTCGACCGCCCGGTGTGCGTGGGGGACATGGTGGAGGTCTCCGCGAAGATCGTGCACACCGGACGGTCCTCGATGCACATCCGGGTGGAGGTCGCCTCCGCGGACCCCCGCGAGCACGGGGTGACCCTCAAGGACACGTGCCTGATCATCATGGTGGCCGTGGACGGGGACGGCCGCCCCACCCCCGTCCCGCAGTGGGCGCCCGAGACGGAGCACGAGCGCCAGCAGTCGGCCGTCACGCAGCGGCGGATCGAGCTGCGCAACAGCATCGAGGAGCTGATGGCGGAGCAGCGGTACACGGACGAGGGCACCGCCGAGGAGACCGTGCTGCGCTTCCTCGCCGCGCCCACGGACATCAACTGGGGCGGGAAGGTGCACGGGGGCACGGCCATGCGCTGGATCGACGAGGCCGCGTACGTGTGCGGGGCCCGGTGGGCGGGCCGGCCGGTCATCGCCGTCTACGCCGGGGGCGTCCGGTTCTACCGGCCCATGCACATCGGCCACCTCGTGGAGGTCCGGGCGCGACTCATCCACACCGCGGCCCGCGGCCTGCACATCTCCGTGAACTGCTGGTCGGGAGACCCCGCAACCGGGGAGCTCGCGCTGACCACCAACTGCCTCATGGTCATGGTCGCCCTCGACGACCAGGGCCACGCCCTGCCGGCCCGGCAGTGGCAGCCGGTCAGCCAGGAGGACCGGGACCTGGACGCCTTCGCCCGGGAGCTGGTCCGGCTGCGCGCCGAGTTCCCGGACTCCTTCCAGCAGGTCGACCCGTCCGTCTCCCGGCTGCCCGGGAGCTGACCGCGACCCCTCCTCAGCCGTCGGCGAATCCCGGGACCCGATCAGCCTGCTGTGCATATAGTGGGCCGAGACCCACCGTCCCGGCACCCCACAAGGAGAGCACGCCATGGACCTGAATCCCCTGAACAACGCGTTCGACGACGAGGGCAAGCCCAAGCCCGCCATGAACAAGCTCCTCGACACCGTGCTGCGCGTGCAGCGGCCCGTGGTCCTTGGCTTCGTGAAGAAGGAGCGCGCCGACCACCCCGACGAGACGCCCGAGCAGATCGCCAGGCGGCTCGAGAAGATCTACGTCCGGTCCGTGACCATGGGCGGCGGGGCCGTCGGCGCCACCGCGGTGGTCCCCGGCATCGGCACCGTCGCGTCCCTCGGCCTGTCCTCCTTCGCGGTCGTCGGCTACCTCGAGGCCACCGCCCTGTACGCCCAGGCGATCGCCGAGCTGCACGGGGTGCACACGGAGGACCCGGAGAAGACCCGCACCATGGTCATGGCCCTGATGCTCGGCGAGGACGGCCGCCAGGTCATGAACCAGATCCTGGCCAGCGGCACCAAGGGCCGCGGCATGATGTCCTCCTGGGGCCTGATGATGGGCAAGGACGACTCGAAGACCTTCGACGTCAGCAGGATCATCCGCAACATGTTCGTCAAGCGCTTCCTGCTCAAGCAGACCGGCGCCGTGTTCGGCCGCGCCCTGCCGTTCGGCGTGGGCGCGATCGTCGGTGGGGGAGCAAACCTGGCCATGTCCAAGCAGGTCATCGCCGCGACGCACGAGGCGTTCGGGCCGCTGCCCACCACGTTCCCGGCCGAGCTCGGGCCCGAGGAGCGGGCCCCCCGGTTCGGCGACGGCACGTCCCGGAAGGGCAGGCGGGGCCGGAAGGCCGACACGGCCGCCGCGGCCCGCGGCGAGATCACCGGCGAGCAGTAGACCCCGCGCCGCGCTCCCGCGCTGACGTTCGACGACGCCCCGCGCCCGGCGGGGCGTCGTCGTCGTTCACGACAGGTCCGCCGGGGCGTGGCCCCGCGTTCACCGCGTCTCCCTAGCCTGGTGCACGAGCGGGGCGCACCGCGCCCCGACCGACAGCCGAGGGAGCGCCGTGCGGCCGATCGTCTACGCGCACCGGGGGGCCAGCGCGGACCTCCCCGAGCACACCCGGGCCGCCTACGTGCAGGCGCTGCTGGACGGCGCCGACGGGGTGGAGTGCGACGTCCACCTCAGCCGCGACGGCCACCTCGTCCTGCACCACGACGCCCAGCTGGGCCGCACGAGCGACGGCCGGGGCCCCGTCTCCGCCCGCACGCTCGCCGAGCTGCGCCGCCTCGACTGGACCTCCTGGAAGGGCGTGCGCATCCCGCCGGGCCACGGGGCGCCGGACCGTCAGCTGCTCACCCTGCCCGAGCTGCTGGACCTGCTGCGGGGAGCGGGCCGGCCCGTGGGCCTGGCCGTGGAGACGAAGCACCCCAGCCCGTTCGGCCACCGGCTCGAGGAGGAGGTCCTCGGTCTGCTGATGCGGGAGGGCTGGGACCCCGAGACCGGGCGGCTGGACGACGTCACGGTCTCGCTGATGAGCTTCCACCCCGACGCCGTCCGGCACTTCCTGGAGACGGTGCCCGCCCGGCACGTGTGCCAGCTGGTCGGGACGACCACCCGCCGCACGGTCGGGGACAGCCTGCGCGTCGGCCGCACGGCCGCGGCGGTGCTCCACGCCGGGATGCGGTTCGTGGTGCCGCCGGCGCTGCCCGTGATCTCGGCGGGCCTCGTGGACCTGGTGGGCCCGGGGCTGGACTTCGTCCGGGCCCGCCCCGACCTCGTGCGGCAGTGGCGGGCGGAGGGACGCGTGCTGCGGGTCTGGACGGTCGACACCGCACGGGACGTGGACCTGTGCCGCGCGCTGGGCGTCCAGCAGTTCACCACGAACCGCCCGGCCGACGTGCTGCGCTGGGTGCGGGCGCCCTCCGGGGCCCCGCTCGGCGTCCCGGCCGGCGGCCCGGCGGCCGTCACGGGCCGGTCCCGGTGCGCGAGCACGACGGTCGGGTAACGGGGGGTCACGTCACCGCCGGCCGGGCCCGGCGCGCGTATGCTCGACAGCAGCTGTCCGTGTCCCCCCGCACGCCGTCGTCGCCCGCCTCTCCCCCCACCACCAGGAGACGGTCATGCCCACCCCGATCCCGCCCCGCGCCCCGGACGCCGGCGCCGTGCGCGCCCCCGCCCCGGACCTCCAGGCCGAGGCCGTCCGGCTCGCCGAGCACGTGCGCCGCGAGACCGCCCGCGCCGTCGCGCCCGAGCGCATCGACTCGGAGCTGTCCCTGCTGAACCGGTTCGCCGAGCACGAGGACGTCGACGTCGTCCTCGGGCCCGTGCTCGCCGGGATCGTCGCGGCCGCCCTGCTCTCCGCCCGCCTCACGAGCGGGCTCACCGATCCCACCACCGGCGGGGCGGCCTGGCGGGCCCTGGACGGGCTCGAGCCGCACCCGGCGCCCGGGATCGGACGCCTCGACCTGGACGTGGCCACCCGGCGGCTGCGCATGGGCCGCGGCACGGTCCTGGACCTCGCGCCGGTCGCGGACGCGTGGGCGGCGGACCGCATCGTCCGGGTCTTCACGGAGACGCACCCCGGCGTTGCGCTGGTCGCCGAGGTCGGCGCGGCGTGCGCCGTGGGCGGGCCGGCCGCCGCGGCCGCCGCCCTCGTGGGCGCCGCCCCGGCGGCACGGAGCGCGGACCCCCGGACCGCCGCACCCCGGGCCGGTGTGGAGCCCGGGGTGCGGGCGGCCCTCGTCGAGCGCGGCCGGCGGGGCCTCGCGGTGGTGGAGAGCCCCGGGAGCGTCCTGGTCAACCCGGTGACCGGCGCCGCCGCGGCGAGCCCGTGGGACCGGGTCGTGGTCGCCGCGCAGAGCGCGGTGGAGGCCCAGGCCTACGCCCGCGCGGCGCACGTGCTGGGACGGGACGCGCCCGGCTGGGTCGCGGCGTGCGGGGCCGACGGCGAGTTCACCGGTTCCCGGCCCGGCAGCACCCTCCGGCGCCGCCTCAGGACACCGGGCTGGCCGGAGCGGGCGGGCCGCGCGGCGGCCTGAGCGGCGCCGGTAGCATGACCGCATGAGAATCGTCATCGTGGGCGGCGTCGCCGGCGGAATGTCCGCGGCCACCCGTCTGCGCCGCCTGCTGGAGGACGCCGAGATCACGGTGTACGAGCGCAGCGGCCACGTGTCCTTCGCCAACTGCGGCCTGCCCTACCACGTGGGCGGCGTCATCGAGGAGCGCTCCGCGCTGCTGCTGCAGACCCCGCAGTCCCTGGGCGCCCGGTTCGGCCTCGACGTCCGGGTGGGGCACGAGGTCGTCGGCGTCGACCGGGACCGGCACGTGCTGCGCGTCCGGGACCTCGCCTCCGGCCGGGAGGAGGAGCGGGGCTACGACGTCCTCGTCCTCTCCCCGGGGGCCGTCCCCGTCCGCCCGCCCGTGCCCGGCATCGAGCGCGCCCTGGTCCTGCGCGACATCGAGGACACCGACGCGGTCGTGGCCGCGGTCGAGGGCGCCCGCTCCGCCGTGGTCGTCGGCGGCGGCTACGTCGGCCTCGAGGTCGCCGAGCAGCTCGTCCACCGCGGCCTGCAGGTCTCCCTCGTCGAGGCCGCCCCCCAGGTCATGGCCCCGCTCGACCCCGAGATGGTCGAGCCCGTGCACACCCTGATGCGCGAGCGCGGGCTCGACCTGCGGCTGGGGACCACGGTCACCGAGGTGGGGGAGCGCACCGTGACGCTCGACGACGGCACCGAGCTGCCGGCCGACGTGGTCCTCGCCGCGGTCGGCGTCCACCCCGACAGCACGCTGGCCCGGGCCGCGGGGCTGGAGGTCGGGGCGCGCGGCGGCATCGTCGTCGACGAGCACCTGCGGACCTCCGACCCGGACGTCTACGCCGTGGGGGACGCCGTGGAGAAGCGCGACGCCCTCGACGGGTCCGCCACGCTCGTCGCGCTGGCCAACACGGCCAACCTCCAGGGCCGGCTCGTCGCCGACGTGATCGCCGGCATGGACGTCTCCGACCGGCCGGTGCTGGGCACCTCCGTGGTCGGCGTCTTCGGCCTCACGGCCGCGGCCACGGGCTGGAA
This sequence comes from Kocuria sp. CPCC 205258, assembly GCF_040981005.1. Taxonomy (NCBI): domain Bacteria; kingdom Bacillati; phylum Actinomycetota; class Actinomycetes; order Micrococcales; family Micrococcaceae; genus Kocuria; species Kocuria sp. CPCC 205258. Next base: position 152,710 of record NZ_JAVKPS010000001.1, on the reverse strand, counting down.
CGAGAAGCGGCTGCGCGCCGCGGGCCGGTCCTACCGCGCGATCCACACGCACCCCGCGAACCACGCCGGCTACTACCCCGGGGCGGAGGGGATGACCCTCAAGCTGCTCGTGGACCCGGAGGACGACGCGATCCTCGGCGCCCAGGGCGTGGGCGGGGCGGGCGTGGACAAGCGCATCGACGTCCTCGCCACGGCCATCACCGGCGGCATCGCGGCCGCCGACCTCGCCGAGCTCGCGCTGGCCTACTCCCCGCTCTACGGCTCCGCCAAGGACCCCGTGAACATGCTCGGCTACATCGACCGCAACCACCGGGACGGGCTCGTCGAGACCGTCCAGTGGCACGAGCTCGACGACCGCCTCGCCTCCGGCGCCACCCTGCTGGACGTCCGCACCCCGGGCGAGCACACGGCGATGCCGATCCCCGGCGGGATCAACATCGAGCTGGACCAGCTGCGGGACCGCCTCGACGAGCTGCCGGAGGGCGAGCTCGTGGTGCACTGCCAGGCCGGCCTGCGCGGCTACCTCGCGGCCCGGGTCCTGGCGCAGCACGGACGGGACGTCGTCAACCTCGACGGCGGCTACCTCACCTGGGCGGCCCGGCCGGACGGCGCCGCGGCGACGCCCTCCGGCGACGACGAGGACCGGGGCTCCCCGGCCGGCTGAGCGGCACCCGGGGCGCGGCGCAGCACGAGGCCCCCGCACGGGAACAGGGACGAGACGGTCCTGTTCCCGTGCGGGGGCCTCGTGCGTGCCGGGACGGCCCGACGCTCGTTCACGAAAGGTAACACGGGGAATTCTCCTGTCCCCGGAGCTGTGGCCGGGACGGGCGACCGGCCACCCAGCTCCCGGCGCCCGGCGCGCCCCGGGGGAGCGTCCCCGACCGTCGACCCCCGGCCCGGGAACCGCACGATTGCAGTCGAAAACGTCTCGCAGAGCGAGATGCGAGCTGTGATCTTTACCACTGGAAACCCATCGGGCGGTCGGCATCGCCCCTGGCAGCTCCACCGACGAACGCATCGATAACGGAGGAATAACGCCGCCGTGACGGATCCGTGAGGAGGCCATAACACCCCGCTCCGTAGAACGGACGTGCCGGTAACACCGGTGTTACGTGCATCGAAAGGAGTTGGACATGACCTCAGTGCCACATCGCTCTCACCGCCGCGAGGAGACTGCGGCGGCAGAGCGAGTGCTGTGGGACGAGGCCGCCGCGAAGGGAGGCCCCGCCGGAGCAGCTCCGTGGACGGAGCCCTCGACCCGGGGCGTCCGGAGCACGGAGACCAAGCCCACCCGGCTGCACCACTTCTTCGAGCGCAGCTGCGACCTGACCCCCGACGCCCAGGCGCTGCACGCCGACGGCCGGGCCTACACCTACGCGGAGCTCGACGAGCTCGCCAACCGCCTGGCCCACCTGATCACCGGCTACGGCCTGAGCGCGGGCGACCGCGTCGGGATCCTGCTCCAGCGCTCCACGATGCTCTACGCGTCCCTCCTGGCGATCCTCAAGACGGGCGCCACCTTCGTCCCGATCGACCCGAACCTGCCCGCGGACCGCGTGCAGTTCATCGCCGAGGACTCCGACCTGTCCCTCATGCTGACCTCCGCCGAGTTCGTGGCCCTGGTCGAGGACGCGCCCGCCGACGTCGTCGACGTCGGCCGGATCGGCGAGCGGCTCGAGGAGGCGCCCGCGCACCGCCCGGTCGTCCGCCACGAGGGCGACCCCACGTGCTACATCATCTACACCTCGGGCTCGACCGGCCGCCCCAAGGGCGTCGAGGTCGCGCACTCGAGCATCTGCAACTTCATCGAGATCGTGCCCGAGGTCTACGACGTCCGCGCCGAGGACCGCGTCTACCAGGGCATGACCATCGCGTTCGACTTCTCCATCGAGGAGATCTGGCCGACCTGGGCCGTGGGCGCCTCCCTGGTCGCCGGCCCCACCGACGACGCCCGCCTGGGACAGGGGCTCGCCGAGTTCCTGCAGCGCATGGAGATCTCCGTGCTCTACTGCGTGCCGACCGTCCTGGCCACCCTGGAGCACGACCTGCCCCGCATCCGCAGCATCCTGGTGGGCGGCGAGGCCTGCCCCGCCGACCTCGTGGAGCGGTGGTCCACCCCCGAGCGCCGGATGCTCAACACCTACGGCCCCACCGAGGGCACCGTGACCGCCACGTGGGGCGAGCTCGCCCCCGGGCGGCCCGTGACCATCGGCAAGCCCCTGCCCACCTACGAGGTGCGGATCCTCGACGAGGAGATGAACGAGGTCGCCGACGGCGAGCCCGGCGAGATCTGCATCGCCGGCCCCGGCGTGGCCCGCGGCTACGTCAACCTGCCGCACGTCACCGAGGAGCGCTTCCGCCCCCACCCGGACGGACCCCGGGCCGGACGGATCTACCGCACCGGCGACCTGGGCCGGTTCATGCCCGACGGCGAGATCGAGTACCTCGGCCGCGCCGACAGCGAGGTGAAGATCCGCGGTCACCGCGCGGACCTGCAGGAGATCGAGAACGTGCTCCGCCGGGAGGACGCGGTGGCGGACGCCGCCGTGAAGCTCACCTCCGGCGGCGACGACGTCGCGGCGTTCCTCACCCTGCGCGCCCCGGTGCGCGACGAGCGCGCCCTCTTCGAGCTGCTCCACGACTCCGTGGTCGCGGCGCTGCCGCCGTACATGGTGCCGTCCTTCTACGAGATCCTGCCCGCGATGCCGATGATGGTCAGCGGCAAGGTGGACCGGAAGAACCTGCCGGACCCCAGCACGCCCCGCTTCGTGACCACGATGGGGCTGGTCCCGCCGGCGACGGACGCCGAGTGGGGGATCACGGAGGTGTGGTCGAAGGTCTTCCGCATCCCCGAGGACCAGCTCTCCGTGGAGGCGGACTTCTTCATGGAGCTCGGCGGGCACTCGCTGCTCGCCGCGACCGCCACGTCCGAGCTGCGCCGCGCGCACCCGGACCAGGACATCTCCATCGCGGACATCTACACCTACCCGACCGTCCGGGACCTGGCGCGCCACCTGGACGCCGCCCCGGCGTACGTCCCCGCCGCGGCCGCCCCGGACGACCGCCCCGCGCCGCTGCACCACACCAGCGGCCGCGTGGCGCTGTGCGGCCTCGCGCAGGTGACGACGATGGTCCTGGCGGCCATGCTCGTCGGCTCCCCGCTCGCCGCGGTCCTGTACTCCTACGGCGGTCAGTTCAGCTACGCCCTGATGTGGGACATGCTCCTGGTGGGCGTCCTGGTCTCCGTGCTCGCCCGCGTCCTCCTGCCGTTCCTCGGCTCCCGCGTGCTGGGACGCTTTGTCAGACCGGGGCACCACGCCCTCTGGGGCCGGCAGTACTACCTGCTCTGGTGCATCGACGGGCTGACCCGGCTCTCGCCGCTCAACCTCCTGACCGGCACCCCGATGGCCGCCGTCTACCTGCGCCTGCTGGGCGCCAGGATCGGTCCGGACGCCCACGTGGGCACCGCCGCCATCGGCCTGCCCTCGCTCGTCACCGTCGGCGCCCGCGCCAGCATCGGCTACAACTCCTCCGTGCAGACCGCCCAGGTCGAGGAGGGGTGGGTGACCATCGCGCCGGTGCACATCGGCGACGACGCGTTCGTGGGGGCCAACGCCCTCCTGCAGCCGGGCACCCGGATCGAGGACGGTGCCCGCCTGGCCGAGCAGTCCCTGGCCTCCCGCAACCAGACGATCCCCGCCGGCGAGCACTGGCTGGGCTCCCCGGCCCGGCCCGGTGACGGGGACGACGAGCTGCTCGAGCGGATGGAGCGGCGCCCGCTGCCCAGCGGCCGCTGGCCCGCCCCGCTGGCGGCCGGCCTGCTCCTGGGCTGGCTGGTCCTCGAGCTGATGCCCTTCGTCCTGGTGCTCCCGTCCTTCCTGATGATCTGGGCCGCGGCCCTGGAGTTCGGCCTCCCCGTGGGGCTCGCCCTCACCCCGGCGGTCGGCGTCGTCTACGTGCTCACGGTCTGCGCCGTGGTCGCGGGCGGCCGGAAGATCGTCCTGCGCCGCACGCCCACCGGCATCCACCCCGTGCGCAGCGGGCTCGGCGTGCGCAAGTGGATGGCGGACCAGCTGCTCTCCACCAGCCTGGAGAGCACCAACGCCCTGTACGCCACGATGTACACGGTCCCCTGGCTGCGCGCCCTGGGCGCCAAGGTCGGCCCCCGCTCCGAGGTCTCCACGGTCGGCCACATCGACCCGGACCTCCTCACCCTCGGCGAGGGGAGCTTCGTCGCGGACATGGCCAGCGTGGGCAGCGCCGTCTACCACCACGGTCACCTGTACATGGAGCGCACCGTGGTGGGCGACCGCTCGTTCGTGGGCAACGCCGCGTTCGTGCCCTCGGGCACCCGGATGGGCGAGGGCTCCCTGGTGGGCGTCGCCTCGGTGCCCCCGGCCGACGTGCCGGACGGCACGTCCTGGCTGGGCTCGCCCGCCATGTTCCTGCCCCGCCGGCAGGACAGCGGCAACTACGACGAGAGCCTCACCTTCCGGCCCTCGCGCGGCAAGGTGGCGGCCCGCCTCGTCATCGAGGCGCTGCGCATCACGGTCCCGCCGGCGCTGATCGGGCTGATCGGCTACCTGGGCCTGCTCTCGTCGGTCGCCCTGGTGCCCGAGCTGACGCTGCTCGGCTTCGTGGCCGTGCTGCCCCTCGTCGCGCTGGCCACCGGCCTGACCGTGGTCCTCGCCGTCGTCGTCCTGAAGTGGGCGATCGTGGGCCGGTACCGCCAGCGCGTCGAGCCGCTGTGGGACAACTTCGTCCGGCGCAGCGAGTTCGTCACCGGCGTGTACGAGTCCGCGGCGGTCCCCGCCCTCATCGGCGGTCTCGTGGGCACGCCCCTGATCGGCCCGGTCCTGCGCCTGTTCGGCGCGCAGATCGGCCGGCGGACGTACATCGGCACCACCTACCTGACCGAGTTCGACCTCGTCCACATCGGCGACGACGCCGCCGTCTCGACGGACGTGTCGCTGCAGACGCACCTCTTCGAGGACCGTGTGATGAAGATGTCCCACGTGGAGATCCTGCCTGGGGCCTCCGTCGGTGCGCGCTCGATCGTGCTCTACGACACGACGGTCGGCGCGGGTGCCTCGGTGGACGCGCTGTCGCTGGTGATGAAGGGCGAGCAGCTGCTGCCCCACACCGCCTGGCGCGGCATCCCGGTGCGGTCGGCCACGGCCGCCCTGACCTCGGGACGATGACCCGGCCATGAACGCCCGGTGGACGTCCCCGCGACCCGGCCGCGGGTCGCGGGGACGTCGTTGCCCCGCCGCCGGGCACGCACCGGCCGGGACGGCCCCGGGCGGGAGCGCGTCAGGCGCTGCGCATGTGGCCCATCAGTTGGGTGATCTGGGGGGAGGGCGGCGCTCCGAGCTCGTCGGCCATCGTGCTGCAGAAGCTGCGGAACGTCTGCAGGGCCGGGGCGTTGTTGCCGAGACCCAGGTCCGCCTCGATCGACACGCGGACCGCGCTCTCCCGCAGCGGGTCGAGGGCCCGGACGTTGTCGGCGAGCACGTGGGCCCGGTAGAAGTCGCGGTGCTCCAGGGAGAGCCGGGCGAGGTGCTCCACGGCGTTGACGTACAGGGTCCGCAGCCGGTCCTGCTCGGCCATCACCCAGCCGTCGTACCAGCCGGGCAGCAGCTGGGCGCCGTCGGGGGACAGGAACCAGGGGTCCTCCGTCACGGGCACCGTGGCGGTGGCCGCCCGGTCCAGGGACGCGTGCAGCTCGTGCAGGTCCACGGTGACCGTTTCGGCCAGGGCGATGTTGTTGCCGCGGGCCCCGACGGCTCCGGGCACCTGGCGCGAGATGTTGAAGACGGTGGTGCGCAGGCTGCCCATCGCGCGCTCCGCGGTCCGGTCGGGCCACAGCAGCTCGCCGAGGAACCGGCGCGGCTTGGGACCGAGGACGGCGAGCGCGGCCAGCAGGCGCTGCTGCCGGTGGCCCAGGGCCAGCACGGTGCCGTCGAGCTCGACCTCGACGTTGCCGAGAAGCCGCAGCCTGATCGAGTGTTCCCCATCCATTGTCATGATCCCCCACTGTCATGATCACTGTCCCCGGTGCGCCCGGAGCCTGCCTTCCCCCGAAGGCCGTGGTCCGAGCACCGTCCTCTCCGGTCCCGCGGACCAGGATCCAGGTCCGCCGCGAGAGAGGGTTCAGGCACCGATGATCCCGGGCAACGCCCCGTGAGTCAAAAGCGAACGCCCGGAGTGCGTCAAAAGCAAACGAAAACCCAGGCGGCCGGCACACGACCCCGGTGGAGGGTGGTGCACAGGACCGCACCGTGGTATACGACTGATCCCCGGACCGGCGGTGCCGGCCGGGGCACGAGCTCAGGAGTTCTACCGATGACCGACCAGCGACCCGTCACGGGCGTCCGCACGGACCCCCTCGGGAACATCGTCGCCCTGTGCAATCCCGCGGAGGTGTGGTCCCCGCGGTCGACCACCCGGATCATCCGGGACATCGAGAGCGAGGTCCACCTCTACTACGTCCCGGGGTCGTCGGGACAGCTGCGGGTCCGCGTGGTGTCCGCCGGGTGCGAGAAGCGGCTGTGGGCCGCCCCGGAGGACACCGTGTGCAACAACCTGCACGACCTCCCGTCCGTCTGATCCGCACGGACTGATCCGAACGGGCCGGTCCGCACGGGCTGATCCGAACGGGCCGGTCCGCACGAGCCGATCCGCGCGGCACGGGGTGCCCGGGCCCGGGCGCGTCCCGGCGCCCCGTGCCCGGGCACCCCGTCGTCACGCGGGGCGCGGGCTCACAGGAAGCGCACGAGGTCCGCCGCGATGCCCGTGTAGGTGGCCGGGGTCAGCCCGGACAGCCGCCGCTCCGCGGCCGGGGACAGGCCCAGGCCCGCCACGAACTCCTGGAGCCGGGCGGCGTCCACCCGGCGGCCGCGGGTCAGGTCCTTGAGGCGCTCGTAGGGGTTGTCCATGCCCTCGACGCCGGCGATCGCCTCGGCGCGCATGACCATCTGGACCGCCTCCGCGAGGACCTCCCAGTTCGCGTCGAGATCGGCGGCCAGGACCGCCTCCGCCACGTCGAGGCGGGCCAGGCCCTTGCTCACGTTGGAGACCGCGAGCAGGGAGTGCCCGAAGGCCACGCCGATGTTGCGCTGGGACGAGGAGTCGGTGAGGTCGCGCTGCCACCGGGACGTCACGAGCGTGGCGCCGAGGGCGTCCAGCAGGGCGTTGGAGAGCTCGAGGTTCGCCTCGGCGTTCTCGAAGCGGATGGGGTTGACCTTGTGCGGCATGGTGGAGGAGCCGGTGGCGCCCTCCACCGGGATCTGCTGGAAGTAGCCGATCGAGATGTAGGACCACACGTCGGTGCAGAAGTTGTGCAGGATCCGGTTGAACCGGGCGAGGTCGGCGTAGAGCTCGGCCTGCCAGTCGTGGGACTCGATCTGGGTGGTCAGCGGGTTCCAGGACAGGCCCAGACCCTCCACGAACTCGCGCGAGACCTCCGTCCAGTCCGCGTCCGGGACGGACGCGTAGTGGGCGGCGTAGGTGCCCGTGGCGCCGTTGATCTTCCCCAGGTACTCGGTGCGCTCGATCCGGGACAGCTGGCGGCCCAGGCGGTGGGCGACCACCGCCATCTCCTTGCCCAGCGTGGTGGGCGTGGCCGGCTGGCCGTGGGTGCGGGAGAGCATGGGGGTCTCCGCCGCGGACCCGGCCAGCGCCGCGACGTCGGCCACGAGCGCCCGGGCCGCGGGCAGCCACACGTCGGTCGTGGCGTCCTTGACCCCCAGGGCCCACGCCAGGTTGTTGATGTCCTCGGAGGTGCAGCCGAAGTGCACGAGGGGGACCAGGTGCTCCAGTCCCAGGGCGGGCAGCCGGCGGCCGATGTAGTACTCCACGGCCTTGACGTCGTGGACCGTCACGGCCTCGATCTCCGCGAGCTCCGCGACCGAGTCCGTGTCGAAGTCCGTGACGATCCGGCGCAGCCCCGCGGTCTGCTCCTCGGTCAGGGGCGCCAGCCCCGGCAGCACCGACCGCTCGGCGAGGTGCACGAACCACTCGACCTCCACGTGCACGCGGTTGCGGTTGAGGGCGGCCTCGGAGAGGTGGTCGACCAGGGGCGCGACCACGGGCTGGTAGCGGCCGTCGAGGGGCCCCAGCGCGACGGGCGGGACGGCGGCGGCGAGCGCCGCGCGCCCTGAGGACAGGATGCGATCGGTGTTGGGCATGGGCACATTCTTCCACGGCCCCCGCGCGCTCCCGGGCGGACGAATTGTCGTCCGCCGCCAACTTTCGCGGAACCCGGTTGTAGCTTTCGCCCCGAAAAGCAGCGGGTCGTCCGGAGGGGCGTCATCGACCGGGGGAACCGCGGGGGCGCGGGGATAGCATGACCTCCATGAGTACCAGCGACGCTACCCGCACCCTGGCCGGCACCGCCCCGGCCTCGGGCCCGGCCACCGCCACCACCCCGGCGGTCCGGCCGCGCCCGGCTCTGTCCCGACTTCCCCGCTACGCGGCCGGCAAGCCTCCGGTCGTGGTGGACGGGCTCGTGTCCTACAAGCTGTCCTCCAACGAGAACCCGTTCGGGCCCGTGCCCGCCGTCAAGGAGGTCCTCGCCGGCTGGGACGCGGTGCACCGCTACCCCGAGACGACCTCCGCGGAGCTGCGGGAGGTGCTCGGCGAGTTCCTCGGCGTTCCCGCCGAGGACATCGTCACCGGCGCCGGCAGCCTCGGCGCGCTCAACCAGCTGCTCGGCGCCTTCGTGGGCGCCGACGAGGACGGCACCCCGGACGAGGTGGTGCACGCCTGGCGCTCCTTCGAGGCCTACCCGATCAGCATCGGGCTCTCCGGCGGGCTGGGCGTCCCGGTCCCGAACCGCCGGGACGGCTCCCACGACCTCGAGGCCATGGCCGCCGCGGTCACCGCCCGGACGAAGGTCGTGCTGCTGTGCACGCCGAACAACCCGACGGGCCCCAGCCTCACCACCGCGCAGGTCGAGGAGTTCCTCGCCGCCGTGCCGCGCGACGTGGTCGTGGTGATCGACGAGGCGTACCAGGAGTTCCAGCGCCGCGACGACCTCGTCGACGGCGTCGACCTGTACCGCCGGCACCCCAACGTCGTCGTGCTGCGGACGTTCTCCAAGGCCCACGGTCTGGCCGGGCTCCGGATCGGCTACTCCGTGGCCCGCCAGGAGATCACCCAGTACCTGCGCCAGGCGTCCCCCGCGTTCTCCGTGACCGACCTCGCCCAGCGCGCGGCGATCGCGTCCGTGCGCCACTACGACCAGGTGGCCGAGCGCGTCCAGCGGGTCGTCGACGAGCGGGAGCGGGTCCTCGCCGGGCTCGACGGGCTCGGCTGGCCGTACCCGCAGACGCAGGCCAACTTCGTGTGGCTGAACCTGGGCGAGCACAGCGGGGGCTTCGCCGAGCTGTGCGACGCCCACGCCCTGTCCGTGCGCCGCTTCGGCGACGAGGGCGTGCGCGTGACCATCGGGGAGCCGGAGGCCAACACCCGGTTCCTGGAGCTGTGCGCGCAGTTCCCCCACCCGCCCGTGCTCTGATCCGCGGCCGCGCCGGCCCGGCTCCCTCCCGAGCAACCCGAAAGGACGTCCTGCCCATGGATGCCGCCCCATCGTCCCCGGCCGCCCCCGTGCCGGCCCGCACCGTGCCGACGCCGGAGGTGCGCACGCGCCTGGTGCGGCTCCTCGACCGGGACGGCCGGCTGAGCGAGGACCCGGTCCTGTCCCCGTACGTGCGCGACGTCGACGCCGAGCAGCTGCGCGGGCTGTACCGCTCGATGGCGCTGGCCCGCCGCTTCGACGAGGAGGCGACCAACCTCCAGCGGCAGGGGCAGCTGGTGCTGTGGGCGCCGATGCGCGGGCAGGAAGCAGCCCAGGTGGGCTCCGCCCGTGCGCTGCGCCCGGCCGACCACGTGTTCCCGACCTACCGGGAGCACGCCGTGGCCATCGAGCGGGGCGTCGAGCCCGCCGAGCTGCTCACCGTGTTCCGCGGGCACAGCGCCGGGGGCTGGCGGCCCAGCCGGCACCACATGAACGTCTACTCCATCGTGCTCGGCTGCCAGGTCCCGCACGCCGTGGGCTACGCCATGGGCATCGACCTGGATCGGCGGACGGCCGAGGCGGAGGGCCGGGAGGCCGAGCCGGCGGCCGCGGTCGTCTACTTCGGGGACGGCACCTCCACCCAGGGCGAGGTCCACGAGGGCATGGTCTTCGCCGCGTCCTACGACGCCCCGGTGGTCTTCTTCGTGCAGAACAACCAGTGGGCCATCTCGGTGCCGTTCCGCACCCAGTCCCGCGTGCCCCTGGCCGAGCGCGCCGCGGGGTACGGCTTCGAGGGGATCCGCGTGGACGGCAACGACGTGCTCGCGGTGCTGGCGGCCTCGCGGTACGCGCTCGAGAAGGCCCGCGCCGGCCAGGGCCCGGTGCTCGTGGAGGCCGAGACCTACCGGCTCGGGGCCCACACCACCGCGGACGACCCCACCAAGTACCGCCTGCGGGAGGACGAGCAGCACTGGAGCGAGCTCGACCCGCTGCTCCGTCTCGAGGCGCACCTGCGCGAGGCCCACGGCACCGGCGACGACTTCTTCGCCGACGTCGCGGCCGACGCCCAGGCGTTCGCCGACCAGGCCCGCGCCCTCGTGCTGGCCATGGACCCGCCCGCGTTCGAGGACTTCTTCGACCGGCCCTACGCCGAGCCGCACGCCCTCGTGGAGGAGGAGCGCGCCTGGTACGCGGCCTACCAGGCGGGCTTCGCCGACACCGACACCGACACCGACGACGACGCCGGGCCGGGCACCGCCGGACCGGACCGGGGCACGCAGGCCGCGGGACTGACCGTGGCGGCCGACCCCGTGGCCGGGGCCCCCGACCCGCAGACCGCCGGCACCCAGGAGGACCTCGCATGAGCACCGCACCGGACCTGACGATCGCGAAGGCGGTCAACGCGGGCCTGCGCCGGGCCATGGAGGAGAACCCCCGGGTGCTGCTCATGGGCGAGGACATCGGCTCCCTCGGCGGCGTCTACCGCGTCACCGAGGGGCTCAAGGCGGACTTCGGCGCCCACCGGGTGATGGACACCCCGCTGGGGGAGGCCGGGATCGTGGGCACCGCCATCGGGCTCGCCCTGCGCGGCTACCGGCCCGTGTGCGAGATCCAGTTCGACGGCTTCTCCTTCCCGGCGTTCAACCAGATCACCACGCAGCTGGCCAAGATGCGCAACCGCACCAACGGGGACGTCACCGTCCCCGTGACGATCCGCATCCCGTACGGCGGGGTCATCGGCTCCGTGGAGCACCACTCGGAGTCCCCCGAGGCGCTGTTCGCGCACACGGCGGGGCTGCGCATCGTCACGCCGTCCAACGCCCAGGACGCCTACTGGATGACCCAGCAGGCCATCGCGTGCGAGGACCCCGTCATCGTCTTCGAGCCCAAGCGGCGGTACTGGCTCAAGGGCGCGGTGGACGTCGAGCGCCCGACCGCCGACCCGTTCTCCGCGCAGGTCGTCCGCCACGGCGAGGACGCCACCGTGGTGGCCTGGGGCCCCCTCGTACCGGTCGCGCTCGCCGCGGCGCAGGCGGCGGAGGAGGACGGGCGCAGCGTCGAGGTGATCGACCTGCGCTCGCTGTCGCCGATCGACTTCGACACCCTCGAGGACTCCGTGCGCCGGACCGGCCGCCTCGTCGTCGCCCACGAGGCCCCGACCTTCGGCGGCCTCGGCGGGGAGATCGCCGCCCGCCTCACCGAGCGGGCGTTCTACTCCCTGGAGGCACCGGTGCTGCGGGTGGGCGCCTACCACCTGCCGTACCCGGTGGCCGCGGTCGAGGACCAGTACGTGCCGGACCTCGACCGCATCCTCGAGGCCCTGGACCGGTCCTTCGCCTACTGACCCCGCCGACCCGGTCGCCGGCCCCCGGGCCGGCGGCACCGCCGCCGGCCCGGGGGCCGCGCGCGAGAGAGGAAGTACTGACATGCCCCAGATCTTCAACCTGCCCGACGTCGGCGAGGGCCTGACCGAGGCGGAGATCCTCGCGTGGAAGGTCGCACCGGGGGAGACCGTCACGGTCAACCAGGTGCTCGTCGAGATCGAGACCGCGAAGTCCGTGGTCGAGCTTCCGTCCCCGTACGCCGGCACCGTCCTGGACCTGCTGGCCGCCGAGGGCAGCACGGTCGAGGTCGGCACCCCCATCATCGCCGTGGGCTCCCCGGGCGAGTCGGCGGAGCCCGCCCCGGCCTCCGGCGTCCCCGGGATCCTGGGGGAGGGCGGGGAGCCCGGTGCGGACCGGCCGCTCGTCGGCTCCGGGCCCAAGGCCGACCCCGTGCGCCGGCGCCGCCGGGCGGCCCCGCCGACGGCGCCGGAGGCCGAGCCGGAGCCGGCCCGGCCCGCGGGCTGGACGGAGAAGCTGTCCCGGGGCCCGCTGGGGGCCGGGCTCGGCGGGGGGATCGGCACGGCGGCCCAGGGCATCGCCGGGCGCGCCGCCCGGCTGGCCGAGGACAGCGGCGTCTGGCGCCGGCCCGGCCGCGGCGACGTGCCCCCGGCCGTCGAGGTCGTCCCGCGCCGCCCCGCGCTGGCGAAGCCTCCCGTCCGGAAGGCCGCACGGGACCTGGGCGTCGACCTCGCCGACGTCCCCGCCACGGGCGCCGCCGGACAGATCACCAAGCAGGACCTGCTCGCCCACGTGGCGCGGCTCGGCGAGGCCGTGGACCGGCGCCGCCCCGCGGCCCCGGAGGAGCGGATCGAGCGGATCCCCGTCAAGGGCGTGCGGAAGGCCACGGCGCAGAACATGGTGCGCAGCGCCTTCAGCGCCCCGCACGCCTCGGTCTTCGTGGAGGTCGACGCCACGCGCACCATGGAGTTCGTCCGGCGGCTCAAGGCCGCCCCGGACTACGAGGGCGTCAAGGTCACGCCCCTGCTGGTGCTCGCGAAGGCCGTCGTGTGGGCCGCGGCCCGCAACCCGATGGTCAACGCGACGTGGACGGACGAGGAGATCCTCGTGAAGCACTTCGTCAACCTGGGCATCGCGGCGGCCACGCCGCGCGGGCTCATGGTCCCGAACGTCAAGGACGCCCAGGACCTCTCGCTGCGCGAGCTGGCCGTGGCCCTCGACGAGCTCTCGCGGACCGCCAGGGCGGGGCGCACGCAGCCGGCCGACATGCAGGGCGGCACCCTGACCGTGACCAACATCGGGGCCCTGGGCCTCGACACCGGCACGCCGATCATCAATCCCGGCGAGGTGGCGATCATCGCGTTCGGGAGCATCAAGCAGAAGCCGTGGGTCGTGGACGGCGCCGTGGTGCCCCGCTGGGTCACCACGCTGGGCGGGTCCTTCGACCACCGCGTGGTCGACGGGGACCTCGCGGCCCGCTTCACCGCGGACGTGGCCCGGATCCTCGAGGAGCCGGCGCTGCTGCTGGAGTGAGCCCCGGCCCGTGCGATCCGCGGCACGAGCGGCAGGGCAACGGCCCCGCACCGATCGGTGCGGGGCCGTGTGCTGCGTCGTCGACGCGCGTGCCGCCACGTCTCACGGCTCTCCCCGCCGGGCCGTGGCCCGACGCCGCACCGACGTGGAACTGGGCGGTTGCGTCCCGTGCCCGGCGCCCCATCTCCTGTGGACCCGTGATTGAAATCCCCCCAGACACAATCACACATCTCATTCACGATGGATCACTCGTGCGACGCCGGCCGCGGTGGCAACCTGCCCGTCGGCCCCCGGCACTGCTGCCGGAGACCTGTCCCTCACGACCGGAGGACCGCCTCAGTGCGGCCTCCTGACGTCCAGGACTGGGTCCAGTATTGCGGAGGCCTGGACAAAAGTCTGTCCCCCGATGTGCGCATGACGGGGCATGGCCGGGATCGCGCCGGACCGCGGCGGCCGTAGGCTGGGCGCATGCCTGCGCACCTGCCGCCCCGTCCCTCCGCACGCTCGGCGGTGCCGCCGTTCCGGGTGATGGAGATCCTTGCCGACGTCGAGCGCCTGCGCGCCGCCGGCCGGGACGTCGTCTCCCTCTGCGCGGGGGAGCCCTCCGGCGGCGCCCCGGGTCCCGTCGCGCGGGCGGCCGCCCGGGTGCACGCCCGCAACGAGGGGCTGGGCTACACCCCCGCCCTCGGGATCGAGCCGCTGCGCCGGGCGGTGGCCGGCCACTACGCCCGGTGGTACGGGCTCGACGTCCGTCCCGAGGACGTCGCGATCACCACGGGGGCCTCCGGGGCGCTCGTGCTCACCTTCCTGGCGGCGTTCGACGCGGGGGACCGGGTGGCGGTGTGCCGGCCGGGCTATCCCGCCTACCGCAACACCCTGGCCGCCCTGGGCGCCGAGGTGGTCGAGCTCGACTGCGGGGCGGCGACCCGCTTCCAGCCCACGCCCGGGATGCTCGACGCCGCGGTCGCCGAGCACGGGCCCCTGCAGGGACTGGTGGTGGCGGGCCCGGCGAACCCGACCGGCACCGTGCTGGAGCCCGGGGAGCTGGCGGCGCTGGCCCGGTGGTGCGCCGAGCACGGGACGCGCCTGATCAGCGACGAGATCTACCACGGGATCGTGCACACCGCCCCGGAGGGCGGCGCGCCCCGCGACGGCGGGCCGTACCGGGGCACCAGCGCGTGGGAGCACGACCGCGACGCCGTGGTGATCTCCTCCTTCTCCAAGTACTGGGGGATGACGGGGTGGCGGCTGGGGTGGGCCCTGCTGCCCCGGGACCTCGCGGCCGCGGTCGACGCGCTGGCCGGCAACCTGAGCCTCTGCCCGCCCGCCGCCGCGCAGCACGCCGCCGTGGAGGCCTTCACCCCGGACGCCTACGCCGAGGCGGACCGGGCGGTCGAGCAGTTCGCGCGCTCCCGGAGCCTGCTCCTGGACGCGCTCCCGGCGCTCCGGTGGGGGGAGGTCGCGCCGGCGGACGGGGCGTTCTACCTCTACGCCGACCTCGGGGAGCAGCTCGAGCGGCACGGCAGCTCCCTGGAGTGGTGCCGGCGGCTGCTGGAGGCGGAGGCCGTCGCGGTCGTCCCGGGCCTGGACTTCGACGCCGCGCGCGGCCACCGCGCGGTGCGGCTGTCCTTCGCCGCGGGGCCCGACCGGGTGGAGGAGGCCCTCACCCGGATCCTCCGGTTCCAGTCCCGTCCCTGAAGCACCCGGCCAGGTGCCCGGGGAGCACCCCGGTGCGGAGCAGGAACCGGTGCGCGGTGGTGCGCCCCACGAACACGAGTCCCTGCTCCTTGAGCCGGGCGGCCAGCCGGTCCCCCTCGGGGGAGCGGCTGGACTCCTCCAGGACGGTCAGGGGCGGCTCGGCGGCGGCCGGGTGGAGGTCCCGGACGTGCTCCGCCCAGTCCTCGGGACCGAGTCCGCGGCAGGCGCGCGCGTTGTGCACCACGGCCTCGATCTTGACCCGGTTGCGGATGACCGCGGGATCCAGGAGCAGCTCGTCGACGTCGTCCTCGGTCATCCGGGCGATCTCCTCGGGGACGAAGTCCCGCAGCGCCCGGCGCAGGCCCTCCCGCCGCTGGGCGATGCTCCAGCGGGCCAGGCCCGCCTGGAAGATCTCCAGGCCGAGGGCCTCGAACCAGCCGGAGGAGTCCGCGGGCCGTGCGCCCCAGCGCCGGTCGTGCTCCTCGAGGGCGGCCGGGCCCGTGGGCGCCCAGGGGCAGCGGCGCAGGCCGTCCCCGCAGAGCACGGCGCGGAAGGCGTCGTCGGGGGAGCGGTCGGCGCCGCCCCGGAGGGCGGTGCCGGGCGGGCGGTCGCCGGGGCGGTCGTGGGCGCCGCGGGAGCGGCGGGCGTCGGGCGGGCGGTCGTCCGTGCCGGGGCGGGAGCGGTCGTCGGCGGGGTGCGGGTCGTGCCCGGCGGAGGCGGTGTCCATGGGACCACGGTAGGAGCGCCGGGCCGGCGGACCGCAGGGACGCGGCTCCCTGTGGACGGTGCCGCCGGTGCCCGGGGCGCCGGGGCGCCGGGTGCAGTGCGGGTGCCCGCACCGCGGGCGGTGGCGCCGGTCAGAACCGGGAGACCGCACCGGTGCCGTCGGCGATCTCGATGGCCACGGGCTCCTCGTCCCCGGCGTTGCCGTCGTGGACGATGAACACCGCGGCGGGCTCTCCCTCCGGGAAGGCGCGGATCGTGACCGACCCCGAGGTCGCGGCGTTGAGCACCTCCATGGCCTGGCGGGTGGCCGCGCGCAGCACCGCCGTGGGCAGGGGCTTGCCGCGCTCGTCCAGGATGTCCACCAGCACGCCCCGGGCCCGCGCCGCCCGCGTGACCTCGAGCAGGTAGGGGGTGGCGATCGACCGGCCCCGGATGGAGTCCCGCAGCTGCGCCTCGGTGAGGCGGAACTGCTCGATCTCGTACTCGGAGACGGGGGAGGGGTCGTGCGCGATCCGCTCGAGCAGTCCGCCCGCGAGGCGGCGCACCTCGTGCACGCGCTGCACGGAGGCGTTGACCGTGTCCTGCTCCGCCTCGTCGTGGGAGCGCGCCGAGATCACCATGTCCCGGGCCTCGGCGAACGCGGCGGAGGCCCGGTCGTACTCCCGGGCGATGAGCTGGCTCGCGAGCAGCAGGGCCGCGGCCGCGGCGTTCGTCAGCGCCGCGTCCCAGAGGCCCAGGGCGGAGCGGGCGCCCCACGTCATGGACACGGCGACCGCGATGACGAGCGTGGCCCAGCCCCACCCCGCGCGGCGCCGGATGCCCAGGACCACGAGGAAGCCGTCGAAGCCCAGGGTGAACCACTGCCCGCCGAACAGCTCCGCCTGGGGGTTCAGGGCGTCGTAGGAGCGCTGGATCGACACCAGCATGAGGAGCACGCCCAGGGCCGCGGGCAGATCGGGCAGCCGGCGCTGCCCGTACGGGTAGACGACCAGCGCCACCGCGACCACGTAGGTCACGAGCGCGGCCTGCATGAGGTCCGGCTTGTCCATGCTGGGCGTCTGCAGGATCCCGAGCACCACGGGGATCAGGAAGAACACCGTGGCGGCGACCAGGCTCAGGGGATGGAAGAGGGTGCGGGAGATCACGGCTGCGCGTCCCGGGGCCAGAGGATCGTGACGCGGGTGCCGCGGCCCGGTGCGCTGTCGACGTCCACCGCGCCGCCCACGTGGCGCACGTTGCCCAGGATGGACACGCGCACCCCGAGCCGCCGGGAGTCGATGCTGCGGACCTGGAAGCCGCGGCCGCGGTCCACCACCTGGAAGCGCAGGAAGAAGCCCTCGGGGTTGAGGGGGGTGGGCGGGCACACGCCGCCGTCCATGGTCACGAAGGTGACCTCGGTGCCGGCGTGGCGGGCGCTGTTGGAGACCGCCTCGGTGACCGCCTGCACGAGCGCCTGCGCCGTCTCCACGGGGATGAGCGGGCGCGGCTGGCCGGGGGGCCTGATGTAGGGGGTGATGCTGTTGAAGCGCACCCGGTTGCGCCACGGGGACAGGGACTCGAGGAGGTCGTCGAGCAGGGTGTGCACCATGGTGGTGCCCTTGCCCTCGGCGCGGCGCTCCTCGAAGGCGAGGACCTCGAGGGCCCGCTGGGCCAGCTCCCGGGTGCGCCGCTGGACGGGGCCCGGGGCCCGTCCGGCGTCCAGCAGGGCGGCCATGACGTTGTCGTGGATGAGGCGGTCCAGCCGCTCCTGCTCCTCGGCCTGCGAGCGCGAGCGGTTCAGCTGCAGCTCCTGCGCGATCGCGGCCGCGTACACCTGGTCCGCGTTCTGCCCGCCCTTGTAGACCAGGCTGATCAGCACCACGAGGACCACGCCGAACGCGATCCGGCTCGTGGCGTCGAACAGCACGCCCATCACGTCCGCCGACTCCGTGGTGCGCACCATGACCAGGACGTAGAAGACCGTGACGGACGCCAGGTACGCGACGGCCAGCTCGATGCTCCACGCCACCACGGTGGCGGCGGCCGCCAGCAGGATGAACGGCTCCACCCACGGGTCCTGCGGCGGAGCGGCGCCCGTCCAGGCGAGCGGGAGGGTCAGGACGGTGAGGGCCACGAGCACCGGGGCCGCGAGCACCGGCCACATCCGCACCTGCCGCCTGGCGCCCTGGAGGAGCATCGCGCCGCCGTTGACCAGGAGGGCCAGCAGGAACACCAGGTGCCACCGCTCGAAGGCGCGCAGCTGGTCCTCGACGATGGTGAGGGCCTCCAGGAACAGCGCGACGACGACCAGCCCGTGGCAGATGTTCGCGAGCAGGTGGATGCGGTAGGAGTTCATCCCCAGCTCCTGCGGCGAGGTCGGCACCAGGAGGCTGCTGCGGCGCCGCCGGGCGGGGACCTTCCGGTAGGCGAGCGGGGGCCGGTGCGCGGCGTGGCTCACGGAGCGGCGGCCCTCACCGGGGCGAGGGGCGGATCACAGATGCTTCTCCGCCGTGGTGATGTCCGCCGTGGGCTCGACCAGGCCGTCCTCGATCGCCCGGATGCGCAGGTCGATCTTGGTGGGCGCCGGGCGCCCGACGCGCGCGTACTTCTCCCGGATGCGGTCGATGTTGGTCTTGACGGCGCTCTGCTTGATGCCCATCCGGCGTGCGACCTGGACCTGGGCGAAGCCGGAGGCGTAGAGCCGCAGGGTCTCCTGCTCCCGCGGGGAGAGGCTGGCCCGGGAGAACTCCACGTCCCCGTCGATCGCGGCGGCGAGCTCCTTGGTGATCACGGGCTTGCCCTCGGCGATGTTGCGGGCCTCCTCGATCGCGTGCTCGAGCGGGTCCGACTTGCGCACCAGGCCCAGCGCGCCGGCCCGCAGCGCCTCGCGGATCAGCGCGGCGTTCTCGCCGATGCTGAAGATGAGCACCTTCATGCCGGCGGCGCGCAGCAGCTCCACGTTGGTGGCGGGGCGGGACATGTCGTCGAGGGACAGGTCCAGGAGCACGACCTCGCACTCGATCCGCTTGGCGCCCTGGGCGGTGAGGGCGGGGTTCTCGGGGTCCCGGCCCAGCTGGTCGAGGAGTCCGGGGACGCTGGAGGCCGATCCGACGAGCTTCACGTCCGCCTGCGAGGTCATGGAGACGAGGCGGACGCCCTCCCGGACGACCTCGTGGTCATCGACGACGGCGACAAGGGTGGACGGCATGGGTGTTTCCTCCGGGTGCTGCTCGGTGGGCCGGTCCGCAGATTTCCGCGTGGGGGTGACGGATCTCACCGAGGTGCTCCGATTGTCCCCTCTTTGGTGGTCGGATGCGAACCCGACACGGTGCCGGGACGCAAAGTTACCGGGCCCGGTCCTCCGGTCCGTCCCCCCAGCGATCGACCCTGCGGTGGTAGCGGACGCCCCACAGCCCGCCGAGCACCGCCGCGAGCAGGTCGACGGCGAGCACGGCGAGGACCGCGAGCAGGCCCGGGACCAGCAGGTCGCCGATCAGCGCCTGGGCCGAGACGCCCACGGGCGCCAGGCCGACGGTGTCGGCCCACACCAGTCCCGCGACGGTGGCCACGGAGCGGCCGAACAGGGACCACAGCCACACGGACACGCCCTGCCGGGCCCCGGAGAACCGCGCCATCCGGCCCGCGGCGTAGCCGCCGCCCAGGAACGCGAGGAACTCGACCAGGCCGAGGGCGGCCGCGCCCGTCCAGGCCGCCGCGGACCCGGCGGCGAGGTCGTCCACCACGCCGCCGACCCCGTCCACGAGGCGCAGCCCCAGCGCGGCCGCGGTCAGGCCCGCCAGGGCCAGGAGCAGCCAGGTCAGGGCCATGGCGCTGAGCCAGCCGAAGAAGCCGGGGACCAGCTGGAGGCCCCCGAACTCCTCCCGCTGCCGGGCGAGACGGGTCGCGGCGTCGCCCGGGACGCCGGAGGACGGGTCGCCGGAGAACGGGCCGTCGGATCCGGCGCCGTAGCCGGGCGCGGGGCCGTAGCCGGCCGCGGCGCCGGGGGCCCCGACCGCGGGCGTCGGATCCGTGCGCGGCCGCGGGTCCTCCGGCACCGGGCGCTGGGCGGTCACCGCCGGCAGCGGCCGGGTGTGCTGGTCGTCCTCGTCGTCGTACCAGGACCAGTCCTCGGTCCCGCCGCTCCCGGCGCCCCCCTCGGGGGCGTCGTGCGGCGAGCCGCCGCCGGCCGGGGCGGCGAACCGGCTGACCGGGGGCAGCGGCCGGGTGGCGTCCGGGGAGTCGTGCGGACCGGTGTCCGACCAGGGCGTCGGGTCGTCGGGGGAGGGCGAGCCGGGAGTCGAGGAGGGCGTCATGGCACCGGAGTCTACGGCCGGTCCCCGGGCCGGTCCCGGTGAGCCGTCCCGTCCGGCACGGGGTGTCGCCGCGGCCGGGCGGCCGGGCGCCGCCGCCGAGTAGGGTCGGGACCATGCCTGTCGACACCGTCCGCGAGTTCCTGCGTGCCCGCCCCTGGACCGCCAGCTACGACCCGGGCGTCCCCGCGGACCTGGACCTGCCGGAGACGTCCCTGGTGCACATGCTCGAGCGCGCCGTGGCCCGCCACGGCGCGAGCACCGCGCTCGAGTTCTTCGGGGCCACCACCTCCTACGCCGCCCTGGGCCGGCAGGTCGACCGCGTGGCCGAGGGCCTGCGCCGGCTGGGCGTGGGCCGCGGCGACCGGGTCGCGATCGTCCTGCCCAACTGCCCGCAGCACGTCGTGGCGTTCTACGCGGTGCTGCGCCTGGGTGCCGTCGTCGTCGAGCACAACCCGCTCTACACGGCCCAGGAGCTGCGCCACCAGTTCGAGGACCACGGGGCACGCGTGGCGATCGTCTGGGACCGGGCGGCCGAGCGGGTGCGCTCCCTGCCCGCGGACCTGCGGGTCGACGCGGTCGTGTCCGTGGACATCACCGCCGCGATGCCGCGGCCGAAGCGGCTGGCCCTGCGCCTGCCGCTGCCGGGCGCACGCGCCTCCCGCGCGCAGCTCACCGGCCCCGCCCCGGGCACGATCCCCTGGCGGGAGCTGCTGGCCTCCGACCCGATCGCCGCGGAGCACCCGCGGCCCGCCGCGCACGACCTCGCGCTGCTGCAGTACACCTCCGGCACCACCGGGCTGCCCAAGGGGGCGATGCTCACGCACCGCAACCTCGAGTCCAACGCCCTCATGGGCCGGCACTGGCTCGGCTCCGGCGAGCGCGAGGTGGTGCACGGCGTGCTGCCGCTCTTCCACGCCTTCGGACTGACCCTGGGCGTGACGTTCGCGATGTCCCTCGGCGCGCGGCTCGTGCTCTTCCCGACCGTGCGCGCGGACCTGATCCTCGGGGCGATGAAGCGCGCCCGCCCCACGGTGCTGCCCGCGGTGCCGCCGGTGTACCAGAAGCTCCTCGACGCCGCACCGGAGCAGGGCGTGGACCTGCGCGGCATCCCGGTGGCCGTCTCCGGGGCCATGAGCCTGCCGGTCCCGCTCGTGGAGCAGTGGGAGCGGGCCACCGGGGGGATCCTGATCGAGGGCTACGGGCTGACCGAGTGCTCCCCGCTGGTGGCCTGCAACCCGCTCAACGACTCCCGCCGGGCGGGCTCCATCGGGATCCCGTTTCCGTCCACCGACATCCGGCTCGTCGACCCGGACACCCTCGAGGACGTCCCCCGGGACCACCCCGGGGAGCTCTGGGTGCGGGGCCCGCAGGTCTTCCAGGGGTACTGGGGGCGCCCCGACGAGACCGCCCGGACGCTCACGGAGGACGGGTGGCTGCGCACCGGCGACATCGTCACGGTCGACGACGACGGGTTCCTGCGGGTGGTCGACCGGCTCAAGGAGGTCGTGATCACCGGAGGGTTCAACGTGGCCCCCAGCGAGGTCGAGGACACGCTGCGCCGGCACCGCGCCGTGGCGGACGCCGCGGTGGTGGGGCTCACCGACCCCAACGGCAGCGAGGTGGTCGTCGCCGCCGTGACCCTCGTGCCGGGCGCCGAGCTCGACGAGGCGGCCCTGCGCGAGCACTGCTGGGCGGGCCTGGCCCGCTACAAGGTCCCCCGGCGGATCGTGGCCGTGGAGGAGCTCCCGCGCACGATGCTCGGCAAGATCCAGCGCCGGGAGGTCCGCGAGCAGCTGCGGCGCACGGGCGTGCGGCCCTGAGCCCGGGGGCTCAGGGCAGGTCCGCCTCCGGGGCGACGTCCCGGTAGGGGGTCCGCCGGATCGACCGGATCCGGCCCAGCTCGCCCCACTCGTCGCGCCCGAGCCGCGCGATCGGGCGCAGCGTCCGCACGACCGGGCCCCGCTCGTCCATGTCCTCCTCGTCCACGACCACGTGCGTGACCTCGCCGAGGACCAGGAAGCAGTTGCCCACGGGGATGGGGTCCGTGTGCAGCCGGCACTCGATGGCGGCGGGGGACTCGGCCACGCGGGGGACGGCCACGGTGAGCGAGGGCTCACGGGTCAGGCCCACGGCGTCGAACTCGCTGATCTCGGGAGGGTAGTCGGTGCTGGTCGCGTTGATCCGCTCGAACAGCCCCTCGCGCGCGAAGCTGACCACGAACTCCCCGGTCTGCCGGATGTTGCGGAGGCTGTCCTTCTCGCCGACCGAGACGAACTGGACGACGGTGGGGTTCTCCGAGGCGACCGTGAAGAACGAGTGCGGGGCCAGGTTGTCGACGCCTGCGGCCGAGCGGGAGCTGACCCACGCGATGGGGCGGGGGACCACGAGGGACTTGACCGCCCGGGCGAAGGAGCCGTGCCGGTCGGCGGTGATGTCGGTGCGCATGGGCCCATTGCACCACCTCGACGGGCCGGGGGCACAGGGCGCGGCCCCGGTGTGCACGGCGGCAGCGGAGTCGATTAGGGGTCACCGATGTCCTAATGGAGCATTTTGGGTGTACTCTGTGGATCAATACGACGGGTGGCGGTCGACGACGACCCCTCCGACCGAGCGGAAGGGCCAGGTGCCACGATGGAGATCCGGCAGCTCAACTACTTCATCGCCGTGGCCGAGGAGCGCCACTTCGGCCGCGCCGCCAAGCGCCTGCACATGGCCCAGCCGCCGCTGTCCCAGCAGATCCGCCAGCTCGAGGAGCAGCTCGGCGTGCGGCTGCTGGACCGGACCACCCGGCGGGTGGACCTCACCGCCGCCGGCCAGGTGCTCCTGGACCGGGGGCGGCGGATCATCAACGAGATCGAGGCTCTCAAGGCCGACGTCTACCAGGTGGGGCAGGGGGCCACGGGCGTGCTGCGGGTCGGCTTCTCCGGCTCGGCCACCTACGGGGTGATGCCGCGGGTCGTGCGCCGGGCGAAGGAGAAGATGCCCGGGCTGTCCCTGGCGCTGCACGGCGAGATGCTGACCCCCGCCATGGAGGAGGGGCTGCGGGAGCACACCCTCGACGCCGCCCTCCTGCGCCCGCCCGTGGCCTCTGCGGACGTCGAGTACCGGGTGGTCGCCCGCGAGCCGCTCGTGGTGGCGCTGCCCTCCTTCAGCGCCCTCGCCGTGGACCTGCCCGTGGCCGTGCACGAGCTGCAGGACCAGGAGTTCATCACCTACCCGCCCGACTCCGTGCTCTACCGCACCGCCGCGGACCTCTGCCGCCAGGCCGGCTTCCAGCCGCGGATCGCCCAGGTGGCGGGGGAGACGTCCACGCTGCTGTCCTTCGTGGCCGCCGGCGGCGGGGTGGCCGTGGTGCCCGCCGGGGTGCGCGCCTTCCAGCTCGAGGGCGTCGTCTACCGCGACATCGAGCACTCGCCGCAGATCGAGCTCGCCGTCGCGTGGCGGCGCGAGGACCGCTCCGCGCTCCTGCACAACTTCATCGACCTCGTCGTCGACGTCCAGGCCGCCCCCGGGTCCCCCGGCGGCACGCCCGTCCCGCCCGCTCAGGAAAGGCCCGCCCGCCCATGAAGATCGCGACCGTCGAGGCGATCCCCTACTCGATCCCCTACGTCCACCCGCTGCACTTCGCCTCGGGCGCCGTCCACGAGGCGGACCACGTGCTGGTGCGGATCACCACCGACGACGGGATCGTGGGCACCGCCGACACCCCGCCGCGGCCCTACACCTACGGCGAGACCCAGAAGTCCATCGTGGCTGTCGTCGAGGACCTCTTCGCCCCGCAGCTGGTGGGCCTGGACGTCCTCGACCGCGAGAAGGTCCAGGCCGTGCTGGCCCGCACCGTCCACAACCAGACCGCCAAGGGCGCCGTGGACATCGCCCTGTGGGACGTCATCGGCCAGTTCCTCGGGCAGTCGGTGACCAGACTGCTGGGCGGGTTCACCGACTCCATGCGGGTCTCCCACATGCTGGGCTTCAAGCCGGCCCAGGAGCTGCTGGACCTCGCCCTTCAGTTCCGCGAGACCTACGGCATCACCACGTTCAAGCTCAAGACCGGCCGGCACCCGATCGGCCTCGACGTCGAGGCCGCGGCCGTGCTGCGCGAGGGCCTGGGCGAGGACGCCGAGCTCTACATGGACGCCAACCGCGGCTGGTCCGCCAACGAGGCCATGGAGGTGCTGCGCCGCACGGCCGACCTGGGCCTGCAGTTCCTCGAGGAGCCCGACGACGCCCGCGAGGTGCTCGGCCGCCGCCGCCTGGTGGAGCGCTCGACGATCCCCATCGCCGCCGACGAGTCCGCCCCGAACCTGGGGGAGGCCGCCAGGGAGATCCTCACCGGCGGGGCGAACCTGCTGGCGGTGAAGACCGCCCGCTCCGGCTTCACCGAGGCCGCGAAGATCGTGGGCATGGCCGAGGGCATGGGGGTGGACGTCTACGTGGGCAACCAGATCGACACCCAGGTCGGCACGATCGCCTCCGTGGTCTTCGGCGCAGCCCTGGCCCACACCTCGAAGCGGGCCGGGGAGCTGTCCAACTTCCTGGACATGTCCGACGACCTCCTCGCCGAGCCCGTGGTCATCGCCGACGGCCGGATCCGCGTGCCGGACGTGCCCGGGGTGGGCACCGCCGTGGACGAGGACAAGCTCACCCGCTACCGCACCGACCGGTAGACCCGGCCCGGTAGACCCGGCCCGGGAACCCAGCCCGAGATCTCAGCCCGAGAACCCATCCCGACGGAAGGACGCACCGTGAAGTACCTGGTCCACATGGACATCAACCTCCCCACCGACATGCCCGCCGAGGAGGCCGCGGAGATCAAGGCCACCGAGAAGGCCTACTCGCAGGAGCTGCAGCGCTCCGGGAAGTGGCCCGAGATCTGGCGCGTGGTGGGCGAGTACGCCAACTACTCGGTCTTCGACGTCGACTCCCACGACGAGCTGCACGACATCCTGCAGAACCTGCCGCTGTTCCCCTACATGGACATCACCGTGGTGCCCCTGGCCAAGCACCCCTCCGACGTGAAGTAGCACCGGCCCGCCCCGCGAGGTGGCGGACGACGGCGACCCGGCCACCGGCTGTCGCCGTCGTCCGCCACCTCGCGGTCGTCCGGGGGCCGTCAGTCGGGGGAGCGGTAGCGGGCGGCGAGCTCGCTGCGGGAGCGGATCCCCAGCTTCCCGTAGATGCGCGTCAGGTGGTACTGGACGGTCTTCTCCGCGAGGAACAGGGCCCGCGCGGTCTCCTTGTTGGTGGCCCCGCCCGAGACCAGCTCCGCCACCGCCTGCTCCTGGGCGGTGAGCTGCACGGCGGTGCGGCCCACGGCGGCGAGCACCGGGTCGGAGGGGTCCGGCAGGTTCCCGACGTCGAGACCGGTGGCCTTCAGCTCGCGGTCGCAGCGCTCCACGTACGTGGCGGCGCCCAGCGAGTCGTAGAGGTCCCGCGCGGTCCGCAGCACGGTGGACGCCAGGCGCCGCTTGCCCGCACGGCGCATGCTCTGCCCGAAGGCGAAGCTGATCCGGGCGCGCAGGTACGGGCGGTTGAGCCCGCGCAGGTGGCCCAGGGCCGCCTCGAAGTGCTCCCGCGCCGTGTCCGGGTCCCCCTGCGCGGCGAGAATCCGGCCCCGGGCCCAGGAGATGCGGGCGTCGTCGGAGGGGATCCGCCGCTCGCGGCGCACGCGCTCGAACACGGTGAGGAACGCGTCCGCGTCCTCGAGCCGGTCGGTCATCACGAGGGCGTTGACGTAGGTGTCCTGCCACGGCCAGAAGGAGACCCGCTCGTCGGTCCACGGGTCGAGGTCCGTCAGCGGCTGCAGCACCCCCAGCGCGCTCTCGTAGTCGGCGCGGGCCTCGTGGAAGCGGGCCCGCGCGAGACTGGCCGGGACCTGCATGGCCCGGTAGGTGCCCGGCTGCACGGCGGCCTGGGAGACGTAGTGGCGGGCCCGGTCCCAGTCCCCGCGCATCGACCACAGCTCCGCGGCGGTCCAGTACAGGAGCGGGCGGATGAGCGGCATCTGCGAGGTCTCGAGGCGCACCGAGGCGCGGGAGACGGTGGCCGCCGCGGCGTCCCAGTCGCCCAGCACCAGCTGGGTGCGGGCCAGCCAGGCCTCCGCCCACAGGGAGATCCGCAGGGACCCGCCCCGGTACTCGGTGGGGGCGGCCGCCTGGAAGTTGACGAGCGCCGTCTCGACGTCGTCGGCGCGCAGCGCCAGCCACCCGGCGCCCATCTGGACGCGCTGCTTCTGGGCGTTCTCCGCCGCGTGCTCGAAGGCGCGCTCGTAGGAGGCCTCGGCCTCCCGCAGCCGCCCCTGGGCGAAGAGGCCCAGTCCGTAGATCGCCTCGGACTCGATGTGGGCGGGGGTGCCGGGGGCGGTGAGGGACATCGCGGTCTCCGCCCACCGGGTGATGACGGGTCCGTCCCAGGAGGCCACGCCGTGCAGCACGAAGCGCTGGGCGATCTGCGCGGCGGCCGCGGGGTCCCGCTGCCGGTTGCTCGTGCGCCAGGCCATCTCGAGCTGGGTCTGCGCGCTGCGGTTCTGTCCGGACACCGTGGACAGGTAGCCGAGCACTGACGAGCGCAGGGGGGAGGACGGCATGGCGTCCACGGCGGCCGCCCACATGCCGGCCTGGGCGATGTCGCCCGAGCCGACCAGGGCGTCCACGGCCCGGAGCAGACGGTCGTTGCGGGCGCGCGTGTCCGCGGAGAGCCGGGACGCCGAGAACAGCGCCGTGGCGACGTCCTGCCAGGCGCCCACCATCGCCTGCCGCGCGGCGAAGGCCTCGAGCTCCACGGCCAGCGACTCGTCGGGCCCCGGGGTGGCCGAGACGCGGTGGCCGAGCCGCTCGCCCTCCTCGTGCACCACGGTCGCGGACCGCCGGTGCAGCGCGATCCGCCGGCTCGGCACGATCAGCCCGTAGACGGCCTCCGCGGCCCCCGGCTCGAAGAACTGCACGACCGAGCGGGCCTGGTCCACGGAAAGGTCCAGCAGCCCGGCGCGGTGGCCCTCGTCGAGGGCGTCCATCAGGGCGTCCACCCCGCTGACGTGGGCCACCTCGGACAGGCCCGCGCTGCGCCCCAGCACGGAGACGGCCTCGGCCGTGCGGATCAGGCCGGGCGAGGCCCCGGTGAGGACGCTGTGCACGCGGGCGCGCACCCGGGAACTCGCCGGCAGGTCCGCGAACCAGGAGTGCCAGGTGTCCTCGGGCAGCTCGCGCAGCAGCTCGAGCACCTGCTGGGGGAGCCCGCCGGTGTGCCGGACGAGCCGGTGCGCGGCGGTCGCGCCGAGGTCGAGGCCGAAGAACTGCCGGGCCGCGGCCCGGACCTCCTCCGCCCCGAGGGGCTCGAGGGGGAGGCGCTGGACCTGGTGGCCGGTGAGGAAGTCCAGCACCCCCGCCGGGACGTGCCACGCCTGCGCCGGGTCGAGGGTCAGCACGAACATGACCCGCTTGCCGTGCAGCCGGCGCATCACGAACACCAGGATCCGCAGGGTCTGCTCGTCCAGCCGGTGGGCGTCGTCGACGGTGACCACCACGCTGCCGCGGGTCTGCAGGCTCTCGAGGTGGGTGCTCAGGGTGGCGGCGTAGTTCACGGCCTGCGCGGGGCTCAGCTCCGCGACCGGGGCCGAGGGCGGCGCGGGCTCGCCGTCGAAGCCCCGGGAGGAGCGCAGGGGCGTGGCGAGCATGAGCTGGCTGTACCCGGCCAGGGCGAGCTGGGACTCCCACTCGTCGCCGGTGGCGCTGAGCACGCGGACGCCGCGCGCGGCGGAGCGGCAGTGGTCGAGGAACAGCTCGAGCAGGGCCGTCTTGCCCGAGCCCAGCGGGCCCTCGAGCACCACGGTGCGGACGTGGCCCTTGCGCACGGTCCGCAGGACCTCGAGGAGCTCCTCGAGCGCGGCCGCCCGCCCGACCAGCGGGAGCTCCTCGCCGGGTTCTCCGTGGTGCAGGCCCGCCGTCATGGCCGCGAGTCTACCCGTGGAGGGGGCGCGGCCACGGCGGCGGGCGTCCGCCCGGAGACGGCTCAGCCGAGGTCCCCGCCGGCGACCGGCAGGACGCTGCCGGTGACGTAGGAGGCCTCGTCGGAGGCGAGGAACACGATGGGCGCGGCCTGCTCGTCGAGCGTGCCGTAGCGCTTCACGAACGAGGAGTCCACGGTCTGGTCGACGATCACCTGGTACCAGGCCCGCTCCTGGGCGCTCTCGGCCTCGGGCCCGCGCTTGACCCTGCGGGGCGGGGCCTCCGTGCCGCCGGGGGCGGTGGCGACCACGCGGATCCCGCGGCCGGCGACCTCCATGGCCAGGGACTGGGTCAGCGCGTTCACCCCGCCCTTCGCCGCGGCGTAGGGCACTCGGTGCATGCCGCGGGTGGCCACCGAGGAGACGTTGACGATCGTGCCCGAGCCCTGCTCGAGCATGGCCGGGAGCACCGCGCGGCAGGACCACAGGGTGGGGAAGAGCGAGCGGCGGATCTCCTTCTCGATCTTCTCCTCGTCGTACTCCTCGTAGGGGCGGGCCCAGATGGTGCCGCCCACGTTGTTGACGAGCACGTCCACCCGGCCGTGGGCCGCGAGCGCGGCCTCGACGGCCTGCTGGGCCCCGGCCCAGGTCTCGAGGTCGGCGGTCACGGACGTGGCGGCACCGTCCGAGCCCGAGGCCTCGGCGGCGCGGACGATGCCCTGCGCCACGTCGTGCACCAGCTCGGCGCGGTCCACGAGGACGACGGCGCCGCCCTCGGCGCCGATCCGCTCGGCCACCTTCTGCCCGATGCCCTGCGCGGCGCCGGTCACGACCGCCACCCTGCCGGCGAAGCGGCCCGGGGTGAGGAACTGTCCCGCGTACGGTGCGCCCATCAGCGGCCGGCCTCCTTGGCGTCGATCGCCGTGGACATGGTCTGCTTGGCGTCGCGGGCGTGGGCCATGATGACCTCGCGGGCGCGCTCCTTGTCGTTGCGCTCGAAGGCCTCGACGACGTCCAGGTGGTCCTGGGCGACCCGGGCGAAGATCTCCGTGCCCCGCTCGAAGGTCGCGGCCATCTGCTCGCGCACGTCGAGCCGGCGGTAGGACTCCAGCAGCGTGGGGTTGTCGCAGACCATGAAGAGGTACTCGTGGTACTCCTCGTTGGTCCGCACGTACTCCTCGGGGTCCTGCACGGTGCCCGCGCCCACGGAGCGCGTGGTGGCCTCGGCGAGGCGCCGGAACTGCTCCAGCTGCTCCTCGGTCAGCCGGCCCATCACGAGCTCGGTGACGGCGAGCTCGAGGCCCATGCGGGCGTCGAGGTGGGCGAAGCTGTCCTCCTTGCGGAACTCCAGCCGGCCGGTCTCCAGCGAGGAGAGCGCCTCGGAGCGGGTCATGGTGTCCCCCTCGGCGGCGATCGTCTCGGGGGAGGGCGGCGCGCCGGTCTCGGCGTCGCCGCCGGTGGTCTCCTTCGGCGCGAAGCGCTCGAAGTAGAAGTTGGCGGGCTCGATCCCCTCGCGGTCCAGCCACGCGGAGACGGCGTTGACCATGGGGGGCGGGCCGCACAGGTAGATGTCGACGTCGCCGTCGTTGAGGTGGGCCGGCTCGATGATCTGGGTGACGTAGCCGGTGTGGGGGGCGGAGGTGCCCTCCTCGGAGGCGATGTGGTCCCAGGTGAAGTGCGGCAGCTTCGCCTCGTAGGCGCGGAGCCGGTCGAGGCCCACGATGTCGGCCTCGCGGGTCACGCCGTAGATGAGGTGCACGGGGGTGCTGGGCGGGTTCTCGGCGAGCTTCTCGAGGATCGACAGGAGCGGGGCCAGGCCGGTGCCCCCGGCGAGCAGCAGCAGGGGGCGCTTGGGCTCGCGCAGGAAGAACGAGCCGTAGGGGCCGCTGAACTCGACGGTGTCGCCGACCTGGGCGCGGTCGCGCAGGTACTCGGACATCGCGCCCTGCGGGGTGATGCGGACCATGAAGGCCGCGCCCTCCACCTCGGGGCCGCTGCTGAAGGAGTAGGAGCGCTCGGCGTCGGTGCCGGGCACCTTGATGTTGACGTACTGGCCGGGCAGGAACGCGAGGTCCTCCCGCTTCTCGACGTCGAGGGTGAAGGAGATCGTCGTCTCGGAGTGCTTGTCCAGCTCCTGGAGCGTGGAGGTGTACGTGGCCGCGGAGGTCTTCGCGGACTCGGCGGTCGCCGGGATCTGGATGGCCATGTCGGACTCGGGGACGGCCTGGCAGGTCAGCAGGTAGCCCTTCTCGAGCTCCTCCTCGGTCATGGCGTCGTCGATGAAATCCCCGGGGTCGAAGGAGCCGGAGTCGCAGAAGGCCTTGCAGGTGCCGCAGGCGCCGTCCCGGCAGTCCGCGGGAATGTTGATGCGCGCCTTGTAGGCGGCGTCGAGGACGGTCTCGTAGTCGCCGATCTTGACGACCTTCGTGACGCCGTCCTCGAAGCTGAGGGCTACCTGGTGGCCCATGATTTCCTCCTGGGTGGGGGGCCGCGTCGTCGCGGCCCGTGGGAAGTGCGGGGGTGCTCGGTGAGCACGGAGTGCGGACGGTCCGTCGTGGCCGGCCCCGGCGCGGGACCGGCCACGGCCGGCGTCAGATCATGTAGACGTCCACGACGTGGTGGATGTAGTCGTTCTTCAGGACGACCTTCTTCTTCAGGATCAGCGGCTCGTCGCCCGAGAGGTCGATCGTGTAGAAGCTGGTGCCGAAGTACGTGTCCGTCGTGTTGTAGCGGAAGTACAGCGTGAACCAGTTGAAGCGGACCTGCACCCGGTCGCCGTCGTGCTCGAGGACCTCCACGTCGGTGATGTTGTGCCCGGTGCGGGGGTCCGGCAGGGACGTGGCGGAGGAGCGGTCCGTCTTGATGCGGAACACGCGGTCCTCGATGCCGCCGCGGTTGTCGTAGTAGATCAGGGAGATCTCGTTCTGGGGGTCCTCGGTCAGCCGGTCGTCGTCGTCCCAGGACGGCATCCAGAACTCGGAGTCCGGGTGGTAGCACTCGAGCCACTCGTCGAACTGCCGGTCGTCCAGCAGGCGTGCCTCCTTGTAGAGGAACGCGCGCACGGTCTCGAGGGTCGCGATCTCCTCGGCGGTCTTCAGCGCCGCCAGGGGGTTCAGCAGGTTGGTCATGGTGTTCTGCACTCTTTCTGTGGTTCGGGGAGTCCGGGTCAGGCGGTCACGGGAGCGGACTGCGCGGCGGCGCGCTCCTCCGCGGCCAGACCCTTGTCCATGACGTCCTTCCAGAAGCCGTGCTGGACGGGGTACAGGCCCTCGTCCTCGGTGCGCACACCGGAGGCGATGACCTTGGTCATGCCGAGGGCCTGGGCCTGCTCGTCCGGGCCCTGGATCTCGTGCGCGGCGCCGCGGGACATGTCGTTCCACGGGGCGGAGGTGGCCCAGTAGGTCTTGTTGCAGGAGCGGAACTCCTCGAGGTCGTCCGGGGTCGCCATGCCCGTCGCGTTGAAGAAGTCCTCGTACTGGCGGATGCGCTTGGAGCGGTTCTCCTGGGACTCGCCCCTGGGGGCGATGCAGTAGATGGTGACCTCGGTCTGGTCCGCGGAGATCGGCCGGAAGTGGCGGATCTGCGAGGAGAACTGGTCCATGATGTACACGTTCGGGTACAGGCACAGGTTGCGCGAGATGTTGATCATGAAGTTCGCCATCTCCTCGCCGTACTTGTCGACGAGCTCATCGCGGCGGTCCCACAGCGGGCGGTCCTGCGGGTTGGTCCACTCCTGCCACAGCAGCAGGTGGCCGTGCTCGTAGGAGTAGAACCCGCCCTTGACCTTGCCCCACTTGCCGGCGTCCATGGCCTTGGTCTTGTTGGCGGAGTCGCCGGCGGTGCGGCGGGCGGTGGTCGCGGCGTAGTTCCAGTGCACCGAGGTCACGTGGTAGCCGTCGGCGCCGTTCTCCGCCTGGACCTTCCAGTTGCCGTCGTAGGTGTAGGTCGAGGCACCGCGCAGCACCTCGAGGCCCTCGGGGGACTGGTCCACGATCGAGTCGATCACCGTGGTGGCGTCGCCCAGGTGCTCCTCGAGGGGCAGCACGTCCGGGTTGAGGGAGCCGAACAGGAAGCCGCGGTAGGAGTCGAAGCGGGCGACCTTGGTCAGGTCGTGCGAGCCCTCCTTGTTGAAGTTCTCCGGGTAGCCGCCGTTGCGGCCGTCCTTGACCTTGAGCAGCTCGCCGGAGTTCTTGAACGTCCAGCCGTGGAAGGGGCAGGTGAAGGTGGTGCGGTTGTCCGTCTTGCGCCGGCAGAGCATCGCACCGCGGTGGGAGCACGCGTTGACGATGCAGTTCAGCTTCTCCTCCTTGTCACGGGTGATGACCACCGGGGTGC
The DNA here is from genome assembly GCF_040981005.1 of Kocuria sp. CPCC 205258. NCBI lineage: Bacteria > Bacillati > Actinomycetota > Actinomycetes > Micrococcales > Micrococcaceae > Kocuria > Kocuria sp. CPCC 205258. Next base: position 120,322 of record NZ_JAVKPS010000001.1, on the reverse strand, counting down.
GGCCGATGTAGGTGGTGAAGTAGTCGCCCACGTTGGGGATCTGCGACTCGTGGGCCAGGTACACCCAGTTGCCCTCGAAGATGTACTTCATCTCCAGTTCGAAGATCTCCTGGTCGGTGAAGATCTCCCGCTTGGCCCGGATGAGCCCGTTCTCGCGGTCGTCCACCACGGCGTCGGAGAGGACCTCGCGGACGTGGGTCAGGTTCTCGGTCATGACGTGCTCCTTCTGGTCGGGCTGCCTGGTCGGGCTGCCTGCTCGGGATGTCTGGGCGGGACGTCTGCTCGGGACGTGCGGGCCGAAGTCTGCGACCGGCTCCTGCCGGACGGTACGGAGCCAGTCTGGCGCGCCGTGACTCCGCTCACATCAGGCAAACCCCTAGGAGTAACCCAGGGGGTGTTTATGCCGTATTGGGTGCAGAAAAGACGCCCAATTGATATTTGTCGCGTCCTGATCGCGCCCCTAGGCTGATGGAGACGTCGACGTGTCCGGTGTCACAGCCGGAGGGCCCGAGCCGGCGGCCGCGAGCCGCGTCGGGAGCGGCGGGCACGAGGGGCGTCCCTGATCACCGTTCAACGAGGAATGTGGAGCACACCATGACGGAGACCCACGCGGCAACGCGCAAGGAGAACGAGGGCACCGCGGTCGAGGCCGGGTCCAAGGCGACCGAGCGGTTCACCGCCTCGGGCAAGCTGGCGAAGCTGGACGTGCCGAAGGAGCGGGTGTCCCTGCTGGCCGGTGCGGCGATCAAGGCGATCAACGACATCGCGGTCCAGCACCAGGTCACCTACGAGGAGTACAACGCGCTGAAGGCGTGGCTGATCAAGGTCGGCACCGACGGGGAGTGGCCGCTGTTCCTGGACGTGTGGCTGGAGCACACCATCGAGGACGTCAACTCCCAGGAGCGCCCCGGCGCCGTCGGCACCATCGAGGGCCCCTACTACGTGCCGGACTCCCCGGTGCTGCCCACTCCCGCGACCCTGCAGATGCGCGAGGACGAGCCGGGCACCCCGCTGCTGTTCAAGGGTCGGTTCACCGACACCGACGGCAACCCGCTGCAGGGCGCCCAGGTGGAGATCTGGCACGCCGACGCCAACGGCTTCTACTCCCAGTACGCGCCGGAGCTGCCCGAGTGGCTGTTCCGCGGCACGGTGAAGGCCGACGAGAACGGGTACTTCGAGATCAACACCAAGCGCCCGGCCCCGTACCAGATCCCCACCGACGGGGCCTGCGGGCAGCTCATCGGTGCGGCCGGCTGGCACGCCTGGCGCCCCGCGCACATCCACATCAAGGTCTCGGCCCCGGGCCACCAGCTGGTCACCCAGCAGCTGTACTTCCCCGGCGACCCGCACAACGAGGACGACATCGCCTCGGCGGTCAAGCCCGAGCTGATGCTGGACCCGAAGCCGCGCACCGACGGCGGCGCGGGCGAAGAGGTCGTCTACGACTACGTCCTCGCCAAGGAGGGCCAGACCAAGTAGGACGCCGGCCCCGGGCGCAACGCCCGCGGCGCACGGGAGCACCCCCGCAGGCCTCGGCCCGCGGGGGTGCTCCTGTGTCCCGGCCGGGCCGTCCGGTCGCGCCGCCGAGCGCGCCCGTGGTCGCCTCCCGGGCCGCCGCGGCCGTCGAGGACACAAAACGCACAGGCGGCTTGCTCATGCAGATCACTGGGTCTAAGGTAAATCTGTCGTCGGCGATGGCCCGGAGGTGATCCCCCCATCTGCCTCCGGATGGTTCCTGCCGGCGACTGGTGTCCCATTCCCCCGATCGGGATGCCTGACAGGCCCTGCCGATCCCCCCATGCGGCAGGGCCTGTCCCCTGCCCGGGGCGGTTCCGGGCCGCGGACGGCCTCGGCCGGTGGGCGGCTCAGGCGCCCGGCGTCAGCACAGCCCCAGCTCCTCGAGCCGGGGGAGCACCTTGCCGGAGACGGAGAGCAGCGCGTCCATCTCCTCCCGGGTCAGGTGGTCGATCAGCGCCGCCCGCACGAGCTCCAGGTGGCCGGGGGCGGAGGCCTCGATGGCACGCCGCCCCTCCGGGGTGATCCGCACGTCGAGGCCGCGGGCGTCGCTGTCGCACGGCAGGCGTTCGAGCAGCCCGCGCCGGGCCATGCGGGAGAGCAGGTGGGAGAGGCGGCTGCGCTCCCAGCCGAGCTCGTGGAGCAGGTCGCGGGAGCGGATCACGCCGGTGCTGCTCTCGGACAGCTGGACGAGGACCTCGTACTCCGAGCCGGACAGCGCGCTGTCCCGGGAGAGCTGGCGGTCCACCGCGGTCTGCATGCCGCGGCTCAGGGCCAGGAAGCCGCGCCAGACGCGCTGCTCCTCGTCGGACAGCCAGTTGACCTCGTCGGTCTCCGGGTGGCTCATGCGGCGGTCCTCTCGTGGCGCGGGAAAGCCCCCACTATAAATTGACGTGTCAACAAATGTCAACCGCCGACAGGGTCCTCCGGCGGGTCCGGGCGGTCGCCGGCGTCGCGGCCGTACCGTGCCGGGCGGCGGTGGATCCACTCCGAGTCGTAGAGGTCGCCGGGCCCGCGCGCGGGCCGCCGGAGCCGCTCGGCGTAGCCGGTGGGGCGCAGCGGGGAGTCGTCGTCGTCGACCGGGGTGAACGAGGCCATGGCGACGAGTCCGAAGCCCAGGCCGGCCGCGACGACCAGCGTCATCCCCGAGACGACCAGGACGCTGACGTACTCGTCGGCCAGGTGCGCACCCGTGGTGCCCGCCAGCAGCGGCTGGACAGCGAACACCCCGGCGAGGGGCAGGAGGCCCAGCAGCAGCAGGGCGGCGGGGATGAGCCACAGCTTCGAGCGGCTCCGCAGCGGGGGCACCGAGGCGTCCCGGAGGGCCGGGTGCAGCTGGGCCTGGACGACGACGAAGCCCGCGAGCCCGGGCAGCCCGAGCAGCGCTCCGACCGCCCACCCCCACGCGTGGCCCAGGGCGGCGAGTCCGCCGCCGAGCAGGAGGCCCAGCAGGACGAGGGTGAAGGAGAGCCCGCGCGCCATCCGCCGGGCGGCCCGGGGCGAGGCCGCAGGCCCGCGGGCCGCCCGGGGCGCGGTCCGGGGCGGGACGTGCTGCGGGGGGAGGCGCTGGCCGTACTCGGGCTCGTTGCCGTGGGTGCTCATGGGCGGGCTGTTTCCGTGGTGGGAGGGTGCCGGACGCCTCCACTGTAGACCTCGCCTCCGACGGGAGCTCCCGCTGGCGCCCTCTCTGTGATTGACATATCATCAAAACGGAGGGGCGGGAGGTGCGGCCGTCCCGCCGCCGACCGCCGTCCCGGCCGGTGGCGCCCCGTCCCGCCGCACCGCGAGGAGCCACCATGTCACAGCGCAGCCCCCAGCGGTCCGAGCACAGCACCGCCGGCGCCTACGTGCATCCCGGCGAGGAGTTCACCCGGGACACCGCCTACATCGAGGACCGTATCGTCCGCGACCCGGCGCGCGCCGACGTGCCCGAGGGGGCGCGGGCCTGGCCCGTCGAGGCCGGCCGCTACCGGCTCGTCGCCGCGCGGGCCTGCCCCTGGGCCAACCGCACCCTCATCGTGCGACGGCTCCTGGGGCTCGAGGACGCCCTCTCCGTGGGGCTGCCCGGTCCCGTCCACGACGTCCGGTCGTGGACCTTCGACCTCGACGCGGACGGCAGGGACCCGGTGCTGGGCATCGAGCGGCTCCAGGAGGCGTACTTCGCCCGCTACCCCGACTACCCGCGGGGCATCACCGTGCCGGCGGTCGTGGAGATCGCGAGCGGCCAGGTGGTGACCAACGACTTCCCGCAGATCACGGAGGACCTCGCCAAGGAGTGGGGCGCCTTCCACCGCGAGGGCGCCCCCGACCTCTGGCCGGCACATCTCGAGGACGAGATGCGCGAGGTCATGCAGCGGGTCTACACCGAGGTCAACAACGGGGTCTACCGGTGCGGCTTCGCCGGCTCCCAGCGCGCCCACGAGAAGGCCTACGAGCGGCTGTGGGTCGCCATGGACTGGCTCGAGGACCGCCTCTCGACCCGCCGCTACCTCATGGGGGAGCACATCACCGAGGCGGACGTGCGGCTGTTCACCACCCTGGTGCGCTTCGACCCGGTCTACCACTCGCACTTCAAGTGCTCGCGCAACAAGCTCACCGAGATGCCCCACCTGTGGGGCTACGCCCGGGACCTCTTCCAGACGCCGGGCTTCGGCGACACCGTGGACTTCGAGCAGATCAAGCAGCACTACTTCGTGGTCCACGAGGACATCAACCCGAACCAGATCGTGCCCGTGGGCCCGGACCTGGCCAACTGGGTGTCCGCGCACGGCCGGGAGGCCCTCGGCGGCTCGCCCTTCGGGGCGGGGACCGCGCCGGGCCCCGTCCGGCCGGAGGAGCGGGTTGACGGACGTCACACGCCCCTGACCGTCTGAGCGTTCCGCCGGATCGGCGCGCGGCCTAGACTGGACAGCTCCTACGGCCCGGGCCCGTTCACGGGGACGGGTGCCCAGGGGGCCTCCCGTCCCCGCTGACCTCCTCCCGGAAAGGACCCTCACGTGGCCCCCTACCGCAACCAGCGCGCCGCCGCGCTGCCCGCCCGCCTGTCCCGCTCCTGGCTGCTCACCTCGGCCGCCGACCCGTCCGTCTTCCCCGCGGCCCTCGCCTCCGAGGCGGACTCCGTGGTCTTCGACATCGAGGACGCCATTCCCGCCGAGGGCAAGGACCAGGCCCGGCAGAACGTCGTCGAGGCCTTCCAGGCCGGGGCGAGCGCGTGGGTGCGGATCAACGACATCACCACGCCGTACTGGGAGCAGGACCTCGCCGCGCTCAGCCGGGTCGGCCACCTGCGCGGGATCATGCTGGCCAAGACGGAGCACCCCGACCACATCACCAAGACGGCCATGATGGCCCCGGCCGGCACCCCCGTGGTGGCGCTCATCGAGTCGGCGGTGGGGATCATGAACGCCAACGACATCGCCCGCGCCCCGGGCGTGTTCCGGCTCGCCTTCGGGGTCGGCGACTTCCGCCGGGACACCGGTGTCAGCGCGGACCCCCTGGCGCTCGCGTTCGCGCGCTCGAGCCTCGTGGTGGCCTCCCGGGTGGGGGAGCTGCCCGGTCCCATCGACGGGCCCACCCTGGGCGCCTCCGAGGAGGGCCTCGCCGAGGCGTGCGCCGTGACGCAGTCCATGGGCATGACGGGCAAGCTGTGCCTGGACCCGCAGCAGACCGACGGGATCAACCGCCACCTCGCCCCGAGCGAGCAGGAGATCACCTGGGCCCGCGAGCTCATCACGCAGCACGACTCCGGGCACGTGGTGGGCGACGGCAGCTATCTGCCCCGCCTGGCCCGGGCCCGAAAGGTCTCCGAGCTGGCGCAGACCTACGGTCTCTGGAACCGCTGAGCGCTCCGGGCGCCCGGCTCAGCCCAGCCAGCGGGTCATGAGCTCCCGGAACACGGGGTCCGTCAGCGTCGCGGCCCGGTGGTGGGCGGGCACGGGGTCCCCGTCCGGGACGGACGGCACGGCCACGACCACCAGTCCCGCCGCCACGGCCGAGGTCGCGCCCACCACGGAGTCCTCCACGGCCAGGGCCTCGCCCGGGGCGAAGCCCAGCCGCCGCACCGCCTCGGTGTAGATGTCCGGGGCCGGCTTGCCGCGCGGCACGTCCTCGGAGGAGACCCAGGTGCTGAGGTGGGGGGCGAAGCCGGCCTCCTCCAGCTTCACGCCGAGGATCGTGCTCGTGGAGTTGCTGGCCACGGCCACGGGCAGCCGCTCGGCGAACGCGCGCACCGTCTCGAGCGCGCCCGGCAGGGGCACGATGTGCCCGGTCAGCGTCTCCTCCTCGGTGCGCAGCACGTCGGCGTGGACCGCGGCGCGGTCGGCCCGGGCGGCCTCGGCGATCGCCGTGGCGACGTCCGCCGCGGACCAGCCCATCATCCGGCGCTCCATGGCCTCGGTGAACTCGAGCCCGTAGCGCTCCGAGACGGCGCGCTGGACCCGGGCCCAGTTCGCCTCCGTGTCCATGAGGATGCCGTCGCAGTCGAAGACCACGCACGCCGGGGCCCACCCGGGGGCGGGCGCCGGCAGCTCGGGGGAGGACGTGGGCGGCGACGGCGTGGGGGCGGGGAAGGACGTCATGCTCCCATGGTGCCCCACCGGGCGCCGTCCGGGGCGGGGGTGTGAGCAGGACAACGCCCGGGGGGACGCCCGGAATAAGCACCCCGGCCGGGGGTGTTGCCGCCACCGAACCCCTTCGTGCCATCCCCGACGGAAGAAGCCCCGCCCTTGCCCGCCACGCCCCGCGTCCCGCTGTCCGCCCTCGACCTCGTGCCCCTCTCGGAGGGCCGCTCCACCGCGGACGCCCTCCGCGAGGCGCTGGACCTCGCCCGCCGGCTCGACGCCTCCGGCTACCGGCGCCTGTGGTACGCCGAGCACCACAACACGGAGGCGTTCGCGTCCTCCGCCACGGCGGTGCTCGTCGGGCAGGCGCTCGCCGCCACGGAGCGTCTCAGCGTGGGCTCCGGCGGGATCATGCTGCCCAACCACGTGCCGCTGACCGTGGCCGAGGCCTTCGGCACGCTCGCCAACCTCTACCCCGGCCGCGTGGAGCTGGGCCTGGGCCGGGCGCCCGGCACCGACATGCGCACCGCCCTGGAGCTGCGGCGGGGCCACGCCGGCCACGACACCTTCGAGGCCGACGTGCGCCGTCTGGTGCGGCTGTTCGGCGGGCAGGAGCAGGAGGTCGTCCGGGCGCCCGTGGCCCGGGACACGGACGTTCCCCTGTGGATCCTCGGCTCGTCGACGGGCGGCGCGGAGGTCGCCGCCCGGCTCGGCCTGCCCTACGCGTTCGCCTCCCACTTCGCCCCGGCCAGGATCATGGACGCCATCGCCCTGTACCGGCAGCGCTTCGACGCGCACGCCCCGACCGCCACGGTCGAGCGCCCGCACGTGATGGTCGCGGCGAACATCCTCGCCGCCGACACCGACGAGGAGGCGCGGCGCCAGTTCAGCACCCACCAGCTGCTGGTGCGCGGGATCGCCCGCAACGACCGCCGGCCGCTCCAGCCGCCCGTCGAGCGGGTGGAGCTCACCGCGGCGGAGGCGGGCATGGTGCAGGAGCACCTCGCCGTCTCGGCGGTCGGCACGCCCGAGCGGGTGGTCGCCGACCTCGAGCAGATCGTCGAGCTCACCCGGGCCGACGAGCTGATGCTCAACAGCTACGCCCACGACCCCGAGGTGCGCGCCCGGTCCTACGAGCTCGTCGCCCACGCCTGGTGAGCGCACCGTCCCGGCGCCGGCCGTCCCGGCCGAACGTCCCCGGACCCCACGACCACCGCCCGGCGACCCCCGCCGGGCGTCATCCGCACCACGACAGGAGCACCCCATGACCACCGTCCCCGCCCTCGAGGCCGTCTCCGCCGACTCGGGCTTCCGCCGCACCACGATCGAGCGCCGCCCGGTCGGCCCGGGCGACGTCGAGATCGACATCCACTTCGCCGGCATCTGCCACTCCGACATCCACGTCGCGCGCGACGAGTGGGGCGGCACGCACTACCCCGTCACCCCGGGGCACGAGATCGTCGGCCGCGTCCGCGCCGTCGGGGAGTCCGTGACCGGCTTCGCCCCCGGCGACACGGTGGGCGTCGGCTGCTTCGTCGACTCCTGCGGCCGCTGCGAGCACTGCACCGGCGGCCAGGAGCAGTTCTGCACGGAGGGCGTGACCGCCACCTACAACACGCCCCAGGCCGACGGCACCCCCACCCGGGGCGGCTACAGCGGCGCGATCGTGGTCGACGAGCGGTTCGTCCTGCGCGTCCCCGAGGCGCTCGACCCCGCCCGGGCCGCCCCGCTGCTGTGCGCCGGGATCACCACGTACGCCCCGTTCAGGCGCTGGGGCGCCGGACCGGGCCGGCGGGTGGCCGTCCTGGGCATGGGCGGGCTCGGCCACGTCGCCGTGAAGATCGCCGCCGCCATGGGCGCCGAGGTCACCGTCCTGAGCCAGAGCCTGTCCAAGCAGGAGGACGGCCTGGCCTTCGGCGCGACCGACTACTGGGCCACGAAGGACCCCGAGACCTTCGAGCGCAACAAGGGTCGCTTCGACCTGATCCTCAACACCGTCTCCGCGGACCTGCCCGTCGAGCAGTACCTGTCCCTGCTGCGGGTCGACGGCGTGCTGTGCTCCGTGGGGCTGCCCACCGAGCCGTACAGCGTCCGCCCGGGCGCCCTGATCGGCCCCCAGCGCGTGCTCACCGGGTCGATGGTCGGCGGGATCCCGCAGACGCAGGAGATGCTGGACTTCTGCGCCGAGCACGGCGTGGAGGCCGAGATCGAGCTGATCGGCGCCGACGACGTCGACGCCGCCTACGACCGGGTGGTCGCCTCGGACGTGCGGTACCGCTTCGTCGTCGACGTCGCCGGCACCCTGGCGTAGCCGCCCGGATCATCAGCAGCCTGCGGCTCCGGCCGCGCCGGTGGTTAGAGTGGGGTCCATGGCCCACACCACCACCACCGACGGCGCGCTGCGCCGGCTCGCCGAGGCCTACCGGGTCTCCACCACCTACTCCGGGTTCGACGGACAGGAGCGGGAGGTCCCGGAGCCGACGCTGCGCGCCGTGCTCGACGCGCTGGGCGCGGACGCCGGGGACGACGCCGCGATCGAGGCGTGCCTCGCCCAGCGGGAGCTGGCGCCCTGGCGGCGGGTCCTGCCGCCCGTGGTCGTCGCCGTCGCGGGGGAGCGCACCCGCTTCGCCGTGCACGTCCCGCACGGCTCCACCGTCCGCGTGACCCTCGTGGCGGAGGACGGCGCCCGGACCACCGCCTCCCAGGTCGACAACTGGCGCTCCCCGCGGGACGTGGACGGCGTCCTCACCGGCCAGGCCACCTTCGAGGTGCCCGAGGGCCTCGCCGTGGGCTGGTACGAGGTCCGCGCCGAGTGCCCCGAGGTCGACGGCGGACGCGCGGTCACGACGCCGCTGGCCGTGACCCCGCGGCACCTCGCCAGCACCGACCGGCTGCACGGCCGGCACCGCTGGGGCTACATGGCGCAGATCTACTCGGTGACCTCCGGGCGCTCGTGGGGCGTGGGCGACGCCTCGGACCTCGCGAGCCTCGCCGCGATCTCGGGCGAGCAGGGGGCGGACTACCTGCTGGTCAACCCGCTGCACGCCGCCGAGCCCGCACCGCCGGTGGAGCCCTCGCCGTACCTGCCGACCAGCCGCCGCTTCTTCAACCCCCTCTACCTGCGCATCGCCGAGGTCCCCGAGTACGCCTACCTGCGCCCGGGCGACCTCGAGGTGGTCAACACGCTGGCCGCGATCCAGCGCAAGGACAACCTCGACACCAGCACCATCGACCGGGACAAGGCGTACGCGGCCAAGCTGAAGAGCCTCGAGCTGCTGTTCACCGTCCGCCGCTCCCCGCACCGCCAGCAGCAGCTGCGCCGCTTCGTGGCCGAGGGCGGGCAGGGCCTGCAGGACTTCGGCCTGTGGTGCGCGCTGCGGGAGGAGCTCGGCGAGGACGCCCCCGAGTGGGACGACGCCGCGGCGCGCCCCGACGCCCCGTACGCGGTGGAGGCGCGGACCCGGCTGTCCGACCGGATCGACTTCCACGTGTGGATGCAGTGGCTGCTGGACGAGCAGCTCGAGGCCGCCCAGCGCGCGGCGCACCTGGCCGGGATGGACATCGGCGTGATCCACGACCTCGCCGTGGGCGTGCACAAGCAGGGCGCCGACGCGTGGACGCTCCAGGACGTGCTGGCCCTGGGCGTCAGCGTGGGCGCGCCCGCGGACATGTACAACCAGAAGGGCCAGAACTGGTCCCAGCCCCCGTGGCACCCGGAGCGCCTGGCCGAGGCCGGCTACCTGCCCTGGCGGGACATGCTGCGCACGATCTTCCGGCACGCCGGCGGCATCCGGGTGGACCACGTCCTGGGCCTGTTCCGGCTGTGGTGGATCCCGGACGGCCAGGAGGCCTCGGAGGGCGCCTACGTCTACTACGACCACGAGGCGATGGTCGGCATCCTCGCGCTCGAGGCGGAGCTCGCCGGGGCCGTGGTGGTCGGGGAGGACCTGGGCACCCTCGAGCCGTGGGTGCGGGAGTACCTCGCGGAGCGCGGCGTGCTGGGCACCTCGATCCTGTGGTTCGAGGTGGACGGCGACGAGCCGCTCCCCCCGGCGCAGTACCGGGAGCTGAGCATGGCCTCGGTCAGCACCCACGACTTCCCGCCCACGGCGGGCTTCCTGGAGGGCGTGCAGGTGGACGTGCGCCAGGAGCTGGGCCTGCTGGCCCGGCCCGTGGAGGAGGAGCGGGCCGAGGCCCGCCGGCAGCTCGACACGTTCTTCGCGGCCGTCGCCGCGGACGGGCTGCTCCCCGACGGGGACGCCACGGACGAGCAGGGCCTGGTCGAGGCGCTGCACCGCTACCTCGCCCAGTCCCCGGCGCTGCTGTTCAACGTCTCCCTCGTGGACGCCGTCGGCGAGCGCCGGATGCAGAACCAGCCGGGCACGGGGGACGAGTACCCGAACTGGCGCGTGCCCCTGGCCGACTCCGCGGGCAACCCGGTGCTGATCGAGCAGCTGCCGGACAACGCGCGGGCGAACTCCCTGGTGCGCGCCGTCAACGAGGCGCTCGGCAACCGCTCCCGCCTCCGGTCCGTGGGGGAGCCGGGGCAGCCCGAGCACACCGACCGCACGGCGCCCTGACCGCGCCCCCGCGGCCCCGCCCGCAGCACCCCCCTGCCCCGAACGGAGGACACACCGCATGACGGAGCCGACGACGCCCCGCCCGGCCGCCGTGCCGCTCGCACCGCCCATCCGCTACGTGGCCCTCGGCGACTCCATGACCGAGGGCGTGGGCGACCCCGACCCCGCCCGCCCCAACGGGGTGCGCGGCTGGGCCGACCTCGTGGCCGAGCAGCTGACCGCGGCCCACCCGGACACCCGCTACGCGAACCTCGCGGTCCGGGGGCGGCTGCTCCGCGGGATCGTCGAGGAGCAGCTCGAGGCGTGCCTGGCCCTGGAGCCGACCCTGGTGAGCCTCTACGCCGGGGGCAACGACCTGCTGCGCCCTCGCGGGGACGTGGACGCCCTCATGGGGGTCTACGAGCAGGCGGTCGCCCGGCTGCGGGGCTCCGGCGCCCAGGTGGTGCTGTTCACGGCCTTCGACCCCGGCCGGGACGCCCCCACGTCCTGGACCCGTCCCCGGCAGGCGCTCTACAACGAGCACGTCCGGGAGATCGCCGACCGGCACGGGTGCCTGGTCCTCGACTACTGGCGGATGCGCACCCTGCAGGACTGGCGCTACTGGGCGGTGGACCGGCTGCACATGTCGACCGCGGGGCACACCCGCGTGGCCGCCCGGGTGCTCGAGCTGCTGGGCGTGGAGCACGCCCTGGAGCTGCCGCCCACCGACCGGCTGCCGGTCACGGCGAGCCCGGGGGTGCTGAAGGAGGACCTCCTCTGGGCCCGCGAGTACCTGCTGCCCTGGGTCGGGCGGCGGCTGCGCGGGACCTCCTCCGGGGACGCGGTCGCCGCCCGCCACCCCGGGTACACGACGCTGCTCCCGCGCCCGGTGCTCCCCGCCGGTCCCGCGGCCCCCGCGGAGCCGTCGGCCGCCGCCCGGTGCGGCTGACCGGGGAGTCCCCCGGTTTGCGGGGTTCCGGGGAGCCGGTAGACTGACCCGAAGCTGGTCACACCTGACGTCAGGTTGCGGGGAAGTCCGTCCGGGCCTAGACTTCAAGGCTGTCGTGTGGTGGAGTCCACCTTCCGGCACCTTGATCTTCACCGTCTTCATCGTGGCGAGGCCTTCGCCGGTTCCGGCCGCGGGCCTTACGAGAGGGCCCGGTTGGCGAACGGTGGCAATTCTGAAGGTGGCGGGACGCCCGTTGCCGCAGCTGAGTGATCAACTGCGGCACCCACTGCGTGCCGTCATTTCGTCAACATTGGAGGAGAACACTATGGCAGCGCACTGCCAGGTGACCGGAGCTCAGCCGGGCTTTGGGCACAGCATTTCGCACTCGCACCGCCGTACCAAGCGCCGGTTCGACCCGAACATCCAGAAGAAGCGGTACTGGGTGCCGTCGCTGCGCCGCAGCGTGACGCTCAACGTCAGCGCCAAGGGCATCAAGGTCATCGACGCCCGTGGCATCGATTCCGTCGTGACCGACATTCTCGCACGTGGGGAGAAGATCTAGCATGGCCAAGGACAAGGACGTTCGTCCCATCATCAAGCTGAAGTCCACCGCCGGCACCGGTTTCACCTACGTGACCCGCAAGAACCGCCGCAACGACCCGGACCGCATGGTGCTCAAGAAGTACGACCCGGTCGTCCGCAAGCACGTCGATTTCCGCGAGGAGCGCTGAATCCATGGCCAAGAAGTCCAAGATCGCCAAGAACGAGCAGCGCAAGGTCGTCGTCGAGCGCTACGCCGCGAAGCGTGCCGAGCTCAAGAAGACCCTCGTCGACGAGAACGCCACCGACGAGGCCCGCGAGGAGGCCCGCCTGGGCCTGCAGAAGCTGCCCCGGGACGCCTCCCCGGTCCGGCTGCGCAACCGGGACCAGATCGACGGCCGCCCCCGCGGCACCCTCCAGAAGTTCGGCATCTCCCGCGTCCGGTTCCGCGACATGGCTCACCGCGGCGAACTGCCCGGCATCACCAAGTCCAGCTGGTAATTTCTGACGCAGGAGCGCGATCGGTCCCCCGTGCCGCGCTTCCCCACGACCCCAAGTCCAGGAGGACATGAACATGGCTAAGAACCGCAGTGAACTCGTCGCAGAGGTCGCCGAGAAGGCCGGCACCACCAACGCCGCCGTGAACGGCGTCCTGGACGCGATGTTCCAGGTCTTCGAGGAGTCCGTCTCCGCCGGTGAGAAGATCACCATCCCGGGCTGGCTGGCCGTCGAGCGCACCGACCGTGCCGCTCGCACCGGTCGCAACCCGCAGACCGGCGAGACCATCGAGATCCCGGCCGGCCACGGCGTCAAGCTGACCGCTGGTTCCAAGCTCAAGGCGGCCGTGTCCAAGAAGTAAGGACACCCGCGGGTCCGTTCCGGACCCCGTCCCATGGCTTCGTCCGAAGGGGCGGCCCCCGCACCGGGGCCGCCCCTTCGGCGTGCCCGGGGCCCGCGCCGGGCACGCCGCGCCGCGGAGGCGACCGGCCGCGCGGCTCCCGGGCACCGCAATTGGTCCGGCGCCGGGGGCGGCGCGCATAATGGGACCACCGGGCCGAGCGGCCGGCGATCCAGACGGGAGGTGCGGCGTGAGCCCACGTGCACGGCGCCTCGCCCGCGGCTGGGCCGGAGCGGCCATCGCCACCTCCGCCGCCGCGATCTCCCACGCGGCCGCCGGCGGGCAGGCCCCGCCCGTCGTGCTCGTGCTCCTCTCGCTGGCGGTGTCCGGGCCGCTGTGCATGGCCCTGGCCGGCCGGGTGCTCTCGCGGTCGTCCCTGCTGCTGGGCGTGCTGCTCAGCCAGTCCGTCCTGCACGCCCTGTTCGCGGCCTCCGGCGGTGCCGGCACGGTGGCCCACGCCGCCCACCCCTCCCTGCACCACGCCGCGCAGCACGGCGCCGCAGGGGGTGCGCCCGGCCCCGCCCTCGTGCTGGACGTCCAGTCCCACGCCGAGCACGGCGGGACCGCCATGCTCGTCTCCCACGTGCTCGCCGCACTGGCCTCCTACGTGCTCATGCGCCACGGCGAGGTCGCGGCCGTGGTCCTCCTGGAGGCGCTGCGGCTGCGCGTGCGCCGCCGGCGGCAGGTGCTGCCGGCCCCCGTGGTCGTCGGCCGCCCGCGCGCCGTGCGGGCCGGGCGCCCGCACGTGCTGACCGACCAGACGCTCCTGCGTCCCGTGCGCTCCCACCGCGGGCCGCCGCGCGCCCGCCGTCGATCCCTGCTGCCGGTCCTCCTCCCGGGACCCGCCACGCTTCCCGCCGGCTGAGCCGGACGGCCGCGGGGCGCCGCCCGGGCCACCGACCTCGGCAGGACGTCCGACGGCCCGTGCCCGCCGCCCGGCCCTCCCGGCCCGGCGGCCCCGCCCACCGCCGCCCGGCCCTCCGAGGAGACCCCATGCCCACGAACACCACCCGCCGCACCGCCGCCCTGCTGGCAGCGGGAGCCCTCACCCTCCTGCCCCTGCTGCCCGCCGCCGCGCACGACGAGCTGACCGCCGTCACGCCGGAGCCCGACTCCGTCCTGACCACCGCGCCGGAGGAGCTCGAGCTCACCTTCTCCGGCGAGATCATGGACATCGGCCACCAGATCCTGGTCACCGACTCCGAGGGGCGCTCCGTGACGGAGGGCCCGCTCGAGCCGGAGGGGAACACGGTCGTCCAGCCCCTGGCCGCGGTCGGCGCGGAGGACGAGACCTACCGCGTGGTCTGGCGCGTGGTCTCCGGCGACGGGCACCCCATCGAGGGGACGTTCAGCTACGACGTCGGCTCCGGCGGCGAGCCCTCGGCGGACCCGAGCGCCGCGGTCGAGGACGCCGCCGCGAGCGCCCAGGACGCCGCGGACCGCGCCTCGTCCGGGGACGTCCCGCTCTGGCTCGTCGCGGTCGCGGGCGGGGCCGTGGCCCTCGCCGTGCTCGGCGTGGTGAGCCTCGTCTCGAGCCGGCGCCGCAAGGGCTGAGCTCCCGGGGTCCGCCCCGCTCCCGCACCGTCCGCACCTCCCGGCCGCAGCCCGCCGGGCGCCGCCGCGCCCCCGGGAGCTGCCGCCGTGCACCCTTCTGCGCGTGCCCCGCCCCGCGCACCTTCGTCATCGACTCCCAGGAGCACCCATGCCCACTTCCCTGAGCACCTCCCTGCCCGCCGCGCTGCTGCGCACCGGCACCGTCCTCGCCCTCGGCGCCCTCGCGCTCACGGGCTGCGCGTCCTCCGCCCAGGAGCCGGCACCGTCCGCCGCGTCCACCGCCGCCTCCGGCGCCCCCTCCCCGCACGACGCCGGGGGCGCCGCCGCGCACGAACCGCTCACCGTGGAGCGGCCCTGGGCGAAGGCGGCCCCCGCCGGGGGCATGACCGGGGTGTTCGGCACCCTCGTCAACGAGGGCGACGCCCCGGTCGTGCTCACCGGCGCGTCCGCCGAGGGCGTCGCCGGGGCGGTCGAGCTGCACGAGACCGTGCTCGACCCCGAGACCGGCAGCACGGTCATGCAGCGGATGCAGGACCCGGTCGGCATCGCGCCGGGGGAGTCCTATGCCCTCGAGCCCGGGGCGGACCACCTCATGCTCCTGGACCTGCGCTGCGGGCTCCGTGCCGGGGACGACATCGAGCTCGTCCTGCGCTTCGAGGACGGGACCCAGCAGACGGTCACGGCGGCCGTCCGCGACTACGCGGGCGCCCAGGAGGAGTACGCCCCGGGCCACGGCGAGGGCGAGGACGCCGGCGAGGACGACCACGCGGGCGACGGCGGGGGGCACGCCGGGGGCCACGCGAGCGGGACGGGGTCGCCCTCCGGGGCCACGCCGGCGGCGGACCTGCCGGGCTGCCGTGGGTGAGGCCCGCGGCCTGGACCGGCGGCGCCTGCTCGTGGCGGGCGGCGCCGCCGGCGTCGGCGCCGCCTCCGCCCTGGGCCTGGAGTCGGCCCGCCGCGCCGGGGCCCCCGCCGCGGCCCCGCAGGACACCGCCCGGGCGGCACCGCAGGGGCACGGGCAGGCCGTCGAGCCCTTCCACGGCCCCCGGCAGGCCGGGGTGGCGACCGCGCCGCAGGCGTTCACCGCTTTCGTGGCGCTGGACCTGAACCGGGACACCACCCGGGACGCGGTGCGGCGCCTGCTGCGGGTGCTCTCCGAGGACGCCGCCGCCCTGACCCAGGGGCGGGCGCCGGTCGCCGACCAGGAGCCGTGGCTCGCCGAGCACCCCGCGCGGCTCACGGTCACCCTCGGCTTCGGGCGGCGGCTGCTCGGACTGGTCGCCCCGGACCGCGTGCCGGCCTGGCTGCGGCCCCTGCCCCCGTTCTCGATCGACCGGCTCGAGGAGCGGTGGAGCGACGGCGACCTGCTGCTGCAGATCTGCGCCGACGACCGCCTCGCGGTCTCGCACGCCCAGCGGGTGCTGCTCAAGGCCGCCCGCTCCTTCGCCGCCGTGCGCTGGGTGCAGGACGGCTTCCGGCACACCGTGGGCTCCGTCCCGGACGGGCAGAGCATGCGCAACCTCTTCGGCCAGGTGGACGGCACCGTCAACCCCCGGGGCGGCAGCGAGGAGTACGAGCGGGTGGTCCACGGCTGGGACGGCTTCGCGCCGTGGGTCCCGGACGGCACGGCCCTGGTCCTCCGCCGGATCGCCATGAACCTGGACACCTGGGACGAGGCGGACACGCCGGCGCGGGAGGACGCCGTCGGGCGGCGCCTGCGCGACGGGGCCCCGCTGACGGGCGGCGCCGAGCACGACGAGCCGGACCTCTCCGCGCGGGGGCCGCTGGGCTTCCCCGTCATCGCCGACTACGCCCACGTGCGCCGCTCCCGCTCGGAGGACCCCCTCGAGCGGATCCACCGGCGGGTCTACAACTACGACCTGCCCGTGGCGGGCGCCTCGGGCACCCGGGGCCGGGGCGCGACCACCGGAGGGGTCAGCGACGCGGGGATGGTCTTCGCGGCGTACTGCGCGGACGTCGACCGCCAGTTCGTCCCGATCCAGCGCCGGCTCGACGAGCTCGACATGCTCAACGCCTGGACCACCCCGGTCGGGTCCGCGGTCTTCGCCGTGCCCCCGGGCTGCGCGGAGGGAGGGTTCGTGGGGGACGTGCTCTTCGAGGACTGAGGACCGCCCGTGTGGGATCCGGCACACGCGCACGGGCCGGTGCGCTCGGGGAGGGACAATGGAGACGGGCCGCCCCGTCGTCGTGGGGCGGATGAAGGAGACTGACCATGAGTTCGAGGACGGCCGAGCGCGCCGACCACGGCACCGCCGCCCGGCCGGGCGACCGGGGGATCGACCCCTGGTGGCTCGCGGCCGTGCCCCTCGTGGCCCTCGCGGCGCTCATCGCGGCGATGCTGTGGACCGGCTCCGGCGCGGCCCGGCTCGCCGCCGACCCCGGGGCGCTGGTCCGCTGGGGGCTGCCCGCCGCGGAGCTCGTGCACAACGGCGCGCTGGTGGTGGTCATGGGGGCCCTGCTGTTCGCGGTGGGCGTCGTGCCGACCACCGTCGACGGGCGCCGCCGGGGCGCCCGGGACCGCGCCGCGGCCCCCGAGCACCCGCTGTTCCGCCGCACCCTGCGCCTCGCCGAGGCCGCGGCCGTGGTCTGGACCGTGGCCGCCGTGGCCGTGCTCGTCCTGTCCTACTCCGACGTCGCGGGCGTGCCCGTGGGCGGGGACGGGACCTACACCCAGCAGCTGCTGCACTACACCACGGACATCCCCACCGGGCAGGCCCAGGCGGCGATCGTCGTGGTGGCCGCCGTCGTGACCACCCTGGTCTTCGGCATCCGGGCGCTGCTCGGGCTGCTGCTCACCCTGGCCCTGTCCTGCGCGGCCCTCGTCGCCATGGCCCTCAACGGGCACTCCGCCGGCGGCAACGACCACATGGGCGCCGTCAACTCCCTGGGCCTGCACCTGCTGGGCGCGGGGCTGTGGACGGGAGGGCTCGTGGTGCTCGCCTGGCTCTCCCCGCAGCTGAGCGCCCCGGACGCCGGCACCGGCACGCTCCCCGAGGGCGCCGCCCGGGGCCGTCCGTCCGCCGGCCCGCGGCGGCGAGTGCCGATCGCGGCCGTGGTCCTGCGCCGCTTCTCCGCGGTCGCCCTCGGCGCCTTCCTCCTCGTCCTGCTCTCCGGGACGGTCAACGCGGCCGTGCGCATCGGCTCCTGGGAGCAGCTCTTCAGCGGCTACGGGTGGCTCGTGCTGGTCAAGTTCGTCCTCACGCTGGGCCTGGGCCTGGCGGGCCTCGCGCACCGCCGGTGGCTGGTGCCCGCGCTCGAGGCCGGCCGGCTCACGGCCCGCCGCGCCGTGTGGCAGCTCGTGCTCGGGGAGCTGCTGGTGATGGGCGCCGTCATGGGCGTCGCCGTGGCCCTGTCCCGGACCGCCCCGCCGGTGCCCGAGGAGATCGCCCCGGACGCCTCCCCGGCGCTGATCCTCACCTGGTACGAGCTGCCGCCCGAGCCCACCGCGGCCTCGTGGTTCACCACGTGGCGCGTCGACTGGCTGTGGCTCGCGGTCTGCGTGTTCCTCGCGGCCGTCTACCTGTGGGCGTTCGTGCGCGTGCGCCGGCGCCGGGACTCCTGGTCCGTGCTGCGCACCCTCTCGTGGCTCACCGGGGTCGGGGTGCTGTTCTTCATCACCTCGGGCGGGTTCGCCGTCTACGGCCGGGTCCTGTTCTCGGCGCACATGGTCGAGCACATGGCACTGACCATGGTCGTGCCGATCTTCCTGGTCCTGGGCGCGCCGGTCACCCTGCTGCTCAAGGCCCTGGAGTCCCGCCCGGACGGCACCCGCGGGCCCCGCGAGTGGATCCTGCGGCTCGTGCACTCGGGGTTCGGCAGGGTCGTGACGCACCCGATCTTCGCGGCCGTGAACTTCGCCGGCTCCATCGTCGTCTTCTACTTCACCCCGCTGTTCCACTTCACCCTGCACTACCACGTGGGCCACGTGTTCATGGTCGTGCACTTCCTGATCACCGGGTACTTGTTCATGCTGGTGCTGATCGGTACGGACCCCATCCCGTACCGCCCCGGCCACATGATGCGCCTGGTCCTGCTGCTGGCCACGATGGTCTACCACGCCTTCGTGGGGGTCGCCCTCATGGGCTCCGACACCCTGCTGCAGGCCTCCTGGTTCGGCAACACCGGCCGGGACTGGGGCCGCACCGCGATCGAGGACCAGCAGCTCGGCGGGGCCCTCATGTGGGGGATCGGCGAGTTCCCCACCGTCGTCGTCGCCGTCGTCGTCGCGATCATGTGGGCGATCGAGGGCACCAAGGAGAACCGCCGTGCGGACCGCAAGGCCGACCGCACGGACGACGCCGAGCTCAAGGCCTACAACGAGATGATGGCCGGGCTCGCCGAGCGCGACGACCGCGCCGCCCGGCCCTGAGCCCCGCCGCCCGTCCTGCCGCCTGGTCCGCCCCGGTCCACCCCGTCCTGCTCCGCCCCGAAAGGATCCCCCTCCATGCGCCTCACCTCCCGCGTCCGCGCCTCCGAGCTGCAGGGCCGTGCCTGGCTCAACACCGGCGGCAGGGACCTCGACCTCGCCGCGCTGCGCGGCAAGGTCGTGGTCCTGGACTTCTGGTCCTTCTGCTGCATCAACTGCCTGCACGTGCTCGACGAGCTGCGCCCCCTCGAGGAGCGCTTCTCCGACGTCCTCGTCACGGTGGGCGTGCACTCCCCGAAGTTCGAGCACGAGGCCGACCCGGACGCGCTCGCGGCCGCCGTGGACCGCTACGAGGTCCACCACCCCGTGCTCGACGACCCCGAGCTGACCACCTGGGACGCCTACACGGCCCGCGCGTGGCCCACGCTCGTGGTGGTGGACCCGGAGGGCTACATCGTGGCGCACCTCTCGGGGGAGGGCCACGTGCAGGGCCTCGTCACCCTCGTGGAGGAGCTCGTGGCCGAGCACGAGGCCCGGGGCACCCTGCACCGCGGCGACGGGCCGTACGTGCCCCGGCCGGCGCCCGAGGGGGACCTCCGCTTCCCGGGCAAGGTGCTGCCGCTGCCGGACGGCTCGTTCCTGGTCTCCGACACGGGCCACCACCGCCTGGTCCAGCTCGACAACGACCTCGAGACCGTCCGGCGGGTGATCGGCGCGGGCAAGGGCCACGCGGACGGCGACCCGGGGACCGCGCGCTTCACCGAGCCCCAGGGGCTCACGCTGCTGCCCGAGGAGGTGCGCGCGGCCGCCGGCTACGACGTGGTCGTGGCGGACTCCGTCAACCACCGGCTCCGGGGCGTGGACCTCGCCACGGGGCAAGTGCGCACGGTGGCCGGCAGCGGGGTGCAGCGGCTGCTCGACGAGGAGCGCGCGCGGGGGGCGGAGCCGAACCACATCGACCCCGAGGCCGACCCGCTGGAGGTCGCGCTGTCCTCCCCGTGGGACGTCGTGTGGTCCGCGCGGGCCGACCGGCTCGTGGTGGCCATGGCGGGCACCCACCAGCTGTTCTCGTTCGACCCCCGGACCGGCCGGCTCGCCGTGCTCGCGGGCACGGGGGACGAGGGGCTCAAGGACGGGTCCGGCGCCGAGGCGTGGTTCGCGCAGTCCTCGGGGCTCGCGGAGGACCACGAGGGCAACGTGTGGATCGCCGACTCGGAGACCTCCGCCCTGCGCGTGCTCCGGTTCGACGACGACGGGGCCGTCGCGGTCGAGACCGCCGTGGGCGAGGGGCTGTTCGACTTCGGCTTCCGCGACGGCGACGCCGGCGGGGCCCGCCTGCAGCACTGCCTCGGCGTGGCCCAGCTGCCCGACGGGTCGGTGGCCGTGGCGGACACCTACAACGGCGCCGTGCGCCACTACGACCCCCGGACCCGGCAGGTGGCCACGCTGGCCCGCGGCCTGGCCGAGCCCTCCGACGTGCTGCTGGACGTCTCGGGGGAGGAGCCGCTGCTCGTCGTCGTCGAGGCCAACGCCCACCGCCTGGTGCGCGTGCCGATCCCCGCCGCCGCCCAGCGCGTCGACGAGGGGGCGTCGCGGACCCAGCGGGCCCGCACCAGGCTCGCCCCGGGCGCGCTCGCGGTCGAGGTGCGCTTCGCGGCGCCGACCGGGCAGAAGCTCGACGACCGGTGGGGGGACCCGACGCAGCTGAGGATCTCGTCCTCCCCCGAGGAGGCACTGTCCGAGGGTGCCGGCACGGCCCAGGGCCTGCGCCGGCAGCTCGTGCTGGCGGACGGCGTCACCGAGGGCGTGCTGCACATCACCGCGCGCGCCGCGGCGTGCGACGGCGAGCCGGGCGGGGAGATCCCCGACCACGCGGCCTGCCACCTCTACCAGCAGGACTGGGGCATCCCCTTCGTGCTGGACGCCGACGGGGAGAGCGAGCTGGTCCTGGACCTGCGCGGCGTCAACTGAGCGGGCTCAGCCGCGCGGGTCGACCCGCACCGTCGAGCCGTCGATGTCGAGGTCGGCGGCGACCTCGAACGGCACGGTGCGCTCGAGCCGTTCGACGTCCCCGGTGAACAGGTCGAGGGAGTCGAAGGCGATCCGCGCGGTGCCCTGCGCGGGCTCCAGGGCCCAGCCCCGGCCGCCCTCGGCACCCACGACGATCTCCGGGTCCGGATAGGACTCGATCGTCCACTCCACGTCCCCCGAGACCCGGCCGTCGAACTCGAAGGAGAACGGGCAGCCGGACGGGAAGAGGCTGCCCTGCCCGGCGCAGCCGTCCAGGTGCTCCTTCAGCTGCCGGTCCACCTCCTGCTCGAGGGCCTCGGTCGGCCGGGCCTCCAGGACGATCTCCGCCTGCTGGCCCGGGTCGGTCAGCACGGTGCGCACCGGGTCGGCCGCCACGAGCTCGGACGTGTAGGAGGCCGTGTAGACGCCCGGGAAGAAGGCGGAGAACTCCGCGGAGGACTCCGGCAGGGCCACGGACATGCCGTTCACGTCGACCGAGGTGGCCCCCGGCAGACTGACCGTCACCGTGGGCAGGGGGGTCTCGTCGAACGCCCACACCGTGAAGAAGCCCCACTGGGTGTCCACGGGGTGGAGGGCGAACTCGGAGCTGTGCGGCTTGCCGTCGAGGGTGTAGTCCGCGCGGACCACGGCCCGCTCGCCGTCCTCCGAGACGGTGGAGACCTCCAGGTCCTCGAGGTCCTCGGCCGCGGCCTCGAGCGGGTCGCCGTCCAGCATCGCCGCGTTGGCCTCCGGGACGCGGGCGTTGAGCAGCCCCAGGGCCTCACCGCCGTCCCCGTCCCGCAGGTCCTCGACGTAGGCCCGCACGTCCGTCTCCGGGCCGTACATGTACTTGTTCACCAGGGCGATGGTGACGGCGGCGGCCGCCACCCCGAGCAGCACGAGGAACAGCCAGGCCCCGAGGGCTTTCAGCACGCGGACGTTGGACTCCATCCGATCACGCTAGCCGATCGCCCCCCGGCCTGCGCGTGCACCGGGCCGGGTGGGGCCCGTCCGGGGCGCGGTCCGCCCCAGGACGGGTACGCTACGTGCCGCACCCCTTCCCCCGCCCGATCGTCCCCCGTCTGGAGCTGACTCCCCATGGCCGACTCCGTCCGCCAGGTCCCCGAGAAGTACGGACCCGTCCGCGCCGTGCTGCGTCCCCGGCTGGGCTCCTACGGCCGCCGCCTGCTCTCCTGCCTGGGCCCGCTGCTGGTGGTCGTGGTGCTCGTGCTGTTCCTCTGGGCGCGGCGCCCGGCCCCCGGCGTGGCGGCGGTGGTGCTCGTGCTCGTGCTCGCCGCCGCCGCCGCGTGCTGGGTCCGGCTGCGTCCCGTGCTGGTCGTCCGCACGGACACCCACGTCCTGCGCTCCCGCACCGTGGGCTTCGCCGCGACGCCGCTCACGGAGGTGGAGCACGTCGTCACGGTCGGGGCCCTGCACCGGGCGGCCGGCGCCCCGCGCTCGGCCGCCCGTCCCCACCTGTGGGCGGCGGGCCGCTCGGGCCGCCGGGTCCTGGGCCTCGACGGCGCGGTGTGGGACGCCCGCGCCCTCGAGGACGTCGCCGTGGCGCTGGGGGCGCCCCGCACCCATCTCGAGCGCGCGACGGCGCGGGAGGCCGCGGCCCGCTGGCCCCGGCTCGTGCCCTGGGGGCTCCGGCACCCGCGGCTGCGCTCGGCCGCGTCCTCCGCGGGTCTGCTCGCCGTCCTCGCCCTCGTGGGGTGGTTCTCGCTCGGCCTGCCGGGCACCGGCTGAGTTCCTGGGCTCGCCGGTACCAGCCGCGCCTCTGGGCTCGCCGGAACCTGCCGCGCCCCGGACGCGCGGGAGCCCGCCGCCCCGGCAGCGGGCGGCGGGCTCCTCGGGCACCGGGCGGAGCGCCCTGTGCTCAGCCGGCGGCGGCCAGCTCCTGGCGGGCCCGCTCGATCTCGGCCTTGCGCTCCTCGACGGCCTCGCGGGTCAGCTCAGCGCCGGCCTCCTCGTCCCGGGTCAGGTTCGCGCCGGTCTCGGGGTCGAAGACGTGCATCCGGCGGGTGTCGACCCAGATCCTGCCCTTCGTCCCCCCGCGGATGCGGGAGGTGGCGTCGAGGGAGACCACGATCTGCGGGTGCATCTCGTCCCCGTCCAGCTCCTGCGCCAGCTCGTCGAGCTTCGCCTTGACCGAGTCGTCCTGCCGGTAGTTGATGTAGCCGTACTGCTCGTTGCCCATCCACTCCGTGTGGGTGAACTCGGTGTCGAAGACGGTGCCGCGGGAGGCGATCGCCTCGTCCACGAACTTGGCGTCGTTGAAGTGCTCGGGGCGCAGGCCGAGCAGCACGATCGACCCGTCCGCGGGCAGCTTCCCGGCGGCCTTCTCGGGGACCGGGATCTCGCCCAGCGGGGTGTCGAACACGCTGCCCTTCACGTGCGCCGGGAGGAAGTTCATCGACGGGGAGCCGATGAACCCCGCCACGAACAGGTTCGCCGGCTGCTCGTAGAGCTCACGGGGCGAGGCGATCTGCTGCAGGATGCCCTTCTTGAGCACCGCCACGCGGTCGCCGAGGGTCATGGCCTCCGTCTGGTCGTGGGTCACGTAGACCGAGGTGATGCCCATCCTGCGCTGGAGCTGGGCGATCTCGGTGCGCATCTGGCCGCGCAGCTTCGCGTCCAGGTTGGACAGGGGCTCGTCGAACAGGAACGCGTCGGCGTCCCGCACGATCGCCCGGCCCATCGCCACGCGCTGGCGCTGACCGCCGGAGAGGTTGGCCGGCTTGCGCTCGAGGTGGTCGTCGAGGTCCAGGGTCGACGACGCCGCGCGCACCTTGCGGTCGATCTCCTCGTCGGAGAACTTGCCC
This sequence comes from Kocuria sp. CPCC 205258, assembly GCF_040981005.1. Lineage (NCBI taxonomy): Bacteria > Bacillati > Actinomycetota > Actinomycetes > Micrococcales > Micrococcaceae > Kocuria > Kocuria sp. CPCC 205258. The sequence goes on along the minus strand of NZ_JAVKPS010000001.1, from coordinate 96,526 downwards.
TTGGACAGCCGCAGCGGGAACGCGATGTTCTCGTACACGGTCAGGTGCGGGTAGAGCGCGTAGTTCTGGAACACCATGGACAGGTTGCGCTCGCGGGGCTCCTTCTCGTTGACCCGCTGGCCGTTGATCAGGAGGTCCCCGGAGGTGATGTCCTCGAGGCCCACGATCATCCGCAGCAGCGTGGACTTGCCGCAGCCGGAGGGCCCCACGAGGATGAGGAACTCGCCGTCGGCGATGTCGATCGACACGTCGTTGACGGCCGGGAAGCCGTCGCCGTACTTTTTGACGAGGTGGTTGAGGGTGATGGATGCCATCTGGGACTCAGTCCTTCGTTCGGTTCGGAAGATGCGGGAGGCGGCGCGGGCTCAGCCCTTGACCGCGCCCTGGGTGAGGCCGGAGACGATCTGGCGCTGGAACAGCAGCACCAGCAGCACCACCGGGATGGTGACGACGATGGCCGCCGCGGAGATCGCGCCCGCCGGGTCCTCGAACTGTGAGGCGCCGGTGAAGAACGCGAGCGCCGCCGGGACGGGCCGGGCCGCCTCGGTGGAGGTGAGGCCGATGCCGTAGACGAAGTCGTTCCACGCGATGAAGAACGCGATGATCGCCGTGGTGAAGACGCCGGGCAGGGCCAGCGGCACGATGACCTTGCGGAACGCCTGCCACGTGGTGGCGCCGTCCACCTGGGCCGCCCGCTCGAGGTCCCACGGGATCTGCTGGAAGAACGCGGTCAGCGTCCAGATGGAGATCGGCAGGGTGAGCGAGAGGTAGGGGATGATCAGGCCGGGCCAGGTGTCGTACAGCCCGATCTGGCGCCACAGGTTGAACAGCGGGGTCACGATCGAGACCACGGGGAACATGGACACCGCCAGGGCGACCGTCAGGATCATCTTCTTGCCCGGGAAGTCCAGCCGGGCGATCGCGTAGGCGCAGAGCGTGGCGAGCACCACGGCCACGGCCGTGGCGATCAGGCAGATGCCGATCGAGTTGATCAGGGAGGGCACGAACAGTTCGCGCGCCTGCCCCACGAAGATCGAGGAGTAGTTCTCCCCGACCCACTGCGTGGGCAGGAACTTCCCGGAGGTCAGATCCGCGGGCGTCTTGAAGGACGTCATGAGGATCGAGGCGACGGGGAACAGGGCGTAGACGAGGACCAGGACCGTGACGACGCCCCATCCGACCTTCTGCTTGGTGGTCATGGGTTACCTTCCCTTCCCGGCGCCGGCGAGGTCGACCTTGAACACCTTGATGGCGACGAAGGCGATCAGCAGCACGCAGACGAACAGGATCACGGAGATCGCCGAGCCGAGCCCGATCTCCAGTCGGCCGATGGAGGTGCGGTAGGCGAGCAGGGACAGGGTCTCCGTGCCGTACTGCCCCTGGGTCATGATGAAGATGTTGTCGAAGATGCGGAACGCGTCCAGGGCGCGGAACACGACGGCCACCATGATCGCGGCCTTCATGTTGGGCAGGACCACCCGGGACATCCGCTGCCACCACGTGGCGCCGTCGACCCGCGCCGCCTCGGTGTACTCGCTCGGCACCTGGGCCAGGCCGGCGAGCAGCAGGAGCGAGATGAACGGCGTGGTCTTCCAGATCTCGGAGGCCATGATCACGAACAGGGCCGGCCACTGGGACGCGAACCAGTTGAAGTCCGGGCCGATGCCCGGGACCCAGGAGAACCAGTTGTTGATGTAGCCGGTCGTGATGTCGAACGCGTAGAACCAGGCGAACGCGGAGACCACGGTGATGATGCCGTAGGGGACCAGGATCGCGGTGCGCAGCAGCCCCTTGGTGTTGCGGATCGCGTTGTTCATCACGAGCGCCAGGGCGAAGCCGAGGACGAGCTCCACGACCACGGTGACGATCGTGATGAGCACCGTGATCCACAGGTCCCGCCAGAACACCCCGTCGGTGAGGACCGTGGCGTAGTTGCCGAGGAAGACGAACTCCTTCTCCCCGGGGGCGGTGAGCCGGAACGAGAAGAAGGAGTCCCACAGCGCCTGCAGGATCGGGTACATCGTGACCAGCAGCATCACGATGAACGCCGGACCGGCGAGCATCCAGCCGAGCTTGCGCTCCGACCGGGCCCGGTCGGACATCAGCGGCTTCGCGCTGCGGCGGCCGGTCACGGGGGCCGGGGAGACCTCCCGGGGCCCGGTGCCGGGGGCGTTGGGGTTGACGACGGTGCTCATAGCAGCCGCTCTCCTCTCAGGACGGACTCGATGAACTCGGCGGTGAGCCGGGGCGTGTCCTCGGTGACGGACGCCGGCGGGGTCCACTCCTGCTGGATGGCGGTGGAGACCTCGTTGTAGAACGGCGTCTGCGGGCGCGGGGCCGCGTTGTCCAGGGACTCGCGGATCGTGGCGTACATCGGGTAGGCCTCCCGGACCTCCGGGTCCTCGTAGGCGGCCTCGGACGCCGCCGGGTTGCCGTTGCTCACGAAGTAGTAGGCCTGGTTCTCGGGCTGGACGATGCACTCGACCGCCTCCCACGCCAGCTCCTGGTGCTCGGACGTGGCGCCCACGCCGATGTTGATCCCGCCCAGCGGGGGAGCGGAGGGCTCGTCCGGGTCCACCCGCGGCCACAGGGCCCAGCCGATGTCCTCGTACACGGACCGGTCGACCGTCCCGCCCTCCACGGCGGCGGCGGTCGCCGCGTAGATGAAGGGCCAGTTGACCATGAAGGAGCCGTCGTCGGACTGGAACTGGATCATCGAGGCGTTCTCGTCGGCGGTCGGCAGGCCGGGGCCGCCGAGCCCGTCCTGGCCGATGGTCCCGACGATCTCGGCCGCCTTCCGGCCGGCGTCGGAGTCCAGGCCGATCGAGATCTCGTCGGAGGGGGCCTCCGGGTTCTCCACGATCGAGCCTCCCGCGGACGCCACGAGGGCGTTCACCCACACGGTCATCGACTCGGCCGACGTGCCCTGCACCCCGAGGTACTTGTCCTGCTCCCGCGCGGCGTCCATGATCTGGTCCCAGGTTACCGGCTCGTCCATGTTCAGACCGGCGGCCTCCGCCACGGACTCCCGGTACCACAGCAGCTGGGTGTTGGCCCAGAACGGCACCGAGACCAGCTCGTCCTTCCACTTCGCGCCCTCGAGGGGCCCCGCCAGGACGTCCTGGGTCGTGGCCTCCTCCACGTCCCCCGGCACGGGGGACAGGAAGCCCGGCTCGGCCAGTTCGGGGATGAAGGGCGGGTCCAGGCTCATGATGTCCATCGAGCTGTCCCCGGCGGCCAGGCGCCGGGCGAGCTGCTCGCGCTGCGACGCGGCGTCGCGCGGGAGCAGCGAGGTCTCGATGTTGTACCGGCCTCCGGACTCCTCGGAGCACTGCTGCGCGAGCTCCGCCTGACCGCCGGCGTCGGGGTTGATGTACCAGGTCAGGGTGGGGGTGGCGCCGGCGTCGGCGTCACCGCACCCCGTCATGAGCAGGGCACCCACGGCACCGAGGGCCGCGGCGGCGCTGAGCCGCCGCCTGCCCGGTGCTCTGTGGGGGTGTGAGGTGGTGGTCAACGGTCGTTCCTCCCCTTCGGCGATGTGGCGGTCCGCGAGGGGCGTCGAGGGGATCCTGTGGGACCCGGTCGGCGGGACGGTCGGCGGCGGGTGCTGCCGGTCGACCACCCCTGCACGGAGCCTTCAGTCTATGAGTGCGCTACCTCACAGACCAGTAACCTGACGGTTTGCATCGGTGTGCCGCCGTGGGCCCGGGCGTGTCCCGGTGCGCCCGGCTGTTCCCGCCCGGAACGGCGCCGGGTGCGGCCCCGCCCCGGGAGGTTCTGGGGCGCGGCGGGGCGGCTCAGGAGAGCAGCAGGGCCACCACCGCCATGGTCAGCATGGCGACCACCGTGGTGACGAGCACGGTGTCCCGGCACAGCTGCTCCGCCCGGCCGTAGCGCACGGCCGCCACGTAGATGTTCTGGGCGGTCGGCAGCGCCGCCATCACCACCACGGCGTAGAGGAGGTGGCCGTCCAGGCCCAGCACGAACCGGGCGAAGAGGAACGCCAGCGCCGGGTGGAGCAGCAGCTTGAGCGTGCTGGCCAGCACCACGTCCCGGCGCGGCCCGGCACCCCGCCGCAGCGGGGAGGCGCCCACCAGGGAGATGCCGAAGGCCATCAGCATCGCCGGGATGGAGGCCCCCGCCACCAGCTCCACGGGCTCGTGCACCACCTCCGGCAGCCGCCACCCGGTGACGGCGAAGAGGATCCCCAGCCCGGAGCCCACGATCATCGGGTTGGTGACCACATTGCCCAGGACGCTGCCGAGGCTGGGACGGCGGCCGTCGGTGAGGGTGTCCATGACGGTCAGGTAGACGGGGGTGTTGAGCGCCAGCTGGAACAGGATGACGGGGACCACCTGGGACGCGTCCCCGAGCACGAAGACGGCGATCGGGATGCCGAGGTTGGCCGAGTTCACCTGGGAGGCGGCCTGGGCGCCCATCACGGTGGTGGCCGCGTCCCGGCGCAGCACCCACCGGGCGATCCCGGCGTAGACGAGGGTCGTGGCCACGGCGGACACGGCGGCCACCAGCAGCGGCGCGGAGAGGATCCGGGCGATGTCCGCCTCGGAGATGGTGAGGAACAGCAGCGGCGGGCTGGCCACGTAGAAGGCGAACTTGCTCAGCACGAGCTGCCCCTGGGGGCCCAGCACGCCCCGCCGGCCCACGGCGTAGCCGGTCAGGATGACGGCCCAGACGATGAAGAACCCCGAGAACACTCCGGTCACGGGACCCTCCCTCGCGCTGCTGCGGGTCCGCGTCCGCGGGCCCCTACAGTTCTATCCCATTCCCGGACCGTCCGCGGTCGGGCCGGGGCGGGTCACGCGGCGGGCAGGTCGGCGCGGGCGGCGCTCAGCGTCCGGGAGTGGGGCGGGCGGGCGACGCCGTCGAGCAGGGCCTCGGCGGGATCCGACCCGAGGTCGACGATCCGGTTGTCCGCGTCCACGTGGACCACGGACGGCACGTGGGCGCGCGCCTCGGCGTCGTCCATCTGCGCGTAGCTGATGAGGATGACGAGGTCCCCGGGGTGCACGAGGTGGGCGGCGGCCCCGTTGATCCCGACGACGCCGGAGCCGCGCTCGCCGGCGATCGTGTAGGTCTCCAGCCGCGCGCCGTTGGTGACGTCCACGATGGAGACGAGCTCGCCGGGGAGGATGTCGGCGGCGTCGAGGAGGTCCTGGTCGACGGTGACCGAGCCGACGTAGTGGAGGTCGGCCTGGGTCACGACGGCACGGTGGATCTTGGCCTTGAACATGGTGCGCAGCATGACGGGAGATGTGCTCCTCGTGAGCGGGGTGCGGGTGACGGGCGCAGGGCCCGGGCGGTCGCCCCGGTGCGGATGCGGGGAACGGGGCGCGGGAACATCCTACCGCGCGGTCCCGGGAGACGACGAACGCCCCGGCCGGGTGGGCTCGGGGCGTTCGGTGCGAGAGCGGCTGACGGGAATCGAACCCGCGTATCAGGCTTGGGAAGCGTGCGCTCTACCATTGAGCTACAGCCGCGCATCCGTGGTCCGTCCGGCGCGAGCACCGGACGAGGACAGCACACACTCTACACCACCCGCCGGGACGGGGGTGGGCACGGGGCGGCGGCGCGGCGCGGTCCGGCGCCCGGCCGTGCGATACCTTGGGGACCGTGCTGATCTCTGACCGCGACATCCGCCGGGAGCTCGACGGCGGCCGGGTCGTCCTCGAGCCCTACGATCCCGCCCTGATCCAGCCCGCCAGCATCGACGTGCGGCTGGACCGCTGGTTCCGGCTCTTCGACAACCACAAGTACGCGCACATCGACCCGTCCGTGGAGCAGCCGGAGCTCACCCGGCTCGTGGAGGTCGACCCCGAGGAGGCCTTCGTGCTGCACCCGGGGGAGTTCGTGCTCGGCTCCACCTACGAGAAGGTGACCCTCCCGGACGACATCGCCGCCCGTCTCGAGGGGAAGTCCTCGCTGGGGCGCCTGGGCCTGCTGACCCACTCCACGGCGGGGTTCATCGACCCGGGCTTCTCGGGGCACGTCACGCTCGAGCTGTCCAACATGGCCACGCTGCCGATCAAGCTGTGGCCGGGCTCCAAGGTGGGCCAGCTGTGCTTCTTCCGGCTGTCCTCGCCCACGGAGCACCCGTACGGCTCCGGCGCCTACGGCAACCGGTACCAGGGGCAGCGCGGACCCACGGCCTCGCGCAGCCACCTCGGGTTCTCCCGCACCCGCATCTGACCCCGCACGGCCCGGCCGCGGCCGGCGGTGTGCCGGCGCCCCGCGGCCCGTGAACCGGCGGCCCCACGAACCGGCGGGCCCACGAAGCGGTGGGCTCACGAAGCGGTGGGCTCACGAAGCGGCGACGCCGTGGTGGGGGGACGCCGCGGTCTTCGGGTCGCGCGCGCGCAGCAGCAGGAGCAGGCCGGCGCCGACCACCAGGAGGATCCCGAGGATCCCCCAGCGCTGCGCGCCGAGCACGGAGACGAACACCGCGAACAGGGTGGGCGCCAGGAAGCTCACGGCCCGGCCCGTGGTGGCGTAGAGGCCGAACAGGGCGCCCTCCTCGCCGGTCCGCGTGAGCCGGCCGAGGAACGTGCGGGAGGCGGACTGGGCGGGGCCCACGAACAGGCACAGCAGCAGCCCGCAGACCCAGAACGCCGCCGTGCCCTCGAGGAACAGCAGCGGGGTCCCGGCCAGCAGGATGCCGACGAGCGACGCCACGATGACGCGCTTGGGCCCCACCCGGTCGTCGAGCCGCCCGCCCACGAGGGCGCCCGCCCCGGCCGCCACGTTGCCGACGATCGCGAAGACGATGACCTCGCTCAGGGTGAAGCCGAACGTGCCGGCCGCGATGACGCCGCCGAAGGTGAACACCGCGTTGAGCCCGTCCCGGAACACGGCGGAGGAGAGCAGGAACCACAGCGTCTGCGGGGCGTCCCGGTACAGCTCCCGCAGGGTCTGCCACAGCTGGCGGTAGGAGCGGGCCACGGACGGGCGCGGTCCCCGGCGGGTGGGGCGGATCTCGGGCACCACCAGCAGGACGGGGATCGAGAACAGCGCGATCCACAGCCCCGAGAACAGGGCCACGGCCCGCACGTTGAGGGCGTCCTCCTCGGGGATGCCGAGCAGGCCCGGGGTGATGAACCCGAACAGCACGATCGTCAGCGCCACGATCCCGCCGAAGTAGCCCATCGCCCAGCCCTGGCCGCTCACCCGCCCGATGTGCTCGCGGCCCGCGATCCCCGGCAGCATCGCGTTGTAGTTGACCACCGCGAACTCGTCGAAGACGTTGGCCAGCGCCAGCAGGCCCACCCCGAGGTAGAGGTACGGCTGGTCGGGGAGGACCAGGAAGCACAGGGCCGTGAGCAGCGCCGTGAGCATCGTGTTGATCCCTAGCCACAGCTTGCGCCGCCCCGCGCCGTCGCTGCGCTGGCCCACCACGGGGGCCAGCAGGGCCACCACCACGCCGGCGGCCCCGATCCCGTAGCCCAGCACCTCCGAGGCGTGGTCCTCCCCGCCGAAGGGGTCGCTCGTGAGATAGACGGTGAACACGAACGTGGTCATCACGGCGTTGAAGGCGGCGGATCCGGCGTCCCACAGGCTCCAGGCCCACACGTGCGAGCGGCGCGGCACGAACGCCGTCGCGGGGAGGGAGGGGGCGGGGGCGGAAGGGCCGGGGGGCGTGGCGTCCATGGCAGTCATGCTAGGCCCGCGGTGCCCGTCGCGGAGGGCGGCCTCGCCGGAGGACCGCCCGGCAATCCGGGTCCCGCCCAGGAAACCGTCCGGGAACGTACAGGTGCTGTCAGGACATGCGGGCGGGGGCGGCAACACCCCTTTGATAGGGTGGAACACCCGGGTGCGCCCCGGCCACCCCGTGCTCGCACAGGTTCTCCGTGCCCGCGTCCGGGCCCCTCGACGCCCGCCCGCCGATCTCTTCCCCGACCTCCGGAGGCGCCTGATGACCGCTGTGCTCCTGCTCCACGCAGTGGTGGCCGCGGTCGCGCCCCTGCTGTTCGCACGGATGGGACGCAGCGCCTTCTACCTCCTGGCGGCGGTCCCGTTCGCCGGCTTCCTGTGGCTGCTGGGCTCCGGCCCGCGGGTCTACGGCCCGGAGGGCGGCTGGACCGAGGGCGGGGAGTGGATCCCGTCCCTGCGCCTGGACCTGGTGCTGCGCATGGACGCCCTCTCGTGGACGATGTCCCTGCTCGTGCTCGGCGTGGGCTCCCTGGTGCTGTTCTACTGCGCCCGCTACTTCAAGTCCGGCGCGATCGGCATCGGCGGCTTCGGCGCGCAGCTGCTCGCCTTCGCGGGCGCCATGTTCGGCCTGGTGACCGCCGACGACATGCTGGTGCTGTTCGTCTTCTGGGAGATCACCACGGTCCTGTCGTTCCTGCTCATCAGCTACAGCCGGACCCGTCTGTCCGCCCGGCGCGCGGCGCTGCAGGCCCTCGTGCTCACCACCGCCGGCGGCCTGGCCATGCTGGTCGGCATCGTGATGCTGGGCCAGGCCGCGGGCACCTACCGGATCTCCGAGGTGCTCGCGGCGGCCCCCGAGCTGGCGCAGCGCGGGACCGTGGTGGACGTGGCGGTCCTCCTGCTCCTCGTCGGCGCCGTGACGAAGTCCGCGCTGATCCCGCTGCACTTCTGGCTGCCGGCCGCGATGGCCGCGCCCACCCCGGTGTCCGCGTACCTGCACGCCGCCGCGATGGTCAAGGCCGGCATCTACCTGGTGGCCCGCTTCGCCCCGGGCTTCGCCGAGACGGCGCTGTGGCAGCCGACCATCGCGGTGCTGGGGCTGGGCACCATGCTCTTCGGCGGCTGGGCGGCACTGAAGCAGTACGACCTGAAGCTGATCCTCGCCTACGGCACCGTCAGCCAGCTCGGCTTCCTCATGGTGATCGTGGGCCGCGGCTCCGCGGACACGGCGCAGGCGGGCATGGCCATGCTCCTCGCGCACGGGCTGTTCAAGGCGACGCTGTTCCTCGTGGTCGGGATCATCGACCACCGGGCGGGCACCCGGGACATCCGCCGCCTGTCGGGGCTCGCCGGGCGCGTGCCCGTCCTGTTCGCCGTCTCGCTCGTGGCCGCGGCGTCCATGGCCGGGCTGCCCCCGCTGGCCGGCTTCGTGGCCAAGGAGTCCGTGCTGACCGCGTTCGCCCACGACGTCGAGGGCGCGGCGGGGACCGTGGTGCTCGCAGGGCTCGTGGTCGGCTCCGTGCTGACCTTCGCCTACAGCGCCCGGTTCGTGTGGGGCGGGTTCGCCCACAAGTCCGCCGAGTTCTCCGAGCTCGACGCCGGGGTCGGCGGCAGGGCCGTGGTCAGCGACATGCAGCGGGTCGAGCCCGCGTTCCTCGCCGCGCCGCTCGTGCTCTCCGTCCTCACCGTGGTGTTCGGCCTGTGGCCCCAGCCGGTCGACGCGATGCTGCAGCCCTACGTCGAGCAGTTCCCGGCCGTGGAGCACGACTTCTACCTGGCCCTGTGGCACGGGTTCACCCCGGCCCTCGGGTTCTCCGCCCTCATCGTCGCGGGCGGGATCGTGCTCCACCTCCTCCGGCGCCAGGTCGCGGACCTCCAGCGGGCCCTGCCGTCCCTGCCCCCGGGGGAGCTCGTCTACCGGCGGGTCGTCAACGTGCTGGACCTCGCCGCCGTGTGGATCACCGGCCGCACCCAGCGCGGTTCGCTGATGTTCTACCTCTCCGTCATCCTGATCACGGCCATCGTCGTGCCGCTGGTGGCGCTGATCGCGGAGGAGACCCCGCCCCTGGGGTCGCTGCGGGTCTCCGACGGCCCGGGCCAGCTGATCGCCGGCGCGGCCATGGTCGTCGCGGCCCTGCTGGTACCCCTGGCCCGCAAGCGCTTCCTCGCGGTGCTGCTCGTGTCGGTCACCGGCTACGGGCTGGCCCTCATCTTCGCCCTGCAGGGCGCGCCGGACCTCGCCCTGACGCAGACGCTCGTCGAGACCGTGCTGCTCGTGGCGTTCGTGCTCGCCCTGCGCTCGCTGCCCGCGCCCCTGTGGCACCGCAACCCGGCCGGGCGCCGGCTGCTGCGCGGCACCATCGCGGTGACCTTCGGGCTGTTCATGATGGCGCTCGCGGCGTTCAGCATCTCCTCCCGCACGGCCGACCCGATCTCCCTGGAGCTGCCCCGGATGGCCTACGAGCTCGGTGACGGCCAGAACGTCGTCAACGTGATCCTCGTGGACATCCGTGCGTGGGACACGTTCGGGGAGATCTCGGTGCTCGTGCTCGCCGCCACCGGCGTGGCCTCCCTGATCTTCGTCACGGGGCGCGGGGACCGCATCGTCCGCTCCGGGGACGATCCCACCACCGACCAGCTGCGGGTGATCCGGCGGCGCAACGCCGCGGCCGTCTCGCCCGGCGGCGAGCCCCTGGACGTGGGCCTCGCGCGCCGCGACGACGACCTCGAGGACCCCTACCTGCTCGCCGGGAGGACGATGGCCCCCGAGCGGCGCTCGATCGTCTTCGAGGTGGTCACCCGGCTGCTGTTCCACACGTTCATGATGGTCTCGCTCTACCTGCTGATCGCCGGGCACAACGACCCCGGCGGAGGGTTCGCGGGCGGCCTCCTGGCCGGCCTCGCCCTCACCGTGCGCTACCTCGCGGGCGGGCGCTACGAGCTGGAGCTGGCCACGCCGATCAACGCGGGCACGATGCTCGGGACGGGCCTGGCGCTCGCCGCGCTCTACGCCGTCACCCCGGTGTTCTTCGGCGGGTCGGTGATGCAGAGCTACACCTTCGAGGCGGAGCTGCCGCTCTTCGGGGCGGAGAAGTTCGTGACCGCCCTGATCTTCGACATCGCGGTCTACCTCATCGTGGTGGGGCTCATCCTGGACATCCTGCGCTCGCTCGGCGGCCGGATCGACCAGCGGATCGAGGAGGACGCGGTCCGCCGGCGGCGGCGCACCCCGGGGCGCGGCACGCGCATCCGCGTCACGCGGCAGCGGAAGGTGTCCGCCGGCGCCCCCGCGGGAGCGACCGCGGCGGCCTCCGCGACATCGCCGACCGCGATCGCCCGGATCCGCACCGACGGAGGGAACGAGCACCGATGACCGTGAACCTGACCCTGCTGGTCGTGATGGGCGTGCTCTACGCCGTGGGCGTGTACCTGCTGCTCGAGCGCTCGCTCACCCGCGTGCTGCTCGGGCTGATGCTGCTGACCAACGGCACGAACCTGCTGATCCTGCACGCCGGCGGGGCCGCCGGGTCCGCGCCCCTGTACGAGGGGTCGATCGCCGCGGAGGACTACAGCGACCCGCTGCCCCAGGCCCTCATCCTCACCGCCATCGTGATCTCCCTCGCCGTCACCGCGTTCCTGCTGGGCATGATCTACCGGTCCTGGGTCCTCGGGCGCCGGGACGAGATCCAGGACGACGTCGAGGACCGGCGCGTGGCGCGGCAGTCCTCCTACGACATGGAGGACGACGCCGACGTCCCCGCCGACACCACGGAGTTCGACGACGCCCCACGGCCCCAGGACCCCGGTGAGTCCCTGGAGACCCCGGGTGTGCGCGGCGTCGACGAGTGGGGAGGGAGGCGGTGACCGTCAACTTCGCCCAGCTGGCCCCCCTGGCCGTCATCATCCCGTTCCTCGGGGCGGCCCTGAGCCTCCTGCTCCTGCGGCGCAACGCCCTCCAGCGGACCGTGGCCATCGGCTCGCTCGTGCTCACCCTCGCGGTCGAGGCGCTCATCCTCGGGACCACGTGGAACCTCGGCCCGCAGGCCGTCCACCTCGGCGGCTGGGAGGCGCCCTGGGGCATCGTCATGGTCGTGGACCAGCTCTCGTCCCTGATGCTCGTGGTCTCCACGGTCGTCTCCCTCGCCGTGCTCGTCTACGCGAGCGGGCAGGGCGTGGCCGACGGCGACGAGGAGGGGCCGATCTCGATCTTCCACCCCTCCTTCCTGATCCTCGTGGCGGGGGTCTCCAACGCCTTCCTCGCCGGGGACCTGTTCAACCTCTACGTGGGCTTCGAGATCCTGCTGACCGCGTCCTACGTGCTCATGACGATGGGCGGGACCGTGCAGCGGATCCGCACCGGCGTGACCTACGTGGTGGTCTCGGTGATCTCCTCCGTGCTGTTCCTGATCACCATCGCGATGATCTACGCGGCCACGGGCACCATCAACATGGCCGATCTCTCGGTCAAGCTCGAGGGCCTGCCGGTGGGGACGCAGATGCAGCTGCACCTGATGCTGCTCATCGCGTTCGGCATCAAGGCCGCGGTCTTCCCGCTGTCCTTCTGGCTCCCGGACTCCTACCCGACCGCCTCCGCGCCCGTGACCGCCGTGTTCGCCGGCCTGCTGACCAAGGTGGGCGTGTACTCGATCATCCGCACCGAGACCGTGCTCTTCCCCGGGGAGCGGCTCGACGACCTCCTGATGTGGGTCGCGCTGCTCACCATGGTGGTCGGCATCCTGGGCGCGCTCGCGCAGATCGACATCAAGCGCATGCTGTCCTTCACCCTGATCAGCCACATCGGGTACATGATCTTCGGGGTGGCCGTGGGCACCCAGGAGGCGCTCTCCGCCACGGTCTACTACGTGGCCCACCACATCGTGATCCAGACGAGCCTGTTCCTCGTGGCCGGGCTGATCGAGCGCCGCGGGGGGTCCACCAACGTGGACCGGCTGGCCGGGATGGCCAAGATCTCGCCGCTGCTCGCGCTGCTCTACCTCGTGCCCGCGCTCAATCTCGGCGGGATCCCGCCGTTCTCCGGCTTCCTGGGCAAGACCGGTCTGCTGCAGGCCGGCGTGGACCAGGGCGACGGGCTGGCCTACGCCCTCGTCGCCGGCTCCGTGGCGGTGTCCCTCCTGACCCTGCTCGCCATGATCCGGGTGTGGAACCGCGTGTTCCTGCGCGCCCCGGAGGACGCGGAGTACCCGGACCCCATCCTGCTGGCCCCGGTGCCCGCCGGCTCCCGGTTCCTGCTGACCTCGGGCGCCGTCGACGACCAGGCGGGCCGGTTCGCGGGCAAGGGCGACGTGCGCCTGATGTCCCCCTCGATGCTCGGCGGCGCCTCGGCCCTCGTCGCCGCGGGGGTGGCCCTGACCGTGTTCGCCGGGCCGCTGTTCCAGCTCGCGGACAACGCCGCGGAGAACCTCGTCCGCCCCGAGCGCTACGTCGAGGCCGTGCTGGACCCCGCGTCCGCGCCGCGGCCCGTCGTGGAGGAGGCGCCGTGACCCGTCCCAAGAACTCCCTGCTCGTCGAGCTGCCGCTGCTGGTGTGGCTCGTGGTGGTGTGGGGCGCCCTCTGGGGCGACTTCGGCCCCGGCAACCTGCTGGTCGGGTTGGTCCTGGCCCTGCTCGTGACGTGGGTGCTGTACCTGCCGCCGGTGCAGCTGTCCGGCCGGTTCAACCCGTTCCAGTTCGCCGTCTTCGCCGTGACGTTCGTGTGGCAGGTCGCCAAGGCGAGCTTCGAGGTGATGCTCATCGCGATCCTCGTGGGTCCGCGCGCGCGCAACGCCGTGGTCGGCGTCCAGCTGCGCACGCGCTCCGACCTGCTCCTGACGGCCACCGGACACACCATGACCCTGATCCCGGGCTCGCTCGTGGTGGAGGTGGACCGGGCCTCCGGCACGCTGTACTTCCACGCGCTCAACGTCCGCAGCGCCCAGGAGGCCGAGGACTTCCGCCGGTCCGCCCTGCAGGTGGAGGCCGCCTGGATCCGGATCATGGGCACCCCGGAGGAGCTCGCCGCCCTGCGGGCCGAGCGGGGCGGCGGACGGACCCCCGGCACGGACCGGCGGGACAGCGCCGCGCTCAGCTCCCCGGTCACCGCGAGCCAGCAGATCGTGGGCCGCCGCCGGGACGAGGTGCCCACCGGGTCCCCGGGCGACACCCCGGGATCCACCGCCGCCGACGCCCCCCAGGAGGACCGCCCGTGATGCAGATCGCCGTGGCCGTCGCGGCCGTGCTGCTCAGCGCGGCCGCCGCGGGCACCCTCTACCGCCTCGCCAAGGGGCCCTCCCTGCTGGACCGCGTGGTGGCCACGGACGTGCTGCTGGCCATCGTCGCGGCCGCCCTCGCCGTGGACATGGCCTACCACGGCCACCTCAACAACCTGATCCTCATGGTGATCGTCTCGCTGGTCGGGTTCATCGGCTCCGTGACGGTGGCGCGCTTCGCCACCCAGACCGCCGAGCACGGGCGGTGAGCGCCGTGCTGGACACCGTCCTGGACGCCGCCGCGGCCGTGTGCCTCGTGGTCGGCGCGCTCATGTCCCTCGCCGCCGCGATCGGCCTGGTCCGCTTCCCGGACCTGCTGACGCGCATGCATGCCGGCACCAAGCCCCAGGTCTTCGGGCTGCTCCTCATGCTCACGGCCGTCGCCCTCGAGAACCGCCAACCCGTCATGATCCCGCTCATCGCCCTGGGCTGGATCTTCCAGCTGCTCACCGTGCCCGTCTCGGCGCACATGGTGGGACGCTCGACGTACCGCACCAAGCACCTGAACCGGACCACGCTGACCCAGGACGACCTGCAGAAGGTCCTCAACCGCGCCGCGGAGGGCGGGGCGGAGGGCTCCGCGGAAGGCGCTGCCGCGGGTCCGCCGGTGCCGAGCCCGGACGGCCGGCGGGCGGACGGACAGCAGACTGACGGATCGCCGGGGACGCGTTAGGCTGGGCAGGATCGACAGGGCGCACCCGCGTCCCCCTCGGACGACAAGGAGCAGCACTCCATGAACACCAAGGTCCTCGAACTCGTGGGCACCGGCCTCTCGCTCGGCGGCGTGGCGCTCTCGCACAAGGTGCTCGGCGCGGCGTGGACGCGCATCACCGGCGACCCGCCCCCCGCCAAGAACCCGGACCCGGACGAGGCCTGGACGGGCATCATCATCTGGTCGCTCGTGACCGGTCTCGTGGGCACCGTCATCAAGGTCGGCATCTCCCGCCAGATCGCGAAGATGGAGAACAAGCCGCAGACCAACCCCAAGGCCTCGAGCCAGGCCGAGGTCTGAGGCCCGGCGAGCACCTCGCGCAGGGGCCCGTCCGGCCGGACACCGCACCGGTGTCCGGCCGGACGGGCCCCTGCGTCGTTCACCGGCCGTGCGTCGGCAGTGCACGGAGCGGGCGAGGGAGGGGTAGACTCGGTGCCACTGAACGACAGGGGAGCGCCCCGCCGGTGAGACCGGCGCGGCGCTGAGAGTGCGGATCGCCGCAGACCCTCGAACCTGCTCCGGTTAGCACCGGCGAAGGGAGTCGAGCATCTCAGGGGTGCTTCCCCGGGAACGCGCCACCGGCGCGGCCCGCGGAACCCCGTCCCCTCCTGGCACCGACGGCTCGCTGAGCCCAGGAGGAACCCACCGTGAACACCACCACCCACCGCCCCGCCCGCCGCCCCGGCACGTCCCGCGCGTCGTCCTGGCGCGTCGTCGACATCGTCATGGCCGCCGTCCTCGCCGCCGTGTGCGCGGTCGTCTTCTGGGCGTGGTCGAACCTGCTCTACCCCGTGGTCGGCACGGCCGCGGTCGCCTACCCGCCCGCCGTGGGGCTGATCGCCGGCGGCTGGCTCGTGGCCGGCGTGCTCGGCGGGCTGATCATCCGCAAGCCCGGCGCCGCGCTGTTCTGCGAGCTGCTCGCCGCCGTGATCGAGAGCTTCCTGGGCACCCACTTCGGCCTGCTGGTCGTGCTCTCCGGTCTCGTCCAGGGCATCGGCGCGGAGCTGGCCTTCGCCGCCTTCCGGTACCGCCGGTTCGACGCCCTCGCGGCGGCCGTGGCGGGCGCCGTGAGCGGGATCTTCCTCGGCGTCCACGAGAACATCGTCTACAACTACGAGTGGGCGCTGAGCCACCAGGTGGTCTACGTGGTCCTGGCGGCCGTCTCCGGGGCGGTGCTCGCGGGCCTGCTGATGCAGGCCGTGGTGCGGGCCCTCGCGGCCACCGGCGTGCTGCAGGGTCTCGCGTCGGGTCGGGCCGTGCGGCGATGACGGCTCCCACGACCCCGGACCCCGTGGTGCCCGCCGGCCGCGGGGCCCGGGTCGAGGCCCGCGGCTTCGGCTGGCACCACCCCGGGCGGGACGCGGCGGCGCTGCGCGGCCTCGACCTCGTGGTGGAGCCGGGGGAGCGCGTGCTCCTGCTGGGACCCAGCGGGGCGGGCAAGTCCACCCTCCTGCACGCCCTGGCGGGAGTCCTCCACGACGACGACGGGCAGTCCGCCTCCGGCGAGCTGCTGCTCGACGGCATGCCGCCGGAGCAGGCGCGCGGCCGGGCCGGTCTCGTGCAGCAGGACCCCGAGTCCCAGGTGGTGCTGTCCCGGATCGGGGACGACACCGCCTTCGGCCTCGAGAACCTCGCGGTGCCCCGGGAGCAGATCTGGCCGCGGGTGCGCGCGGCGCTCGACGACGTGGGGCTGGACCTCCCCCTCGACCACTCCACCGCGGCCCTGTCCGGCGGGCAGAAGCAGCGCCTGGCGCTCGCGGGCGCCGTGGCCATGAGCCCCGGGCTGCTGCTGCTCGACGAGCCGACCGCCAACCTGGACCCCGCCGGCGTGCGGCAGGTCCGCGACGCCGTGGTGTCCTGCCTCGACCGCAGCGGCGCCACGCTCGTGGTCGTGGAGCACCGTGTCGCCGTGTGGGCCGAGGTCGTGGACCGCGTCGTCGTGCTCGGCCGGGACGGGAGCATCACCCACGACGGCGCGCCGGGCCGGGTGCTCGGCGCCGCGGCCGACGAGCTCAGCGGCGCGGGGGTGTGGGTGCCCGGCCGGGTGCCGGCCACGCGTGCGCCCGCTCGCCCCGCCGCGGGTCCCCGTGCAGGCTCCGGTGCACATCCCGCCGGGGGTCCCGCCGGAACCCGGGCCGCCGGCTCCGGGGCGGACGGCGCACCGCTGCTGAGCGCCACCGGTCTGGGCGTCTCGCGCAGCCAGCCCTCGGCGCGGCAGCTGCGCGCCCGGCGGCGGGCGCGGCGTCGCGGCCGCCCGGTGGACGACGCCGCCGCGGGCCGGGACCTCCCCACGGCGGTGGCCGGCGTGGAGCTGACCCTGCGCCGCGGCCGCGCGCTCGCGCTGACCGGGCCCAACGGCGCCGGCAAGTCCACGCTCGCGCTGACGCTGGCGGGTCTGCTCGCCCCCGTGCGCGGCACCGTGCGGGCCCACCCGGTCCTCGACCGAGGCGCGGGCCCCGACCCGCTCGAGTGGAGCGGCCGGGAGCTCGTGGCCCGTGTGGGGACGGTCTTCCAGGAGCCCGAGCACCAGTTCCTGCGCGCCACCGTGCGGGCCGAGCTCGAACTGGGCCCCCGGCTGGCCGGCACGCCGGTGGCCGAGCGGGAGCGCCGCACGGACGAACTGCTCCGCCGGCTGCGGCTCTCGCACCTGGCCGACGCCAACCCGTTCACCCTCTCCGGGGGCGAGAAGCGGCGGCTGTCCGTGGCCACGGTGCTCGCCACGGACCCGGACGTGCTGGTGCTCGACGAGCCGACGTTCGGTCAGGACGCCCTGACGTGGGCGGAGCTCGTGGACCTGCTCGTGGAGCTCGTCGACGCCGGCACGTCGGTCCTCGCCGTGACCCACGACGAGGACTTCGTGCGGGCGCTCGGCGCCGAGGTGCTGGCGCTGGGCACCCCGAGCGAGCGGGGCCGCGCCGCTCGCACGGCACCGGCGGCGGGAGGGGCGCCGGCCGTTCCTGTCGTGCGGTCCGCGTCCGCGGCGGGGAAGACCGCGGCTGCTCCTGCCGTGCGGTCCGCGGCCGCGGCAGGGAGTGCCCCGGCCGCTCCGGCGGCGCCGGGGGCCGGCGCGGTGCGGGTCGTCCCCGTCCGGCGGGAGCCCGTCCGGTGAGCGCCGCCGCGATCGCGCCGTCGGCCCGGACCTCCCTGCTGGGGCGCACGAACGCGGTGGTCAAGCTGGCCGGGGCGCTGCTGCTGACCGTGGTGCTGCTGCTCAGCGCGGACCCCGTGACGTCGGGGACCGTGCTGCTGGGCGAGGTGCTGCTGCTGGCGCTGGCCGGTCAGCGCCCGCTCGCGCTGCTGCGCCGGGCGTGGCCGGTGGTCGTGGCGGCGCTCGTGAGCGGGTGGGGCACGGCCCTGCTCGCCGAGGACTCCGGGCCGGTGCTGCTCGACCTGGGGGTCACCGGGATCTCGTCCGGCTCGGTGGCCGCGGGGGCGGCGATCGCCCTGCGCGGGCTGGCGCTGGCGCTGCCCGGGCTGATGCTGGTGCTCACCACGGATCCCACGGATCTCGCCGACGGCCTCGCCCAGACGCTGCGCCTGCCGGCCCGCTTCGTGCTCGCGTCCCTGGCCGCGCTGCGGCTGGTGGGGGTGATGGTCTCCGAGTGGGCCACCCTGGCGATGGCGCGGCGGGCGCGCGGGGCGGGGTCCGGGCACGGTCCGGTGGGCGCGCTGCGGGAGTTCGGCGGCCAGGCCTTCACGCTGCTGGTGCAGTCCCTGCGACGGGCCACCCGGCTGTCGGTCACCATGGAGGCCCGCGGCTTCGGTGCGGGTCCGCGCACGTGGGCCCGCGTCCCGGGGTACTCCTGGCGGGACGCGGCGGTCCTCACGGGTTGCGCTGCGGCCGCCGCGGCGGGCCCGGCGGTGTCCGTCCTGCTCGGGACGCACCGGTTCATCTGGGCCTGAGCGAAGGATCAGGCCCGCTGGACCCAGCTCGTGACGAGCCTCGTCAGGTCCGGGTCCACCGGCAGCGGCTGGTGGTCGAGCCGGCGCACCGGCACCGCGAGCCGGACGCTGGAGACCAGCCACACGGCGTCGGCCTCCATGAGGTCCGCCGGGTACAGGGGCCCGTAGCCGAGCTCCCAGCCGTCCCGGCGGGCGGCGGCGAAGATCTTGGCCTGCGTGGTGCCCGGCAGGATCCCGTGCGAGGGCTCCGGCGTCAGCAGGGTGCGGCGGCCGGCGCGCACCCGGGCGCAGACCACGGAGGACGTCGCGCCCTCCAGGACCCTGCGCCCCTCCGTGGTGAAGACCGCCTCGTCCGCGCCGAGGGAGCGGGCGTGGCGCAGGGCGGCCATGTTGATCGCGTAGGAGAGCGTCTTGGCCCCCGGGAGCAGCCACGGGTACCCGGCGTCCTGGGCGGGGTCGTGGCCGCGCGGCAGCAGCACCGCGGTCACGCCGTCCCGGCGCTGCCGGAACGTCGTCTCCGGCACGGGAGTCACCACGATCCAGGACCACGGGCCGTCCGCCGGGGTGCCGCGGCTGATCACCACCTTGACGGCGTGCTCGGCCCCCAGGCCGCCGTCCCCGCCGGGGGCGGCGTGGGCGAGCGCCAGCTCCACCGCCCCGCGCACGTCCCGCGCCGACGGCACGGGCAGCTGCGCCAGCCGCGCGGAGGCCGACAGCCGCTGGTGGTGGGCCTCGAACTTCTGCACGAGCCCGTCGACGGCGCGCATGGTCTCGAAGACGCCGTCCCCCCGGGTGAGCCCCTGGTCGTCGATCCGCACGAGCGGGACGGACGGATCGGCGAGGACGCCCTCCGGGTGGGCGGCGTCGAGGACGACGACGGTGCTGGTCACGGATCCTCCTGTCGGTGCGGCCGCGGGGCTCAGCAGACCGGGCCGGGGTGCAGGATGTCCACCTGTTCCCAGACGTGGTCCTCCGCCAGATAGGCGTCCTCCTGGGCGGCCCAGCGGTCCCAGTGCTCGGCGTAGTAGGAGCCGTCACGGCTCAGCGCGCGGTCGTAGCGCAGGGCGGTGGGCAGCTCGACCCACACGGAGACGTCCAGCAGCTCCCGGGCCTCGGCGCTGCACGCGCCGACGCCCTCCAGGATCACGACCTCCGCCACGCGGGTCAGCCGCGGGGTCCCCGGGGAGCCGGTGACCCAGTCCCAGGCGCTCCACTCGGCGTCCCGGCCCTGGTCGAGGGGCGTGAGGACCTCGTCCACGTAGGTGCGGCGGCCGGGGCCGAGCCCGTCCCAGCCCGGGTAGAGGTCCTCGAGGTGGAAGAGCGTCACGTCCCGCACCGGGCGCAGCACCGCGGCGAGCTGCTCGGCGAGGCTGGTCTTGCCGGCCCCCGAGCGCCCGTCGATGCCGATGAGGTAGGGGCGGCGGGTGGGGGAGGGGAGCAGCCGCGCCAGGTTGGTGCCGGCGGGATGGGCCGCCGCGAGCGCCGGATCCAGCTCGAGCTCGATGTCGATCACGCGCGCCCGGCGTCCTGCGCGGATCCCCGGTCGGCGCCGAGCTCCCGGGCGACGGCGCGGACCACGCCCGGCACGGCGGCGTCGATCATGCCCCAGGTGGACTCGAAGTCCTCGGGGCCCCCGTACCAGGGGTCGTAGATCCCCAGGTCGCCGTGCTCGAGGTCCTCGACGGCGGGGTCGAACTCCCGCAGCAGCCGCACCTTGGCGGCGGCGGAGCGGTCCGGTGCGAGCGCCCGCAGGCGCTGCCAGTGCACCACGTCCAGGGCGAGCACGAGGTCCCGGTCGCCGAAGCGGACGGGGTCGAAGACCTGGGCCGCGTGCGCGGAGGCGTCGAGCCCCTCGCGGCGCAGGAGGTCGCCGGCGCGGGGGTCCACGGGGTTGCCGAGCTCCTCGTCGCTGACGCCGGCCGAGTCGATCCGCACGCGCCCGGCCAGTCCTGCGGCCTCGAAGGCGCGGCGCAGGGCGAACTCCGCCATGGGCGAGCGGCAGATGTTGCCGGTGCACACGGCCACGATCGAATACATAGCGCGCAGTCTAAGCCGTCCGGTCCCGGCACGAGAAGTGCGGCCGCCGCCCGAGGGGGCGACGGCCGCACGGCGCGGGTCCGGTCAGGGCCGGCGGACGGTCGGGTCGAGCGGTCGCTGCTCGTCCGGGTCCAGTCGTTTCTGACCGGCGTCCGGGCGCTCCGGCTCCTGGTCGGCCTGCTGGCCGGAGCTCGAACCGGTCTCCGCGGCGAGGTCGATCTCCTCGCCGTTCTCGTCGACCCGCCGGTACCAGTCGGTGACGGCCGGGTCGTGGGAGTCGAAGGTCTCGCCGGCGGCACGGGCGCCGGGGGCGTGCTCCACCTGCAGGGCGAAGTCGTCGCCGTGCTCCTCGATGCCGTGGATCACGGCCTTGCGCACCGCCGTGAGGGCGAACGCGTGGCGGATCGTGGCGGGGTCGCTGCGCAGGTCCTTGTAGAAGGAGACCATCAGGAAGGCGACGATCACCGCGAACGGCAGGGCCGAGACGGTCACGAGGTTCTGCATCCCGGTCAGGGCGTCGTCGCCGCCCACGAGCATCATGACCGAGGCGATGCCGCCGAGGCACAGGCCCCAGAACACGACGATCGGCCGGTTCGGCTCGGGCTGGCCCCGCTGGGACAGCGTGCCCATGACGATGGACGCGGAGTCCGCGCTGGTCACGAAGAAGATGCCGATGACGACCATGGCGAGCACCGACGTGATCGCGCCGAAGGGCAGGGCGTCGAGCATGCCGAACAGTGCGGCCTCCTGGCCGCCCGCGGCGGCCAGGTCGGTCCCGGTGCGCTGCAGGTACATGGACGTGCCGCCGATGACCACGAACCAGAGCACGCACATGGAGGAGGGGACCACGAGCACCACGGTCACGAACTGCCGCAGCGTGCGGCCGCGGGAGATCTTGGCGATGAACATCCCGACGAACGGGGACCAGGACAGCCACCAGGCCCAGTAGAAGACGGTCCAGCCGCCGGCGAAGGCGGTGGCGTCCTCGCCCCAGCCGCCGGTCTGCCCGGTCATCCAGAGGTACTCCTGCAGGTAGGTGCTGAACACGGCGGGGACCAGGTCCAGGATCAGGACGGTGGGCCCGGCCACGAACACGAACAGGGCGAGCAGGAACGCCAGCAGCAGGTTCGTGTTGGAGAGGTAGCGGATGCCGCGGGCCACGCCGGAGACCGCGGAGACCACGAAGGCGGCGGTGAGGACGGCGATGATCGCGATGAGCCCGCCGTTGCCGAGCGGTCCCCAGCCGGCGACGATCTCGAGGCCCCGGGAGATCTGCAGCGCGCCGATCCCGAGCGAGGCGGCGGTGCCGAAGAGCGTCGCGAAGATGGCGAACACGTCGATGAGCCGGCCCAGGCCGCCCTCGGCGCGCCGCTGGCCGATCAGCGGCACGAAGATCCGGCTGATGAGCGGGGAGCGTCCGCGCCGGTAGGCGCCGTACGCGACGGCCGCGCCGACCACGGCGTACATGGCCCAGGGGTTGAGACCCCAGTGGAAGGCGGTCTGGACGAGGGCGTAGACGGTCATCTCCTCGGAGCCGGGCTCCGCCCCGAAGCCCGGGACGCCCGCGCCGAAGTGGCTCAGCGGCTCGGAGGCGCCGTAGAACATCAGGCCGATGCCCATGCCGGCGGCGAAGAGCATGGCGAGCCACGAGAAGAAGGAGTACTCGGGCTTCTCGTCGTCCATGCCCAGGGGGATCCGCCCGGTCCGGGTGAAGCCGACCACGAGCATGAACAGCACGGCGGCCGTGGACAGGGCGGTGAAGAACCACCCGGTGTTGCCGGTCACCCAGCCCAGGGCCGCGGTGGAGGCGGCCGTCAGGGACTCGGTGGAGAGCACGCCCCAGGCGATGAACCCCACGATCAGCGCGGCGGTGACGGTGAAGACCACCTTGTCCGTGCCGTAGTGCAGCTTCTGGTCCTCGACGGCGATGCCGGGGACGAGGGCGGGGTGGATGCCGTGCGGGTAGTTGATCTCGCGCAGCACCTCCCGCGGCTTCGGCCGGCGGGAGCCGTCGGCCTCACTGGACGGATGCGGCGAATGGGGTGGCGTGGTGCTCACGGTGGCTCCTGAGGTGTCGGGGTGCGTGCGGTGTCGTGTCGGTGCGTGCGGTGACGTGCGGGGCGGACCCGGGGGTGTGGCGGTGGCCCGCGGGAACGGGCACAAACACTCCACGGTATCCGACGTCCCGACCCAGCGGGAGGGAGTGCGCGGCGTCTCACATCCCCGGCACCCCGGGTTGAGTCGATGTGGCTCAACTTAAGTTGACATCAGCGGCTCACGTGGCAGACTTGAGCCAGGAAAACTCAAGAACTGAGACCTCCGGGACCCCAACGGGGCCGGTACGGCCCGCCCGGTTCAGCTCGACCCGAAGGAGAACACGCCCATGTCTCGTGCAGTAGGAATCGACCTCGGCACCACCAACTCCGTGGTGTCCGTACTGGAGGGCGGCGAGCCCACCGTCATCGCCAACGCCGAGGGCAACCGGACCACGCCGTCCGTCGTCGCCTTCTCCAAGGACGGCGAGACCCTGGTGGGTGACATCGCCAAGCGCCAGGCCGTCACCAACGTGGACCGCACGATCGCCTCGGTGAAGCGCCACATGGGCACCGGGTGGTCCACCGACATCGACGGCAAGAAGTACACGCCGCAGGAGATCTCGGCGCGCATCCTGATGAAGCTCAAGACCGACGCCGAGTCCTACCTCGGCGACAAGGTCACCGACGCCGTGATCACCGTCCCGGCGTACTTCAACGACGCCGAGCGCCAGGCCACCAAGGAGGCCGGTGAGATCGCGGGCATGAACGTGCTGCGCATCGTCAACGAGCCCACCGCCGCGGCGCTCGCCTACGGCCTGGAGAAGGGCAAGGAGGACGAGCTCATCCTCGTCTTCGACCTCGGCGGCGGCACCTTCGACGTCTCCCTGCTGGAGGTCGGCAAGGACGAGGACGACTTCTCCACCATCCAGGTCCGCTCGACCGCCGGCGACAACCGGCTCGGCGGCGACGACTGGGACCAGCGCGTGGTCGACTGGCTGCTGGCGCAGGTCAAGTCGAAGACCGGCGCGGACCTGTCCAAGGACAAGATCGCCCTGCAGCGCCTGAAGGAGACCGCGGAGCAGGCCAAGAAGGAGCTGTCCTCCGCGACCAGCACCAGCATCTCCCTGCAGTACCTGTCCGTGACCCCCGAGGGCCCGGTGCACCTGGACGAGCGCCTCACCCGCGCCAAGTTCGAGGAGCTCACCCGGGACCTGCTCGAGCGCACCGAGAAGCCGTTCAAGGACGTCATCGCCGAGGCCGGCATCTCCGTGTCCGACATCGACCACGTGGTGCTGGTGGGCGGCTCGACCCGCATGCCCGCCGTCGCGGAGACCGTCCAGCGCCTGGCCGGCAAGGAGCCCAACAAGGGCGTGAACCCGGACGAGGTCGTCGCCGTCGGCGCCGCGATCCAGGCGGGCGTGCTCAAGGGTGACCGCAAGGACGTGCTGCTGATCGACGTGACCCCGCTGTCGCTGGGCATCGAGACCAAGGGCGGCGTGATGACCAAGCTCATCGAGCGCAACACGGCGATCCCCACCAAGCGGTCCGAGACCTTCACCACCGCCGAGGACAACCAGCCGTCCGTGTCCATCCAGGTCTTCCAGGGCGAGCGCCAGTTCACCCGGGACAACAAGAACCTGGGCACCTTCGAGCTGACCGGCATCGCCCCCGCCCCGCGCGGGATGCCGCAGATCGAGGTCACCTTCGACATCGACGCCAACGGCATCGTGCACGTCTCCGCGAAGGACAAGGGCACCGGCACCGAGCAGTCGATGACCATCACGGGCGGGTCCTCCCTCTCCAAGGAGGACATCGACCGGATGGTCAAGGACGCCGAGGCCAACGCCGAGGCGGACCGGGTGCGCCGCGAGGCGGCCGACCTGCGCAACAACGCGGAGCAGCAGGCGTACTCCGTCGACAAGCTCCTGAAGGACAACGACGAGAAGCTGCCCGCGGACGTCAAGTCCGAGGTGCAGGCGGACGTCGACGCCCTGAAGAAGGCGCTCGAGGGCGAGGACGAGGACGCCGTGAAGTCGGCCTACGACAAGCTGCAGCAGTCCCAGACCAAGCTCGGCGAGGCCCTCTACGCGCAGTCGCAGACCGAGGGCGCCGAGGGCGCCCCGGGTGCGGGCGCCACCGGTGACGAGGACATCGTCGACGCCGAGGTCGTCGACGACGAGGACGAGAAGAAGTGAGCATGCCCGACCACACGCCAGGACCCGACGAGAACGCGGACGACCACGGCGCCGGGAGCGTTCCCGGCGACCCCGCCGCGCACCCCGGCGAGCAGTTCCCGCAGGACTCCGGCGCCGGCCCCCGCGAGGAGGCCGGGCCGGAGGGCCTGACGGTGGACGACATCCTCTCGACGCCACAGTCGACGGACGCGGAGGCCGGGGACGCCGCACCGGCGCCGGCCGCCGCGGAGGAGTCCCCAGCGGCCGCCCTCGCCGAGGAGCGGCTCGAGGAGCTGCGCCGGCTGCAGGCCGAGTTCGTGAACTTCAAGCACCGCACGGCGCGCGAGAAGGAGCAGCTGCGGACCTTCGTGACGGGCGACCTCCTGCAGACGCTGCTGCCGGTGTTCGACGACATCGACGCGGCCCGGCAGGCGGGCGACCTCACCGACGGCCCGTTCGCGGCGATCGCGAACAAGCTCGAGGAGACCCTCGTGCGGCACGGGCTGGTGCGCCTCGGGGAGGTCGGGGAGAAGTTCGACCCGAACGTCCACGAGGCGGTGCTGCAGCAGCCCACGAGCGAGGTCGAGCCGGACCAGGTCTCGATGGTGCTGCGCTCCGGCTTCCGGATCGGCGAGCGCGTGGTGCGGCCGGCCCAGGTCGCCGTCGCGGTCGCCGAGTGAGGCCGGACACGGCCTGATCCCGGCGACGTCAGGGGAGGCCCGTCCCTCGGGCCTCCCCTGACCCGTCCACCCGTCCCCGGCGCCGCGGCGCCGGGGACGACCCCCGGACCACCACCGGGTCCTGCTCCGCAGGACCCCGACCGGCCCCACAGAAAGGAGGCGTCATGGCCAGCCAGGACTGGATCGACAAGGACTTCTACAGCATTCTCGGCGTCTCCAAGGACGCGTCCGCCGCCGACGTCAAGAAGGCCTACCGCAAGCTCGCCCGCCAGTACCACCCGGACCAGAACCCGGGGGACACGGAGGCCGAGCAGCGGTTCAAGGACATCACCGAGGCGAACTCCGTGCTCTCCGACCCCGAGGAGCGCAAGCAGTACGACGCGATCCGCGCGATGGGCTCCGGGGCGCGCTTCACCGCCGGCGGCCCCGGCGGCGCCGGGGGCTCGGCCAACTTCGAGGACCTCTTCGGCGACATCTTCGGCGGAGGCGGCGGAGGACGCCGCCGCCGCACGACCTACTCCACCGGCGGCGCGGGCGGCCCGGGCGGGTTCGAGGACCTGTTCGCCCAGTTCGGCGGTCAGACCGGGTACGGGGCGCCGGGCGGCTACGGCGGCTACCAGGCCCCGCCGGCGCGCGGGGAGGACATCCGGACGGAGACGACCATCCCGTTCCGCTCCTCGGTGCACGGCACCACGGTCAAGCTGCGCCGGGGCAACGGCCAGGAGACCACGGTGCGGATCCCGCGCGGCGTGCGCGACGGGCAGAAGCTCAAGCTCGCCGGCAAGGGCCACTCGGGTGCCGGCGGGGCCGGCGATCTCTACGTCACCGTCCACGTGACCCCGCACCCCTTCTTCCGGCGCGTCGAGGGCACGGACGACGTCGAGGTCACCGTGCCGATCACGTTCCCCGAGGCGGCCCTGGGCGCCACCATCGAGGTGCCCGTGCTGGACGGCGGCACCGTGCGCGTGAAGGTCCCGGCGGGCACGTCCTCGGGCCGGCGCTTCCGCGTCAAGGGGCGCGGGTTCGGCACGGCCAAGGGCACCGGCAACCTGATCGTGACGGTCGAGGTGCATGTGCCGGCCGAGCTGGACGAGCAGGCGCAGGCCGCCGTCCGGGCGTTCGCCGAGGCGACCGCGGACGAGGACCCCCGGGCCCGCCTGGCCGAGAAGGCACGGGTGTGAGATGGCACTGGACGCCGACCAGCCGCTGTTCGTGATCTCCGTGGCCGCGGAGATCGCGGAGATGCACCCGCAGACCCTGCGCCAGTACGACCGGCTCGGCCTCGTCAGGCCGTCCCGGGCCCCCGGCCGCGCCCGCCGCTACTCGCAGCGCGACATCGAGAAGCTGCAGCAGATCCAGGTGCTGTCCCAGCAGGGCGTGTCCCTCGAGGGCATCCGGCGCATCCTCCAGCTGGAGAACCAGGTCGCGGCCCTGCGGTCGCGGGTGGCGGAGCTGTCCCGGGAACTCGAGGACGCCCGGGACCGGGCCGAGGAGTCCTCGCGGATCTTCGCCGCCGGCGTCGGCGGGGACGTGGTGCGCATGGCCCGCGGCGCCCGCCCCCGGGCCCGCAAGATCTCGCAGGCCGTGGTGCTGTACCGGCCCCCGCGCCAGCAGGAGCGCTGAGCCGCACCGGCGCCCGGGCCGGGCGGTCAGCGCAGGTGCTTCTCGAAGCCCACGTCGTACACGCCGCCCGGATAGACGCGGGCGGTCCCGGGCAGCAGGACGTACCCGCTGCTGCGGTACAGGGCGGCCGCCTCCGGCTGGCGGCTGCCCGTGGTGAGGTGGATGCGCCGGTACCCCGCCGCGGCGGCGAGCCGCTCGAGCTCGGCCAGGACCCGCCGCGAGATCCCCCGCCGGCGGTGCGCCGGGGCGGTCCACACCCGTTTGAGCTCCGCCGTGGCGTCGTCGTGCCGGCGGAACGCGCCGCCGCCCACCGTCGTGCCGCCCTCGAGGAGGAGCAGGAGCGCTCCGGCGGGGGCGGTGAAGTCGTCGACGGGGTGCTCGGCCATCTCCTCCGCCCCGATCTCGGGACCGTAGCGCTCCACGTACTCGTGGTGCAGGCCCTCGAGCAGCGGCTGCGTGCGGGGATCGCCCGGGGGCACGACGACGAAGCCGTCCCGCTCCGGGCCGGGCAGTGCGGGCACGCCGTTGCGCTCCGCGCCGGGGACGGCGCTCACGCCGTCCGGCGGTAGACGAGGTCGCGGGGGACGCGGCCCGCCTCCTGCGCCTTGCGCTCGAAGCTCGTGAGGACCCGTCCCTCCCAGCGCGGGGCCCATCCGGTGTCCGGGTGCTCGTCGTCGGCGAGCGGGCCCGGGTGGACGTTCTCGAACTGCGGGGACGCGTCGAGGACCTCACGCATCACCAGGGCGTACTCCTGCCAGTCCGTGGCGAGCCGCCACAGCCCGCCCGGGACGAGCACCCGGGCGGCGAGCTCGGCGAACGCGGGGGAGACCAGGCGCCGCTTGTGGTGGCGGGTCTTGTGCCAGGGGTCCGGGAAGAACACCCACAGCTCGTCGACCGAGGCCGGGGCGAGCATGTGCTCCAGGACCTCGGGGGCGTTGGCCTGCGCCACACGGACGTTGTCCACCCCGGCCTGGGCCGCCTTGAGCAACAGATCCGCGATCCCGGGCTTGTACACCTCGACGGCGAGGAAGTTCCGCGCCGGGTCCTGGGCGGCGGCGTGCACGACCGCCTCGCCGAGCCCGGAGCCGACCTCCACGACCAGCGGCGCCTCGCGCCCGAAGGCCGCGGCCGCGTCGAACTCGTGGTCGGGGTGCACGGAGGTGTCCGTGCGCACGCGCGGGACGTCGAGCACCCGGGTGGGCGCCCAGTCGTCCCAGGCCTTCTGGCGGCGGGCGGTGAGGCGGTCGCCGCGGCGCACGAAGGAGTACGGCCGGCGGTGGAACGCCTCGGGGACGGGGCCCTGTGCGGGGCCCTCGGCGGGGGAAGGGGTGTGCTCGCTCATCGCCCTACATCCTAGGGGCTGGGCGGACGGCGGGCGCGTCGGCGCCGGGAACGGGCGGCTCGGACCAGCGCCGGCGGGGCGCCTCCCACGCCGCGAACCGGGCGAGCAGCTCGTCGGCGTCCTGGGCGACCACGGCGGCGTCCCGGTACTCGGGACGCACGAGGCCGGCCGCGGACATCGAGGCCACCGCGTCCAGCAGGGGCCTCCAATAGCCGGCCACGTCCAGGAAGCCGACCGGCTTGGCGTGCACCCCCACCTGCAGCCAGGTCCACGCCTCGAAGATCTCCTCGAGGGTGCCCAGGCCGCCGGGCAGGGCCACGAACCCGTCGGCGAGGGCGGCCATCTCCGCCTTGCGCTCGTGCATCGTCCGGACGATGCGCAGCTCGGTCAGCCCCGTGTGGGCCGTCTCGTCGTCGACGAGCGACTGCGGCATGACCCCGACCACCTCGCCCCCGGCGGCCAGGGCGGCGTCGGCGACGACGCCCATCAGCCCCACATGGCCGCCGCCGTAGACGACGCCCACGCCGCGGCGGGCGAGGGCGGTGGCGAAGGCCCGGGCGGCCTCGGGGAACAGGGGGTCGAAGCCGAGGGATGCCCCGGTGTACACGGCGAGTCTCATGAGGACATTGTCGCTGTCGCTGTCGCTGTCGCTGTCGCAGTCCCTCGTCCTCGCCCCTGTCCCTCGTCCTCGTCCTGTCCCGCGTCCTCGCCCCTGTCCCTCGTCCTCGTCCTGTCCCGCGTCCTTCTCACGTCGCGGCGTCGATAGCATGAGGCGCGCCCCGCGCCCCGCGCCCGCCCTGCCGACCCGTGCCGAAGGACCTTCCGTGAGCTCATCGCCGCCCGACGACCCCGTGCGCTCCCGCCTGCGCCTCTCCGGCGGCAAGGACCGGGTGGTGCTGGTGGCGGCGCTGGGGATCCTCAGCGCGGTGAGCCCGATGGCCACGGACATGTACCTGGCCTCGATGCCTGCCATGGCCGGGCACTTCGGGGCGTCGGCCTCCGCGGTGCAGCTGACGCTGACCACGTACATGGTCGGCATGGCCGTGGGGCAGTTCCTGCTCGGGCCCGTGTCCGACGTGCTGGGCCGGCACCGGCTCATGGTGGCCGGCAACGCGCTGTTCCTGCTCAGCTCCGTCGCCGTGGTCCTGGCCCCGACCATCGGGACGGTGCTGGTCCTGCGCGCGGTGCAGGGACTCGCCGGGGCGGCCGGCGTCGTGATCGCCCGCGCGGTGGTCTCGGACATCGCCTCCGGCCGCGGGGCCGCGAAGCTGTTCTCGGTCCTCGCGACCATCACCTCCCTCGCCCCGGTGGTGGCCCCGCTCCTGGGCGGAGTGATCGCCACGGTGGCCCCGTGGCAGACCGTGTTCTGGGTGCTCGCGGCGTTCGGGCTGCTGATGCTGGCGTGCTCCGTGCTCGTGGTCCCCGAGACCCTGCCACCGCACCGGCGGCACCGCGGCGGGGTCGGCGCCGTCGTCACCGGGTCCTGGCGGGTGCTGCGCACCCCGTCCTTCATGGCCTACGCCCTCGCCTTCGGACTCGCGTTCGGCGCCCTGTTCTCCTACATCTCCGCCTCCTCCTTCGTGCTGCAGAACGTGCTCGGCTACTCGGCGCTCGGCTACTCCGTGGTGTTCGCCATCAACGCGGGCGGCTCCATCCTGGGCGCGGTCGTCAACACCCGCCTCGTCGACCGGGTCGAGCCCGGCACGATCCTCCGCACCGCGATCGTGGTCATGGCCGCCGTCAACGTGGTGGGCCTGGGCCTCGTGCTGGCCGGGATCACCGGGTGGACCACGCTGGCGCACCTCTTCGTGAGCCAGACCTGCATCGGCTTCGTCATGGGCAACGCCGTGGCCCTCGCCCAGGGCCGGGTCCCGGGCCGGGCCGGGGCAGGGTCGGCGGTGCTCGGACTGGTCCAGTTCCTCCTGGGCGGGCTCGTGAGCCCGCTGACCGGCCTGGCCGGTCAGCACACCGCCGTCCCAATGGCCGTGTCCATGGCGGTGTGCTCGCTGCTCGCCGCGGGAGCCGTGCTGCTCGCGCGCCGCCTCTCGCGGCGGGCGCCGGAGGGCCCCGCCGCCCCGTCCGGCCCGTAACCGGGCGGAAACGGGCAGGAGCCACACTGTAGCCGATCCATCGGTCCCTGACCGGGGGAGCAGCGGACCTGTGATTAGATGCCTTCTGCCGAGACCGAGGTCACAGTCCCGTTTCGGCCCGATTCCTGATCCACCCGACACCCACGGGAGAACACATGCTCCAAACCATCGAGACTGCCCTCGGCGAGCTGGGCGGCATCATCTGGGGGCCCTACGTCCTCATCCCCCTGCTGCTGCTCACCGGTCTGTACCTGACCGTCCGGCTGGGCGGGCTGCAGTTCCACAAGCTGGGCTCCGCGCTGCGACTGGCCCTGTTCGACCGCAAGGACGCGGACGCCCGCGGCGGCGACGTCTCCCAGTTCCAGGCGCTGACCACGGCGCTCGCGGCCACCGTGGGCACCGGCAACATCGTGGGCGTGGCCACCGCGATCTCGATCGGCGGGCCCGGCGCCCTGTTCTGGATGTGGGTCACCGGCCTGCTCGGCATGGCCTCCAAGTACTCCGAGGCGTTCCTGGCCGTGCGGTTCCGCACCACGGACGCCAAGGGTGAGATCTCCGGCGGCCCGCAGTACTACCTGGAGCGCGGCATCCGCAACGGGTTCGGCAAGTTCCTGGCGATCTTCTTCGCCGTCGCCGCCGCGCTGGCCGCGTTCGGCATCGGCAACATGACCCAGGGCAACTCCATCGCCTCCAACCTGGAGAGCTCGTTCAGCGTCCCCACCTGGATCACCGGTGTGGTGCTCGCCGTGCTGACGCTCGCTGTGCTCGTGGGCGGGATCAAGTCCATCGGGAAGGTCACGGCGGGCTTCGTCCCCGTCATGATCCTCTTCTACGTCCTGGGCGCCCTGTTCATCCTCATTGTCAACGTCGCGGCCATCCCGCAGGCGGTCGTCCTGATCTTCACCGACGCCTTCTCCGGCACGGCGGCCGTCGGCGGGTTCGCCGGATCGGCGATCATGCTGGCCGTGCAGATGGGCGTGGCCCGCGGCATCTTCTCCAACGAGTCCGGCATGGGATCGGCCGCGATCGCAGCGGCCGCGGCCCAGACCACCCACCCGGTCCGCCAGGGGCTGGTCTCCATGACCCAGACCTTCATCGACACCATCATCGTGGTGACCTGCACGGGACTCGTGCTCATCACCACCGGGGTCTGGGAGCAGGGGGCGGACTTCGCCGCGACCATGACCGGCGACGCCTTCAGCCAGGGCCTGCCCGGGCAGTGGGGCCACTACGTGGTCACCATCGGGCTCGTGATGTTCGCCTACTCGACGATCCTCGGGTGGGCCTACTACGGCGAGCGGTGCATGGAGCGGCTCTTCGGTCGGCCGGCCGTGATGCCCTACCGGGTCGTGTTCTCCCTGGTCGTGTTCGTGGGCTGCACCGTGCCGCTGGCGGTGGTGTGGAACTTCGCCGACGTGATGAACGGCCTCATGGCCCTGCCCAACCTCCTCGGGCTGCTGCTCCTCTCCGGGCTGGTCGTCCGCGAGACCAGGCACTACCTGGACCACGACCCCAAGCTGCGGGCGGACCGCCGCCAGGTCGACGCGTTCATGGAGGGCCATCCCGGAGCGATCGACTCGTACGAGCGCACCGGCGTCTGACGGCTGTCGGCGCACGAGGGCCCGGCCTCCTGACGGGGACCGGGCCCTCGGTCTAGCCTGATGGGCATGAGCGAACTCCCCGAGCCCCGCCTGTTCTCCTGCGCGGACGCCACCGGCGCCGTCCACGACCAGGGCGCGCACGTGATCGACTGGATCCCCACGGGCCACGCCCCGGTGCTGTGGCTGTCCCCGAGCACCGCGCTCGAGACGGGCAAGCCCGTGCGCGGGGGTGTCCCGATCTGCTTCCCCTGGTTCGCGGACGGGGCGGAGGGCGGGCGCGAGCCCAAGCCCAAGCACGGCTTCGCCCGCACGCTCCCGTGGCACGTCGAGTCGCGCGAGTCCTCGGACCACGAGGCGATGATCGTCTACCGGCTCTCGGACGCGGACGTCACCGATCCGGCGCACCGGGAACAGTTCCCGTACCAGTTCGAGGCCTACTGCGTGGTGCGCTTCGGCACCGAGCTGTCCCTCGAGCTGAGCGTCACCAACACCGGTGAGCGCCCGTTCGACTTCGAGGAGGCCCTGCACGCCTACCTGGTGGTGGGGGACGTGCGGAAGATCCGGGTCGAGGGGCTGGACGGGGCGTCCTACCGCGACAAGGTCCTGGACCGGGAGGACTGCGTCCAGGAGGGGGACCTCCGGTTCGACGGCGAGACCGACCGGGTGTACCGCTCGACCGGCGACGTCGCCGTGGTGGACCCCGTGCTGGGGCGGGTGCTGCGGATCCGGAAGAAGAACTCCGGCACCACCGTGGTGTGGAACCCCGGGGTGGAGACGGCGGCGGCGATGCCCGACGTGGGGTCGGACGGCTGGACGGACTTCGTGTGCGTGGAGGGCGCCAACACCCACGCCGACGCCGTGCACCTCGAGCCCGAGGAGACCCACAGCATGGGCTACCGCCTGTCGGTGGAGACCACGGCGGAGGACCCGGGCCGCCCACCCGCCTGATCCTCGGCACCGTCCGGCGCTCGGCGCAGCGCTGTCGGAGGGCCGGTCCGCGCCCGTGTCCCGCGGCAGCACCGACCGGGAGGCCGCACGCCCAGCGCCACCCGCATCGTCCGTGCGCTCGGTCGGACGGTCAGAAGGGAGGAGGGTCTGCGTCCTCGGGCACGGAGCTGCCCTGATCCCCGACGTCCGCGAAGGGCCCGCCCGATGTGGCACCGGCCGAGGGGTCCGGCACGGTCCGATAGGTCCGTCCGGCCGGTGAGGTCCACTCGAGCACTCCGCCGGCGGGTGCCGGCCCCGGCTGCCGCACCGACCAGCGGCCGAGGGCACCGTGGCGGTGCTTGACGAGGTGGTGGTGGCGGCACAGGTGGGCCAGGTTGTCCGCAGCCGTCCGGCCGCCGTCCTGCCACGCCACCGTGTGGTCGAGGTCGCAGCGCTCGGCCCGCCGCCGGCACCCCGGAAAACGACAGGTCCCGTCGCGCAGCCGCAGCCGGCGGCGCAGATCCGCGGGCACCGCGTAGGTGGTGCGGTCGTGGTCGAGAACGGCGCCGGTGACGGGATGGGTCAGCACGCGATGCCACGAGGAGGCACCGGCGGCCAGCTCCCGGGCGACGTCCGCGCTGATCGGGCCGTGACCTTCGAGCACCGGGGCGTCCGCGGGCACGCCGGCGGCCGGGCCGCCGAGGCGGCACCCCAGCAGCGTGAGCACGGGGACCGTCACGCAGACCCGGCCGCGCACACCGGGCGGGAACGCGGGGTCGTCGGGGAGCTCCCCCTCCAGCAGGAGATCGGTGAGGACGTCCGCCCGCAGCTGCGCCTCCGTCCGGGCAGTCCTGGCACCCGGCGCGAACCCGTCCGGGCCGCATTCCTCCTGACCGAACTGCACCGGACGGCACCCGTCCGGCTCTCGCCCCGTCCCCGCGCGGGCGGTCTCCTCCACGGGCCCGAGTAGCGACGCGAGGGTGTCGAGCCGGTCCTGGACCGCGAGCGCCGTGGGCGCGTCCAGCAGGGCGTGCAGCCACGTCATGCCGTCCTCACCGTGCTCGACCCACACGCGGCGTCCGGCCCGGGCCGCCCGGTGCCTCGCCTCCTGCGTCCCGGCCAGCAGCGCCGCGCGCCGGCGCCGGGCCCACGCGCGCAGCTGCGCCACCGTGCAGTGCGGAGCCCGCTCCACCAGTTCGGCGGCGAGCCGCTGCACGACGACGGACGGTGCCTCCTGGCCCGCCGGGACGTCCTCCACCAGCTCGCGCCACTGGTCGGCGATCACCGAGGCGTGCCGGGCGCTGAAGAGGCCCGCCTCCAGCGCCTCGAGGACCTCGGGCAGGTGCAGTCCGAGCACGAGGGCCTCGCGGACGCGCCCGAGGGCCGTGCCCGCGGGCAGGCGCAGCGCCGGGCCGATCTCGTCGGCGAGATCACGCACCATCTGGTCCTCGGTCTCGAGGAGGGAGCAGACGAGCTCATCGGCCTCGTAGGGCATCAGTCCCGCCGAGGAGACCCAGTCGATCTCGCGGTCCTCCCAGGCCAGCAGCCACAGCCGGACGATGCAGCGCAGCTGGCGCCCCGCCTCCCGCGCCTGTGCGGCCGCCGAGTCCACGAGCTCCCCGACGACCGCCCGCACCTCGGCCCGGACGCCGGCGTCCAGCACCCGCTCCCCGGCGGGAGCGGCTCGGTGCGGACCCGGAGCAGGACGGGCCCGGCGGTGCGCCGTCGTCGTCATGGACCCATTCTCCCGGGCACCTCGGACGTCCTAGGACTTCGGAATAGGACTCCGGAAGGGCCACCGGGAATGCAGAACGGGTGCCGCCCGTCCGTGCGGACGGGCGGCACCCGTGGGGTCCTGCGGGGCCGTGCCTACTTGGAGACGACCAGGGCCGCGGCGATCGCAGCCAGGAAGGCGTCCTTCGAGAGGCCCGTGCCGGCCTCGGACGGGCGGACGCCGTCCTCCTGGGTCATCTCGGGGTTGCGGAAGTACATCGCGAGCAGCCCGGCGGAGAACGCGCCCAGGGCCAGGCCCGCGAGGCGCTTGTTGACGAACGGGGTCAGCAGGGCGGCGCCGATGCCGATCTCCGAGTACGCCACGAACTTGCCGAAGGTGTCGGCGTCCCACTCCTCGAACTGGGGGACGCCGGTGGCGGCGAACTGCTGGAGACCCGCGGCGGCCTCCGTGGGGAGGTCCTTCTTGCCGTAGCCGGACTGCAGCAGGTAGGCGCCGGAGACGCCGCGCAGGATCGCGTTGGAGAGGCTCATGGTCGGTCCTTTCAGGAGGGCGAACAGGGTCATTGAGTCGTCAACGACCCTATCAGGGGAGGACTCGCGCCCTCCGTGCAGGAGGGGCCGGGAGCGAACACCGGCCCCGGGAGCGGCCCCCGCCGCCTAGGCTGGCCACCCGCTCGCAGGACGCCCTCCGCGTCCCGCCACCCGACGGAAGGACAGACATGGACATCGAGACCATGAAGAAGGTTCTGCTCGTTCTCACCAGCCACGACACCCTCGGCGACACCGGGGAGCCCACCGGCTACTTCGTGGGGGAGGCGGCCCACCCGTGGAAGGTGTTCCGGGACGCCGGCTACTTCGTCGACTTCGCCTCGATCGCCGGCGGGCAGCCCCCGCAGGACGGCAAGGACGAGGAGGACGAGGTGCAGCGGCAGTACCTCGAGGACGAGACCGTGCGGGCCTCCCTCTACAACACCCCGCGGATCAGCGTGGTCGACCCGGCCCAGTACGACGCGGTCTACCTCGTGGGCGGGCACGGCACCATGTGGGACTTCGCGGGCAACGCGGACCTGCAGGCGCTGGTGGCCGCCGTGCACGACGCCGGGGGAGTCGTCGGCGCCGTCTGCCACGGACCCGCCGGGCTCGTGGACGTCGAGCTCGCCAACGGCCTGCGCATCGTCGAGGGGCGCCGGGTGGCCGCGTTCACCAACGCCGAGGAGGACGAGGTCGGCAAGTCGGACGTCGTCCCGTTCCTGCTCGAGGACAAGCTCGTCGAGCAGGGCGCGGACGTGCGGACCGCGCCGAACTGGACCGAGAACGTCGTCGTGGACGACCGCCTCGTCACCGGGCAGAACCCGCAGTCCGCGGCCGGCGTGGCCAAGGAGATGACCAAGCTCCTGACCGAGGTGGTGCGCGAGCAGAAGGCCGCCCAGGAGGCGGACTCCGCCGCGCTGCGCCAGGCGCACGACGCCGAGAAGTCCGAGGACGCCGAGGGCTGAGCCTCCGTCCGGTGCGAGAGGCGGCACGTCCGGCGGCGCCCGTGCCACCCCTCGCGGGCCCCGGCGTTTCCGGACAGACTGGGAGCGTCGGGCCGTCCGGCCCGGCCCAGCGGACACACGGCAGGAGAACCACATGGCTGACCTCAGGGACAAGGTCGCGCTCGTCACCGGCGCCGCCTCCGGCATCGGCGAGGCCTGCGCGAAGGACCTCGCGGCGCAGGGCGCCAAGGTCGTCGTCACGGACATCGACACCCGGCGGATCGACGACGTCGTCCAGGCGATCATGGCCGCCGGCGGCGACGCCGCCGGCTTCCGGCAGGACGTGGCGAAGCCCGAGGACTGCGAGGCCGCGGCCGAGTTCGCCCAGCAGACCTACGGCGCCCTGCACCTGGCGGTGAACAACGCCGGGGTCGCCGGCGCGGCGGACGCGGTGGGGGAGTCGGACCTCGACGCGTGGGTGCGCACCGTGCAGATCGACCTGCACTCCGTCATGTTCGGCATGCGCTACCAGCTGCCCGCCATCGAGCAGGCCGGCGGCGGGGCGATCGTCAACATGGCCTCCGTGCACGGCACCGTGGCCGTGGCCGCGGGCAACAGCGCCTACACCGCCGCCAAGCACGGTGTGGTCGGGCTCACCAAGCAGGCCGGCGTGGAGTACGGCCGGCGCGGGGTGCGGATCAACGCCGTCGGCCCCGGCTACATCGACACCCCGCTGCTCAGGACCGCGCCGACGTCCGTCCTCGAGGGGCTCACTGCCAAGCACCCGCTCGGCCGGCTGGGCCGCGCCGAGGAGGTCGCCGCCCTGACCACGTTCCTCCTCTCGGAGAAGGCCTCCTTCATGACGGGCGGGTACTACCTGGTCGACGGCGGCTACACCGCGCTGTAGCCCCCGCACCGCGGACCCACCGCACCGGCGCCGGATGCGTGCACGCGTCACCGCCTCCCGCACCGGCGCGGTGGGCCCGGCGCCGTCGGGGCGCGGCCGTGCCCTCCGCCACATCCGGGTGGTGGCGTGCCGCCGGTGCTGTAGGGTAAGTCGTATTGCATATGGCACTGCTCCCCGTTCCCGGGTGAGCAGGCAGGCGTCGAGCACCCCGTTCTTCTTCCAGCGTGGCACCGTTCCAGACGGTCTCAGCCCGCTCGCAGGGGCTCCAGGAGTCATTCGGCGCAACCCGGCGCGCTACCCCCTTGCCGGGACATCCGATCGAAAGACGTATCCCAGTTTTGGCTACTTTCACCGACCTTGGCGTGCCCAAGGCCCTTTCCGCCGTCCTCGCCCAGCAGGGCATCGAGCAGGCGTTCCCCATCCAGGAGAAGACCCTCCCCGACTCGCTGGCCGGCCGTGACGTGCTCGGCCGCGGCAAGACCGGCTCGGGCAAGACCGTGGCGTTCGCGCTGCCGCTCGTGTCCCGTCTCGCCGGACTGACCGGCAACGGCGCCCGCGCCGCCCGGCGTGCCAACCGGCCCACCGGCCTGGTCCTGGCCCCCACCCGCGAGCTGGCCACCCAGATCGACCGCGCGATCGCCCCGCTGGCCGAGGCCGCCGGGCAGACGACCACCGTCATCTTTGGCGGGGTCTCCCAGCGCAACCAGGAGAAGGCGCTCGCCAAGGGCGCCGACATCGTCATCGCCTGCCCCGGCCGGCTCGAGGACCTGCTGAAGCAGAACGTCCTCACGCTCGACGACGTCCGCGTGACGGTCATCGACGAGGCCGACCACATGGCCGACATGGGCTTCCTGCCCGTGGTGACCCGCATCCTCAAGCGCACCCCCCAGGGCGGCCAGCGGCTGCTGTTCTCCGCGACGCTCGACGGCGGCGTGGACAAGCTCGTCAAGCAGTTCCTGTCCAACCCGGTCAAGCACTCCGTGGACGCCCCGCAGGCGTCCGTGTCCACCATGGACCACCACGTGCTCGTCGTGGACGCGGACGAGAAGCAGGAGCTCATCGAGGCCCTGGCCTCCGGCACCGGCCGCCGCGTGATGTTCACGCGGACCAAGCACCGCGCCAAGAAGATGGCCCGCAAGCTCAGCCAGATGGGCATCCCCGCCGTGGACCTGCACGGCAACCTGTCCCAGAACGCCCGCGACCGCAACCTGGCCCAGTTCTCCGCCGGTGACGTGCGCGTGCTCGTCGCCACCGACGTCGCCGCCCGCGGCGTGCACGTGGACGAGGTCGAGCTGGTCGTGCACATCGACCCGCCCACCGAGCACAAGTCCTACCTGCACCGCTCCGGGCGCACCGCCCGCGCCGGCGCCTCCGGCTCCGTGGTCACGGTGGCCACCAAGGAGGAGCGCCGCGAGGTCACGCAGCTCATGAAGGCCGCGGGCGTCACCGCGAACTTCGACACCGTGACCGTCGGCTCCCCGGCCGTCACGGCGCTCGTGGGCGAGCTCGCCGACAAGGTCGCCTACGTGGCGCCGCCCGTCCAGGCGCAGGGCCGCCCGGCGAGCGGTCAGCGCTCCGGCGCCGGCCGTTCCGGTGGCCGTGCGGGCTCCGGCGGCAACCGCGGCCGCGGCGGACAGAACCGTTCCGAGCAGCCGCGCGGCGCCTCCCGCGACCAGCGCGGCGGGACCGGCAGCCGCGGCGGCTCCCGCCCCGGCAACGGCTCGGCCTCCCGCTCGGCGGCACCGGCCCGCTCGGCCGCGCCCAGCCGTTCCGCGGCGCCCGCGTACTCGACCGAGTCCGCGCCGGACCGCTCCACCCAGGCCGCGGCCCGTCGCCGCACCCGGAGCCCGCGCCGCGCGTCCTCCCCCCAGGGCACCGCGACCCGCTGAGCCCAGGCACCTCGCACGAGGGCCCGTTCCCTGCCGTCCCGCATCGCGCGGACGGCAGGGAACGGGCCCTCGTCGTCGTGGTGGCCCTCGTCAGGCGGTCGGACCCAGCCCGCGCAGGAACTCCAGGGTGACGTCCGTGTGGGCGTCCACGAGCACCAGGCCGGGGGCGGCATCCACGGGCAGCTCCCCGGGCACCACCACCACGGGCATCCCGGCGGCCGCCGCGCTCGCCGCCCCCGTCTGCGAGTCCTCGACCGCCACGCACCGTGCCGGGTCCACGCCCAGCCGCCGCGCCGCGAGCAGGTAGGGCTCCGGGTGCGGCTTGGCGTGCTCCACGTCCTCCTGCGAGACGACCACCCGCAGCACCTCGGGCGCCCCGGACGCGGTGCCCTCCGCGACCACGGTCAGGGCGTTCGTCACCACGGCGCCGGGGATGCCGGCCCGCTCGAGCTCGGCCAGCAGGTCGCGCATGCCGGGCAGGAACGGGACCTCGCCCGTGAGCGAGGCCGCGACCTCCCGCCCGAGCTCGGCCGTGATGGCCTCGACGGTCCCCTCGGCGCCGCGCTCGACCATCAGCCGCGCCGACGTGGGCACCGTCCGGCCCAGCGTGGCGAGGTCGTCCTCGGTGCTCCAGCCGACGCCGTACCGGCCGGCCACCGCCCGCTTGGCCACGGCCCACTGCGGTTCGGAGTTCACGAGGGTGCCGTCGTGGTCGAACAGGACGGCGGCGGGGAAGTCGGGGGCGCTCACGGGCGGGTCTCCTGCACGGGGTGGAAGGGCGACGACGGGGACTGCGGGTCCAGCGAGCGCAGCAGCTCCAGGGTCAGCTCCCGGTGGGATCCCAGGTGCAGCAGCCCGGGGCCGCGCTCGACCTCCAGCTCGCCGGGGACGACCACCGTGGGGATGCCCGCCGCGACGCCCGCGGCGGCCCCGGCGGGGGAGTCCTCGACCACGACGCACCGGTGGGGGGCGACCCCGAGGCGGCGCGCCGCCGTGAGGTAGGCGTCCGGGTCCGGCTTGGGGCGGACCCCCTGCGCGTACTCGTCCGTGCCGATGACGACCCGGAACAGGTCCTCCGGAGCGGTGGCCGCGGTGTGGTGGCCCATCGCCGAGCTCGCGTTGGTGACGATCGCCGCGGGGATCCCCGCGGCCGAGAGCTCCTCGAGGAGCTCCGCGATCCCCTCGATGAAGGTCAGCTCGGTGTCCTCCAGGACGCGGACGCTGTGCTCGAAGACCGCCCGGAACAGCTCGTCCGGACCGAGCGGCACGCCGACCCGCTGCAGGCGGTCGATCGTCGCGGCGACCGGCCGGCCCAGGGTCGCGAGCGAGTCCTCGGGGGTCCAGAGCCGTCCGTGCTCGGCGGCGAGGTTCTGCTTGGCGCGGTCCCAGAGCGGCTCGGTGTCGACGAGGGTCCCGTCGTGGTCGAAGAGGACGGCGTGCGGGAATCCGGGGGAGGGCATGCGCTCCAGCCTACCGGGGCGCCCGCGGGCGGGTCTCCGGCGGGAGGCCCGTCGATAGACTGGCGGGCGTGGAAACAGCCCTCGACCGCGTGCCGCACCGTCCCGCCGTCCTGCAGCGCGCCGTGCCCGTCCTCGGGATCCCCGCGGCCCTGCTGCTCGGGGTGTGGGTGGCCGTGGGCCGCGGTCTGGCCGGCGCCGCCGGTGACCTGGTGCTGTTCTACACGCTGACGCTGGCCCTGCCGCTGACCGCGCTGCTCGTGGTGGCCGGGGCCC
The DNA here is from genome assembly GCF_040981005.1 of Kocuria sp. CPCC 205258. Taxonomy (NCBI): domain Bacteria; kingdom Bacillati; phylum Actinomycetota; class Actinomycetes; order Micrococcales; family Micrococcaceae; genus Kocuria; species Kocuria sp. CPCC 205258. Next base: position 55,733 of record NZ_JAVKPS010000001.1, on the reverse strand, counting down.
TGCTGCGCCGCGACGCCCGCGCCCACGTCCCGCCCGGGGCGTCCCTGCGGTCCTCGCTGACGGTCCTCGCCGCGTGGGCCGTGCTCGTCTGCTTCGGCGCCGTCCTCCCGGACCGTGTGGACGGCGCCGGCGCCTCCGTGCTGACCCGGGCCACCGACCCCGTCCACCTGGGCCTGTCCGCGGGGTTCGCCAACACCCTCGGCATCCTCTCGTTCGTCCTGGCGACCGCCGCCGTGGTGCTCGCCGCGACCGACCTGCGCCGGACCCGCCGGGTCCAGCGCGGGGAGCCGCTCAGCGAGGACGAGATCCTGGACCGGCAGGGGCTGTGACCCGCCCGGCCCGCCCGGCCCGCCCCGTCCGCCGCGGGACCTCGCCGCACCCGGTGGGCCCGGGTACATTGGCCGCATGACCACCGAGCGCCCCGGAACCCCCGACACCTCCCCGGTCCCTCCGGAGACCAAGGACTGGACCGTGGTGCTCGACCGGGGCTGCCCCGACTGCGGGTTCGACCCGGACTACGACGTCACGAGCACGGGGGAGCGGGCGCGGGCCACGGTCGAGCGCTGGGCGGCGGTCCTCGACCGCCTGGGCATGACGGACCGGCCCCGCCCGGGGACGTGGTCCCCGCTGGAGTACGCCTGCCACGTCCGGGACCTCTGCCGGGTCTTCCGCGAGCGGCTGCGGCTCATGCTCGACGAGCAGGACCCGGTCTTCGCGGACTGGGACCAGGACGCCGCGGCGGTCGAGGGACAGTACAACCTGCAGGACCCCTACGAGGTCTCCGGGGAGCTCGCGCAGGAGGTCCGCGCCACCGCGGACGCCTTCGACGCCGTGACCGGGGAGCAGTGGGCCCGGACCGGCCGGCGCGGGGACGGCAAGGACTTCACCGTGGCGAGCTTCGCGGCGTACTTCCTGCACGACGTCGAGCACCACCTGCGCGTCGACGTCCGCGGCTGAGCCCGCCCCGGCCGCACCTCCCGGCGCGGACGGGCCGGGCGAGGGCGTTCAGCCGAGGTGCACGGTCCCGTCGTCGTCGATCCGCCACCCCGGGTTGTGCGCGATCTCCCACACCACGCCGTTGGGATCGGCGACGTGCGCGTGGAAGACGCCCCCGAAGGCGCCCGGCCGCGGGCTCGTGAGCACGGTCCCGCCCGCGGCGCTCATCGCGTCGACGCTCGCGCGCACCGCGGCCTCGCCGTCCACGTTGTGCGCGAGCGTCACGCCCTGCGCCGGGGTGGCCGATGGGAGGCCCAGGTCCTCGGCGAACTTCCCGGCGTCGAAGAGACCCAGGACCGTCCCCGGGGCGATCTGGAAGAAGAGGATCTCGCCCGGGACGTCGAGCAGCGGCTCCCAGCCGAGACCCCGCGCGTAGAACTCGCGGGCGGCGTCGAGGTCCGGGGTGGACAGGGTGAGGAAGTGCACGCGAGCATCCACAGCGGTCCTTCGGTCGGGCCCGGCCCCGGTGAGCGGGGCGGACGGGGTGGCGCGCCCGGTGTCGGGCCGAGGACGCGCACCGGGTCGGAGCTCACCGGGCGAGGGTGCACAGCGTGCGCCGGCGGAGCCGCTGCGGGCGCACCGACGACCGGCGACGAGGCTCCCGCCCCATTCTGCCCGGGCGGCCCGTGCGCGGCCAGGGACCGTGCCGGCCCTCGCGCCGGGCGGCGTCATCTCCCGGGCCGCCCGGCGCCGACCAGATAGTCTCGAGGGCAGCACCGACGGGCGCGGACCGTTCGCCCGGGAGCGCCGGAGGACGGGACGAGGCACATGGCACAGCAGCACCAGGACGCGGTCGAGCCGGCGGAGTCGCCGTACTACGACCGGGTGCTCACGGTGCCCAACGTGGTCTCGGTGGTGCGTTTCGCGCTCATCGTCCCGGCCGTGCTGGCCGTCCTCGACATCGACGAGCGGCCGGTGCGCGCGCTGGTCCTCGTCGCCCTCTTCTCCCTGACGGACTGGGTCGACGGCACTCTGGCCCGGGCGCTCCGGCAGCGCAGCCGGGTCGGGGAGGTCATGGACCCCATCGCCGACCGGCTGGGGACCGTGGCGATCGCCGTGGCCGCGAGCATCGTCGGGCTGTTCCCCTGGTGGGTGCTGATCGTCATCGCGGTCGTCGACGTCGTGGTGGGGATCGCCACCCTGGTGCGGCGGTCCCTCGGCACCCTGCGGGTCACGACGGTCGGCAAGGCGAAGACCGCCCTGCTCATGGTGGGGACCGTGCTCGTCCTGGCGGGGCCCGCCTGGTCCACCCCCGAGGTGACGGACGTCGGCCGGGTCATGGTCCAGGTGGCGGCCGTCCTGCACGTCCTGGCGGGCGTGCAGTACTTCCGCCAGGCCCTCAGGGGTCAGGCCGACGTCGGCGGCACGGCGAGGTAGGCGTGCCGGGCGGCGCCGATGATGCCCGCCGCGTTGCGCAGCTCGGCCGGGACGACGCGCGTGTCCAGGCGCAGACGGGGCAGGAAGTCCTCGTGCCGGGCGGAGATCCCGCCGCCGACCACGATCAGGTCCGGTGAGAAGAGGAACTCCAGGTGCGCGAAGTACTGCTGGAGGCGCTCGGCGTAGTCCGGCCAGTCCAGGCCCTCCCGCTCCCGGGCCACCGCCGAGGCCCGCACCTCGGCGTCGACCCCGCCGAGCTCCAGGTGGCCCAGTTCGACGTTGGGCACCAGCTTCCCGTCCACGAACAGCGCCGAGCCGATGCCGGTGCCCAGGGTGATGACCAGGACGGTGCCGCTGGCCCCGCGCCCGGCGCCGTAGCGGAGCTCGGCCAGGCCCGCGGCGTCGGCGTCGTTGAGGACGTGGACGGTGCGTCCCAGCCGCTCCGTGAGGAACCGGTGGACGTCCAGGCCGATCCACGCGTCGTCGATGTTCGCGGCGGAGCGCGCCACGCCGTGGCGGATGATCGCGGGGAGCGCCACGCCCACGCTGGCCTCCGGGTGCGGGGCCTGGGGACCGGCGGCGAGCTCCTGCACGATGAGCACGAGCTGCTCGGCCAGGGCCTCCGGTGTGGCCGGGAGGGGGGTGGGGCGCTGGAGGACCGGGGTGGTCAGCTCGCCGTCGGCCATGTCCACGGCCGCGTACTTGATCAGGGTGCCGCCGACGTCCACCCCGATGTGGTGCCGGTGCAGGGTCGACCAGCCGGCCGGCGCGGAGGGTGGGACGGGGCGGGGCGAGAGGTTGGCCATCCGACATCCTAGGGTCGAGGTGGGGGCACGGGGCGACGACGGGCGCGCTGCGTCCGGCTCGCTGCGCCCGACCGGGTGCGGGCCGTCGTCGGGGCCGGCACCCCGGACCATTGTGCCACCGCGGCCGCCGGGGCCGTGGAGATGGCGCCGCGCCCGAGGCGCGGTCCGAGGAGCTCCGAGGAAGATCCGTCGCGGTGGAGGTGCCGGCTCAGGCGCGCGGCCAGAGGCCCGGTGCGCTGCCGCGGTCCTGCGGGCCGGCGTCGTCCCGGGAGCCCGCGTCGATCTCCCACGAGAACGGCACCCGGGCGACGGGCGCGTCCCGGACGAGTCCGTTGACCGCGCGGGCGAGCAGGTCGCGGTGGGCGGCCGGCAGTCTCAGGCACCCGTGCAGGTACGCGTCGACCTCCAGCATCCCGGCCTCGCCGCCGAGCTGGAAGCAGTGCCACCAGACCCGGGCCGCGTCGAGACCGGCGCGCTCGACGGCGTGCCGGGCGAGGCGTGCCTGCACGGCTCCGATCCTGTCGTCGTCCACGGTCCCCCTACTGTGGTGCGTCGCTCCGAGGACGGTCCCGGACCGGGCGCGACGCTGCGCAGCGGTCCGGGACCGTCCGTGGCGGCGCGGTGGCGCCGCCGCCCCCATCATGGTTCCGGGTGGGCCGCGGGGTCACCACACGGAGCCCGGGCGCGTGCGTTTTCCGGACCGTCGGTGCTTCCTCCGGACGCCCGGGCCCGGACGGGCACCACCGACGGGGCCGGACGGAGCGGGGTGCGGGGGTGCCGGCGGACGGGGCCGGCACACAGAAGGGGAGCGGGGCGGCCCCCCAGCCGGCCCCGCTCCCTGCTGCTCCCGCGCCCGGACCCGATGCGGGTGACGCCCCCCGGAGTCCGGAGGCGGCGCGCTGTCGGTCGACGGTGCGGGAGCCGGGGGATGATCCTTGGCGGACCACAGAATCCCCTGGTGAGAAGCAACAATGCTCGATCCCGCGGCGTACGGCAAGACCCCTCCGTGTGACCCAGTTCACATGCAGACACAAAGGGTTGTGATCGCAAATGCACAGCCCGGAAGAGTGTGCTCGGGCGCCGTGCCGCGGCGCCGGGCGGGTGCGCCGGGCCGGTGCGCCGGGTCAGTGCTCGGAGTTGAGCATTCCGCCCAGGCGCACCCGCATCCGGCGGCTGGCCTGGTTGAGCCCGACGATCGCCACGTCCTTGCCGTAGTGGGCGTACTTGTCCGTCACGGAGTCCAGGGCGGCGACGGTGGAGGCGTCCCAGAGATGGGAGTCGGAGAAGTCGATGACGATCCGCTGGGGATCCCCGGCGTAGTCGAACATCGTGTAGAGATCGTTGGAGGAGGCGAAGAACAGCTCCCCGTGCACGGTGTAGACCGCCGTCTCCCGGCCGTCGCGCCGCTCGAGCGCACGGTCGACGGTGACGAAGTGGGCCACCCGGCGGGCGAAGGCGACCATCGCCACGAGCACCCCCACGATCACGCCGAGGGCGAGGTTGTGCGTCCACACGGTCACGGCCACGGTGGAGAGCATCACCAGGGTCTCCGGGAGGGGCATCCGCGCCAGGGTCGAGGGGCGGACCGAGTGCCAGTCGAACGTCGCCCAGGACACGAAGATCATGATGGCCACCAGGGCCGCCATCGGGATGACCGCCACGACCTCGCCGAGGGTCACGACGAGGAGCAGCAGGAAGATCCCGGCCAGGAAGGTGGAGATGCGGGTGCGGGCCCCCGAGGCGCGCACGTTGATCATCGTCTGGCCGATCATCGCGCACCCGCCCATCCCGCCGAAGAGGCCGGTCACGATGTTGGCCGCGCCCTGCGCCCAGGACTCTCGGGTCTTGTTCGAGCGCGTGTCGGTGATGTCGTCGACGAGCTTGGCCGTCATCAGCGACTCGAGCAGGCCCACCAGCGCCATGGTCAGGGCGAACGGGGCGATGATCCGGAAGGTCTCCAGGTCCAGCGGGACGTCGGGGAAGAACAGCGACGGCAGGGACTCGGGCAGCTCGCCCTTGTCTCCGACGCTCGGCACGTCCATGCCCATCGGCACCACGATCGCGGTGATCACCACGATGGCCACCAGCGGGGCGGGGACCGCGCCGGTCAGCCGGGGGAACAGGAACACGATGGCCAGGCCCAGGGCCGTCAGCGGGTAGACGGCCCAGGGCACCCCGATCAGCTCGGGGATCTGGGAGCTGAAGATCAGGATGGCCAGGGCGTTGACGAAGCCCACCATGACCGAGCGCGGGATGAAGCGCATCAGCCGCGCCGCGCCGATCAGGGCCAGGACCACCTGGAAGACCCCGGCCAGGATCACCGCGGCGATGAAGTAGTCGATGCCGTGGGAGGCCACCAGCGGGGCGATCACCAGCGCCACCGCGCCGGTGGCCGCGGAGATCATCGCGGGCCGGCCGCCCAGCACGGCGGTGGTCACGGCCATGGTGAAGGACGCGAACAGGCCCAGGCGGGGGTCCACCCCGGCGATGATCGAGAAGGCGATCGCCTCGGGGATGAGCGCCAGGGCCACCACGAGTCCGGCCAGGACCTCGGTCTTGAGGTGGCGGGGGGACCGGAGGGTCAGGCGCACCGACTGGCGCTGCTCGGGCGTGAGGTCGGCCGCGGGGCCGGCTGTCGTGGTGGCCAAGGAGGCTCCGTTCGCAGGGGAGGAGGGCGGGGGAGGGCTGGGCGGAAGGGCTGGGGTCGTCCCGGGTGCTGCGCATGCGGGTGGACACGGCGTTGCGCGGGCGGTGCGGCGTCCGGGTGCGGAGGCGCTCCGGCGGGGACCGCGTCGTCACCCTATCCTAACGTGAGGGTAGGGTCCTCGGCCGCGGGGCGGGGGAGAGGTGGCTCACGTCCGGTCGAGGGCGGCCAGCAGGCGCTCCTCGACGTCGGGCACCAGCGTCTCGCCGTAGCTGGAGGTGACGTGGTCGAGGTCGCGGTAGACCATGATGTTGCCGACCACCCCGGGGCAGGTGGTCCCGGTGCACAGCCGGTCGGTGAGGTCGATGCTGTGCAGGTCCTCGTGCCGGGCGGCCAGCTCCTCCAGCGGGTTGACGGGGAGCAGCGACTCGGAGCGGGGGACGTTGCAGCGGTCGCGGTCGGGCCCGTAGGTCTCCACGCACTCGAACATGTCGTAGGGGAAGCGCGGGTTGTCGCGGAAGGCCAGCACCGGGATGCCGGCGTCCAGGAACGGTTGCACACCGGCCTCGTAGCCCTCGACGAGCTTCTCGTGCGGGGCCTCGGGCAGGCTGAGGGTGCCGATGGTCAGCACCGCGTCGGGCTCGGTCTCCAGGACCGCCTCCCGGGCCGCGGTGTTGAAGTCGTTGCACTCGGCCTGGTAGTTCTCCGACTCGCTCGTGTAGCGGCAGGCGTTGCGCAGATAGGAGACCACCGTCCAGCCCTGGGCGTCGGCGACCCGGTGGATCGGCGTGAGCAGCTGCCGGGCGTGGGAGTCCCCGAGGACCACCAGGGTCAGACCGGGGTCGGTGCCGCCCGGATCGGTGCCGCCGGCGTCGGTATCGGTGCCACCGGCGGGCTCCGGGTCGGGGGCGATGATCCTGCACTCGCCCAGCTCGGCGATGCCCGCCGGGGTCCGCTCGGGGGGACAGGGGTCCCCGGTGTCGCCCCACTCCTGGTCGCGCTCGTCCTCGGTGGGGATGATCGGCACGTCCGGGACCTCGCTCGCCTCCCCGCGCAGCACCGCGGCACCGGGGTAGTTCTGCGCGGTGCGCTCCACCCCGGCGGTGGGGTCGCGCAGCACCGTGTACTGGTGAGCGCCGGTGAGCGGTACCGCCACGAGCAGGGCGGTGGCGATCAGCCGGATCCCGCTGCGAGCCCGGATCCCGGGCAGGGCGCGCCAGCCGGTCAGCAGCAGCGCGGTGACCCGGGTGAGGACCACCGAGGCGGCCAGGATCCCGAGCCCGGCCGGCACCGGCACGGTGTCCCTGGCCGTGAGCAGCAGATAGGTGATCAGCAGCGGCCAGTGCCACAGGTAGATCCCGTAGGCCCGGTCCCCGAACCACTGCAGCGGACGCGCCGACAGGAGCGGGGCAGCGCCGGTCCGGGCGTCGGGTGCCAGGGCACCGCCGAGCAGGATCGCCGCCGCCCCCAGGGTGGGGGCCAGGGCGACGGTGCCGGGGAAGCGGGTGTCAGGGCCGATGAGGAAGGGGGTGGCCAGGATCGCGGCCAGCCCGGCCCAGCCCAGGACCACCCCGGTCACCCGGGCCGGGGCGCTCCGGCGCCGGGAGGCCGTGCCCGAGGTGCCGGAGCCGGCCAGGGCCAGGGCTGCCATGGAGCCCAGGGCGAACTCCCACAGCCGGGTCAGGGTGCTGAAGTAGGCCGCCTCGGGCCCGGCCGCAGTGGCCACCACCGACCAGGCCAGGGAGCCGGCGAACACGGCGGCGAACACGACCCAGGCCACCGGGCGGAACCTGGTCCCGGTCCGCCGGGCCGTCACGGCGGCCCCGGCCAGCAGCAGCGGCCAGAGCAGGAACACCTGGCCCTGCACCGACAGCGACCACATGTGCTGCAGCGGGGTCGTGGCCGCGGAGTTGCCGGCGTAGTAGTCCACGGCCTGGTCCGCCAGCACCCAGTTCACGACGTAGAACAGCGACCCCCAGGCCTGGGCCAGCAGCTCGGCCCACCGGCTGGGCGGGAACCAGAGGAACACCGCGGCGAGCACGGCCAGCAGCAGCACCGCCACCGGGCCCAGCAGCCGGGCGAAGGTCCGGGCCCAGTAGGCGGGCAGTGCCAGGGGCCGGCCGTGCTCGATCCGGCGGGCGAAGGAGCCGGTGAGCAGGAACGCGGAGAGCACGAAGAACACGTCCACCCCGCCGGAGATTTTCTCGGTCCACACGTGGAAGACCACCACCAGCAGCACGGCCACCCCGCGCAGACCCTGCAGATCCGGGCGGTGGACGGTCCGCGGGGACGGGCTGCGGAGGGCCGCCACGGGCTCGGCGGCGCAGCTCGTCGAGCGCTCGGTCATCGCCGGAGCCGCTGCTCCAGCATCGCGATGAACTCGTCCGCCTGGGCCAGCTTCCTGGCCAGCCGGTCCCGCTCGGGGTGGGCCCGCTCGAGGTAGTCGGCGAGCCGGGCCTCTGCGGGCTCGTCGGCGCCGAGCAGCTCGAGCAGCTCGGCCATCTCCTCCAGGGAGAAGCCGAGCGGCTTCATCCGCTTGATGTGGGTGAGCCGTTCCACGTCCCGCTCCGTGTACACGCGGAACCCGCCCTCGGTGCGCGAGGCCGGCAGCAGGCCCACCTCGTCGTAGTGGCGGATGGTGCGCAGGGACAGCTCGGTCCGATCGGCGAGCTCGCCGATCTGCATGGTGCCTCCGCGGACGCGCTGCGGCATCGAACGACCTCCAGGAATCAGGGGACCCCGAGTCTACCAACCGCCCGGTCCCGGCCCCGGGGCCGGGACCGGGCGGTCGTGCGGCTCAGGCGTCGACGACGACGACCGTCACCAGCGGGGCCCGCCGGTAGGCGCGCTCGAGGTGGCGGGAGACGGTCTCGGCGATGATCGACTCGAGCTTCTCCAGGTCGGCGACCTTGGACGTGGCCGGGCGCGCCAGGGCGTTCTTCACCTTGTCGGCGGCCCCGTCGAAGACGTGCTCGTCGTGGACGAAGCCCTTCGCCAGGAACTCCAGCGGCTCGGCGAGCGCGTTGGTGTCGGCGTCGACGATGGCCACGACCGTGACCACTCCGCCCTCCTGCAGCAGCCGGCGCTCCACCAGGGTCTCCTCGGTGACCTTGCCCACGGTGTGGCCGTCGACGTAGACCAGACCGGCCTCCACCTGCCCGGAGATCCGCGCCCGGCCGTCGACGAGGTCGATGACGGTGCCGTCCCGGCCGATCAGCACGTTCTCCGGGTCGACACCGGTGCGGACCGCCAGCTCGGCGTTGGCGTGCAGGTGCTTGGACTCCCCGTGCACGGGCAGCACGTGGGTGGGCTTGACGATGTTGTAGCAGTAGACCAGCTCCCCGGCCGAGGCGTGGCCGGAGACGTGGACCTTGGCGTTGCCCTTGTGCACGACCTTCACCCCGAGGTCGGTGAGCTTGTTGATGATGCCGTAGATCGCGTTCTCGTTGCCCGGGATCAGCGAGCTCGCCATGAGCACCGTGTCCCCGGCGTTGAGCTGGATCTGGTGCGTCTCGTTGGCCATGCGCGAGAGCGCGGCCAGGGGCTCGCCCTGGGACCCGGTGCACACCAGGGTGACCTTGGCGTCCGGCATGGACTGGAGCTTCTTGAAGTCGACCACCAGCCCGCGCGGGATCTTCAGGTAGCCCAGGTCCCGGGCGATGCCCATGTTCTTGACCATGGACCGGCCCACGAAGGCGACCTTGCGCCCGTGGGCGTGGGCGGCGTCGAGGACCTGCTGGATCCGGTGGACGTGGCTGGCGAAGCTGGAGACGATGATCCGCTTCGGGGCGGTGGCGAAGACCTGGTTGATCGCCGGCGTCAGCTCCTGCTCCGAGGTGGTGAAACCGGGGACCTCGGCGTTGGTGGAGTCGGTGAGGAACAGGTCCACGCCCTCGTCGCCCAGGCGGGCGAAGTGGCGCAGGTCGGTGATCCGGTCGTCCAGCGGGAACTGGTCCATCCGGAAGTCCCCGGTGTGCAGCACCAGCCCGGCGTCCGTGCGGATCGCCACGGCCAGGCTGTCCGGGATCGAGTGGTTGACCGCGACGAACTCGCACTCGAACGGGCCCGCCTTGTGGGTGTCCCCGGCCTCGACGTGGACCGCCTTCGGGGTGATCCGGTGCTCCTTGAGCTTGGACGTGATGAACGCCAGGGTCAGCTCGGAGCCGATGACCGGGATGTCCGGGCGCTCCTTGAGCAGGTACGGCACGCCCCCGATGTGGTCCTCGTGGCCGTGGGTGAGCACGATGCCGACGATGTCGCCCAACCGGTGCCGGATGGAGGTGAAGTCGGGCAGGATCACGTCGATGCCCGGCTGGTGCTCCTCGGGGAACAGCACGCCGCAGTCGACGACGAGCAGCTTGCCGGCGTGCTCGAAGACGGTCATGTTGCGTCCGATCTCGCCCAGACCGCCCAGCGGGGTGATCCGCAGGCCCCCGGAGGGCAGCGGGGGCGGGGACTTGAGCTTGCGGGAGGAAATGGTCAAAGGATTCCGCTTTCATCGTGGGTTCAACGTGGGGTGGAGCAAGGTCGTGCGGGCGGCTCGCGTCGAGCCGGGGCCGCGTCCGGGACCTGACGGCCCCGAGAAGTCTGGGACAACTCTAACGTCGGGTCAGGGTCGCGGCGGACCGCCGGGCGGCGCGGACGGGGAACGGACCGCCCCGGCGGGGGCCCGCAGGAGGCGGTGACCGGTCACCGGCCGGGCGGGAAGGGGCTCGGCGCAGGTCCTCCGCGCGCTCGCGGCGGGACAGCGGGAGGGCCTCAGTCCAGCGGGACGTCGAGGCACTGCTCGTCGTCGCGCCACGTGCACCGCGTGCCGAGCGCGGCGCTGAGCCGCTCCATCCGCCGTGCGATGCCCCGGGCCTCGGCGGTGGCCGTCCTCGCCCGGAGGTCCTCGATCACCGTGGGGTGCAGGCGCAGGCGGCGGGGCAGGCCGTCCCGGACGTCGAGCAGGAAGACGAAGGACTGGTCGTTGCGCTCGTCGGGACGGACGGCGTAGTCGTCGACGAAGTCCCCGGCGCCGTAGACCACCGGCCGGCCGCGGTGCACCTCGACGCCGCGGAAGACGTGCGGGGAGTGGCCGAAGACCACGTCCGCCCCGGCCTCCACCAGCGCGTGGGCGAACGCGCGGTGCTCCGGCGGCACCTGCGCGCCCCAGTTGGATCCCCAGTGGGCGGAGACGACGAGGAGGCCGGTGCGCTCCCGGGTCCGCCGGACGAGCTGCAGGAGGTCCCGCGCGCGGTCGTCGGCGAGGTCGACGGGCACGTGGTGGACGCCGGGGGACGCGGGGCCCGCCGCCCAGCCCGGCTCGTTGTCCGTGAAGGCGAGGAAGCCCACCGCGGTCCCGGCCCGGGTGCAGACCGCGGGGCGTCGTGCCGCCTCCGCGTCCGGGCCCGCCCCGGTGTGCAGGATGCCGTGCTCGTCGAGCAGGGGGAGCATCTCCCGCATGGCCTCCACGCCGTGGTCGAGCACGTGGTTGTTCGCCAGCGAGACGACGTCGACGCCGGCGGCCTCCAGGCTCGCGACGTTCTTGCGGTCCGAGCGGAAGTGGAACCGCTTGCCGGGCCAGGGCGGGCCGTCGTCGGCGAGCACGCACTCGAGGTTCGCGAACCGCAGGTCCGCCTGCGCGAGCAGGGGGAGGACGTCCCCCCACGGATGGGCCGGGCCCTCGTGGCGCAGCCGCTCGTCGACCAGCCGGCCGAGCATGACATCGCCGACGAGTGCGATCCGCATGAGCCGCCTCCTGTCCGGACGCTCCCATCGTGACCCCTGGCCCGCGGGCGGACAAGAGCGGCCGGTGGTGGCCGTCCCGGTCACGGGGACCACGCGGCTCCGCCGGCGCCGCCCGCCCGGGAGGCAGGAGGCGCCGGCGGCCACCGGTCACCGGCCCAGATCGACCCAGTCTGTCATCCGGGCGCTGTTCGCCACGGCCGGGCGCAGCTGCGCCGGCTCCGGCAGGAGCACGGACAGGTCGGAGACGGCCTGGTAGGCCCAGGAGGGCCCGGTGCGCACGGGCGAGGAGGCGGGGACGCCCCCCGTGCGGTGCAGGCGGGTCGCGTAGCCCAGGATGAGCAGACCGGCCACGGCCAGGCCGACGCCCACCCAGGCGGGGGAGCGGTAGCCCCAGCCGGCGGTGATGACGGCGCCGCCGAGGAAGGCGCCCATCGCGTTGGCCAGGTTGAACGCCGCGTGGTTCATGGCGGCGGTCAGGGACGGGGCGTCCTTGGCCTCGCGCAGCAGGCGCATCTGCAGCGCGGTGCTGAAGAGGGCGCCCATGGCGCCGATCCACAGCACGCCGAGCACGGCCGCGACCGCGGAGTGGGCGAACAGGCCGAAGAAGGCCAGGGCCACGCCGGAGACGGCCCCCGCGCCCAGGGCGGTCTTCTCGATGGACCGGTCCAGCAGCGGGCCCGCCAGCAGGGAGCCCGCGGTCATGCCCACGCCGTACACGGCCAGCACCCACGGCACCATGGAGATGTCGAGGCCGCTGAGCTCGGTCAGGATCGGGGAGACGAACGTGTAGACCGCGAACATGCCGCCGAAGCCGACCGCCCCGGCCAGCAGGGTCAGGGCCACCTGGGGCCGGCCCAGGGCACGGACCTCCTGGGCCACGGAGACGCCGCCGCCCTTGCGGGTGCGGGGGATCCAGAGGGCGAGGGCCGCGACGGTGAGCAGGCCGATGACCACCACGAGCCCGTACCCGGCCCGCCAGCCCAGGCTCCCGCCGAGCACGGCGGCCAGGGGGACGCCCACGATGTTGGCGACCGTCAGGCCGAGCGCCACGCGGGCCACGGCGGTGCCGCGCCGCTCGCGCGGCACCAGGGAGGAGGCCACCACCGCGGCGACCCCGAAGTAGGCGCCGTGGGGCAGGCCGGAGAGGAAGCGCGCCACGTACAGCCACTCGAGGGACGGCGCGGCCGCGGACAGGACGTTGCCGGCGGTGAAGGCGGCCATCAGCCCGAGCAGGAGCCTCTTGCGCTCCACCCGGGCGGTCAGGGACGTGATGAGGGGTGCGCCGACGACCACGCCCAGGGCGTAGAGGGAGATGGCGTGCCCGAGGGAGGGGATCGAGGCGTCGAGGTCCTCGGCGATGAAGGGGAGCAGGCCCATCGAGGCGAACTCGGTGGTGCCCACGCCGAAGCCGCCGAGGGCGAGGGCGAAGAGGGCGAAGCGGGTGCCGGTGCGGTCCGGGGCGTTGATCACCTGAAGCACGGCAGTGCGAGGTGCGGACATGGCGGATCCTTCCGTGCGGAACATGGGGGTGCGGGTGGAAGGCGCGTCGTCGGGCCGAACGGGTGGAAACCTCGATGCTACGGAGGATGTCGAGGGCATCCAACGGTTCGGGCCTGTGATCTTGGACAAATCGGGCATCCGTGTGATATGTGTCGCGCTCGGGTTCCAGGGCCTCGTCATGCCGCCCACGGAACCGGGCACCACGACTTCAAGGAGGCGCGTCCCATGACCGACACCCACGCTGCGGGTCCGGACACCGATGTCATCGACATCCTCACCACCGACCACCGGGAGATGCTCGAACTGCTCGGCCAGATCGAGGGCTCCCCGGACGCCGCCCGGCGCAGGGACCTGGCCGACACCGTGATCGCGGAGGTCATGCGCCACGCCGTCGCGGAGGAGATGCACGTCTACCCGGTGATGGAGAAGCACCTGCCCGGCGGCGCCGAGGAGGTCGAGCACGACAAGAAGGAGCACGACGATCTCGTCCGGGTGATGAAGCAGGTGGAGGGCGTCGACGCCTCCGAGCCGGCGTTCATGGAGCTGATCCGCGAGATGCAGTCGCAGCTGCGCCACCACATCGAGGACGAGGAGTCCGACCAGTTCCCGAAGCTGCGGGCGCACATCCCGGCCGAGGACCTCGTGGAGCTGGGCCGGAAGGTGCAGAACGCCAAGAAGGTGGCGCCGACCCGGCCGCACCCCTCCGCGCCGCACTCGGAGCTGTTCCACAAGACCGTCGGGCCCGGCGTCGGCATGGTCGACCGGCTCCGGGACCGGCTGACGGGCCGGAGCACCGGCTAGCCGGGCGACGGTCCCCCGCGGACAGCACAGCACGGACCCCTGCTGGACGAGCGCCTCGCGAGGCTCGCCCGGCGGGGGTCCGTGCTGTTCTACGGAACCACGGCGGGTCGCCGGCGCCGAGCGGGCACAGACCCCTGTTGCCCGGGAGTTGAGTGCGCTAGACTCAAGTTAGCTGAACTGCCCGGCCGCATCCACTGGTGAGCGGTGCCGGGCCGGTTCGTCCCCCATCCGTTCCAGAACGTCCCTCGCCAAGGAGCCGCAGTGGAGACCAAGTTCACCACCAAGTCCCAGGAGGCGCTCTCCGCCGCCTCCACCAACGCCTCGACCGCGGGCAATCCGCAGGTCGAGCCCGCCCACCTCCTCAAGGCCCTCATGGACCAGCGGGAGGGCGTGGCCGTCGCCGTCCTGAAGGCCACCGGGGCCGACGTCGACGCCGTCTCCGCGCAGGCCAGCGCCGCCATCAAGGCCCTGCCCTCCGCGTCCGGCTCCTCCACGGCCCAGGCCCAGTTCAATCGGGGCGCGCTGCAGGTCATCCAGGCCGCGGAGCAGTTCGCCCAGTCCCTCGGCGACGAGTACATCTCCACCGAGCACCTCCTGTACGGCCTTGCCCAGCAGGAGGGGAAGGCCGGGGAGATCCTGCGGGGCGCGGGCGCCGGACCCGAGCAGCTGAGGACCGCCGTCCCGTCCGTGAGAGGAGACCGCCGCGTGACCACACCCAACCCCGAGGGCACCTTCCAGGCGCTCGAGAAGTTCGGCGCCGACCTGACCGCCATGGCCCGCGAGGGCAAGCTGGACCCCGTCATCGGGCGGGACTCCGAGATCCGGCGCGTGGTGCAGGTGCTGTCCCGCCGCACCAAGAACAACCCCGTCCTGATCGGCGAGCCCGGCGTCGGCAAGACCGCCGTCGTCGAGGGCCTTGCCCAGCGCATGGTCGCCGGGGACGTCCCCGAGTCGTTGCGCGGCAAGACGCTGATCTCCCTGGACCTCGGGTCCATGGTGGCCGGCGCCAAGTACCGCGGCGAGTTCGAGGAGCGGCTCAAGGCCGTGCTCGAGGAGATCAAGGACTCGGAGGGGCAGATCGTCACCTTCATCGACGAGATCCACACCGTGGTCGGCGCCGGCGCCGCCGAGGGCTCGATGGACGCCGGGAACATGCTCAAGCCCATGCTGGCCCGCGGCGAGCTGCGCCTGATCGGCGCGACCACCCTGGACGAGTACCGCGAGAACATCGAGAAGGACGCCGCCCTGGAGCGCCGCTTCCAGCAGGTCTACGTCGGCGAGCCCTCCGTGGAGGACACCGTGGCGATCCTGCGCGGGCTCAAGGAGCGCTACGAGGCCCACCACAAGGTGCAGATCGCGGACGCCGCGCTCGTCGCGGCGGCCACGCTGTCCAACCGGTACATCCCGGGCCGGCAGCTGCCGGACAAGGCCATCGACCTGGTCGACGAGGCCGCCTCGCGGCTGCGCATGGAGATCGACTCCGCGCCGGAGGAGATCGACCAGCTGCGCCGCGCCGTCGACCGCCTGACCATGGAGGAGCTCGCGCTGGAGCGCGAGACCGACCCCGCGTCCGTCGAGCGCCTCGCCGCGCTGCGCCAGGAGCTGGCCGACAAGAAGGCGGACCTGGACGCCCTCAACGCCCGGTGGGAGGCCGAGAAGGCCGGCCTGAACCGCGTCGGCGACCTCAAGGAGCGGATCGACAACCTGCGCTCGCAGGCGGAGATGGCCCAGCGCCAGGGCGACCTCGCGGAGGCCTCCCGGCTGCTCTACGGCGAGATCCCGGCGCTGCAGAAGGAGCTCGACGCCGCCCAGGAGCAGGAGGACACCTCCGCCCCGCACGACACCATGGTCTCCGAGGAGGTCACGGCCGACGACGTCGCCGAGGTGATCTCGGCCTGGACCGGCATCCCCGCCGGGCGCATGCTCCAGGGCGAGACCGAGAAGCTGCTGCACATGGAGGAGGTGCTCGGGAAGCGGCTCATCGGCCAGCACCGGGCCGTGCAGGCCGTCGCCGACGCCGTGCGCCGCTCGCGCGCCGGGATCTCCGACCCGAACCGGCCGATCGGCTCCTTCCTGTTCCTGGGTCCCACCGGCGTGGGCAAGACCGAGCTCGCGAAGTCCCTGGCGGAGTTCCAGTTCGACGACGAGCGCGCGCTGGTGCGGATCGACATGTCCGAGTACGGGGAGAAGCACACGGTCTCCCGGCTGGTCGGCGCCCCTCCGGGCTACGTCGGCTACGAGGAGGGCGGCCAGCTCACCGAGTCCGTGCGGCGCCGCCCGTACTCGGTGGTCCTGCTGGACGAGATCGAGAAGGCCCACCCGGACGTCTTCGACATCCTGCTGCAGGTGCTCGACGACGGCCGGCTCACCGACGGGCAGGGACGCACGGTGGACTTCCGCAACGTGATCCTGATCCTCACCTCCAACCTGGGCAGCCAGTTCCTGGTGGACCAGACCATCGAGCCGGAGGCGAAGAAGCAGGCGGTGATGAACGTGGTCAACGCCTCTTTCAAGCCCGAGTTCCTGAACCGGCTCGACGACGTGATCCTGTTCGACCCGCTGTCCACGTCCGACCTGTCGAAGATCGTGGACATCCAGGTCGCCCAGCTCGCCGAGCGCCTGGGCCAGCGCCGCCTGCGCCTGGAGGTCACGCCCGCGGCCACCGAGTGGCTCGGCCTCACCGGCTACGACCCGGCCTACGGCGCCCGGCCGCTGCGCCGGCTCGTGCAGCGGGAGATCGGGGACAAGCTCGCCAGGGCGATCCTCTCCGGGGCGGTCGTGGACGGGGACGCGGTCCGGGTGGACGTCGACGCCGACGTCGTGGCGGACGGGCTCACCGTCACCGCCGTGTCCGAGCGGGCGCACGCCGCGGACTGAGCTGCGGGGCGCGCCGCCGGCCGGCGGGCCGCCGTCCGGGAGACCCGGCGACGGCCCGCCGCCGGGGCTCCCGGGCCGCGTTCCGCCCGCCTCCCGTGAGGTTGCCGACAGTCCACCGCGCCGGTCCCGGGCCGGGCGCAACGGGCTGACAAACCATGTACCCTGGTCTCACGAACCATTCATACGACATTTCCGGGGCCGTACTCTGTGCCAGAGTGCCGCCGTCCGGACCAAGAGACAGAGGGGGTCACGCCATGGGGCGCGGCCGTCAAAAGGCGAAGGCGACACGGCAGGCGCGGGAGATGAAGTACTTCAGCCCGCAGACCGACCTCACGGCACTCCAGCGGGAACTGCGCGGCAGCGAGCAGATGCCCCCGCTGCGGGAGCCGGTCCAGGAGACCGTCGAGGAGGACGAGGACGACTACTCGGCCTACGTCGACAAGTACGCCGACGACTACGACGAGGACTTCCGCCGGTAGCCACCGGGAACTCCGCTCGTCTCCACCGCACGACGCAACAAGGTGCCCGTCCAGGACGAGCACCTTCTTCGCGTCCCCGCGAACAGCGAACGCCCCGCCGGCCGGCGGGGCGTTCGCTGTTCCTCCGGGGCTCTCCGGGCCGGATCAGCCCGTGTAGGCGTTGACCATGCGCACCGCGCCGCCGTCCACGCCCTTGGCGCCCTGCACCCAGTCGGGCCCGCCGTGGTCGGCGTCCGGGTCGATCCCGTCCACGGTGCCCATGACCCACGAGGGCAGGCCCCGGGCCGTGAGGTGGGCCACGGCGGCGTCGGCCGCCGACGGGTCGACGATCGCGACCATGCCCACGCCGAGGTTGAGGGTCCGCTCGAGGTCGGGGAGGGGGACGTTGCCGAGCTGGCTGATCAGCTGGAAGATCGCGGGCAGCTCCCAGGTGCTGCGGTCCACCGTGGCCTCGAGCCCGGCGGGGAGCACCCGGGCGAGGTTCGCGGCGAGGCCGCCGCCGGTCACGTGGCTGAAGCCGCGGACACCGCGGCCCGTGGTCCGGTCCGCGCCGTTCACGGGGAAGGCGGCGGCGAGGTCGAGGACGTCGGCGGCGTAGACGCGGGTGGGCTCCAGCAGCTCCTCGCCCAGGGTGCGGCCGAGCTCCGAGACCTGCCGGTCCAGCGACCACCCGGCCACGTTGATGACCTTGCGGACCAGGGAGTACCCGTTGGAGTGCAGACCGGAGGAGGCCATGCCGATGACCACGTCGCCGGCGCGCACGCGGTCCGGGCCCAGCAGCTCGTCGGCCTCGACCACACCGGTGGCGGCCCCCGCCACGTCGTACTCGTCCGGGGCCAGCAGACCCGGGTGCTCGGCGGTCTCGCCGCCGACCAGGGCGGTGCCGGCCTGCTCGCAGGCCGCGGCGATGCCGCGCACGATGTCCGCGATCCGCTCGGGCACCACGCGGCCCGTGGCGATGTAGTCGGTCATGAACAGGGGCTTGGCGCCGACCACCACGATGTCGTCCACGACCATGCCCACGAGGTCGAAGCCGATCGTGTCGTGCACGTCGAGGGTCTGGGCGATCGCCACCTTGGTGCCCACGCCGTCGGTCGAGGTGGCGAGGTAGGGCTTGCGGTAGGCGAGCAGCTCCGAGACGTCGAACAGTCCCGCGAACCCGCCGACCCCGCCGATCACGTTGGGGGTGTGCGTGGCCTTGACCGCGCTCTTCATGAGCTCGACGGCGCGGTCTCCCGCCTCGACGTCCACGCCCGCGCTGGCGTAGGTGACGGTGCGGTTCGTGGAGGAGGGGGGCTGGGCCATGTCAGGCGTCCTTCGCGGTCTCGGGCTGGGCGGCGTGCTGGGATCCGGGCCCGGCGGGCCCCGTGGTCGTGCGGGCGGCGGGGACCCGGTCCTCCGGCAGGATCAGGTCCTCGAGGTCGGCGTCGGGCCCGGGGTCGCACCCGGTGGAGGTCTCCTGGACGCCGGGGTCCTCGTCGGAGATGCTGGTGCGCTCGGCGGGCCGGCGGGAGAGGCCGTCCGTGGCCGAGGGGCGGGTGTCGATGGACACGGCGGAGGCGTGCTCCGGCCGCTGCGCCACGGCGGATCCGCCCGGGGCGCGGCGGGGCGAGGAGTCCACGGGCGTGCGGGCCTCGAAGACGTTCTTGCCCAGCTTGTCGGCGTCCGGCAGCCGGGTGGGGTAGGTTCCGGAGAAGCACGCGGTGCACAGCTCGCCGCGCTCCTGCAGGGTGGCCGCGATCATCCCGTCCTCGGAGATGTAGCCGAGGGAGTCGGCGCCCAGGGACGCCCTGATCTCCTCGACCCCGAGCCCGTTGGCGATCAGCTCCGCGCGGGAGGCGAAGTCGATGCCGTAGAAGCACGGCCACTTGATGGGCGGGGAGGAGATCCGCACGTGGATCTCGGCGGCCCCGGCCTCCCGCAGCATCCGGATGAGGGCCCGCTGGGTGTTCCCGCGCACGATCGAGTCGTCGATGACCACGAGCCGCTTGCCCGCCACCACCGACTTGAGGGGGTTGAGCTTGAGCCGGATGCCCAGCTGGCGGATGGTGTCCGAGGGCTGGATGAACGTTCGTCCTACATAGGCGTTCTTGACCAGACCGTTGCCGAACGGGATGCCGGACTCCTCGGCGTAGCCGATGGCGGCGGGGGTCCCGGACTCCGGGGTGGGCATGACCAGGTCCGCGTCGATGCCGTGCTCCCGGGCGAGCCGGCGGCCCATCTCCACGCGGGACTCGTACACGGAGCGGCCGTTGATGGTGGTGTCCGGGCGGGCCAGGTAGACGTACTCGAACACGCACGCGGCGCGGCGGGTCTCGGCGAAGCGCTGGGAGCGCAGGCCGTGCTCGTCGATCACCACGAACTCGCCGGGCTCGATCTCCCGGACCAGGGACGCGCCCACGATGTCCAGCGCCGCGGTCTCGGAGGCCACCACCCAGCCGCGCTCGAGCCGGCCGAGGACCAGCGGCCGGATGCCCTGCGGGTCGCGGGCGGCGTAGAGGGCGTTCTCGTCCATGAACGCCAGGCAGAAGGAGCCCACGAGCTGGGGGAGCAGGTGCATGGCCGCGTCCTCGAGGGAGCCGTGCGGGTGCTCGGCCAGCAGCGCGGTGACCAGCGCGGTGTCCGTGGTGTTGCCCTGGGCCATCTCCCCCTGGGAGGGGAACCCGGACTTGTCGATCAGCTTCTCGTAGAGCTCCGCCGAGTTGGTGAGGTTGCCGTTGTGCGCGAGCGCCACGGTCCCGTGCGGGGTGGCGCCCAGCGTGGGCTGGGCGTTGGCCCAGTGGGACCCGCCCGTGGTGGAGTACCGGCAGTGGCCCACGGCCAGGTGGCCGGTCAGGGTGGTGAGGGTCGCCTCGTCGAAGACCTGCGAGACGAGGCCCATGTCCTTGTACACGGCGATGCGGTTGCCGTCGCTCGCGGCGATGCCGGCCGACTCCTGGCCGCGGTGCTGCAGGGCGTAGAGGCCGTAGTAGGCCAGTTTCGCGACCTCCTCGCCGGGGGCCCACACGCCGAACACGCCGCACGCGTCCTGGGGGCCCTTCTCTCCGGGGAGCAGGTCGTGGCTGAGTTGTCCATCAGGGCGAACCACGTCGATCAGCCTTCTCTCGAGCTTCGGGGGTCGGTGGGCCGGGGCGCGTCGCCCGTCGCCCCGGACGGGGCGACGTCGTCCCCGTCCACGACCTCGGTGGTGACGGCCCGCGCCCGGGCCACGGAGACCCGGTCCAGCACGAGCGCCAGGACGGCGCCGGCCGCCAGGCCCAGGACCGTGCAGACGGAGACCATGAACAGGGTCACGGCCCCCTGGGTGAACTCCGCGCTTCCTCCGCCGGACAGCCCCACGAGCACGCCCACCACGGCGCCGAGGACGCCGCCGAGCAGGACGAACGCCCAGATGTTCGGGGCGCGGCGCAGGGTCATCTGCTGGCTGCCGGAGGCGGCCAGCGGCACGGCCGCCCGCACCCGGCGGCGCCGGCGCGGGAGCTTCCGCGGGGACGGGCGCGCGGAGGGGGAGGAGGGAGTGGAGCTCATGCCCTCAAGGCTACCGGGGAAACAGGGGGAGGGCGTCCGCGAGATCGGTCCTTGTGCCCGAGGCCACAGCGGCCCCCGAGGCGACGGCCTCCGGCCAGGTCACGGCCCCCGTCACCAGGCCGAGCCACGTGCGGGCGTCGGTCTCGACGACGTTGGGCGGGGTCCCGCGGGTGTGCCGGGGCCCCGCCACGCACTGGGTCACGCCGAAGGGCGGGACACGCACCTCCACGCTGTTGCCGGGCACCCGCTCGGCGAGCTCCTCGAGGGTGTAGCGCACGGCGGTGGCCACGGTCCGGCGCGGGGTGCCGTCCGGGTCCGCGCGCCAGGCGCTCAGGGCCAGGGTCCCGTCCGCGGGGTCGACGCGGCGGCGGGCCACGGCCTAGTCCTGCCCGAGCGCCCGGACCAGCTCCGGGCCGAGCAGCTCCAGGAGGGGGTCCGCCAGGCGGAGCCGGCCCACGGGGCGGGACCCGCCCATGACCGGGCGCACCACCTGCCCGATCACCGCGGCGGCCGCCGCGGCGGGCACGGCCCCGGCGTGGGCGAGCAGGGCGAGGCCGATGAGCGCGTTGGCGCGGGACCCGCCGTCGAGGACCTTGAGCGCCACGGACCACCCGGTGCGGGTGCCGAGCGCGAGCACGCCCTCCGCGCCGAGCTTCGCCACGACGTCCAGCTCCTCCATGACCACGGTGTTGTACCTGCCCCGCCCGTGCACGAGCTCCGGGTAGTCGAGCATGCACTGGGAGACCGTGGCGGCGCGGGCGTCGGCGTCGAGATTGCCCGCTGCCCGGCCCAGCGTCGAGTACGCCCGGGCGAGGCCGGTCAGGGAGATCGCCGCGAGGGGGGCGCCGCACCCGTCCACGCCCACGTGGGCCACGCGCTCGCCGGAGAACTCCTCGACGGTCTCCAGCACGGTCCGCTGCAGGGGGTGCTCGGGGTCCAGGTAGCTGTCCGTGGGCCAGTCGTTCTCGGTGCAGGCCCACAGGAACGCGGCGTGCTTGCCGGAGCAGTTCATGCAGATCCGGCTCTTGCCGCGGCCGGCCCGCACGAGCTCCGTGCGAACCTCCTCGTCCTCGGGCCAGTCCGGCGGGCACTGGAGCGCGTCCTCGGTCAGGCCGGCGGCCGTCAGGATCGAGCTCACGGCGTCGAGCTGCTCGAAGGAGCCGATGTGGGACGCGGAGGCGATGGCCACCTGGGCCCCGCGCAGCGGGACGCCGGCCTTCATGGCGGCGATGGTCTGGAACGGCTTGAGCGTGGAGCGGGGGAAGATCGGGGTGCCGATGTCGCCCAGTTCGACGGCCACGGCCCCGTCCGGGTCCAGGACCACGGCGGAGCCGCGGTGGCGGGACTCGACGAAGCCGCTGCGCTCGAGCACGGCGAGGTCCACGGCACGGTCCGAGGTGAAGGTCTGCATCGCCCCAGTATGTCAGCGGGGACGGGAATTCCCGGCGGGGCCGGGGCCGTGCCCGCATGCCGGGAACGATGTGCCACTTCCCGGTGCCGCCAACTAGCCTGAGGGCGTGAAGGTTCTGGTACTGGGCCCCGGAGGCCGCGAACACGCAATCATCCGCGCACTGCTGGCAGATCCCGAGGTCGAGCAGGTGCACTGCGCGCCGGGCAACGCCGGGATCGCGCAGCTCGTCCCGGTGCACGCCGTGGACGCCGACGACCCCGCCGCGGCCACCGCGCTGGCACGCGAGCTCGCGGTGGACCTCGTCGTCGTCGGCCCCGAGGCCCCGCTGGTGGCCGGGGTGGCCGACGCCCTGCGCGAGGCCGGCTTCCTCGTCTTCGGTCCCTCGCGGGCCGCGGCGCGGCTCGAGGGCTCCAAGGCGTTCGCCAAGGAGGTCATGGCCTCCGCCGGGGTGCCCACCGCGATGGCGCGGGTCGCGACCACGGAGGAGGAGGCCGCCGACGCCCTCGACACCTTCGGCGCCCCCTACGTGGTCAAGGACGACGGGCTCGCCGCCGGCAAGGGCGTGGTCGTCACCGCCGACCGCACGGAGGCGCTCGAGCACGCCGCCGCCTGCTTCGCTGCGGGCGGGAGCGTGGTGATCGAGGAGTTCCTCGACGGGCCCGAGGTGTCCCTGTTCGTGCTGACCGACGGCTCCCGCGTGATCCCCCTGAGCCCCGCGCAGGACTTCAAGCGGATCCACGACGACGACGAGGGCCCCAACACCGGCGGGATGGGCGCCTACACGCCGCTGCCGTGGCTGCCGCAGGGCTTCGTGGAGGAGGTCGTGGAGCGGGTGGCCCGCCCCACGGTCGACGAGATGCGCCGCCGCGGCACCCCGTTCGTGGGCGTGCTGTACTGCGGGCTGGCCGTGACGACCCGCGGTCTGCGGGTCATCGAGTTCAACGCCCGGTTCGGGGACCCCGAGACCCAGGCCGTGCTGGCCCGGCTCACCACCCCGCTCGGGCGGCTGCTGCACGACGCCGCCGCCGGGCGCCTCGACGAGGCCGAGCGGCTGCGCTGGCGGCCCGAGACGGCCGTCGCGGTGGTCGTCGCCGCGCAGGACTACCCGGACAGCCCCCGGAAGGGCGACCCGATCGGCGGGCTGGAGGACGCCGAGGCGCTCGAGGGCGTGCACGTGGTCCACGCCGGCACCGCGGTGGCCCCGGAGGGCGAGCACGCCGGGCGGATCGTCTCCGCCGGCGGGCGGGTGCTCGCCGTCGTGGCCCTCGGCGCGGACCTCGACGACGCCCGCGAGCGCGCCTACCGGGGCGTGGGGCTCGTGGCGCTCGAGGGCTCGCAGCACCGCACCGACATCGCGCTGAAGGCCGCCCGGGGGCTGGTCACCGTTCCCGGCGCCTCCGCCCCCCGTCCCCGTCAGGAGCAGGCATGAGCGAGCAGGGCACCGTCACCACCCCACCCGAGATCCCCGGGTGGAGGCACATCTACTCGGGCAAGGTCCGGGAGCTCTACGTCCCCGACGAGTCGCGGCTGCGGGCGACGGGCGTGGCCATCTACGACGACGCCGAGTACCGGGCCGGCTCGGTCCTGGTGCTGGCCACCGACCGGATCAGCGCCTTCGACGAGATCCTCCCCACGGAGATCCCGGACAAGGGCAAGATCCTGACGCAGCTGTCCCTGTGGTGGTTCGAGCAGCTCGCGGCCGTGCCCAACCACGTCCTGTCGACGGACGTGCACGAGTCCGTCCGGGGGCGGGCCATCGTCTGCAAGAACCTGTCGATGTTCCCCGTGGAGTGCATCGCCCGCGGCTACCTGACCGGTTCCGGCCTCAAGGACTACCGGGAGACCGGTGAGGTCTGCGGGATCGAGCTGCCCCCGGGGCTCGTGGACGGCTCCCGGCTCGCCGAGCCGATCTTCACCCCGACCGGCAAGGCGGAGGTGGGCGAGCACGACCTCCCCATCACCTTCCAGGAGATGGCCGACGGCGTGGGCCACGCGGTGGCGGACCGGCTGCGCGAGCTGACCCTGGAGATCTACACCGCCGCTGAGCGGATCGCTCGCGAGCGGGGGATCATCGTGGCGGACACCAAGGTGGAGTTCGGCCTGGACTCCTACCGCGGCGCGATCACCCTCGGGGACGAGGTCCTCACCCCGGACTCCTCCCGCTTCTGGGACGCCGAGACCTATGAGCCGGGCAAGGCCCAGCCCTCGTTCGACAAGCAGTACGTGCGGGACTGGCTGCGCTCGGACGAGTCCGGCTGGAACGGGACCGGCCCCGTGCCCTCGCTGCCGGACCAGGTGGTGGAGCGGACCCGCGCGCGCTACGTCGAGGCGTTCGAGCGGCTCACCGGCCGCACCTTCGACCCGGACGGCAACTTGTTCGAGGTGGCCGGCCCGCTCGAGTACTGACGCCGGCGGTACCGGGCGGCGTCAGGCGCCGGGGGAGTCGGGCATCCACTGGGCGCGGCCCATGTCCACGCGCACGAGGTGCCGGTCGTCCTCCCGCAGGGCAGTGCCCTCCTCGCGGTACCGGTCCCGGGCCTCGGCCTGCAGGTGGTCGGCGAGGGTGCCCTGCACGGTGACCACCCGCCACCACGGGAGGTTCTCGCCGGTGGGGTTGCGCGCCATGAGCGTGCCCACGAGGCGTGCCGAGCGGCACTCCGCGAGCTCCGCGACGTCCCGGTAGGACAGCACCCGGCCCGGGGGGATGGCGGCCACGACGTCCGCCACGCGCCGTGCCAGGCCGGGGTCCGGCTCGGCGCGCTCGGTCACAGGGCTTCCCTGCGGTCCACCGGCAGGCACACGTCGAGGACCCACTGGCCGTCCGCGGCACCGCTCTCGGCGTGACCGCCCAGCAGGGAGACACGTTCCGTGATGCCCCGCAGGCCGAGCCCCGAGGACATCACCGAGGAGTGGCTGCCCAGGCGCTGGGTGCTGCGCGGCAGGGGGTTCGCCACGCGCAGGCACAGCTCGTGCTCGTCCGCCGTCACCTCGATCCGGCAGCGGGAGCCGGCCGGAGCGTACTTGATGATGTTGGTGACCGCCTCCTGCAGGATCCGGGCGGCCGTGCCGCGCACGGTGGTGGGCATGGCCTCGAGATCGCCCGTGATGACCACCTCCGGCTCGAAGCGCAGGTCCCGCAGGCTCGCCGCGAGGGACGTGACCACGTGCTCCAGGCTGCCGATGGACAGGCCGGCGCCCGTGACGTCCCGCGGGTGCTCACCCTCGTTCTCGTTGCGCAGCAGCCGGAGCATGACCCGCAGCTCGTGCAGCGCAGAGCGGGCGGCGCCCTCCACGGTCTCGAGGACCTGGTGCAGCTCGCCCACGTCCCCGGAGCGGCGCCGGCTCATGGTCTGCATCGTGATGAGGGTGAGCTCGTGGGCGACGACGTCGTGCAGGTCGCGGGCCAACGCCTGCCGCTCGTCCTCCCGGAGCCGCACATTGAGGATCTCGAGGTCCCGGACCCGTTGCTCACTGCGTCGCCGCTGCTGCGCGAAGTAGCGCACGGCACCTCCGACGAGGGTCACCAGGAGCAGGGGGATGAGCAGATTCCAGAAGACGGTCCCGTCGAACCCTCCTTCGCGGACCGACGCGGCCGCAACGACCCAGGCGAAGTAGACGAGGAGGTGGACCCTGATGAACCGGTCCGTCGCAGTAGCCAGGACGGACACCGTCACCACGGCGGCGGCGATGATCGCCGCCCCGTTGTCGTGCAGGATCAGCGATGAGATCAAGCAGGAGATCGACGCCACGGACGCCCAGGTGGACCGCCACGCGACCAGGCCGATGACGGCGTAGGACAGGACGCTGTCCACGGCGAACATGATCTCCAGGGGCGCAGAACCACTGAAGTTGCTGAGCAAATACCGCAGATCGTCCATCATGGTCACGAGGGCAAAAAGGACGAGCACCGCGGACAGCCACCAAGCAAGAGGCTCGGCGTGGAAGAACGAGGTCTTCCCGGCTGTGCGCGGTGCGCGTTCCAACGATGCAGTTACATTAGCCACACCTGAATTGATACCTCATCGGCAGATCGCGGGCCACCAGCCGCACACCACGTAACGCGGTGCGGCGTTCGCAGGGGCGATGGGGACGGCCACCAGGGTGGCGGCGACGAGCGTGGCGGCGATGGCGCTGTGGATCTTCTTCTTCATGGGGGGCTCCTTGGATCACGAGGACAGCACCGGATCGGGGGGTGGCGGCCGGGGTGGGGGAGAGATCTCCCGGCTGCCAGGGGGGTGTGCTGCCCTGGTACATTCCATTTTGCCAACGTTAACCGAACGGACCTATCGACCTTTGTCCAGACCATTTGTGACTTTTGTCGAATATGACGTGTTGCACTTTGGGGGACATCCAAAAATAGACTGTGCGGGTGACTGATTGCAGAGTGCTTGTCGTGGACGACCAGCCGTTGATGCTGGAGGCCCTGAAGTCCTTCTTCTCGGCCGAGCCGGGGTTCGAGGTGATCGGGACCGCCGCCAACGGGCGCGAGGCCGTGGACCGATGTCTGGCCATCGACCCGGACGTGGTGCTGATGGACATGAAGATGCCCGTGATGGACGGGATCGAGGCCACCCGGGAGATCACCTCGCGCAGCCCCCGGTCCAAGGTGCTGGCCCTCACCACGTTCTCCACGCTGGAGTTCGTGGTGCCGGCCCTCCGGGCCGGCGCGGCCGGTTATCTGGTCAAGGACGCCCGGCCGGACGAGATCATCGACGCCGTCAACCAGGTGCTCAACGACGAGATCGCCCTCTCTCCGGCGATCGCCCGCGCGCTCGCGGACAACGTCATCTCCGTACCGGACCAGCAGCAGCCGGCGCGGTCAGCGGACAACGGCCTGCGCTCCCTGCTGACCGACCGGGAGATGGAGACCGTGACGCTCCTGGCGCAGGGTCTGAGCAACCGGGAGATCGCCGAGCAGATGCACGTCTCCGAGGGCAGCGTGAAGGCCTACCTCGGGCGGGTCTGTGAGAAGTTCGGGGTCCGCGACCGGGTGCAGGCGCTGATCAAGGCGTACCAGAGCGGGCTCGTCGATCCGCAGCTGCGCGATCTCTGAGTCTGGGGCCCCGTCCGCAGTCCCGGTCCGGACGGAAGTCCAGGAAAGTTGTAGACGAAAGTGCATTCATCTGCATTAGCAAACCCGGCATAGTTGTCAGTGCGAGCAGAGAAGAAAAGTCGGTGGATGAGTGAGAGACATCCCCACGGCGCACGGCCCAACCCCCCATGAGGCCGAGCCCCGGACCGGATGGTCCACCGACCTGCTCACGGTAGGGGGCCGCCCCGGGACAGTCCCCCCTGGACCCGGGATGTGGCCGCGCAAGGCCTGGATCACCTTGCACCCCCCTCGGCCGATGGCCCCCTACCGTGCAACATCTGCTCCGCGGACCTCGCAGACGAGAACGGCCCCACCGGAACCGGTGGGGCCGTTCTCGTGCGTCCGGCGCCTCTGCGGGTCGTCAACCCGGGCTCGGGGGCCTGAGTCCTCAGGGTCGTCCGGTCACGCCCGCCGGCCCTGCCCCTCCTGAGCGGCGGCGCTGTGGCCGAAGAACCAGGTGATGTGCTCCCGCAGCGCGGCGGCGGCGTCCTCGCCCCGGCGCTCCTGGAAGGCACGCAGGATCTCGCGGTGCTGCTCCTGCAGGGTGCGGCGCACCTGCGGCCAGTCGTCCAGACCGGCGACGGTCTCCTGCACGTACCCGATGGTGGCCTGGCGCAGCGAGGCCATGATCGTCTCGACCACCACGTTGCCGGCCAGGGAGGCGAGCAGGATGTGGAACTGCGCGTCGTGGGCGTGGAAGTGCTCGTCCGGCAGGTCCGGGTCCTCCATGGCGGCCACGAGCTCCGCGGCGCGCCCGAGCACCGCCGCCCGCCCCGGGGTCTCCGCCGCGGTGGCCGCCTCGCGGGCGGACTGGGTCTCGAGCAGCAGCCGGGTCTGCACGAGGTCCCGCACCGGCAGCGACCGGTTGGCCACGTGCATCCGCAGCGCCCACCCGAGCGCGGCCGAGGGCTCCGCGATGACGATCGCCCCCGCGTTCGGCCCGGACCCGGTCGACGAGCGGACCAGTCCCATGGCGTCGAGGATCCGGATCGCCTCCCGCACCGAGGCGCGGGAGATGCCGAACTCCTCGGCCAGGTGGCGCTCCCCGGGCAGCTTGTCGCCCACCGAGATCTCGCCCGAGCGCAGGCGCTCCTCGAGCCAGTCGAGGACGACGGTGTACATGCGTGCGGCTGCGGGCACGGGGGGCTCCTCAGGGGATGGGCGGACGCGGACCAGTCTAGGGAAGCGACAGGGCCCCGCCGGACCGGTCGGTCCAGCGGGGCCCCGGGCCGGGGTGCTCAGGAGGTGGGGACCATCCAGGCCAGCACGTTGGACTGCAGGAACACGAGGGTGCACAGCAGCAGGAGCAGGCCGAGGGACCACCAGATGACCGAGCGGAAGATGGCGGACTCCTTGCCCTCCATGCCCACCGCGGTCGCGGCGATGGCCAGGGACTGCGGCGAGATCATCTTGCCCACCACACCGCCGGAGGTGTTCGCCGCCGTCATCAGGTGCGGGTCGAGGCCGGTGCCCTCGGCTGCGGTCTTCTGGAGGTTGGAGAACAGCGCGTTGGCGGAGGTGTCGGAGCCGGTGACCGCGGTGCCCAGCCAGCCGAGCACGGGGGAGAGGAACGCGAAGGCCGCGCCGAGACCGGCCACCCAGGTACCGATCGAGATGGTCTGGCCGGACGTGTTCATGACGTAGGCCAGGGAGAGCACGCTCATGATGGTCAGGGCGGAGAAGCGCATCTTCCAGAACGAGCGCCCGATCTCCGCCGCGGCGTTGCCCACCGAGAGCCGGAAGCGGCCGTTGCCGTGGAACACCGAGTAGATGACGGCGACGAGCAGCCCCGTGATCAGCAGCAGTGTGCCCGGGCTGGAGAGCCACTGGAACTTGTAGATGGTGCTCGTGACGGGCTCGCCGGCTGCGTTGACGAGGTGTCCGTGCAGGCCCGGCCAGGGGATGGAGATGTCGGTGGCGGCAAGGGCCCCCGGGATGTTCACGCCGAGGGTCCACAGCTTGGCCAGGCCGAAGACCGCGACCACCAGGACGTAGGGCAGCACGGCCATCCACACGCGTGCCGGGGTCAGCCCCTCGGGTGCGGGAGGCTTCTCCACGCCGAGGCGGGTGCGGACGGCGTCGGCGCCCTTGGGACGCCAGAAGCGCAGGAGGATCACCGCGGCGGCCAGGCCGGTGAGGGAGGCCACGACGTCGGTGAGCTCGTAGGAGAAGTACGTGGCGCACCACCACTGGGCGATCGCGAAGGAGACGCCGATGACCAGCGCGGCCAGCCACGCCTCCTTGAGCCCGCGCACGCCGTCGATGATGAACAGCAGGATGAACGGCACCATGACCGCGAAGAACGGCGCCTGGTGGCCGACGACCGCGCCGATCCGCGCGGGGTCCAGACCGGTCAGCACGCCGGCAGTGGTGATCGGGATGGCGATCGCGCCGAACGCCACGGGCGCGGTGTTGGCGATGAGCACCACGGTGGCCGTCTTCAGGGGCTTGAGCCCCAGCGCCAGGATCATGGTCGCGGTGATCGCGACGGGCGCGCCGAAGCCGGCGAGGGCCTCGAGCAGGCCGCCGAAGCAGAACGCGATGAGCACGGCCTGGATGCGCAGGTCCCCGCCGCCGATGGTGTCGAAGATGGTCCGCAGGTCCTCGAAGCGGCCGCTGAGGACGGTCACCTGGTAGAACCACAGTGCCATGACCACGATCCACACGATGGGGAACAGGCCGTAGACCGCGCCCTGGGTGGCGGAGAGCAGCGTCAGGGAGAGTGGCATGCCGAAGGCCAGAACGGCGACGACGATCGCTGCCAGCAGTGCGGTGGCGCCCGAGACATGGGCGCGGGCCTTGACGCCCAGCAGCATGACGAAGAACGTGAGCAGCGGGATGGTGCCGACGAGGGCGGAGAGCGCGACGCTCCCGCCGACGGCATCGGTCATCGCGGTAAAGGTGGTCACTCGGACTCCCAGGGACGGGGACGGACGGAACGGTGCGTGGGTGGCCGGGTACGCGTCACGGCTATGGTCGGACCACAATGGTCTGACCACGAAGAGTACATGAGACACGTCACACGGCCAACCGCTCTCCCGAGGCGGCGCGATCGTTGCGCCGGTCGATTGTGTGACGGGGTTCACCGGTCTAGCATGGTCAGACCACATGCGGCAGCCCGTCGTCGTCGCCCCTGTCCCGTCCCCCGGAGGTCCCATGAGAATCGCCCTGTTCGCCACGTGCATCGTGGACGCGATGTATCCGCGGGTCGCGCTGGCCACCGTGCGGGTGCTCGAGCGGCTCGGCCACGAGGTGGTGTTCCCGCCCGGTCAGGGCTGCTGCTCCCAGATGCACGTCAACAGCGGCTACTTCGACGACGCCCTGCCCGTGGTCCGCAACCACGTGCAGGCCTTCTCCGCCGCGGACTACGACGTCGCCGTAGCGCCGTCGGGCTCCTGCGTCGCCTCCCTGGGCCACCAGCAGCCGATGATCGCCCGCGCCGGCGGCGACGAGAACCTCGCCCAGGAGGCCGCGGCCGTCGCCGCCACCACCTACGAGCTCTCGCAGCTGCTGACCGACGTGCTCGGCGTGCACGACGCGGCCGCGCAGCTCGGCTCCTGGTTCCCCCACCGGGTCACCTACCACCCGTCCTGCCACGGGATGCGGCTGCTGCGCCTGGGGGACCGGCAGAAGGACCTGGTCGCCTCGGTCGGGGACATCGACTTCGTCGAGCTGCCCGACGCCGAGGAGTGCTGCGGCTTCGGCGGGACCTTCTCCTTCAAGAACCCGGACGTCTCCGCCGCGATGGCCGAGGAGAAGATCGACAACATCGTCTCGACCGGGGCCGAGCTGTGCACCGGGGGAGACGCCTCCTGCCTGATGCACCTGGGCGGGGCCATGGCCCGCCGGGACTCCGGGCCGGGCACCGTCCACTTCGCCGAGATCCTCGCGTCCACCCGCGAGAACCCGCTCGAGGTCTCCGGGCCGGTCGAGCTGTCCATCCCGGGGCCGGGGGCGCGCCGCACGGCGTCGTCCTCGGCCCCCCGCACGACCGGAGGAGCTCGATGAGCCGCACGGCCCTGGGCATGCCCGCCGTCCGCCCCGTCCACGGCCAGGGGAACCTGCACGCGCAGACCGCGTTCCCCGCCGCGGCGAAGGCCGAGATGGGCAACACGCAGATGCGCGCCAACATCCGCCACGCCACCCACACGATCCGCGGCAAGCGCGCCGCGGTGGCGGGGGAGCTGCCCGACTGGGAGGAGCTGCGCTCCGCCGGCTCCGCGATCAAGGAGCAGGTCATGGCGAACCTGCCGCACCTGCTCGAGGAGTTCGAGCGCAACCTCACGGCCCGCGGCGGCACCGTGCACTGGGCGCGCGACGCCGAGGAGGCCAACCGGATCGTCACCGAGCTCGTGCAGGCCACCGGGTCCACCGACGTCATCAAGATCAAGTCCATGGCCACCCAGGAGATCGGTCTCGAGGAGCACCTGGCCGGCCACGGGATCACCGCCACGGAGACGGACCTGGCCGAGCTGATCGTCCAGCTGGGCCACGACAAGCCGTCCCACATCCTGGTCCCGGCGATCCACAAGAACCGGCACGAGATCCGCGACATCTTCCTGGCCGAGATGGCCGAGACCGACGAGACGCTCACGTCCGAGCCCCGGGACCTCGCCGAGGCCGCCCGCACCCACCTGCGGGAGAAGTTCCTCTCCACCTCCGTGGCGGTCTCCGGGGCGAACTTCGGCGTGGCCGAGACCGGGACGCTGACCGTGGTGGAGTCGGAGGGCAACGGCCGCATGTGCCTGACCCTGCCCGAGACCCTGATCACCGTGATGGGCATCGAGAAGATCGTGCCCACCTTCCAGGACCTCGAGGTGTTCCTGCAGCTGCTCCCGCGCTCCTCCACCGGGGAGCGGATGAACCCCTACACCTCGATGTGGACCGGCGTGACACCGGGGGACGGCCCCCAGAACGTGCACGTGGTGCTCCTGGACAACGGCCGCACCGCGGTGCTCGACGACCCCGCCGGGCGCTCGGCGCTGCACTGCATCCGCTGCTCGGCGTGCTTGAACGTCTGCCCCGTCTACGAGCAGGCCGGCGGTCACGCCTACGGCTCCACCTACCCGGGGCCCATCGGGGCGATCCTCTCCCCGCAGCTGACCGGCATCACCTCCGAGCAGAACGCCTCCCTGCCCTACGCCTCCTCGCTGTGCGGGGCCTGCTACGACGTGTGCCCGGTGAAGATCAACATCCCCGAGATCCTCGTGCACCTGCGCGACGAGGACGTGCGCACCCAGCACGGCGAACGCTCCGACGACGGCGCCGCCGCGGCACCGGCCCGCACCCGGCGCCTGCCGCAGGCCCCGTCCGAGATGGACCTCATGATGAAGGGGGCGTCCTTCGTGATGTCCTCCGGCAAGCGCATGGCGCTCGCCGAGAAGGCCCTCCCGCTGGGCCGGGCCGTGGCGGGCAAGGACCGCGCAATCAGCTGGCTGCCCGGCACGGCCGGCGGCTGGACCGACGAGCGGGACATCCCCGCCCCGCCGAAGGAGTCCTTCCGCAACTGGTGGGCCAAGCACGCCGACGAGACGCAGCAGCGGGTGGCCGCCGACGGCGGCCCCGTCACCGACGGTCCGGACGCCGCAGCCGGTGCCGCCGCCACGGCGGGCGCCGCCGGCGGCCCGCAGGACGGGCCCGCGGACGACACCCAGCACGACGGGGGAGAGCGATGACCGACGCCAGGACCGAGATCCTCAACCGGATCCGCGGGGCGCTGCACGACACGCCCGCGCCCGCACCGGCGGAGCGCACCTACCGCCGCACCTCGGACCGGCCGCACGAGGAGGTCGTCGAGATGCTCGAGGACCGGCTGGTCGACTACAAGGCCTCGGTGCACCACGAGACCCCCGCCACCCTGCCGGGACGGATCGCCGAGCTGCTGGGGGCCTCCGCCCGCTATGTGGTGCCCGAGGGCCTGGACCGCGCCTGGCTGCCCGAGGAGTCCGGCATGCGGCGGGTCATCGTGGATCCCAACGACGCCCGGGCGGCCTCCGCGCTCGGGGTGCGGGAGCTCAACGCCGTGGACGCCGTGGTGACGTCCTCGACCGTCTCCTGCGCCGAGACCGGGACCATCTTCCTCACCGGCCGTCCCGACGAGGGCCGCCGGGCGATCAGCCTGGTCCCCGACCACCACATCTGCGTGGTGCCGCTGGACTCGGTGGTCGAGCTGATCCCCGAGGCCCTCGCCCTGGTGAAGCCCACGGCCCCGGTCACCATGATCTCCGGGCCGTCCGCGACCTCGGACATCGAGCTCGAGCGCGTGGAGGGCGTGCACGGGCCCCGGACGCTGGACGTGATCCTGCTCGGCTGAGCTCCCGCACCCACCGCACGGTGGTCCTCCGCCGCGCGGCTGCGGCTCCGTACAGTGGACGTCGTCGGAAGTCACGAGCGGCCGGTCCGGGTCCTCCCGCGGGAGGACCCGGACCGGCCGCGGCACGGGAGGGGCAGCGGTGAGACGGGTTCTGGGACGTCCTGTCGACGAGCAGACGCGGTGCGTGCACTACCGCACGCCGCTGGACGTGATCGCGATCAAGTTCTGGTGCTGCCGGGCGTACTACCCTTGTCATCTGTGCCACGAGGAGACCGCCGGCCATCCGGCGGCGCAGTGGCCGGTCGAGGAGCAGGACGCCGAGGCCGTGCTCTGCGGGGTCTGCGGCCACGAGCTCTCCGTGCGGGAGTACCTGGCCGCGGACGGCTGTCCGCGGTGCGCGGCCCGGTTCAACCCGGGCTGCGCCCTGCACGCCGATCTGTACTTCGAGCCGGCACCCCGGGACTGAGACGTCCCGGGACCCAGGCGTCCCGGGGCGGCGGCAACGCCTCCGGGACGCACCGGGGCGCGGCAGCGGCCGCCGGCCGCTGAGCAGGACGAGGAGAGGACGGTTTCCACGGTGTCGATCAAGCATCCGCTGCGGGACCGGTCCCGCCGGGCGGAGCCCTCCGTCCTGCCGGGGACCCGGTCCTCGGCGATCCGGCTGACCGGGGTCACGGTCACCCGGGAGGGCCAGGACGTCCTGCGCGACGTCGACCTGTGCCTGGACGAACAGCGGATCGCGGTGATCGGGCTCAACGGATCGGGCAAGTCCACCCTGGTGCGCCTGCTCAACGGGCTGCTGCTGCCCACCCGGGGCACCGTGCAGATCGGTGGGCTGTCCACCGCGACCGACGCCAAGCGCATCCGGCGCCAGGTGGGCTTCGTGTTCCAGAACCCGGAGAACCAGATCGTGATGCCGCTGGTGGCCGAGGACCTC
The DNA here is from genome assembly GCF_040981005.1 of Kocuria sp. CPCC 205258. NCBI lineage: Bacteria > Bacillati > Actinomycetota > Actinomycetes > Micrococcales > Micrococcaceae > Kocuria > Kocuria sp. CPCC 205258. Next base: position 21,242 of record NZ_JAVKPS010000001.1, on the reverse strand, counting down.
GCCTTCGGGGCGAAGAACCTGGGCCTGCGCGGGGCCGAGCTCTCGGCCCGGGTGGACGGGGTCCTGGAGCGGCTGGGCATTCCTCACCTGGCCGAGCGGGAGTCCTACGCCCTGTCCGGGGGCGAGAAGCAGCTGGTGGCCCTGGCCTCGGTGCTGGTGATGGAGCCGTCCACGATCGTCTTCGACGAGCCGACCACCATGCTCGACCGGCGCAACCGGCGCCGGCTGCAGGCCACCATCGACGAGCTCGACCAGCGCGCCGTCGTGGTGACCCACGACCTGGAGCTGATCGGCGGCTACGACCGGGTGCTGGTGGTGCACGAGGGCCGGATCGCCTTCGACGGCGCCCCCGGACCGGCCGTCGCGTTCTACTGCGGGATCAGCGACTGATGGGCGCGGCCCGGCAGCAGGACGCCCGCAACAGCGCCGCTCGCCCCCACGGTGCCCGGCCCCACGGTGCCGGTGGGTTCCACCGTGCCGGGCCCACCGGTGTGCTGGCCCGGATCCCGGCCGGTCCCAAGTTCGCGTTCCTGTTCGCCGCCAGCCTCGGCATCTACGCCGTGACGCACCTGGGCGTCCAGCTCGCCGTCTTCGGCCTGGCCGTGGCCGCCGCCGGGGCGACCCGCACCCCGGTCACCCGTCTGGCGCGGCTGCTGGCCGGGCTGCTGCTCATCGTCGGCGTCGTCTTCCTCACGTTGGGGTTCACCACGACCTGGGAGGCGGCGGCGGTGGCGGCGCTGCGGCTGCTGAGCCTGTGCCTGTTCGCCTGGGCGGTGAGCCTGTCCACCACCTTCGCCCAGATGCTGGCCCTGTTCGAGCGGCTGCTGGCCCCGACCCGGCGCCTGGGGCTGAACCCGGCCCAGATGAGCCTGGCCCTGTCGATGACGATCCGGTTCATCCCGCAGATCCGCACCCAGTACCTCGAGGTCCGCGAGGCCCAGTTCGCCCGCGGGCTGCACAACAGCCCGGTGGCCGTGCTGGTGCCCCTGCTGGTGCGGACCCTGGAGTCGGCCCAGGAGATCGCCTCCGCCCTCGACGCCCGCTGCTACGACTCCGCGCCCCCACCGCGGGCCGCGCCCCGGACCGCCGCCGACTGACCCCTGGCCCCCCGACCGTTTCAGACGTCTCCGCCCCGCCTGCTCGAGCCCCGCCGCTCGTCCCCGATCGAAGGACCCCATGACCACCATGACCTCCCGGACCGCCGACAGCTCCCAGACCACCCAGAGCACCGTCCTGGTGGCCGTGTTCGCCGCCCTCATCGCCGCCCTGGGGCTGGTGCCCCCGATCACGGTGGGGATCATCCCGGTGCCCATCACGCTGCAGACCCTCGGGGTGATGCTCGCCGGGGCGCTGCTCGGGCCGGTGCGCGGGATGCTCTCCGTCGTCGTCCTGCACGCCCTGGTGCTGGCCGGGCTGCCGCTGCTGGCCGGGGGCCGGGGCGGGCTCGGGGTGTTCCTCGGCCCGACCGGCGGTTACCTGGTCGGCTGGATCCCCGCGGCCCTGGTCATCGGGGCGCTGGTGCAGTACTGGGCGATCCGGCGCACCGGCCGCACTGCCCGCTTCGCCGCGGTGCTGCTGAGCGTGGTCGTGGGCGGCATCGCGGTGATCTACGCCTTCGGCATCCCGTGGACGGCCGTGGTCACCGGGCTGCCGCTGTCCACCTCCGCGCTGGGCGCGCTCGTGTTCGTCCCCGGGGACCTGCTGAAGGCGGTCGTGGCGACCCTGGCCGCGATCAACGTCCACCGCAGCTACCGCCGGCTCCTGGGCGGGACGCCCACCGCCCGCTGACGACGGGTAGGCGCCACACGCCGGCAACCGTCATGCACGACTCACTGCCGCATCCGCAGTGTGAGACCAGCACCGAGGACGAGGACATGCCCTTTCTGGACCGCGTGACCCGCTGGGCCGAGGACCGCCCGCAGGAGCTCGCCGTCGCCTGCGGGAACGACCGGCTGAGCTGGGGTGATCTGCGCGCCGGGGCCGCGGCCCTGGCCGCCTCGGGCGAGCCCACGGGGATCCTGCGGCAGGCCAACGGCACGGACTTCGCCGTCCGGTGGGCCGCCGGAGTGGCCGAGGAGCGCGTGTGCGCCGTCCTGGACCCGTCCTGGCCGGAGGACATGACCGCGCAGGTGCGGGAGCGCTGCGCGGCGCGCCTCCCCGCCGATCCGGCCCCGGCGGAACTGCGCGACGGCGACCCGGCCTCGGCCTTCCTGATCGGCCTGACCTCGGGCACCACGGCCCTGCCCAAGGGCTTCCAGCGCAGCCGCGCCTCCTGGCGGCGCTCGTTCGAGTCCTCCGCGGAGCACTTCGGTCTGGGCCCCGAGGACCGCGTGCTGGCACTCGGGCCGCTAGCGGCGAGCCTGAACCTCTACGCCCTCTCCGAGTGCCTCTACGCCGGGGCCGGCTTCGTGACCCTGCCGGGCTTCGACGTCGCCGCCGCCCACGCCGCGATTCCCCGGCACGGGGTCACCCGCCTGGTGCTCGTGCCCACGATGCTGCGCGTCCTCGCCGAGCGCGGCCTGGCCGCCGGTGCCGACGCGAGCGGGATCACGGCGATCGTGTGCGCCGGGCAGAAGCTGGACCCCACCACGTTCGAGGCGGCCCGGCGCTGGGCCCCGCAGGCCACGATCTGGGAGTACTACGGTGCCGCCGAGCTCGGCTTCGTCGCCGCGCGCTGCCACCCTCCGGGCGAGCCCGCCGAGATACCCGCCGAGGACTCCGGCACCGCGGTGGGCGTCCCGTTCCCCGGTGTGGACGTGGCTGTCCTGGACGACGCCGGGAACCCTGTGCCGGAGGGCGTGACGGGCACGATCTGCGTGCGCTCGGACCTGGTCTGCGACGGCTGCCTCTGGGGCGACGACGGCCAGGGCCTCGGCCGGCTCGGCGGCCTGCACACGGTGCGGGACCAGGGCTTCCTCCGGAATGGGCAGCTGCACGTGCTGAGGCGGGCGGCGGAGATGATCAACACCGGCGGGCTCAACGTCTATCCGCACGAGGTCGAGGCGGCCCTGGCCCTGGTGCCCGGAGTGGCCGACGTCGTCGTTGCGGGCCTTCCCGACGACGCCCGCGGTCAGCGGATCGTGGCCGGGATCCTCCCGGCCGCCGCCGGGCCGGACCGGGGGCGGATCCGGGCCGGACTGGCGGGGCGGCTGGCCCCGGCCAAGCACCCGCAGCAGTACTGGGAGCTCCGGGAGCTGCCGGTGACCGCGAACGGCAAGCTCAGCCGCGCGGTGTTACGCGACTGGATCCTCGAAGGAGACGCCCGTGTCCGTCCGCTCGGCTGAGGCCCCCGTGCTGGTGCTGGGCCGGCGCACGCCCCTGGCGCGCGCCGGGACCCTGCTCGAGGGCGTGCCCGTCCACCGGCTCCTGGCACCCGTGTTCCGATCCTTGCTGGAGGACGCCGGGCTGGACCCCGCCCGGCTCGCCGACGTGGTCGTGGGCAACGCGGTGGGCGCCGGCGGCAATCTCGCTCGGCTCGCCGCGCTGGAGGCCGGTCTGCCGCTGTCCGTGCCGGGCCTGACGGTCGACCGGCAGTGCGGCTCGGGTCTGGACGCCGTGGTGCTGGCCTGCCGGCTCGCCCAGGCCGGGGCCGGCCGGGCCTTCCTCGCCGGCGGGGCGGAGAGCATCAGCACCGCACCGCTGCGCGGACGACGACGCGAGGACGGGGGAGTCGAGTACTACCGCCGCGCCCAGTTCGCCCCGGAGCACCTGGGCGATCCCGACATGGGGGAGGCCGCCGAGACGGTCGCCCGCGAGCACGGGATCGGCCGGGAACGCCAGGACGACTACGCACAGCGCAGCCACCGGCGGGCGCTGGCCGCCGCGGAGGCGGGGGCCTTCGCGGACGAGCTGGTGCCGGTCACCGGACCCCGTGGAGAGGTGCGGGCCGACAACGGCCCGCGGCGGGCGCTGAACGCGAAGCTGCTGGCACGCTTCCCGGCCGTGTTCGCGGCCGGTGGGACGGTCACGGCTGGCAACTCCTGCGGGGACGCCGACGGCGCGGCCGCCGTGCTCGTCACCGACCCGGCCACGGCCCGGGCTCTGGGCCGGCGGGACGGGCTCGCCTTCCGCGGTGCGGTGACGGTCGGGGTGGACCCGGCGCGGCTGGGCATCGGCGCCGCCGTGGCCGCCCGGCTGCTGCTGGCGGAGCAGGGCGTGGCGGTGGAGGAGCTGGCGGCGGCCGAGTTCAACGAGGCCTTCGCCGGACAGGTGCTGGCCTGCACGGACCTGCTCGGCCTCGACCAGGAGGTGCTCAACGCCGAGGGCGGCGCCCTGGCCCTGGGCCACGCCTACGGCGCCTCCGGGGCGGTGTCCGTGGTGCGCCTGCTGTCCCGGTCATGGGCCCTGCCCACCGGGAGCCTGCTGCTGGCGATGATCAGCTCCGCCGGCGGGATCGGCACGGCGGCCCTGTTCGAGAAGGTCGCGCTCTGACCGGAGCGGGTGCGCCCTGGACGACAACCCGTGCCCCGGCCGAGAACTGTCCCTCCGGCTGGGCCGGTGGCCGGCCACGGGCGAGTGGCCCGGGTGACCGCGTGCCGCTCAGCGCGAGCGCTGCGCCGCCGGGAGATCCGCGTCGTCCAGGGCGGGGTAGGACGGGCCGTGCTCGCCGAGCACGGTCACGCCGCGCCGCACGTTGTAGTACACGTCCCGCAGCGTCCAGCTGCGCAGGGCCGTGCGCTCGCGCCGCGGGACGGACTGCCGGCCCACGGTGGCGAACACGAAGAGCAGCGCCAGGAGGTAGAGTCCGCCGACCATGAGGAGCTCCTTCTCGCGACCATCGTCGCGTAAGGGTCTAAACTGTTGATGACACTCACGCTAGCCGTGGAAGGGATAAGTAGTCAAGTGCATTTTGCCTATGACACTGAAGACGTGCTCGAGTCCGACGTGGCGCTGATGAACACCGCGCCGGGGGCCTCCCGCTCCGGGGAGGACGAGCTGGTGACCACCGCGCAGCTGCGGGCCCTCCTCGAGGAGCACGGCTGGTCGGGGCGCTTCGACCGTGACGAGCACGAGCTGGCCGAGGTGCGTGAGGTCCGCGGCGAGCTGCGGCGGGTCTGGGCCCTGGAGCGGGACGCCATGGTGGACGCGGTCAACGCCGTGCTCGACACCACCGAGCTAGCCCCGCACCTGGCCCGGCACGACGGGAAGGACTGGCACCTGCACGCCTCGCCCTCGGACGCCCCCCTGGCCGCCCGTCTGCGCCTGGAGACGGCGTTCGCCCTCGTGGACGTGATCCGGGCCGACGAGACGGAGCGGCTGCGGGAGTGCGGGGCCGAGGACTGCGACGGGGTGCTCCTGGACCTCTCCCGCAACCGATCCAAGCGCTTCTGCAGCCAGCGGTGCGCCAACCGCACCAACATGACCGCCTACCGCCGGCGCCAGGCCTCCGACACGGACACGGACGACCGCCCGGACTCCGGCGCAGGGGCGTGAGCCGGCCCGGCTGACGGGCCGGAGCGGGGAGCGGGGCATCGTCGTCGTTCGTCACGGACCGCGCCGCCGGACGCCTATTTCCATGATTTTCTATTGAGTGCTTCCTAAGCTGAGCAAGTGAAGGAATCCTCGCTCGTCGCCGTCGTGTTCGTCGCCGCCCTCGCCCTGGGCGGCGGTACCCTCGCGGCCCAGATCTCCTCCCAGCCCGACGAGGAGGTCCAGGCCGCGCCGCTGCCGGTGTGCACCGTCCTCGACCGGTCCGAGCTGGTCCCCCAGACCGGCGCCCTCTACGGCGTGAACCTCGACTGGGAGGACAAGCCGCTGGCCGACTACGCCGAGCGGCTGGGCCACCGGCCCGCCGTGTCCGTGTCCTTCACGGGGTTCCCCTACGACGAGCGCGGGCACGACTACCTGCGGATGGCCGCCGACCAGATCCGGTCCGACGGCCGGATGATGCTGCTGACCCTCGAGCCCGAGGGCGGGCTCGCCGAGGTTACCGACGACGCCGTGCGGCAGCTGACCGCCGACCTCGCGGCGATCAACGACTCCGGGGTGCCGGTGGTCGTGCGCTTCGCCCACGAGATGAACGGCTCCTGGTACGCCTGGGGCCACCAGCCGACGGCCTATGTGGAGGCCTATCGCCGCGTGGCGGACGCGGTGCACGAGCAGGCCCCCGGCTCGGCGATGATGTGGGCCCCGAACTACGGGGGCGGCTACCCCTTCGCCGGCGGGCAGCACGAGGCCGAGCCCGGCACCGCGGACTTCGCGGCCCTCGACACCGACGGCGACGGCGCGCTGACCATGGCCGACGACCCGTACGCCCCCTACTACCCGGGCGACGACGCCGTGGACTGGGTGGGCATGTCCCTGTACCACTGGGGCGACGCCCACCCCTGGGGCGAGAACGAGATCCCGGAGCCCGGCAAGTTCGCCGCCCAGCTCACCGGCACCTACGACGGCGCCGGCGGCGACGACAGCGCCGTGCCCGACTTCTACGCCGAGTACGGGGAGCGGCGCGGCAAGCCCGTGGCCATACCGGAGACCGCCGCCCTGTACAACCCGGCGGTGGGCGGCGCCGACGAGCTGGCGATCAAGCGTGCGTGGTGGGGCCAGGTCTTCGACGAGTCGATTCCCCAGGACTTCCCGCAGCTGAAGATGATCAGCTGGTTCGAGTGGGACAAGCACGAGGTCGAGATCGACGGGCCGGTGGACTGGACGACCACCAACACCGCCGCCGTCCGCGACGCCTTCACCGCGGATCTGCCCGAGTGGCTGCACTGGGGCCCGGAGGAGAGCTGCACCCCGGCCGGTTCCTGACCCACTGCGGTCGGGGCGCGGCAGGAGCACACTGGGTCCATGAGGATGATGCTGCTGACCGCGGGCACCCGCGGCGACGTGGAGCCGTTCGCCGCCCTCGCCCGTTTCGCCGCCGGCCACGGCCACGAGGTCCGCCTGGGCCTCCCCGACTCCTCCGGCGTGGACCTGTCCGGGCTGGACACCGTCAGCCTCGAGGTGGACTTCCATCGGCTGGTCCAGGAGCACGGGATCTCGCCGTGGACGGCCGTGCGGCACTTCCGCACCGAGGTGGGCCCCGACATGCGCCGGATGCTGGCCGCCGCCGTGCGGGAAACGCTCGCCTTCGCGCCGGACGTGGTGGTCCACCACCCCAAGGTGCTCACGGCCCCGGCGGTGGCACAGGCGCTGGGCGTTCCGCACATGGTGGTCGAGGCCGTTCCCGTGCTCACCCCCACCCGGCAGTTCCCGGCGCCCGGCGTGGTGAACCGGGACCTCGGCCGGTTCAACCGGGCCACCTACGCGGTGGCCCGCGGTGCCGAGCGGATGTTCCGCCGGGACATCGACCGCGCCTGCGCCCAGCTGCCCGGCGGCCGGCCGAGCACCGTTGTTTCCCCGGCGGCCACGCTGCTGCCCATCAGCCCGCAGCTCCTGCCGCGCCCGGACGACTGGCCGGCCTCCGTGCACCTCACCGGGTCCTGGCACTCCGACGCCCCGGCGCTGGAACCCGATCCCGCCGTGCGCCAGTTCCTTCGGGGCGGGCCCTACCTCGTGGCGACCTTCGGCTCCATGGCGTCGGGGGACCCGATGGCCCGGGGGAGGGCGGTGGTCAAGAGTGCTCGTGCCCACGGTCTGCGCACCCTGCTGCTCACCGGGTGGGGCGGTCTCGCGCTGCCGGACGAGCTCCGGGGCGACTTCCGGGACGACGAGGTGCTCGCCGTGCCGTCCCTGCCGCTCGACGCGGTGCTGCCGGGTGCGGAACTGGCCGTCCACCACGGCGGGGCCGGGACCGTCCACACCGTGGCCCGCGCCGGCGTCCCGCACGTGGTGGTCCCGTTCCTGGCCGACCAGCCGTTCTGGGGCCGGCAGCTCCACAGCATCGGCCTCGCCGCAGCGCCCATCCCGCAGAAGAAGCTGACGGCCGAGCGGCTCACCGCGGCGATCGGCGACGCCCTCGGATGCCGTCCCGCCGCCGAGCGGGTGGGCCTCGAAGTGCGGAAGGAACGCGGACTGGAGGCCGCGCTGTCCGTGCTCAACTCCTGTTGATCGGGAAAAACACAGAATGCTGACGATCTTCGAATATTCGTTGTCTGTTTTTCTCGATAATTGCTCGATTCCCGCTCGCGGTCTGAGTATTTCCGCGCTCGACAACCCTCCACTCACGAAATGCGCGGTGACGTACTCAAACACCGGAAAGGCCAACCTTTCGGTTAGTCTCTGTCCCGGACGGAACCCTGAATGGGGGACGGACACTGACCCGGGCGTCAGCCGAAGCGCCCACGTATCGGAGGGGCGCTTTCGTGGAGTCCATGCTCGGAACAGCCCCTCTCTGGTGGGTGCTGGCCGCCGGTCTCGGGGGTGCTGTGGTGGGCTGGTTCCTGCCCCGTGCCGTCCTGCGGTCCAGCCCCGTCACGGACGAGCTCGACCCGGCTCCATCCCGTCCGGTGCTCATGGTGTTGACGGCGGCACTCTTCGTCCTCGTGGCCTCGTTCTTCGGGCTCAGCTGGCAGCTCCCGGCGTACCTCTTCTTCGTGGCTGTCGCGGTGATTCTCACAGTGATCGACCTGCGGCACCACTTGCTCCCCAACGCCGTGGTACTGCCCGCCCTGGTCTTCGGCTTCGTGCTGCTCGCCGTGGCTGCCGTGGGGGAGAACGCCTGGGCCGCGTTGCTGCGCGCAGTGCTGGGCGCCCTCGTGCTGTTCGTCCTCTATCTCGTGCTGGCGCTCATCTCGCCGGCCGGGCTCGGTATGGGCGACGTCAAGCTGGCAGCAGTGCTGGGACTGTTCCTCGGCTTCCAGGGGTGGGGGGCGGTCTTCGTCGGAGCCCTTCTGGCCTCGATCTTCGGTGCACTCGTGGGACTTGCCATGCTGACGTCCCGCCGCGGCGGACTGCGCAGTGACGTCCCGTTCGGCCCATCAATGCTGGCCGGGGCCCTGGCGGCAGTGGTGTGGGGCGAAACCCTCGCTCGGGAGCATTTCCTGCCAGGCCTCTCCTGACGCCGTTCGGGGGACAAGCTCCATGCCGTGCAGGTAGATGCGGATGAATGCACCTCTCCACTAGGCATTACGTCCATTTTTGACGTCCCCCAAAGTGCATGCATCTGAATGCTTGTGTGTTTGCGATCGTGACAGCTATCTTTTCTACAGGTCGGTAAGCAAGTGGCAGACAGATCCCGCGAGACGCGAATGCCAGGGCTCGTTCTCCGACTCAACCCCCTTATTTATCTCTCATCGTGAGGACACACCATGTTGCCCATTCTCGTCACCCTCCAGTACGTCGCAGACGCCAAGAACTCCATCGTTGACCGCCTGACCCGCGAGGAGAAGGGCGCCACCGCCGTCGAGTACGGCCTGATCGTCGGTCTGATGGCCGTCATCATCGTCGCCGCCTTTGCCATTCTCGGGCCGAAGATTAACTCTCTGTTCGGCAATCTTGACTTTGGCACCGCCAAGTAAGTCAGCGCAACTAAGTCTGATGTGTCACTGCCTCTAATCTGAAGCGCCGCGGCGCCCCTCCACGGGCGCCGCGGCGCTGCTCTTGACCTTGATTTGACTGGCTCGTTCATCAATTTCAGCCATACCCGCATTTATTGAGGAAAGGACCACTTCATGGGTCGCTGGCGCTCAGAGCGGGGAGCCGCAGCCGTCGAGTTTGCACTGGTACTTCCGATGCTTCTTTTGATCATGCTGGCCATCATCGAATTTGGCCGGGCCTACAACGCCCAGATCAGCTTGACCCATGCAGCACGGGAGACAGCACGGTACATGGCAATCGACAAGGACTGGGGCGTCGCGGCAGCTAAAGGCGTGGCCGCTGCGCCGTCTGTCGACCTCGCAGCCTCAAATTTCGCCACGTCGACCAACACGTGTCCCAAGGGAACCGACGTGCACATCACCGTGAACTACGACCTGAAGACGATCACCGGTGTTGGCGGAGGCAAGATGAGTCTGTCCGGCAAGGCGGCCATGCGATGCGGCGGCTGATCGACGTCTTGGAACGGGCTCGAGTGCGTCACCGAGCAGACAGCGAACGCGGTGCGATCGCCGTGACAACCGCGCTGACCCTTGTCGTCCTCCTCGGCTTCGCCGCCATCGCGATCGACTTCGGACTGATGTACGAGGAAAGAGCACAACTGCAGAACGGAGCCGACTCAGCGGCCCTAGCGGTGGCACAGAATTGCATCGAAGCCCCTTCCACGTGCTCTTCCTCTGCACCGCACATCAGCAGCAAAATTGCCCTCGACAACACCCGGGATGGGCTGTCTGACATCGCGTCACTGACTTTTCCCTCGTCCACCTCGGTCAGCGTGCAGACGCAGGCAAACGATGGCAAGGCCGGGGCAGGGAAGCTCGCTCTCTCTATCGCACCGGTGCTGGGTGTCAAAGATCCGTCGATCTCTGCGGCTGCCTCCGCGTCGTGGGGCGGACCCGGAACAGGGCCGGCAACTCTGCCCATCGCGGTGTCCCACTGCCAGGCCACGAAAGCCTTCGAGCAGTCCGGCTCCACAGTGGTCCTCGACATCACGGGCAAATCGAACCTGCCGGGGTGCACTCATGAGGGCAGTTCGGTGCCGGGTGGATTCGGGTGGTTCCGTCAAGGAGCAAAGGCGGAGTGTGGTCAGGAGACGTCCCACGACGACATCGTCTTCAGTGACCCCGGGAACGATTTCGCGGAATCCTGCGACGACGTGTTGAAGGGGCTGCTCCACAAGTCCATCGGGGACGTCCTCCTGCTTCCCGTCTATGACAGCACCGCGGACAGCGGCAACAACGCCAAGTACTACATCTCCGGGTGGATCGCCTTCAAAGTCACCGGGTGGAACTTCGGCGGCAGTGCCAAGGACGACAACAACGTCAACGTCCGGGAGCACGCGAACGAGGGACTGTGCACCGGCAGCTGCCGTGGCATCATCGGAACCTTTGTGCGCTACGCCAGCCTTGACGAGCTGTACACCGACGACGGTCCGCTCACCTACGGAGCAGCGGTCGTGAAACTCAGCGACTGATGAGCACCACCATTCCCAGTCCCATCTGCATTTCTCACCTGTGAGGACGACACTCCCGTGAAGACCCGTATTCTCGCCGGCTTTGTGATGGCGATTCTTGCCATCGCCGGCCTGGTGCTCGTCACCACCTACGTCGGCACCGCCGACGCCCGCGCCCTGGACGACCAGGAGCCCCGAGAGGTCTACCTCGTCACCGCCCCGATCCTCAAAGGCACCCCTGTGGAGGAGTTCGGCGAGTCCGTCGCCCTCCACACGGTGCCTGCTGCCGTCGTCCCGGACGGCGCGCTGCCCTCTCTTGAGGGCCAGAGCGGAAAGGTCGCCGGCGTCGACCTGCAACCGGGGGAACAGGTCCTCGACTCCCGGCTGGTCGACCCCGCGGCCCTGGAAGCCCCCGGCACCGTGCCCGTCCCGGACGGTCTGCAGGAGGTCACCATCCAACTGGACGCGCCACGTGTGGTCGGTGGTCAGCTCACGGCCGGGGACCGGGTCGGCTTTTTCGTGTCCTTCGAAGAGGACGAGAACCGCAGCTCTCGTACGTCCAAGGACCTGGACAAGGTCCTCGTCACCTCGGTGCAGGGTGCTCCCTCTTCGGCCGCGCCTGCAGAGGGGGAGAGCGGCACGGACGTCACGGGCAACGAGGCACCTGCTGTCCCGGAGGGCTCGATGCTCGTCACCCTCGCTGTCAACGCTGACACCGCGGAGAAGATCGTCTATGCCTCCGAGTTCGGCCGGATCTGGCTCTCGCTCGAGGGCAAGGACGCCGAGGAGAACGCCAACGGCGCCACGCGGGAGGACTTCTCGTGAGCCGCCTTCTGCTGGTCACCGGTGACCCCGGCTACGACACCCGTTTCCGCCAAGCCGTCCAGGGCCGAATACCCGGCGAGGTGCAGACCGTTCTCGGCACCGCCCTGCCGGCCACACCGGACGAACTGCTCGGCCGCTCCGTGGGCGAGCTGCCCACCGTGGTCGTCATCGGGCCCGGCCTGGACCTGTACGAGGCCCTTCGCCTGGGCGGCGTCTTCGACATCCAACGTCCCGAGATCTCCCTCGTCCTGGTGGTGCCCTCGGACATGCCGCTTGCCATGGCCGCCATGCGCGCCGGCTTCCGTGACGTGTTGGACCTCGACGCCGATCCCGACGCTGTCCTCGGCACCCTCTCCCGCGTCCTCGACGCGACCGAGTCCCGCCGCCGGATGATGCCATCAGGCGGTCCCGCCACCGGTAGCTTGCACGCTGTGCCATCGGCTCCTCGCGACGACTCCCGCACGATCGTCGTGACCTCTCCCAAGGGTGGGGTGGGCAAGACGACCATGGCCACCAACCTGGCCGTGGGCTTGGGGCGGCTCGCGCCCATGAACACCGTGATCGTCGACCTCGACGTCCAGTTCGGTGACGTCGCCGCCGCCCTGCGACTCGCTCCGGAACACTCGCTGACCGAGGCGGTGACCGGCCCCGCAGTTGACGACGCCCTGGTGCTCAAGACCTTCCTCACCGTCCACCCCGCTTCGATCTACGCCCTGTGCACACCGGCCAACCCGGCAGAAGGCGAACTGATAGGCGGCGCTCAAGTGGCCCATCTCCTGGAGCAGCTCTCGGGACAGTTCCAGTACGTCGTCGTCGACACCGCACCGGGCATGGGCGAGCATGCGCTCGCCGCCCTCGAGGCGGCCACCGACGTCGTCTTCGTCACCGGCATGGACGTCCCCGGGATACGTGGGCTGCGCAAGCAGATGGACCTTCTCGGGGAGATCGACCTCGTGCCGCCGAACGCCCAGGTCGTGGTCAACGCCGCCGACCGCAACACCGGGCTGTCGGTGCAGGACGTCGAAGCGACCGTCCGGGCCTCGGTGGACCATGTGGTCCCCCGCTCCCGGATGGCCGCCTACGCCACCAACCGGGGTGAGCCCCTGCTGCTGCACGCACCGAAGGACAAGGCCGCACGACAGTTGCAAGCCCTCGTCGATTCTTTCGCCCCCGAACGCCCCGCCGCTCGGCGAGGCCTGCACCGGAAGGCCATGGTCCGCTCGTGAAACTTGCCGAACGTCTCGCCGCCGCACGCGGTGAAGCCCCTCCCACGGCTGCGGCGGCTTCTGGCGCGACCCCTCAACCCGTTGCCGACCGTCCGAGCGAACCGAGCACGGACCTCGCGGGCAGCGAAGTCTCTCCTCCTGCAGATGACGACTCGCCGTCCCCCGGCTCGCTCGTGCTCCCCGCATCCGTCGCGGAGGTCCCGGCCGATCCGGCACCACGCGCCCAAGCCGGGAAGTTCGACGCGTTGGCCGGGCTCAAGCACCGGGTCAAACAAGAGCTCCTGGATCGCATCGGCTCCCGGCAGTCGGACTCAAGCCTGTCCGACGTGCAGCTCAAGAACTTCGCCACGAAAGAGCTCACCCGCATCGTCGCGGAGGAGCAGGTGCCGATGTCCTCCGAGGAGCGTCTCCGGCTGATCCGCTCCGTCAGCGACGACGTGCTCGGCTACGGTCCCCTCCAGGAGTTGCTCGACGACGACTCCGTCACCGAAATCATGGTCAACGGCCCCGACCAGATCTTCATCGAACAGAAGGGCAAGGTGACCCTCTCGGAGTCGACCTTTGCCTCGGAGCAGGACCTGCGCCACGTCATCGAGAAGATCGTCACCCAGGTGGGACGGCGCATCGACGAGTCCTCGCCCCTCGTCGACGCGCGTCTCCCGGACGGCTCGCGCGTCAACGCGGTCATCCCGCCGCTCGCGGTCAAAGGCTCTTCCCTGACGATCCGCAAATTCGCCAAGGACCCGCTTACCGTCGAGGACCTCATCCGCTTCGGGTCGGTGTCCCCCCAGATGGCAGAGCTGCTGCGTGCGTGCGTCGAGGCGCACCTCAACATCCTGGTGGCAGGCGGTACCGGTACCGGCAAGACCACGATGCTCAACGTGATGTCCTCGTTCATCCCGCACGGCGAGCGCATCGTGACCATCGAGGACGCCGTGGAGCTGCAGCTGCAGCAGGAGCACGTGGTTCAGCTCGAGTCTCGCCCGGCGAACATCGAGGGGCGGGGGGAGATCACCATTCGAGACCTGCTCAAGAATTCCCTCCGCATGCGGCCGGACCGGATCGTGGTCGGGGAGTGCCGTGGCGGCGAGGCCCTGGACATGCTTCAGGCGATGAACACCGGACACGACGGATCTCTGTCCACCATCCACGCCAATTCTCCGCGCGACACCATCTCGCGACTGGAAACCTTGGTCATGATGGCCGGCATGGATCTGCCGCAGCGAGCGATCCGTGAACAGATTGCCTCCGCCATCCACGTGGTTGTCCAGCTGTCACGGCTCCGGGACGGCACGCGCCGCGTCACCCACATCACCGAGATCCAGGGCATGGAGGGTGAGACCGTCACCCTGCAGGACGCCTTCCTCTTCGACTGGGACGCCGGAGTGGATCCCCGCACCGGCCGGTTCCGTGGCACGACCCGCTCCACGGGGGTGCGCCCGCGGTTCGTGGACAAGTTCGAGGACTATGGCATTAAGCTCCACTCCTCCGTCTTCGATCCGGGGCGGCGCTGATGGCACCGCTGCTGATCGGCGTCGGGCTGCTCTGCCTCGCCGGGTTGCTCGGGCTTTTCGTGGTCTTCCGCTCACGCACGCCGCGACTGCCCATGGACCGGCGCCGGCCGCCGCGCGGACCCCGGGAACTCGAGTCATCGCAGCTGTCCCGGCTCTCGGGTGTCACCACCGAGGCTGTCTCCGAGTTCCTGGAGCGCCGGGGGTGGACGCGCAAGGTTGCCGCCGCTCTGGAGAACGCAGGCATCAAGTCCTCGCCGGCCGACTTCCTCGTGCTGGTCATCATCGGGGCGGTGGTCGCGGCGGCGGCCGGGACGCTCGCTGGGGGACTGCTGCTCGGACTGGTGTTCTTCCTGACGGCTCCCTTCGCGGCCAAGCTCGTGATCGACTTCCTCACGAATCGGCGCAAGCGGAACTTCGCCGACCAGCTCGACAACACACTGCAGCTCTTCTCCGGATCGCTACGAGCTGGCCACTCCCTGCTGCGCGCTGTCGACGCGGTAGCCAAGGAGTCCCAGGCTCCGACCTCGGAGGAGTTGACGCGAATCGTCAACGAGACCCGTCTCGGCATGGACCTGGACGCTTCTCTCGATCAAGCCGCCAAGCGCATGGACTCCCAGGACTTTTCCTGGGTCGCCCAGGCGATCGGCATCCACCGCGAGGTCGGCGGCGACCTCGCGGAGGTCCTCGATCGTGTGGCAGGCACCATCCGTGAACGCAATCAAATCCGGCGACAGGTCAAGACACTTTCGGCCGAGGGGAAGATGTCCGCCTACATTCTGATGGCTCTGCCCGTGCTGATCGCGGGAATCCTGTCCTTGATCTCTCCCGAGTACATTTCCCAATTTCTCACGAGCGGCTTCCTCGGCTACGCAATGATCGTCGTTGCCCTATTGATGTTCGCGATCGGTGGCTTCTGGATGTCGCGGATCGTCAAAATCAAGTTCTGATTCTCCCCCTTTCTCGAAGGACGTTCCATGACCCCCCTTTTCCTCGGCATGCTGCTTCTCGCCGGTGCCGCGGGCCTGGCCATCTGGCTCGCGGTGGGTGTGCGCTGGGGCGGCGACCGGCTGGTGCGCCAAAACCTGAGAGTCGGCTTCGGTGCCACCGAGGCCGAAATGATCCGCGACGCACCGGACTTCGGCTGGGCCAGCCGGTTCACCACCGGTAACGGCCAGGAGCGGCTTGAAACCCTTTATTCGAAGGCGGGCCGGCCTGCAAGCTGGCCGGTCGCCCGCCTGATGGCTTACAAGGTCTATGCCCTGGGCGCCGCCCTCTTGGTGGGCCTGCTGCTCCTAGCCATGACCGGGGGCAACGGCATGATCCTGCTCATCGTGGTGGTCATGGTGCCGGTGGGTTACTTCCTGCCCGAGCTGTTGCTGTACAGCCAAGGCATCGAGCGGCAGAAGGCCATCGGACTCGAACTTGCGGACACCCTTGACCAGATGATGATCGCTGTGGAGGCCGGCCTCGGCTTCGAGTCCGCAATGGCCCGCGCCGGGCACAATGGCAAAGGCCCACTCGCCGAGGAACTCGTGCGCACGCTTCAGGAAATGCGTGTGGGCATTCCGCGCCGCGACGCCTACCTGGCGCTCGAGCAACGAACTGATGTGCCGGACCTGCGGCAGTTCACACGCGCGGTAATTCAGGCCGATGCATACGGAATTTCCATCTCCACGGTGCTGCGGACGCAAGCCGACGAAATGCGCATCAAGCGTCGGCAACGGGCGGAAGAGGCGGCGCAAAAGATCCCCACCAAGATCCTCATACCACTCATGCTTTTTGTGCTCCCGGTACTTTTCCTGACAGTGCTAGGTCCGGTTGTGCTGAGCTTCGTTAGCTGAGGAGCCCGCGCGAGTACATCACTTCGACCTTGTGGTGGTCGCGATGAGTTATGTCAGCCGTATTGTCAAAGGTATGGCGCGTGACTCACAAGCCAGAAAGTAGATAAACTTCATGGGCGTTACATCAATCAATTCGGCAGGCAATCGATGGCCCGTTCCCGCAGGCAAAGCATTTGCTGAGAATTTTCCACTCTTCATGAAGGCCGCGCTCTCAGGATTGTGGTTCATGTCGGCTCTCGTCATTGTTCAAATCGTCCGATCTGTTATGGCCGAGCCGAGGGTCTTCGGCCAGGATTCACATGCGTACTGGCTTGCGGCGCAGGCCGAACTCGTATACAGCAGACCCGCTGGCACGCTGGACGCCTATCTCTACTCCCCAGTGTTCCTGACGCTCATCAAGCCGCTCACGTGGCTGCCTTGGCCGGTCTTCCTCGCGGCGTGGACGGTCTTGTTGCTGGCGATAGTCGTCTGGCTGGTGCGGCCCCTGCCATGGGAGTGGGCCGTTCCTCTGGCCGTGTGCTGCCTGCCGGAAGTCTTGGTGAACAACATATTCTTGCTCTTGGCTCTAGCAGCGGTGGTGGGCATGCGTTGGCCAGCTTTGTGGGCATTCCCAATCCTGACGAAAGTGACAATGGGAGTGGGGCTTCTATGGTTTGCCGCTCGCGGTGAATGGTGGAGCCTGATCAAGGGCATTGGCGTGACAGCGCTGATCGTGGCAGTTGCGTACGCTGTGGATCCACTTTCCTGGCAGGCCTGGGTCCACTTCCTGCTCAGCAATCGTGACGGCACAAAGGATGGACTGGCACTGTTCGCACTGCGTTGCCTGGGCGCCGTCGTGTTGGTGGTCGTCGGCGCCCGGCTGAACTGGCCCTGGCTGGTTGCCCCGGCCATGCTTCTGGCCTCTCCCGTCCTCGTCTCCATCGTGCCTGCTGCTTTGCTCGCCGCGATTCCTCGGCTGGCGATGTTGAACAGTGCAGGGCCGCCTCCCATTCAGTTCCTGAATACTGGAGAAGATATGTCTATTTCGAAGTCCCCTCTGGGGGCCTGATGACAAGAGTTGTTGTCCCCTTCCAGGACGGCTCCACAGAACGCTGTCACGCCCACGGAACGGGTCTTGTACAGTGACCGCCCCTACTCGCGAAATTTACGAGTCGAGACGCCGACGCCCCGTGCTGGTCACCGTCCTGGCGATAGTTTCGCTTTCGGCCGCAGGCCTGGCCGCACACCAGTGGACCGTAGGCGCTCAGGCCGTCGGCTTGGGAGGCGTCATCCAGCACGACGCCCCAGGGTCTGTTAGAGCTCCGGGTCCTATCGGTGTGTCGTCACTTGATCCGGACGACGCCCGGGCCGCCGGTGACCCGGGGTCCCACTCCGCGGTGCGGGGACCGAAGACCTGCGGGAACCTGTCCATCCGGGCCCGGGTCTGCTCCCCGTCGATCGGCATCGACGCGGCGCTCGATTCCATGGGCACGGACGCGGCCGGGAACATGGCGGTGCCCACCCACGAGGACCGTGCGGCGATCGGTTGGTACTCGGCCTCCGCCCCGATCGGCGGTGAGCGGGGCAACGCGGTGCTGGCCGGCCACGTGGACTATCCCTATGACGCTCCCGCGCTGGCCACGCTCTACACGGCGCAGCCCGGGCAGAAGCTCTGGGTCTCGGACGGGACCGGGGGAGTGTTCTCCTACACCGTGACCACAGTGCGGGAGCCGACCCCGCGGGACGCGCCGCCGCGGGACATCTTCGAGTTGACCGGAGACCCGGGACTGTCCCTGGTCACCTGCTCGGGCGACTACGTCCAGCCGGACGGAGCGCCGTCCTGGTCGTACACGAACAACCTCATCGTGGACCTGGCCCTCGATCCCGCGACCGTCCCCGTCCCGTGATGCAGCCGGGCTGCCCGTCCCCTCTTGTGCGCACACCCGGCGTCGCACAGTGACTTCCTCGGACGACACCCCCCTCCATGCAATTACATTAGTAAAGATCGGTCGGCCGCCCACCGGCCTGCCGATCCCCACACGATCCCCAGGAGTTCCCATGCCCTCCCCCCGCCCCGTCCGCCGCGCGCCGCTCCTCGCGGTGGCGGCTCTGGCCGGCACCACCACGGTGACCGGGACGCTGGTCGCCGCAACGCCGGCCGCAGCCGTGCCCGTGGCGATCGCGGAGTACCTCGTCGAGGTTCCGGAGGGGAGCTCGAGCACCGGCGCGGAGTCGTTCTACACCCCGGTGACGTTGAGCAACACCGACACCGCCTACGGCATCCACGAGGACCAGCCCCTGGCCCCCGTCGGAGAGCTCGTGCTCGACGACGACGGCTACTCAGTGGCCGAGCCCTTCGACGACCCGGCCGCCGGGTGGGAGAACGTGGTGGGCGAGAAGGTCGGCGAGACCCCGGTCTACTGGGAGCCGGAGAACGCCGCCCTGGCCGGATACATCCTCTCGGTCTTCGGTCCCACCGAGGATCCGGACGAGGCGCTGGCGGTGCAGTGGACCGTGCGCTCCCTGTCGACCGCGGAGCTGCCGCAGCCTGCCGGCATCGAGCAGTCGCACCTGGACCGGGCCGAGTTCCTCATCCAGGACGCGCGCCACAACGTCCCGGCTCTCGCCCCGCAGGACGGCTACCGGGTCTCCGTGTCCTTCGCGCCGAACGGTCGGCCCGACACGCTGCTCGTCACGATGCCGGAGGCCTACTACGCCACGACCGTCACCCTGTCCGGGCCCGTTACCTTCGCCGACGGGACGAGGACGCAGAGCTTCACCGGCGGGGACCGGGACAAGTACCTCGAACTGGCCGTGCCCGCCGGGGTCACCGAGGGCGAGCTCACTGCCGACCTGACGGCGACCATGCCCTCGACCGAGATCACCGTCCTGGCCGACGACCAGTACCGCGACCTGCTCATCGCGGGTCAGGAGCGCACGGTCGACTGGGGTGCGAGCGCCGGGTTCGAGATCGACGCCCCGACCGCGCTGGAGGAGGTCCCCGACGAGGAGACCACGCCCCCGGACGACGACGAAACCGGGGGCACGCCGGTCGATCATGAAACTTCCACCGGCAACGACACCGACGACGACGGAATCGGTGGCTCCGGCGGCGACACGGACTCCGGCGACGGCGCGACCGGATCGGACGCCGAGCCGGTGGCCCGAGATCGCGGCGCCCCTGTCCTCGAGATCGTGACGGACGCCGACGCCGAGCAGAAGCTCACGGCGACCCTCGAGGCCTTCGTCCTGTTCGACGAGCAGACCACCACCTCCACGGAGGTCGTCACGGAGACCACCATGACGGCTGGGGGAGCGGCGTACGCCGAGTCGGCGATGGCCAACACCGGCATGGGCGCAGCTCCTGCGGCCGGTGAGCGCAGCGCGATGACCTCGGTGGTCCTCGTCGTGGTCGCCGTCGGCGCGGGCCTCGGCGCCTGGCTGCTGCGACGACGCCCCACCGCCACCTCGGACCGGTCCGCCTGATGTTCACCTCCGTCCCAGTTCTCCGGGAGATCTCGATGAGCCGCACCACCCGCACCGTCGTCGTCGCGTCCCTCGCGCTCGCCGCCCTCACCGGCTGCGGCAGTGCCGCGGCCGAGGCGAAGGGTGCGCACACCTACGAACCCCTGCCGCCGCTCAGCACCGCGACGCCGACCACCAGCCCGGCGCCGCAGCCGACGTCCCCGGCGGCGCCCGAGTCCTCTCCTGCCCCGACGGCTGAGGCCTCTGCGGACCCTGCCGCCCCTGCCGCAGGGGCGGCCCAGGTCGCCGCCCCGGTCGGCGGCACGGCAGGCACGAGCATCCCCGGGCAGGCACCCGTTGCCGGGTCCTCATTCGCCCTCGGGCAGGCACCTGCCGCTGTGGCGGGGCCCGTGGGTGGTGGCATGCCGGTCCAGGCGACGGAGCGGACGTCGACCAGCACCACGACGACCACGTCGACGACGATCGAGGCCGGTCTCAAGCTCGTGGTCACCTGCGAGGGGCTGTGCCTGCTGGGCGACCTCTCCACGCCGGAGCTCGCTGGTCAGGACGGACCGTTCTCCGAGGACCTCCTGCGGCAGGCGCTCGAGGAGGAGCTGGGTGGGGAGGGCGGCGACCAGCAGCAGCTGACCGACGACCTGCTTGAGCAGCTCATGCAGGGGCAGTGGGCTCTGGCAGAGCGGGATCTCGAGGGCGGGGACGAGAAGCTGGTCTTCTCCTCGGCCCGGAAGTAGGTCCGCGGCGTCCGGAGCGCGGTCATCCGGCGGAACGGCGCGGTCCGCGCCCGTCGCGCGCGGCTACAGCATACGACGACGCACCCGGCCCTTGACCTCGGCCGGGTGCGTCGACGTCGCTCAGGCAGGCACGGCCGCCCAGTGCACGGCGAAGCACGCCGTGGCGGCCATCGAGTACAGCCACACGGAGGCCTCGCGGGTCCACGGCACCTTCCGGGTCATGGCAGAGCTGATGACCGCGGCGATGATCAGTCCGATGCCCAGCCACAGGGACCAGTCGGTGAACTGCTGGAGGACGGCGCCCAGCACGCCGGTGCCGGCGTCGTCGAGGACACGATCGATGTCGAGATTCATGGTGAGAACTCCCCCCGGAGCTGACGAACGTTCCGGGCGCCCCCATGACGCCCGCGACGACAAGGGTGCGACACCGGCGGCGGGGAAGCGGAGGATCAGCCGGTCCCTGGGCAGCCGGGGCGGGCACGCCCTGACAGTGCCGAGCCTATTCGATGAATTTGCAAATGCATCGGCGGAGGGCGTCGCTTCTTGCGGGGACAGCCGGCCCCGCGCGTCGTCGTCGGGACATGCGGAAGGCCCCGGACCGACTGGTCCGGGGCCGTTCGCTGGTGGTCGGGATGACAGTGTGCTGGTTCAGGACATAGGCAAGGCATGTCTCGGGACATCGGCAACATGAGGTCGCACATCCGCGGCAG